>WSYB01000020.1 GCA_009773645.1 Geobacteraceae bacterium
TTCACGCAGCATTATCCACATTGCGTTCCAGTATATCGGCGATGTATTTGTTGATGGTGACCCCCTTGCTGGCGGCGCTCGCCGCTATCCGCTGGTGCATCAACAGCCCGAGACGGTACCTAATCGGGTTCTTCTGGACAACAAAAAAACAAAAAGCCCCGATTTCCCAGGGCTTCTTGTACTGCTCCGGTCCATATTGGACCTTTAAATGGTGGAGGTGGCGGGAATCGAACCCGCGTCCGAAGATCATCCACAGAAGGCGTCTACATGCTTATACCAGTTTTTGTTTTAGCTCCCTGAAGCTCCACTGGCCGGGATATTCAGAGTTCGATCCTGCTAAATTTCGCCTCGGGGTCACAGGCCCTCCCCTCGGCTATCCCACTAAAATGACGATCTGTCCTTCCCCGTGGGAGAGGGTCGGCAGATCGTTAGCAGGTTATTAAGCTGCTAAAGCGTAATTATAATTGTCGGCGTTTAAAAACGTCCCGGATTGTTTAACGAGCCACCCGGACCTCGGCATGCAACCTTTGCTTATTACCCCCGTCGAAACCTTTACACCCCCTTAAAATCGTAATTCGTAATTCGTGAACCGGGAATCGGGAATCGCAAAAACAGAAGCATGCTTTTCGCCTCACGATCTTACGAATCCCGGATCCCGAATCCCTAATCCCTGTTTCTTTCCTTGAGCGCCTGGGCCATGTCACGGTGGCTATCCTTCTGCTTCATATCCTCGCGTTTATCGTAGAGTTTTTTACCCTTTGCCAGCCCTACTTCCACCTTGACCATGCCGTTCTTGAAATAGAGCCTGAGCGGCACCACCGAATACCCCTGCTCCCGGATCTTGCCGAACAGCTTGCCGATCTCCTTCTTGTGCAGGAGGAGCTTTCTCATCCGATCCGGATCGTGATTTTCCCGGTTGCCGAAGTTGTAAGGTGATATGTGGAGGTTGTGCAGAAACGCCTCGCCGTTCTTCACCAAGGCGAATGAGTCGTTCAGATTGGCTTTTCCCATACGGAGCGATTTGACCTCGGTCCCCTTGAGAACCATCCCCGCCTCGAATTTTTCCTCGATGAAGTAATCGTGGTAGGCCTTTTTGTTGTTGCAGATAAGCTTTTCACCCATATTTAAATTGTAACAAACTCAGATAAAGAATAGCAAGGGGAAAACAGGAACGGAATAAGCCTTATCTGCGTGCCACAGTCAGCCACTCCGCAAGTTCCCTGAAGCGCCGGTCATTGATTCCGGGGACCAGGCGCAGCTCTTCCATCCCGGCAAAGCGCCCCTTCGCTTTGCGGTAATTGAGAATGGAACGAGCCTCCCCTTCCGTCATGCCGGGTATCCCCAGAAGAAGAGACCTGGTAATGGTGTTCAGGTCCATGTAAACCGTAAGGTTGTTCTCGCCGCTGACAGCCACGTAATTTTTCAGCTCTTCGTAAACACGCTCGGAGATACCATTTACGCTCTTCAGCTCCCGAACGTCCTTGAACGTTCCCCGCCGTTCCCGCTCTTTGACGATACGAAAGGCAATGACCTCGCCCACCTCGGGGAGGCGGCCGAAATCCGCCGCCGACGCAGTGTTGACATTGAGTTTTCCCGTGTAAACTCGGACTATTCTGGCATGGGCCGGGATGACAGTCATGATGAACAGTATTGAGAGAAGAATGCAGGACAAGAGTCGGGATTGCATCAAGACCTCCGTGGCATGATTTCGTGCATTTTGTATATCAGCGCAGTCTGTATTCCAGCGGGTTGCCGCCGATGAAGACCTCTTCAAGCTGGCTCTCTTCAATGAGTGCCTCAGGCAGATCTGTTGGGGAGGCAGGCGCCGAAGGCTTCACCACCAGGAAATCCCCACGTTTCCCCTTCTCCAGCGAGCCCGTATCGCTCTCCACCCGGAGGGCTCTGGCACCCTCCAGGGTCGCCATTGCAAGAACCTCGGCAGGAGTAAAGACTCCCGGAAACTCGCGACGCAGAAAACGCATCTCGTCCCACATGGAGAGGGAGTCGTTGCTGGCCAGTGAATCGGTCCCAAGGGCAAGGGGAATTCCCGCTTTCTTGAGCAGATAGGCAGGGGCCTTCCCCACATCGAGCTTTTCATTGCTGCGCGGGCAGAGGACTACCGAAACGCCGCGTTTTTTCAGGATTTCCGCGTCTGCACCGGTAACATGCACGCAATGCACCGCCATCGTGGCGCTATCGAGCGCTCCGAGATCGTCCAGGTAGGCGGTGGGGGTAGTTCGCCGCGGTGGCGGCAAATAGGCCTCCCAGTGAACAAACGGGTAGAGGAGTTCCGCAATCTTCCCCGACGTATCGTGCAAAAAGGCGGACTCTTCCCTGGATTCCGCGAGGTGAATCGCTATGGGAAGGGACTTTTTGTCCGCCAGGCGTTTTATATCCTGCAAAAATGCGGAAGACAGGGTGTGGGGAGCGTGGGGAGAAAGTCCGGGGAGGAGATTGCCGCACGGGAAAGCCTCCAGGCTCTCTCCGATGCGTGCCAGCAGGAGGGAACACTGGACCGGGTCGTGACCGATGGCCTCGAGAAAAAGCCGGCCCGAGAAAGGGGACGCGGCGTACAGCGGCAGAAGTGCCCGGTCGCTCAGGATTTCGCCGAGTGCGGTAGTGCCGGATTCCAGGGAGATCCGGAACCCTTCATGGACAGAAAGCTCCAGTTCCTGCGGCGTCAGGTTGCGCCTGATCTTGATAACCTGGATCACCCAGTCCACATAGGTCCTGGGCGCATAATCAATGTCCTTCCTGATCTTCCAGGAAGGGAAATGGGTAAGTTCCAGGTGCGTATGGGCATTTACCAGCCCCGGCATGATGACACAACCGGGAAACTCGTGAACAGGGGCCTTGTGGGCCGCACGCAGCTCCGCAAGGGTCCCCGTATCGACTATCCGGCCGTTATCAATCGCCAGAGCCCCACCGGCGAGGGGTGGAGCGGAGATGGGAAGGAGGTATGAAGCGGCGAATATCTGCATTTCACCTCCCGGGAAAGTTGTGAGTTTCGGGTTCGGGTTAAACACGGTAAGCCCGGTACCTTATAATGTAACTCAAAACGCGAAACTCGCAACTCGAAACATGCCTTTCTCTACCAGGCGACCTTCTTCAGCGTCCCCTGCCCTGCTTCCTCGTTGCGTGTGGGGAGCATCCGGTTCCGCTCATCCACGAAGACCAGCTTAGGCTCATGTTTGAGCGCCTCGGCATTTTCCATGTTGACAAAACTGGCGATTATCACCAGGTCCCTGGGCGCCACCATCCGGGCCGCTGCGCCGTTTATGCAGATCACCCCGGAACCCCGCTCCCCTTCGATGGCATACGTCTCGAAGCGGTTGCCGTTATCCACGTCCCATACGCAGACGGCCTCGTAAGGGATGATGTCCGCCGCCGCCATCAGGTCCTTGTCGATGGTGATGCTCCCCTCGTAATGGAGGTCGGCGCCGGTCACCGTTGCACGATGAATCTTGCTCTTCAGCATCTTTCTTTCCATTTTGCTACTCCTCCCCTAATATGGTGTTGTCGATGAGTCTGGTTTTCCCGATCTTTACAGCGAGCGCGAGCAGGGTTGTGTCGTCCGCCCGGGCAACCCCTTCCAGCGTATCTTTATGGCAAAACTCCGTGTAGTCGATGGAGGCGAAAGGTTCGGCAGACACTATCTTCAGAACCCGGTCCCGCAGCGCCGCGACACTTCTTTCTCCGTTCCTGAAAGCATCCCTGGCGGCGCTAATGGCACGAATAAGGCAGAGCGCGCTCCGGCGTTCCTCCGTGGAGAGGTAGGCATTGCGGGAACTCATGGCGAGGCCGTCGGCCTCACGGACAATCGGCATCCCGACGATCTCGACGTTCATGTTCAGGTCATTGACCATTCGCCGGATTACCGCCAGTTGCTGATAATCCTTTTTACCGAACAGAGCCGCATGGGGCATGACGATATTAATAAGCTTGCAGACCACCGTGGTGACCCCGCGGAAATGGCCGGGGCGGCTCCTCCCGCACAGGGGAAGGGTCAGGCGCTCCACGTCCACGTATGTCTGAAAACCGGCCGGATACATCTCGGACGCCCTGGGGGTAAAGATGATATCCGCCCCCGCATCGGCAGCTAACTGCCGGTCCCGCTCCAGGTCCCGTGGATAGGAATCGAAATCCTCGCCAGCACCGAATTGGGTGGGATTGACGAAGATGCTGAGAACCAGCAGGTCTCCCCTTTTACGCCCTTCGCGCAGAAGAGAAGCATGCCCTTCGTGCAGATACCCCATGGTCGGGACAAAGACGACGATTTCACCGGCATCTCTTGCCGCGCCGGACAGCGACTGCATTTCAGCTATGGTCTCGATGATTCTCATGTCAGTTGAACGAATGGGCTTCCGTGGGAAACTCCCCTCTCTTCACTTCTCCAATGTAGTTTGCCACCGCTTCGACGATGATAGACCGCACATCGGCGTATTTTTTAACGAATTTGGGGGAGTACTTCTCGCACAGCCCCAGGATGTCGTGGATTACCAGTACCTGGCCGTCACAGTGGGGACCGGCGCCGATCCCGATGGTCGGGATGGAGAGTTCCGCCGTTATCCGTTGCGCCAGCTTCAGCGGGATCCCCTCAAGAACCACTGCAAACGCGCCGGCCGCCTCAACCGCATGGGCATCGGCGATGAGCTTTTCCGCCTGCTCTTCCTTTTTCCCCTGGACCCGGTACCCTCCCATCCGGTGGATCGACTGGGGGGTAAGGCCGATGTGGGCCATGACCGGAATGTCCATCTCCACGATGGCGCCGATGGTGGCGGCGATATTTGTGCCCCCCTCCAGCTTGACCGCCGCCGCCCCCCCTTCCTTGATCAGGCGCCCGGCGTTGAAACGTGCGGAGGTCAGGTCGATCTGGTAGGAAAGGAAGGGCATGTCGGCTATCACCAGGGCCTTGGGTTGGGCACGCATTACTGCCCGCGTGTGGTAGATCATCTCCTCAACAGTGACGGGAAGGGTGTTTTCATGGCCTGAGACGACTACGCCGAGGGAATCTCCCACCAGTATCATGTCGATACCGCAGCCATCCATGATCCGGGCCGTGGGATAATCGTAGCACGTGAGGACGCTGATCTTCTCCCCATCAGCCTTCATCTTCTGCATATCGATAACGGTTTTTCTCTTCATTGTTTTCCTTATTGCATTGACATTGTCCGGCAAAGCAAAAAGCGCCCTCCGAACAGAAGGGCGCTTATCCACGTAAACCGAGAGGCGCTGCACCTCTCGAGAATAACAGGCTATTGCCTCCCGTCCCGGTCCGACTGGCGAATCCTGGCGGTATCAAACATGCGTTGAGGGATTTATCGGCTCCGCTCTGGTAGCGGGCCATCCTCTAAAACTCTCTACCGTTTACCACATTCAGGTTAAAAATGTCTACTAATTTTTTAACGCTTTCCCATTTTTGCTTCTAACCTGCTATCTCCTTCATTGTCTTCAACTCTTCCACCACGACAGCGCTTTCCTCCCGCCGCTTCTCCAGATCGTCGAATAACCCTACGATCATGTGTCCCACTTCTTCGACCGCCTTCTTGATCTCATTCCCGTCCTCAACCTGCTTACCGGTGGAGCCGACCATCTCCTGGGTCATATCCTTGATGGAATCTATGGCCCGCGCTATGTTTTTGGTGGCTTTGGACTGTTCCTTGGATGCGTTGAATATCTGATTGGTCATGGTGCTTATATCTTCCATGGATTGGGTAACCAGTCCGACGCTCTTTGTCTGCTCCTCGGTGGCGATCTTGATCTGCTCGGTCATCTCCATGGCGCTATGGGAGCTCTCAACGATCACCCGGAGGGCTTCGCCCGTTTCCTGCCCCAGCTTGACCCCCCTTTGCACCAGGTCTTTGGTGGCAGTCACGTTGCTGGCCGCGGTTTTCGATTCGTACATGATCTCCTCAATAATGCCGGTTATCTCACCTGTGGATTGGCCGGTCTGAAGGGAAAGATTCCGTATCTCATCGGCCACCACGCCGAAACTTTTCCCGTATTCACCCGCCTGCGCAGCTATTATGGAGGCGTTTAACGCCAGCAGGTTGGTGCGCTTGGTGATGTCATTGATCACACCGACGATCCCCTCAATACGGCTGCTGTTTTCACTCAGCCGCTTGATACCTCCGTAGGAAAGATCGACCGATCTTTGAATTTCCGCAAGAGAGGCAATGGTCTCCTCGACCAGGGCGCACCCCTTGTCGGCCTGTTCCTTGACTTGACTTGAAACCTGGTGGGAAACCACTGTATTTTGCTCCACATTCTTCAGGGTCGCGTTGATCTGTTCCATGGCAGAAACAGACTTGAAGACCGTGTCCGACAAGGCATCCAGGTTCTTTGTAACCTGATCGATGGCTACCGAAATCTCACCGCCGGCGGAGCTTGTTTCATACACGGACTCCATGACACTTTCGGAAGCGGAAGCAATGTGGTCGGTATTGTCAGTAAGTGAGTTCACCGCGCTCTTTAGCCTGAGCACGTTGCGTGAGTAGAGTTCGCGATTGTCCAGGAGACCGGAGAACGTCTTTCCCAGTTCCAGGGTCAGGGTGTCGATGGAGTGAAGGAGGTTTATCCGGGTAATCGCCGAAGCGGCCTGATCGGCGAAAAGTTTTATGGTGTCCACATCTGTATCGTTCAACGTACGGTGGCTGAATTTATTGTCTATGCCGAAGACCCCGATCGATTCCCCTTTGACCACTATAGGGCAGAGGACGAAATTGCTCGACCGAAGTGGCTGGATGGCTTCATAGGGGGGATGCAGCTTGAAATCGCCCGGGTATTGGTTGATGTCTTCAATCAGGAAAAGTTTTTTTTCTAAAAAACATTTGTAGATAACACCGCTGCGCTCATCCAGTGGTAACGTAACGTCGGTTGTATCAAACCCCTCGTCCCCCGTCGCGGCAACGAAATGCAAGGAAGTCCTTTCGTCGCCCGCCATCAGGATATTGACCCGTTCATACCCCAGAATTTCATTCAGCCCTTCGGCGCAGAGGGACAACACTTCCTGAACATTTATCGTCTTCTGAATTCTGCTGCTTATCTGATGAAAGTTCTTGATGTTATTATCCAGTACCTTGTAGCGATTTTCAAAAACCTCCTTCTGCGAAGCCACTTCGCGGTGAAGTAAATCGAGTTCCATAGCCCTTGAGTGCAGCTCGTCACCGGCTTTGCCGATGCGATATCCCAGAGATCCCATAACGAGCGCCGTCCCCACCCCCATATAGACGTAGAGGGCCATATTATTAGCGCTTTTTGTGAAGTCTGAGAATATCTGCTCCCAGAGAGAGAGGTCAGGCTCGGGGAAAAGGATGAGGCGCAGCGCCGTCCATACTATCGGCGCGCCGATTCCCAACATGAGCCCCAGTAAAGCATACAGCTTTTTTCTGTTATTTGTACCTGCTAACTGTCGCATCAGTCTCTCGGAACCCTCCTCCATCATCATCAATATCTACCTCACCTGCCGAATATAATCCCCAGCTCTTCGGCGCTCCTTACCATCTCACCGTCAGGATCGACCAGTTTCAGTTCCTTGATTGCGTTTTCGATGGAGACGGCCTTGATGGCGCGCCCTTTCAGGCAAACCATCTTGCCGAATTCCCCATTTTCAATCAGTTCGATCGCCTTGATCCCGAAACGGCTTGCCAGGCAACGGTCGAATGTGGACGGCGACCCCCCCCGCTGGAGATGCCCAAGCACCGTCACCCGCGTATCCATATCCAGGCAGGTACCGATCTCCCTGGCGACATAATCGCCTATCCCTCCCAGCCGCTCGACGGCCTGGGTTTTGCCGGCCCCGCTTTTTACAACCCTTTCGCCGCTCCGGGGGAAAGCCCCTTCAGCAACCACGATGATGCTGAAACGGTTTCCTCTCTTCCGCCTGGCATCAACGGCGTGACATATATATTGTATATCAAAAGGAATTTCAGGGATGAGAATCACATCTGCCCCGCCGGCAATGCCGGATTCCAGGGCAATCCAGCCGGCATAACGCCCCATGACCTCCATGACCATGACCCGATGGTGGCTTTCCGCTGTTGAGTGGAGTTTATCAAGGGCATCCGTGGCGGTTTCAAGGGCAGTGTTGTAACCAAAGGTCACGTCCGTCTCCAGCAGGTCATTGTCGATAGTTTTAGGCACACCTACGATTGAAATCCCCTTGCCCATCAATTCCAGGGCGATCTTAAGGGAGCCTTCTCCCCCTATCACAACAAGGGCCTCAATCCGATGCTTTTTGATGTTTGCCACGACCCTGTCGGAAAGATCAACCAACGTAACCTTGCCATCTTCCTCCATGGGGAAGGAAAACGGATTACCACGGTTGGTGGTGCCAAGGATGGTCCCTCCACGGGGGAGTATGCCGCGCACATCTTCCAACGTCAGAGGCCGTATCTTCTGATCGTCCAGCAGCCCGTCAAAACCGTCTTCAATCCCGAAGACCTCCCATCCGCGTTTGATCACGGCCCCTTTGACCACCGCCCTGATAACCGCATTGAGCCCGGGGCAGTCTCCGCCGCCGGTAAGTACGCCGATCCGCTTCATGTATTGCTCCCCAGTAAACAAGTTCCACATTTCAGTTTTCGGGTTTAACCTGCAAAAACTTTAAACTTTAAAGCTGAAACCGCGGATTATTGATCTGTACCCATGAAGCCGGCCGCCCCAAGGATGCCGGCATCGTCACCCAGCTCACACTGAATTATCTTTACCCGGCCGGCTGGTATGGCAAAGGCGCGACGCGCTATCTCCCGCCGCATCGGCTCAGCCAGGAGGTCAAAGCTTGCAGATACCCCGCCACCTAAAATAATCGCTTCAAGATTCAGCAGGTTTACCGCCGCCGCCGCCGCTATCCCGAGATAGCGCCCGGCACGCTCAAATAGGGCGCCCGCCAGTGGATCACCTTTCGCCGCCGCCGCCGCAATGCGCTCAGTGGTAATTCCGGCAGGAGAAAGTTCAGCAAGAGCGCCGTTTTCCCCCTTTCCCAGAGCCTTGACAGCCGCGGCTACCAATGCGCTTGCAGAGGCATATTGTTCCAGACAGCCACGGTTGCCGCAAGTGCAGGGTATTCCTTCCGGCTCTACCGTTGCGTGACCGTATTCGCCGGCTACCCCGTCGATACCGGTCCAGAGCTTCCCATCCAGAACAAGTCCGCTTCCCACGCCGGTGCCCAGGGTAAACATCAACAGTGAACCGAAGGGACGGCCGGCTCCATACCGTTTTTCTCCCCAGGCCGAAGCATTCGCGTCATTGACCACCACCGCAGGCAAGCCGGTTGCTTCACAGATCAAATCCCTGAGATTCAGACCTTCGATCGGCGTAAGATTGACCGATGAATAGATGAGTCCTTCACCGGAGATAAGGCCGGGCACCCCCGCCCCAATGGCGCATACTTCCCGGCCGACGGCGGCGGCCTCCCTCCTCATTCCGTCAATACCAGAGAAAAACCGCTCCAGAAATCTCTCTCTGCCGAGATTGATCTCCGTCGGCTGCCGCTTCCGCTCGATAATACGGCCATCTCCATCAATGAGCGCAAACCTGCTGTTTGTCCCCCCGACGTCGATGCCGATATACGTTTTCAGTTCTGAGGCAATCAACTCTACCCCCATAATTAGTTTCCAGCCGGAAACGGTCTTTTTTCGCCCTGGCGGTGTCAATCTGCGGGCTTACTTGTGCGGCGTACCGATGTACGCCTCCGCGCAACCCCTTGATTTCCTTGCCAGGACAAAAAAATCCTCGTTTCCAATCTGGAAACCAAATAGTTTCTCATCCGGACTTTCCGGATGGAAACGATTAGTTTCCAGCCATAAAACCGGGAAGGAGCCCGTCATAGGTCGCCATCAGATTCTCCGGCATGACGCGGAGATCGGCAATAACCGACATATAATTGGTGTCGCCATTCCAGCGGGGAACGATGTGAATATGAATATGTTCATCCACTCCTGCGCCGGCAGCCTTCCCCAGATTTATGCCGACATTGAACCCCTGCGGCTGTGAGGTTTCCTGGAGGACGTTGCGGCACAGTCTTAAGGTAGAAAAAAGGTCGAGCATCTCACCGTCGGAAAGGGAGTTCATATCCGAGGTATGACGAAAGGGGGCAACCATCAGATGCCCGTTGGTATAGGGATAGCGGTTCAGCATCACAAACGACAAGGGAGTCCGGTGGAGTATGAGTTTCTCCCGGTCTTTTTCAGCCTCGTCGGTCACACAGAAGATGCAACCGGGAGGTTTCTCGTTGAGAATATATTCAATACGCCATGGTGCCCAGAGCCTCTTCATATGGTGTAAACCCTTTCCATCTTCAGATGTATTCGGACCGTGCCGATATAAATTGATGAATCCGCAAAAGACCATCTGCTGCGTTACGCTCGCCGCTCGTCACTGCGACGTAACCTACGGCTACGCCTCATTCCTCACCGCTCGCAAGCCTTGCAGATGGAGCTTTTGCGAATCCATCATAAATTCACATTGGGCAAACATGCGGCCGGGTTTCGGCTACACCTTCCGCTGCCGCACTATGCCTGTTACCGGGGGTTTGATAGGATTATCAACGAAAAAGCCGCGATTTACAACCATTAACATAAAAATGTCACGACGACAAAAATAGAATGATTTTATATTTTATTGAGAATAAATGCTTGACATGGTCTGGTAAAGGGAATAATGTAGGCCAAATCAAACAAAAATGTGCAGTTGCACCACGTTTGCGGATAAGCTGAATCAAATGGTTTTTTATCAAGAATAAAAATACCAACCAAGGAGAGGAGGACAAAGAATGGGGAAAAGACAGGAAGCATTGGATTATCATTCAAGCGGCCGCAAGGGGAAGATCGAGGTAATTTCTTCAAAACCATGCTCGACATCCAGGGATCTCTCCCTCGCTTATTCACCCGGTGTCGCCGAGCCCTGCCTGGAAATAGAAAAGAATCCGGAAGACGCTTATAAATACACCGCCAAGGGAAACCTGGTGGCCGTTCTCTCCAACGGCACCGCCGTCCTGGGACTTGGGAACATCGGGGCACTGGCGGGCAAGCCGGTCATGGAAGGGAAAGGGGTTCTGTTCAAGCGTTTCGCCGACATCGACGTATTCGACATCGAGGTCAACTCGGAAGATCCCGATGAAGTCATCAAGGTCTGTCAGCTCCTGGAACCCACCTTTGGCGGCATCAACCTGGAGGACATCAAGGCCCCCGAGTGCTTCTACATCGAGGAAGAACTGAAGAAGACCATGAACATTCCCGTCTTCCACGACGATCAGCACGGCACCGCCATCATCTCCTCCGCTGCCCTCATCAATGCTCTCCAGTTAATTAACAAAAAAATCGAGGAGATACGGATCGTGATTAACGGTGCGGGTGCGGCGGCCATCGCCTGCGCCAATCTGGCCATTTCCCTGGGTGTAAAACCGGAAAACCTGATGATGTGCGACACCAAGGGAATCATTTACAAGGGGCGCACCGAAGGGATGAACAAGTACAAGGAGCGCTTTGCCGTGGACACGCCGCTCCGCACCCTTGAAGAGGCCGCAGATGGGGCCGACGTCCTGTTCGGGCTCTCCTCCAAAGGTGCGTTCACCCCGGAGATGGTGCGCAAGATGAAAGCCAACCCGATCATCTTCGCCATGGCCAACCCCGACCCGGAAATCACCCCGGAGGAGGCCCGTGCGGTTCGCGGTGACGTCCTCATAGCCACCGGCCGCTCCGACTACCCGAACCAGGTAAACAACGTCCTCGGCTTCCCCTTCATCTTCCGCGGCGCCCTCGACGTACGGGCCACCACCATCAACGAAGAGATGAAGAAGGCGGCGGTGTTCGCCCTGGCCGAGCTGGCCCGGGAAGAGTGCCCGGACTCGGTCTGCCGTGCCTACGGCAATGTCAAGTTTTCTTACGGCCGCGACTACATCATCCCCAAGCCGTTCGATCCCCGCGCCCTCTTGCGGGTAGCCCCGGCAATTGCCAAGGCGGCCATGGAATCGGGGGTCGCCCGGCAACCGATTGCCGATATGGACAAGTACGTCGAGCACCTGGAGTCGCTGCAGGGGAGAGCCAAAGAAACCCTCCGCATGATCATCAACAAGGCCAAATGCGATCCCAAGCGGATCGTTTTCCCGGAAGGCGATAACGAGAAGATTCTCAGGGCGGCCCACATCCTCATCGAAGAGGGGATTGCCACCCCAATCCTTATTGGGAACCACGACAAAATCAAGGCAAAAATGGCGGAGCTGGGACTCGACTTTAACGGCAGCGTGCCGATCATCGATCCGGCCGTCTACGAGAAAACCGAAGAGTACGCCGAGCAGTTGTTCCGTCTGCGGCAGCGCAAGGGGCTGACCCTTACCGAGGCCCGGCGGATCATGACCCGCAAATCCCGCACCCATTTCGGCTGCATGATGGTGCGTCAGGGAGATGCGGACACCCTGCTCGCCGGTATCGACACCCACTATCCCGAGACGATCCGGCCCGCCCTGGAGGTCATCGGCAAACAACCCGGGCTCTCCAGCGTTCACGGCCTCTACATGATGGTCTTCAAGAAGGGGATCTTCCTGCTGGCCGACACCACGGTCAGCATCGAACCCACCGCCGAGGAGCTCGCCGAGACCGCCATCCTCGCCGCCGAAAAGGCCCGGATGCTCGAGATCGAGCCGGAGGTTGCCATGCTCTCCTTCTCCAACTTCGGTTCGGTTTCACACCCTCAGGCCCTCAAGGTGAAACGGGCAGTGGAGATCGTCAAGGAAAAGGCGCCGGGACTCATCGTCGATGGGGAAATGCAATCGGATACCGCCGTCGTCTCGGAAATCCTGCAAAAGAGTTTCCCCTTTGCCTCTCTTAAGGAGGCAGCCAATATCCTCATCTTCCCCGACCTGAACTCCGGCAACGTCTGCTACAAGCTCCTCCACCACCTGGGGGGCGCCGAGGCCATCGGGCCGATCCTCATGGGAATGAAAAAGCCGGTCCACGTCCTGCAGCGCGGTGACGACGTGAGCGATATCGTCAATATGGCCGCCATCGCCGTGGTGGACGCGCAAAGTTTTTAGATTATCAACAGGTTGTTGAAAAACGTCAAGAGGTAAGGGGGGCGCACCACGCCCCCTTTTCCTTTATCCCATTTCGGCCCACTATTTGCTTACACATTAAAAATACTATCCACCGTGAAGCAGATAAACGAAAGGCCGATTTATGGAACAAGAACTACAGGAGATGCACACCACAGCCCACGCCCGGACAGCAACGAACGTCTTCGGCAGAATGCTGGTGTTTTCACTTCTATTGCACGTCATTTGCTCTACCGCCCTTCTCCTCCCTAAAAAGAGCGGGCTTGGCGGAACATCCGTAACCTATCTGTCATTGGACATGATCGCACCCGCCCCCTCCACCGTACGCGAGGAAACAGCGGTCCCTCATGAAGAGGCAGAGGTCATTCCCAATCCCCCCCCACCGGCGTCCCCGCCGATTTCGGAGCTCGAAAAACTGCAGAATGGTTTGCAGCAGACCCTGGCAGCAGCCGATTCTAAACCCGAGGCCGTACAACAGGCCTCAATGGGCTTTGGCATCACCAACGGGCATTTCAGCAGCCTGGCTGACGGGAAAACCCTGCGCGAAGACATGCGGGAGTATTATTTAACCATGCTTCAGAGGTTCAACGAAAAATGGTGGCTCGACAAAAACGTCACGCTGGGGGGGGTAAGGGGAGCTGTCATCCTGGTTTCCATTGCCAGAGACGGCTCTATCGCAGACAAGAATCTGCTCCAGAGTTCGGGGAACCAGGCAAATGACCGGGCTTTGTTGCAGGCGCTGGAGGCAGCCGGTCCGCTTCCTCCGCTGCCGAAGACCTACGAGGGGAACTATTTCAAGGCGCCGCTACGCTTTGTCGCCCCGTTGAATCTCATGGCACCCTTTAAGCTGGGATAACATCGGAACCCGCCGCTCATTCCTCGTCGGCTTCCAGCTCCACCAGGTCCAGATCAAAAGGTTCCTGGAAGCCGTCACCTCCCTGCAGCACGGCTATCTTCCGGGCAGTGTCACGGAAATCCGGCGTCGCTCCCCGGACTTCCCGGTATAGTTGCAGCGCTTCTTCCATCCGCCCGGTCGCCTCGTAAAGGAGTGCCAGTTCATATCTGAGGCTTGACAGCTCTTCGGCAGTTCCTTGCAGAGTGACCCCCTCCTTGAATACCTCTTCAGCCCTGCCGGTATCCCCCTTGTCCCGGCAGCATATCCCCTGAAGCGTCAGACAATCTATCATTCTCACGGGGTCCAGTGCGGCAATCCGGAACTCGGCAATGGCATCGTCATAGAGACCCATCTCTTTGTATGCAATGCCAAGATTGTAGTGGGTTTCCGTATCCCCTTCGTCCAGTTGCTGATCGACTCCTTTTTTGAATTGGGAAAATAGCCCGTCCAGACTGTACTTTTCGCGATTCACGGAAGTGGCGGAATCTTCCCCAAAGGTCTCCGAAAGGAGTTCCTCCCCCAAGTCGCGAAATGTTTCCTCCGCAGGAGGTGTCTCCTCAATTTCCAGTTCAACTTCCACGATTCCTTCAGGCCCGAACGCCGTCTGCTCTCCGTCTCCCGCCTCACTCTCCGGCACAGGAGCAATCTCTGCGGCTGCGCGAACTTCGAGGTCCGACGACCATTCATCTCCCTCGGAATAAGACGGAACAACGAGACGTTCTTCGGACGGCAAAGCGTGCCCCACCACTAGTTCCAGATGGGAAAGGTCGATTTCCTCTTCCCAACCAGCTTCCAGCAAGGGCGGCGGTTCAACTTCGAGCGATGACGAGGGTTCAAGGGGAATATCTTCGAGCTCCGGTTCATTTCCTTGTACAGCTGTGTCATCGCCCGGAGAATCCGGTCTGGCGGTAATATCGGCCAGCTTCTCCAGCTCACCGCTCGCCTCATAGAGATACGTCAATCCTTCCTGAACTCCGGCATCGTCAGGCGCCAGTTCCCGCAGGAGGAAATAAAACTTTTCAAGGGGCTCAAATGCCCTCTTGGCAATAAAAAACTGCGCATGCTGGTTCAGCAGGTCCAGCACCCTGTCAACATCTCCTTCGCTCAGAACGGACTGTATAAGCTCTTCCCTGGGGAAGGATTCATCGGGGAAAAAACGGATCATGTGCCGCAAGGTCGAACGCAGGTTTTCATATTCTCCGCTGCTGCGATAGACTTCGGCCAGCAGGCGCCACGCCCTGAGGTTAGCCGTGTCCTTTTTTATGAGTTCCTGGAGCCGCGGAATGGTCTGCACGCCATCCCCACTTTCAACCTGGGCGGATAGCGTATCCAGGATAAACTCACTCTTGTCGGGGAAGAGTTGCTGAATCCTGTCGCACACCTTGTTAAAAGCCGTTTCATCACCGCGATTCATGAGTTGCAGAGCCAATTGGGTGAATTCCTGGTATGCCAGCTCTTTATCCCCCGCGGCAAAATGGGTTTCGGCAAATTTCAACTGTATAATGCGGTTTTCCGGGTCAACGGCCAGCATTGCAGTAAGGATTTTAAGGGCCTCGGATAAATTGCCTTCCCTCTGGTAGTGATTGAATAACACGCTGTATTCGGCAAGGGCGTTGCCGATAAGCCCCTGTTTTTCGTTAAGAGAGGCAAGGGTTCGGGAGATGCCGATGTCGGCGGGGTCCAGTTTCTGGATCTGTTTATACACCGCAATGGCCTTGAGATAATAGGCATTGTCGGCGTAATACTTGCCGATAACATCGTATTCGCTGATGGCTTCTTCCCTGCGGTTGACCCGGACCAACAGCTCAGCAAGCCGCTGTCTGTGCCTTATATCATTCGGCTCAAGGATGACGACCTGCTCATAATCCTTAATCGCCCGGTCCAGCTGGCCCTTTGCGATGGACTTCTGAGCGCTTTCCAGAAATTTTTCTTTTTTCGAACTCAAAGGATACCCGTTCTTTCAGAGTCATCAAGATTCCATCGCTAAAACTAATTGAATCCGAATTTCCTGTCAAGGGCTAAGAACCCATGTTCCTAAGCTTGTGGAATTCACGTGCAACAGTTGAGCAGTGATGATAAGGGAGGATGATTCGCGCTCCGGGAAAAGCCTCTACAACGGAGACTTGGCAATGGGATGAGTTACAATGCGATAAGAAGCAGTGGAAGAAGCGCTGCAACCGGATGCATGGCAGGGCTGCCGAGAAAAACCGTTTCAAACTCAGCCCGTTTTGAACTGCTCCAGCCTGTCATGGACAATCGATGTCTGCCTGTTCAGCCCCTCCGTGACCGCATCAAGGTCGTCCGATGCAGAAAGAGTCTGATCAGCCTTCTGTTTCACCGCGATGATGGATACAACAATATCCTCGGCCACCTTGCACTGCTCTTTTGTCCCCTGGGCAATGATCTGCGCTCGGGAGAACAGGCTCTGAACTACTTCGGCAATATTTTCACTCTCTCTCGACTGCTCCGCCAACGATTGTTTCACAAAACCGGTGCACTCTCTCAGTTCCTTAACGCCGCGTACAATTTCCTCTGCCGCCTGGCTCTGCCTGGTGACAGCCTTTTTTATGTCCTCCGACATTTTTTTGAAATTCTGGATGGCGCTGGCGTTCAGTTCGACGCTCTTGCTCTGTTCAACGACACTCGATCCCACCTGTAAAGCCATATCCAGAGAGGTTTCAGCCTTTATTATGATATCTTTCAGTACTTTTTCCGCCTCCGATGAAAGATGAACACCGGAGTCAACCTCTGAAATGCTTCGCTTTACCGCCTTGCCTGCCATATCGATATCTTGTTGCACCTGGTTGATAATCTCACCGATATCCTTTGTGGATTCTGCGGAGCGCTTGGCAAGACCCCTGATTTTTTCGGCGATAACGCCGAAAGCCTTGCCGTTTTCCCCCGACTGTGCAGCAAGTATGGCTGCATTCAATGCAAGGAGATTGGTCTCTTCCGCAACATTTCCGATAACCCCGACGATTTTCCCGATCTGATCCGACTTTGATGACAGGCTTTCTATTGCATCGTTGGTGGTAAATACTTCCTGCCTGATCTTCTCCATTCCCTGCTTGGTACTGTTGACCGCTTCAAGGCCGGCGGTGTCGGCAGCTTCTTTGACATCCCTGGCGATCCCTGCCTGGTCCTGGGCATGGGCAGTGATATCCTTTATAGCGCCGTTTACCCTGGCTGCAGAAGAACTGGCGCTTGAGGTCAGCTCGGCAAGCAACACCAGATTGGCTGTGACCTGTTTCAAGGAATTCGCTATCTGGTTTACCGCGGAGTGAATTGTGTCGGCCGTCGCATCAAGCGCGTCTGTCGTGTGCGCCACTTCCCTGATGGATGTGGAAATTTCAAGCGTGGAAGAGGATGTGGCATCGGTCGAATGGAGCAGCTCCTTTGCGTCCCCGGCAATATTTGTTATGGAACGGTTGAGTTCTCCAATTGAAGAAGAGATATCGTCGATGGACCCGCACTGATTGAGGACCGTACCCTGCACCGTCAGGGCAGCACGCTTGACGGAAGCAGACACTGCCGACAACTCGTCCAGGGTAGCGGCCACACTTACCACCGACTCATGCATCTCTTCGATAATTCCGTTAAAACAGCCGGCAAGCTGACCGAACTCATCACCGGAATCGATCGAAAGCCTCCGGGGAAAGCCTCCTCCATTCCCTTCGGCAATGAAAGCCATCTCGCTCATGACCGTTTCCATCGGACTGATTACAATACGGTGAAAAGCAACGGTAATGACGAGAACGGTGATGAGCAGAAAGACGGCAGCCCCTAACATTACCTGCTCCCGGATAGCTGTAAGACGGGGAAGGGCAATAATCAGAATAGCAATGGCAGCCAGAATGATGGTTGTCATCGAAACGGTTACGAATTTAAAAGTAATTCCCCTGGTTACTCTCCATTTTTGAAGACTCATACCGGCTCCTGAATCACTGCCTTGTAACCACATCTCTTCTTTTCGGCAAATGCCTGGTTAGGTTAAGCATTTAGTTTTCCATATCGCTGCGCAGAGACAGGGCAATATTTTTAGATTGACTTAATTTTACGATAATTTTATTAAATGGATTAATTACCAATCCGGAAAGAAGCCTTCCCAATGCAAGCTACTGCACCTAGAGGAGAGTATGAAACATCACGATACGGTTGGCGATGATGCTGCAAGCGGACAACAAGGCCGGCTAGCGCCAGGCGGCCGCCCTATCCGGTGGAAGGTCCTTGTGCCTTTGACCCTGGCATTGTTATCGTTCATGGGTGTATTTATGTTTATCGCCGATAAATTTCTGAAGCAGGAAATAAGAAGTGAGCTGCTGCTGCAACAAAAGACCGCCGATGTACTGCTTAAGGAATTGATCGCCCAGCGCGGCGAGCTCATGGATGTCGCCATTGACCAGATATCCAGAGACAAAGCCCTGCAGCAGGCCATGATGAGAGGAGATCGTGCTTCCCTGCTGCACATTGTCCAACCCGTATTTAATGCACTCCTTGCCGAACATGAGATCACCCATTTTTATTTTCACGACACCAAAGGGATAAACGTGCTCCGGGTCCATCAACCGGAACGGTTTGGCGACCAGATCGACCGCTTCACCCTGAAACGTTCCATGAAGATCGGTAAATTCTCTTACGGTATCGAATTGGGCCCTCTCGGGACATTTACTTTGCGCACCGTTGCCCCCTGGTATGCTGACGGCCGTCTCATCGGCTACATCGAACTGGGAGAAGAAATCGACCAGCTCATCCGGAAACTCGGCACGCTGACCCAGGTTGAGCTGATGATGACCATTTACAAATCTTATCTGAATCGTGAAGCATGGGAATCCGGCATGAAAATGCTCGGGCGTCAAGGCCAATGGGACCATTTGCCGGAAGTGGTGGTGATTGACCAGACCATGCCCAAACTTTTTCCGAAGGTTTCCCGGTTCCTCGTCAAAAAAGGCCCGTATTCCCCTGAAGAATTCGAAATAAACGTTGATGAGCGACATTACCATGGGAGAATCCTTCCTTTGCGGGATGCTGCAGACAGGGTGGTTGGCGACTTCGTGATCGTCAATGACGTAACCGACCAGAAAAATATTTATCGGAAATCCATCGCTCTTGTGGCTGCTTTCTGTTTCCTTACGGTCAGCGCTCTCTTTGTTGTCTGCTTCATCATCCTGGGGAGGGCCGAAAGGGCTTACCCCCTTGACTCCCCGTAAACCTGAAGCATAATAATGGGAAAGATGGCATTTAATGGGCTGCATGCTCAACGATTGACAGTCAAAGGAGAATGACATGCCGGAAAAACTGCTGATTCCTTCCATCGAAAAGAGGCTTGCGGCGTTCGTTGAGGCGACTCGCAGAGCGCAGCTGGAATCCGAATCGAAACGAAAAGCCAGGCCGAGGCCGACCATAACCATTTCACGGGAATTCGGCTGCGAGGCGTACCCTATGACGGAAAAACTGAAAGAACTTCTGGAAGAAAAAACAGGCGAAACCTGGGCACTGATGGATAAAGCGTTGCTTGAAGAAGTTACCAGAAACCACAACCTTTCTGAAAATGTGCTCCGGAATCTGGGAACTAAACCCCGTTTTCTCGATGAGATGTTTTCCACCCTCTCACCGCGCTGGAGGAGTGAAAAGGACCACTATAAACTGCTGTGCAGTCACATTGTCTCCTTGGCCGAGGCGGGCAATGTCATCATTGTCGGAAGGGGGAGTTCGATTGTGACGCAACCGCTTGAAAACTGCTTTCATTTCCGCATGTTCGCTTCACCGGACTTTAAAACCAAGTCCATTGCCAGGCGTCTGAACCTGTCTCCGGCAGAGGCGGAGAAGATGGTGCATAAGAAGCAGTCGGAACGGGACAAATTCATCCGGGATTTTCTCGACCGGAATGCGGAGGACCTGAGCTTCTACCATCTCATTTTCAACAATGACAAAAACTCCACGGGAAAAATCGCCCGTACCATCGTTGACTATATCGCACGGTAAGTGGGTGATTACGTCTTCCGCATATGGAGGGGCTCCCTATCGGCAGCCCCTTTTTATTGGGAATGTCCTGACACGGTGTACGTAAGTCAAAAGCATGCAAGGCACTTCCCATTTGCGGAATTTCCTGTTAGACTGTGTCGGTTCGCTGAACTGCGAATATCAAGACAACGGGATGGGAAACATGAAATACATCAGCACCAGGGGACAAATCACTCCGGCAGGGTTCAAGGATGCGGTCATGATGGGGCTAGCCACCGACGGCGGGCTCCTTTTGCCGCAGCATATCCCGCACCTCGACCAGGAAACGCTGGCAGCATGGCAGAAACTCCCCTACCGGGAGCTGGCGTTCGAGGTCGTTTCCCTCTTCGCCGACGATATCCCTCCCGGCGACCTGAAGCGGCTTATCGACAGGTCGTACGACTCCTTTGACAACAAGGAGATCACGCCGGTAGTGAGGGAAAACGGCGTCTACATTCTGGAGCTCTTCCACGGCCCTACCCTGGCCTTCAAGGACGTGGCTCTCCAGTTGCTCGGCAACCTCTTCGAATACCTGCTCAAAGAGCGCGGCCGGAAAATGAACATCGTCGGCGCCACCTCCGGCGACACGGGAAGCGCGGCCATCTACGGAGTGCGGGGTAAGGAGAACATCAACATCTTCATCCTCCACCCCCACCTGAAGACATCAAAGGTCCAGGCGCTGCAGATGACCACCGTGCTCGACGCCAATGTCCACAACATCGCAGCCAGGGGGACTTTCGACGACTGCCAGAACATCGTCAAAGCCTTGTTCAACGACCTACCGTTCAAGGAAAAGTACGCACTCGGCGCGGTGAACTCCATCAACTGGGCACGGGTCCTGGCCCAGGTGGTCTACTACTTCTACGCTTGGTTCCGGGTAGCCGACCAGGGAGGCTCCGACATCGTCTTCTCCGTCCCGACCGGCAACTTCGGCGACATCTTCGCCGGCTACGTGGCGAAGCGAATGGGCCTCCCCATCAGGAAGCTCTTGCTGGCCACCAACGAGAACAATATCCTCACCCGCTTCATCAATGAGGGTGACTATTCCTTAGGCGAGGTGGTCCAAACCGTCTCCCCATCCATGGACATTCAGCTGGCATCTAATTTCGAGCGCTACCTCTACTACCTGTTCGACGAAGATCCGGCCAGGGTGCGGGATGCCTTTGCCCAGATGGCATTGAGCGGCAGGATCGAGTTCAATGCTGCTGAACTTGCCCGGGTCAGGGAAGATTTTGTCTCCCGCACCGTGAACCAGGCCGAGACCCTGGATACCATCGCCACGTTCCGGGAGAAAACCGGCTACCTCCTTGACCCCCACACGGCGGTCGGGGTCAGGGCCGCCCAGGAACTGGTGCCGGCCGATGCCACCCCGATCTGTCTTGCAACGGCGCACCCGGCAAAGTTCGGCGAGGCGGTACAAAGGGCAACCGGCATCGCACCACCCTTCCCCGCCTCCCTGTCCGGGATCGACAGGCTCCCGTCCCGCTGTGATATCCTGGATGCGGATCTGGCCGTGATAAAGGCGTTCATAGAGGAAAAGGCCCTGTAAGATAAGGCTGCCACGGAGCCACAGAGGACACAGAGAGTATTTTTTGAATGGAAAAGCCTCTGAGCTCTCCGTGCCTGTGGCAAATTATTCACCATGATTCTCAACTGGAACGACATCGACACCGTGCTGCTGGACATGGACGGCACCCTGCTGGACCGCCATTTCGACGACCACTTCTGGATCGAGCATGTCCCCCTCACCTATGCCCGCAAGCGTGGTTTGTCCGTGGAGGAGGCAAAAAAACTCCTCATTCCCATGTTCAGGTCCCAGGAGCAGACCCTCAACTGGACCGACCTGGATTACTGGACGGAGCGGCTAGGCCTGGACATCCCGCTCCTCAAACGGGAAGTGGACCATTTGATCGCCGTCCACCCCTTTGTGACGGATTTTCTTCTCTTTCTGCGGCACCACGGGAAGGGTATCTATCTGGTCACCAATGCCCACGCCAAGACCCTGGAGCTGAAGATGCGGAAAACAAGGCTCGGCACCTACTTCACCGGCATCATATCGGCCCACGACCTGGGGCTCCCCAAGGAGGACGTGAAGTTCTGGGAGAAACTGGGGGACAAGGTTCCATACGATCCGGCCCGGTCGCTCCTGGGCGAAGACAGCGAGACCAACCTCTCCACCGCCGCCGCATACGGCATCGCCTATCTGATCTACGTAAGCCGCTTCAGCTCCACGATCGCGCCGGTCCCCTCCCCCCGCTATACCTCCATCCACTATTTCAGCCAGCTCATTCCGCAAGGAGGATCGCTGGAGGTGGAACTGCCCGCCAGGAACTTCTGAAGCGCCGCTTCCCCCCCAACGACGATCGTCGTCCCCTTTCCGGTTGACATCCCCGCACGTCCGGGTATATTAAACTCGTGTAATTTCCCATTCACCACACCTCACGATCCGAATGCAGGTCGGAATACAAACGGCCGTCTGTCCTTCATCTGATACATGCTGTATCTCTGGTATTTTGCGGTTGTTTGTCGGCAACGGCGCTGAAAACGGAGGTTGCGTATGACAATGGTGAATCTCCCCCTCGCGGACGTAATCCTGGACTCTCTGAATGACGGTTTGTATGTCTGCGACAGGGAACGCCGGATCCTTTACTGGAGCAAATCAGCCGAACGGATCACCGGCTGGACCACGAAGGATGTCGTGGGGCACAGGTGCATGGACAACATTCTCTGCCACGAGGACAAAGACGGGCGTCGTCTGTGCGACAAGAAATTTTGTCCGTTGTACCGCTGCATGGTCACCGACAGGGTGAGCACCAGTCCCCTCATCGTCTTCGGCCAGACCAAGACAGGGAGCCGCGTACCCATGGCGGTGTCTGTCGCCCCCCTTCATGATGCGCACGGCCAGGTGGTCGGAGGCATAGAGACCTTCCAGGACTTCTCTGAAACCTACGCTAACCTGGAAAGCGCCAAGCGGATCCAGACCCTTTCCCTGGAGCACGATCTGCCGAAGGACAGCCGGGTCAGTTTTGCCACCTTTTACCTGCCGTTTGACATGATCGGGGGAGACTATTTCGCCATTCGTCAACTGGACGCCGATCATTACGGCTTCTTTCTGGCCGATGTGATGGGGCGCGGCGTGGCTGCCGCCCTCCACACCATGCATTTGAGTTCACTATGGAGCCGCCACTCACAAGCCCTCTCGCGTCCGGCGAAATTTGCCCGGCTTTTGAACCGCGACCTGTGCAAGGTCGTCAAGGACGAGTCCTTCGCCACGGCGATCTGCGGCATCCTGAATGCTGCCCAAAGGACCGTGCGCATCGTCTCGGCCGGAGGCCCGCCCATCGTTGTAATGCGCTCCGACGGCCGGACCGAACAGATGGAAGCGCAGGGGCTGCCGTTCGGCATGATCGCGGACGCCGACTACGATGAAAGCGAATTCGCATCTGCGTCCGGCGACTCTCTGTTGATGTTCACCGACGGCGCCGTCGAAATTCACGACGCTGCCGGGCGCATGCTGGGAGCGGAAGGATTGATAGGCATCCTGAACGCCCTGGGGTATCCAAAAAACAGCATCGTGATCGAACCGCTGCAAGAGGCGTTACTGAACTTTTCCAACGGGATACGTCTGGATGACGATCTGACCCTGCTGGAAGTCCGGTTTTCATGACCGATGCCCCCCAAATCCCCCCATAGCTGCAAGGGATTTCTACCCTCTCTCTCAGGTTTTTACTGCTAAATTTTTTTCTTGAACGGCCGAAAAGATATTTTAGGTAGCAGTGTCAACAAAATGCCGATATCGATGGACCATGGCTTTTGTGTTTATCTCATCCTAAAATATTAAAAAGCTGGGGAAAGGAAAGAATTTATGAAATACTTCAAGTTGACAGTATTGATGCTGTTGGTCATATTAGCATCGATCTTGAATGGTTGTGGCGGCAGCGATTCGCCTTCAGGTTCATTGGATGCCTTTGTCGTAAAAAATGATACCAGTAAGCGTGAAGACAACGGCGTGAACCCTATTCCCTCTGAAACTCGCAAGGGGATTCTCAAGCTGTCTTTGCAGGGACAATTGGCTGAAGGTACCTATATTGGTGGGATCGGGGTAATAGTAAATCTTCCTCCAGGGGTAACGGTCGACACTGTTCCTGGTCAGAACGATCCATCGCCACTGGAGGTCGCACCTGGTGTCTTTACAGTAACGCCCGGCTTCATGACAATTTCGGTGGCTTCATACACTGCCGTTACTCCAATAGCTCCCGCCGGTGTCCATTTTGCGCTTTTGAATGCTGATACGAAATCAATCGGTTTCGGTCTGGGCGAATTTGCCACGCTTAAGTGTAATCTGGCAGCAGACGCTCCCATTCCCGCAGCATCAGAATTTCAACTCATAGGAATCGAAATCGTCGGCGGAAATGCTCCGGATAAACTTGAAAATCTGATGCCGTTGGTAACCGTCACTCCTTCTTCATTTGACGCAGTGAACTGAACTTCCCCCCCGCGCCCTAAACAGCAAAGCCCGCTGCATGCGGGCTTTGCTGTTTCAAATGTCCCAGCAGAGGCAGAGGGATCACAGCCGTGGAAACTGCCCGCAAAGGACCACTCTCGATTTGACATTCTCTCGCTACGACTCCTCAAGTCCGACAGGCTCCTGGTAAAAGAAGAAAAGTGCGATAGAGTTTCTGTGTATGTGGCCGAAGCTGTTCAGTTCAACGCCTGCTTTGCGTCGTCTTCGTCAGCAACACGATAACAATACTCTAATTGCAATGGTTCATAGACTCCACAAGAAGGAGACAGAACATGTATACATCCGGTGATGTTTCAAGAAATACGATAGCGATGGTTCTGGCAGGAGGCAAGGGAGAGCGTCTCAGCCCGCTTACCTTAAACAGACCAAAGCCTGGCGTTCCTTTTGGAGGGAAATACAAGATAATTGATTTTGTCTTAAGCAATCTCTTCAATTCAGGCATCAAGAAAGTCTATATCCTGACGCAGTACCGGGCGTACTCATTGATGAAACATATCAGGGAATCATGGGGCAAGTGGACCGGTCTCGGAGAATTTTATGTTGCCATATCACCTGAGACAAGAAGCGAAAGTGAAGAATGGTTTAAAGGTACTGCTGATGCGATATTTCAATATTTGAGGTTCATTGAAACCTCAGATGCGGATTATGTGGCGATATTCGGCGGTGACCACATATACAAGATGGATGTCAGCCAGATGATAAACTATCACCGCATGAACAGGGCCGATATCACGTTGGCTGCCCTTGAGGTGCCGACTGAAGAAGCCAGGAGATTTGGGGTCTTTTCTGTCGACGACGATTTCCGCGTGACCGCATTTGCAGAAAAACCAAAAAAACCGGTAACAATTCCGGGGAGGGATACCTGTTTTGCATCAAT
Organism: Geobacteraceae bacterium; assembly: GCA_009773645.1. Classification (GTDB taxonomy): domain Bacteria; phylum Desulfobacterota; class Desulfuromonadia; order Geobacterales; family Geobacteraceae; genus WSYB01. Next base: position 25,346 of record WSYB01000020.1, read on the forward strand.
GGGCAATTACATTTTTTCCACGAAGAAACTCATCGAGGTACTGCAGGAAGGGAAGAAAAAACATGCGGATCTTGATTTCGGCAAACACGTGATCCCCATGATGCTGGAAAATGGTGACAGGGTTTTCGCCTATAATTTCAACGACAACCTGATTCCCGGAATGAAGCCTGAGGAAAGAGGCTACTGGAAGGATGTGGGAACAATCGACTCGTATTACGAGGCCAACATGGACCTGATCCATGTATCCCCGCAATTGAACCTCTATAATTACAAGTGGCCCATCCTTACCAATCAGGGCAATCTTCCGCCGGCAAAAACCGTTTTCGACGATGATGACCGCCGCGGCCAAAACCTCGACTCGTATGTGTGCGCAGGTTGCATAACCAGCGGCGGCACAGTACGGAGATCGATAATCGGCCCGCGCGGCAAGATTAACAGCTATAGTCTTGTTGAAGACTCCATTCTATTTGATAACGTTACAGTAGGACGAGGCGCAAAAATCAGGAAGGCTATTATCGACAAAAATATAATAATTCCGGACGGGGCGGTAATAGGGTATGACCATGAAGAGGACAGACGCAAAGGATATACCGTCACGGAGTCCGGAATTGTTGTGGTGTCAAAGTGAGGGCCTACGGCGTCCTTACTACTCCAGGTTATCCTCGATCCTTATCAGATGGCTCTTCTCCATGATGATGTCAAAGGAATCAATCTCATCGAGCGCCTTTCTTACATCCATCTCCCGCGCTTCATGGGTCATGATGACGATGGGAACCGTCTCGCCCGCCTGCCGGGCGCTCTGCACCATGGATTCTATGCTGATGTCATATTTCCCCAATACGCCGGCTATCCCGGCTAGCACCCCCGGCTTGTCCACCGCGCTGAACCGGAGGTAATATTTGCTCACTATCTCCCCGACCGGCTTGATGCTGAGGATTTTAACCCGTTCATCCAGATAGCCCAAGGGTGCCGTGCGCCTGCCGACGCCCACCATGAGGTTGCGGGCGATATCCATCACGTCGCCGACAACGGCGCTGGCGGTAGGGTCCATGCCGGCCCCTCGGCCGTAGAGCATGACCGGTCCGACGAAATCGCCGGTGAGCCGAATGGCGTTGAAAGCGCCGCCCACATCGGCCAGAGGGTAGTTGACCGGGATCATGGTGGGGTGGACCCGCGCCTCGATCCGCTCCCCATCACGCTTGCCGATGGCAAGGAGCTTTATCTTGTAACCGAAATCCCGGGCGAAATTGATATCGATGGCAGAGATGGAACGAATCCCCTCCGTGTAAATATCCTTGATATCCACCCTGGTACCGAAACAGAGCGACAAGAGGATGCAGAGCTTGTGGGCGGTGTCGATCCCTTCGATGTCAAAGGTGGGGTCCGCCTCGGCGTACCCCAGTTCCTGCGCCTTCGTGAGGACCTCGGCGAAGTCGGCCCCTTCCCGGGTCATCTTGGTCAGGATAAAGTTGCAGGTCCCGTTCAGGATGCCGAGCACCGTGACGAAGTTATTTGCTGCCATGTTCCCCTTGATGGCGGAGAGCACAGGAATACCGCCGCCCACGGCGGCTTCGTAGAGGACTTCAACCCCTTTCTTTGCCGCAGCGGCGTAAATCTCGGCACCATGCACAGCAAGGAGGGCCTTGTTGGCGGTTACGATGTGTTTGCCGTTTTCAACGGCCTTAAGCACGAAGCTTCTGGCAGGTTCATAACCGCCGATCAGCTCGATGACGACGGAGATTTCCGGATCCGAAACAACCTCTTCAACGTTCGTGGTCAACACCCCCTGGGGTACCGTGACACCGCGGTCGGTGGTGATATCCAGGTCGGCGATTTTAGCAAGCACAATCCGCGCCCCCAGCTTTTCTTCAATAAGAAGGCTGTTTTTCGCGAGCAGTTTGACGACCCCGGCGCCGATGGTGCCGAAGCCGATGAGGCCGATCTTTATCTCTTTCATAATACCTCACAGATAAATCGGGCGAACAGATGGGTTCGCCCCTACTTTTCCGGCAGTGCCGACGCAATTTCGTCGAGAATCCCGTTGACGAAGGCAGGGGATTCCTCGGTGCCGAACTTCTTTGCCACCTCGATGGCCTCATTCATAGTCACATTCTTCGGAATGTCGTCCCGAAAGAGGAGCTCGCAGACAGCCAGCCTGAGGATGTTCAGATCTACCTTTCCCATGCGAGAAATCGCCCAGTTCTTGGATTTTTCCTCGATACTTTTATCTATTGCCTCGCGGTTGGCGACCACCCCTGCGACCAGCTCTTCCGCAAAAGCACGCGCACCGGCACTGGCCCTGACGTTTTCCTTCAAAAGCTGCAAGGCCGCCCGCATCTCCGTCGGGTTCAGGTCCATGGAATAAAGAGCCTGAAGCGCCAGTTCACGCCCTTCTCTGCGAACTCCCACTATTTAAGCCCCTTGAACAGATTGGCGGTCTCGATGGCAGTCATGGCGGCCTCAAACCCCTTATTGCCCGCCTTTGTGCCGGCCCTTTCAATGGCCTGTTCGATGCTGTCGGTGGTAAGGACCCCAAATGCAACAGGAATCCCGGTATCCAGGGAAACATGGGCAATCCCCTTGGCAACCTCGGCGGCAACATAATCGAAATGCGGGGTGGAGCCGCGGATCACCGCACCAAGGCAGATCAGGGCGTCATACTTTGCCGTTGCCGCCATCTTGCTGGCGGCCAGCGGTATCTCGAACGATCCCGGAACCCGGGCAACATCGATGTTCTTATCCTCGGCCCCATGGCGGAGAAGGGCGTCAAGCGCCCCTTCCAGGAGGCGCTCGGAAATAAAGCTGTTAAAACGTCCGACTACGATGCCGAACTTCAACCCCTTGGCGTCCAGCTTACCCTCGATGAATTTAGGCATATGTTCCTCCTCAACTAAATGCAATTTCGGTGAAGAGTGAAACGTAAAGGGTGAACAAAGGCCTTTTTCACCTTTCACCTTTCACTCTTCACTATATGTTTTCCAATAAGTGCCCCAGCTTCTCCCTCTTGGTCTTCAGATACCCGATGTTGGTCTTGGAAGGCTCCGCCTCGATGGGGACCCGTTCCACGATATTGATGCCGTAACCTTCCAGCCCGATGATCTTTTTCGGATTGTTGGTCATGAGGCGGATGTTCTTCACCCCCAAATTGACCAGTATCTGCGCGCCGATGCCGTAATCGCGCAGGTCGGCCTTGAAACCGAGCTCCAGGTTGGCTTCAACGGTGTCTTTCCCCTGGTCCTGCAGGCCATAGGCCTTAAGTTTATTGATAAGACCGATGCCGCGCCCTTCCTGGCGCATGTAGAGGACAACCCCTTTCCCTTCGGCATCGATAATTTCCATGGCACGGTGGAGCTGGTCGGCGCAGTCACAACGTGTACTGCCGAAGACGTCGCCGGTAAGGCATTCGGAATGGACCCGCACAAGCACCGGCTCGTCACCCTTTATTTCTCCCTTGACCAGGGCGAGATGCTCCAGGTTATCCACGTCATTTTCAAAGGCAATGGCCCGGAAGTCGCCGCCGTAACTGGTCGGCAGACGAACATCAGCCGCGCGGCGCACCAGCAGTTCGTGCTTCAACCGGTAGGCCACCAGATCCGCAATGGTGCAGATTTTGAGACCATGCTCTTTCGCAAACTTCTTCAACTGCGGCATGCGGGCCATGGTGCCGTCATCGTTCATGACTTCACAGATCACCCCGGCGGGCTTGAGCCCCGCAAGCTTCGCCAGATCAACCGACCCCTCGGTCTGTCCGGCTCGCACCAGCACCCCCCCCGTTCTCGCCCGCAGAGGGAAAATGTGGCCCGGACGGGCCAGGTCCTCCGGCTTGCAGTTATCCGCCACGGCGGTAAGGATGGTGTGAGCACGGTCGGCGGCGGAAATCCCCGTAGTCACCCCTTTTTTCGCCTCAATGGAAACGGTAAATGCAGTGCCGAAGGATGAGGTGTTGCTGGAAACCATCAGCGGCAAACGGAGCTGGTCGCACTTCTCGGCGGTCAAGGTGAGACAGATGAGGCCGCGTCCGTACCTGGCCATGAAATTGATCGCCTCGGGAGTCACCATCTCCGCGGCCATGGTCAGGTCTCCCTCGTTTTCCCGGTCCTCGTCATCAACCAGGATGATCATCTTTCCTTGTCGTATATCCTCAATGGCATCTTCTATCTTTGCTACCGGCATTGAGCTATCCTCACTGGTAAACTTACGATCGAGTACATCCCTTATTCAGTTGTTCACCGTTCACTATTCACTGTTCACGGTTTTTTTATCTCACAGAAAGCCGTTTTTGGCAAGCAGTTCCAAGGTTACTCCTTCGTCTCTTCCCTCACTGCGCCTCACCAGGAGGCGCTCCACATATTTCCCGAGGATGTCGGTTTCTATATTCACCTCATCCCCTGCTCTCTTGTGGTTCAGGGTGGTTTTGGCTGCCGTATGGGGAATGACGTTCACGGAAAAGCCGTCCACCGCCACGGTATTGACCGTAAGGCTTATGCCGTCGATTGCCACCGAACCCTTCGCCACCACATACCTGGCAAACTCGCGTGGGAGCCCGAAAGAAAAGACGACGTTGCCGGAAATGGTTCGCCTCTCGGTAACCGATGCTATGCAGTCCACGTGACCCGAGACGATGTGCCCGCCGAGACGGTCCGAAAGGCGCAGGGCGCGCTCAAGGTTCACCGGCGCCCCCGCCCTGAATCCTTTGAACGCCGACCGCTCCAAGGTCTCCGGCGAGACATCGAAGGTGAACGTACCACCACCCTTCCCCACCACGGTGAGGCAGATGCCGTTCACGGCGATGGAATCCCCCGGGCGGATTTCTTCCTGGGGAAGGTCGGCAGCCACCGTAAGAGTTGCCGCGGCGCCCGACCTTTCGATGTCCAGCACCTTTCCCATCACTTCTATCAAACCTGTGAACATGCCGCCTCCGGATATCCCTGGAGCAGGATATCGTCACCAAACCTTCGTATATCAATGTGCGCGAGCCTCACGGCGTCAGCCATCCGTTCGACGCCGCTCCCGGCGAAGAGACCGATCCCTTCCCCCCCCACCAGTTTCGGCGCGTAAAACAGCAGGAACTTGTCGATCAATCCGAGCCTTAAGGCCTCACCGGCCAGGGTGCGCCCCCCCTCCAGGAGCACCGACTGCACCCCCATCCGGCCCAGCCGGCCAAACAGGTCCCAGAGGTCCACCCGGCCGGCCCGTTCCCGGCAACGGATGACCTCTGCGCCGGTGGCGCGGACCCTGGCCGCTTTGTCGTCATCATCGGAAATGGTGGCGACAACGGTTCTGGCTGGAGAGCTCAGGTGGAGAACCTGGGCGTTCATGGGTATTTTCAGGGAGGAATCGACAACAACCCTGAGCGGGTCCCTCCCCCCGGCAACGCGGGAGTTCAGCTGAGGATCGTCGGCCATGACGGTCCCGACCCCCACCATCACCGCATCAGCCATTGCTCGAAGATTGTGTACATATCTCCTTGATTTATCGCTGGTAATCCACTTTGAGTCGCCGGTCTCGGTCGCGGTTTTTCCGTCCAGGGTCATGGCGCTCTTGAGAATCACAAAGGGGAGGCCGGTGGTGACGTGCTTTATGAAAGGTTCGTTCAAAAGACGGCATTCGGCCTCAAGGATGCCCGACACCGCTTCGATTCCCGCCGCACGCAGCATCTCCACCCCCCTCCCCTTCACCTTGGGATTCGGGTCGATCATGCCGATAAAGACCCTGGCCACCCCGGCCTCGATCAGTGCCTCGGCGCACGGCGGCGTGCGGCCTGTGTGGGCACAGGGCTCAAGGGTAACGTAGACATCGGCATTCCCGGCCATTTCTCCCGCCTGGCGCAGGGCATGCACCTCGGCATGGGGGGTGCCGGCCTTTTTATGCCACCCTTCCCCCACAACAGCCTCATTCCTGACGATCACGCAGCCGACCGCAGGGTTCGGTGCAGTCCTGCCAATCCCCCTGCGGGCCAGGGCCACGGCCCGCCGCATCATTTTTTCGTGAATATCCATCATATCCGGGAAGCGGGAAGCGGGAAGCGGGAAGCGGGAAGTTCGCCGCCGTTTTTGCGGTTCCCGAATCCCGGTTTCCGAATCCCGAGTCATTTTTTCAGCAGGTCCTGCAACTCCGCCATAAACTCGTTGATATCCTTGAAGGAACGATACACCGAGGCGAAACGGACATAGGCGACCTGGTCGACCGCGTGCAGTTCATTCATCACCCATTCACCGATGGTCGTGCTCGGTACCTCCCGTTCCGCACCCTCCTGCAGCCGGAGTTCCAGCCGGTCAACCAGCCGCTCGATGGTCTCTATGGAGACAGGACGCTTCTCGCACGCCTTCTGAATCCCGGCAATCACCTTCATCCTGTCGAACGGCTCGCGGCGGCCGTCTTTTTTGAGCACCAGCGGCAGTATCTCCTCCACCCGCTCATGGGTGGTGAAGCGTTTGCCACACGACTCGCACTCCCTGCGGCGGCGGATGGTGGAACCGCCCTTGTCCGGCCTGGAATCGACCACCTTGCTATCGGGAAAGGAACAGAAGGGACATTTCATGGCGACTCTCCGACCTGCGTTGTTCCTGTAAACTTCTCCACCCGAACTCCGGACTCCTGTACCATCTCCGCGGCCAGTTGGTCGGCATACCCTTCCTCATAGACGATGCGGCTGATGCCGGCGTTTATGATCATCTTTGCGCAGATTACGCACGGCATGGTGGTACAGTAGAGAGTTGAACCGTCGATGTTCGTCCCGTGCTTGGCGGCCTGGATGATGGCGTTCTGTTCTGCATGGAGACCGCGGCAGAGTTCGTGGCGCTCACCGGAGGGAATTCGCATCTTTTCCCTGAGACACCCCACATCAAGACAGTGGGCCACGCCTGACGGGGCGCCATTGTACCCGGTCGCCAGGATATTCTTGTCCTTTACCAGCACTGCCCCCACCTGTCTGCGCAGGCAAGTGGAACGCTTTGCCACCAGGTGGGTTATCTCCATAAAGTATTCATCCCAGCCGGGACGGGTCATAGGGGCTCTCCATGAGACAAATTCGCTTCAAAATACCCTATAACCCCTGAAAGGTCAAGAATATAGGGAAGTTAACAAATCACTCTTCAGTGGGCGAACGCGACCGTTTCTTCTCTGCAGCCCGTCTCTTGTCGGCCAGCCGCCTCTCCTTCTCCCCTTTCGGGACCCTGGTGGGGACCCTTTTTCTGACCTTGCGCTCCCTTCTCTTCAGGGCATCCTCGAGCCTTTTCATGGCAACCTCACGGTTTCGGGCCTGGGAACGGTTCTCCGACGCCTGAACCACTATGCCGGTCGGGAGATGGCGGATCCGCACCGCCGAATCGGTCACATTACGGTGTTGCCCGCCCGGCCCGGAAGCGCGGTAAAACTCGATCTTTATGTCGGATTCCTTGATTTCAATGGACATGGATCACCTGATTGCAGCGTGTGCCTCTTAAGCCGCACTATAACGGACTATGACAAAAAAAGTTTTACCCTCAATCCCATAAACCTGGAAAAAGCATTTTGAACACGGATCAAATCTGATTTATACGGATTTTCACGGATTTAAACCACTGAGAGCATTAACCCAAAAGGTTATGGTAGTAACCCGGTTTATCTACTTGAATTATCAGTTTTAATCCGCTTTTTCCGTGTTAATCCGTGTCCAATTGCCGTTTTTGATAAAACTCAATTAATGCAAAGACGCAGAGGAGATGAGAATTACCAGTTATCCCTTTGCGCCTGGTTTGCGTTAAAAAATGACTTTGTTTTGGGTTTTGTTCTGTATAATAATAGCGGCAAACCCCCGCGAGGTAAACCATGAATGCTGTCGCACTGCTGGAAAAGCACTTTGCCAGCCGGAAGGCCTTCGAGATCGTTCTGGAGCACAGCCGGAGGGTGGCCGATAAAGCGCTGAAGATTGCCGGCGGGATCAGGGCACCGCTGGACCTGAAGTTTATCGAGGAGGCAGCCCTCCTCCATGACATCGGGGTTTCACGGATTCACGCGCCGCAGCTCGACTGCCACGGCAGCGCGCCGTATATCCGCCATGGGGTGCTGGGGCGGGAAATCCTCGACGCCGAGGGTTTTATTGCCCATGGATTGGTCTGCGAACGGCATATCGGCGTGGGATTGACCGTGGAGGACATAATCCGGCAAAAGCTGCCGCTCCCCCACAGAGAGATGAGGCCGCTCACCATGGAGGAGAGAATCGTCAGCTTTGCCGACCTGTATTACTCAAAAACGCCGGGGCGCCTTGGCGAGGAAAAGGCGCCCGCAGAGGTCATGGAGGGGTTACGGAAGTTCGGCGCGCACAAGGCATCCATATTCAGGGAGTGGCTACGGGAACTGAACCCCGTCCTGCCTCAGGGAATCGATGACCTTTAGAGCCCTTATCTAAAAAGGGACAGCGGAAAAACCGCCATCCCTTTTCAGATCGGCAAGATGCAGACCGGAGTTGTTTATATAATTTTATTCAGAGGATACTCGATAATCCCTTCCGCCCCGAGTTTCATGAGTTCGGGCACGATTCTCCGCACCTCCTTCTCGTTGAGCACGCTTTCGATGGAAACCCAGTCCGAGTTGTAGAGATGGGCAACGGTGGGGTTGTTAAGGCTCGGAAGGATTCTCGTGATTGCCTCCACCTTGTCGTTGGGGGCGTTAAGCTTGAGACCCACCATCCCTTCGGCGGCCAGGGCCGACTTGAGGAGGGTGGCGATGGTCTCGATCTTTTCCCGCTTCCACGGGTCGTCCCATGCTTGTTTATTGGCCACCATGACCGGCACCGACTGCATAAGGTCGCAGACGATCCGCAGGTTGTTGGCCCGGATGGTGGAGCCGGTTTCGGTCACCTCGACAACGGCGTCGCACAGTCCGTCCACCACCTTCGCCTCAGTGGCTCCCCAGGAAAACTCAACGCTGACCGGGATGTTCCGATCGGCAAAGTAACGCTTGGTGAAGCCGACCAGTTCGGTGGAGATGGTGCAGCCGGCCAGATCTTCCGGCTTCTGCACGGTGGAGTCCTGGGCCACAACCAGCACCCAGCGGACAGGCCGGCGGGATACCTTGGAATAGACCATTTCGCATACCTCAACCACGTCCGATTCGTTTTCCCGAACCCAGTCGCGGCCGGCGATGCCGACGTCGATAGTGCCCCTTTCCACGTACTTTCCCATCTCCTGAGGGCGGATCAGCTTGCAATGCATCTCTTCATCGTCCACGCCGGGAAAATAGCTCCGGGAGGAAATGGCGATGTTCCACCCGGCCTGCTTGAAAAGGCCGACTGTCGCATCTTCCAGGCTCCCTTTGGGGATGCCGAATTTGAGAAGGTTTGTCATTTTTTGTATACCTCCGCCGGATCGAAGAGCGGGTTTGAGTGCTCCACCCATTCCCCGTTCTCCCACTTCACGTAAAAACAGCTCCTGTTGCCGGTGTGACAGGCGGCCGGGCCGTTCTGTTTTACCTTGATGACTACCGTATCGGCGTCGCAATCGGTCAGGACTTCCTTTACCTCCTGGGTGTTGCCCGATTCCTCTCCCTTCATCCAGTACTTGTTCCTGCTGCGGCTGAAAAACCACGTTTTCCCGGTCTCCAGTGTAAGATTCAGCGTTTTTTCATCCATGAAAGCGACCATGAGGACGTCGTTGGTCTCAACGTCCTGAATAACGGCGGGGATCAACCCGCCCATTTTCTGAAAGTCAAGTTTTATCATATAGTTTTCCCTTTCACTCTCCTTTTAAGAAGTAAGTCCGTTCATTAATACACTGCGAAGCTTGAGGGTGTCAACAATTTATCCCTCACATCCCCATAACCGGCAAAAAGGCGATATTCAGCTTGTTGCCACTCCTCCTTTTCTGTTCGGCGACTCATTGTTCGACCATCGCATGCATTTTTTCCCTACCTTCCAAGATGCTTCAAAAAAAATATTTCATCAAATTTCCCGCACCCATTCGGCAAAATTCCATTTAAGTCGCGACAAATCAAGTCGATATTTACTTAAGCTTGGGATTATTGAATGACAACTAAGTTTACATACATGTACTAAAATTGAACAATTTGTGCAGTCTAAGAGCAAACAACAAATATATGTGTAAACGGGAAAACGCCCGATGTTTCAGCTGAAATTCATCTTGCCGACAAACAGAGAAGCCTCAAAAATAATCGAATTGAAAAAGTGTCCCGATCTGCTTTCCACCGAAAAGTGCTATATGCGGTCATCCCTGGCGACAAAAGAGCGTGTAATGTTCCTTATGAACCATACACCTTCGTTTCGCTCTGTGCGGCGTTTAGAGCACATATTAACAAGGCTCAAATCAGGTACCGATAATGCATCTACGACTGTAATCCCTCAAAATATCGAGGAAAAAGCATCGGGAGGTGCACCATGTTAGCCCGAACAGTCAGGATGATCATTTCAGGCAGGCTTCCTCTCATATACGTTGCTTTTATAGCATCGACATCTTTCGCTGCCGTACCCCCTACCGTAACAACGTTAAACCCGGTTACTGAAGGAATCAGCACCCCCCTTAAGGTGGCTGCCGACTCGACAGGGAATTATTATCTTACCGACCCGCGGGGGGGCGGCATCCTGAAATACAATCAATCATGTGAACTGACCAAGGTCATAAGGACCGGGAGAAGGCCTCTGGGAATCACCGTAACTCCCCAGGGGAATATCCTTGTTGGGCAGGGTAATTATGTAAGCATTCTGGACGGCAGCGGCAATGAGATAGGCCGGCTGGGGAGCGGTGCCGGACAGTTCAAACAGGCCAATGGTATCGCCGTGGACACCACCGGCAATATCTATGTTTCCGACAGTCTGGATCACTGCGTGCAGGTGTTCGGCGCTGACGGAACCTACAAGTTCCGGTTTGGAAGCCATGGTAACCAGCCGGGACAATTCTCCCTGCCGACCGGCATAACCTATGAAAAGTCTGCCGGCCGCCTGGCGGTTGCTGACACGCTGAATGGGCGGATCCAGTTTTTTGATCTTTCGGGCGGCTACCAGAAATCCATAGGTTCGTTCGGCTCCGGTCCCGGCAAGTTTATAGCGCCGCAGGCGGTCGCTTTCGAATACGACAAGCCCGGCAATTCCGTCTTGACCAGGATGTATGTGGTAGACAGTTTCCAGAGCAATCTCCAGGTAATAAATCCAACGGCTACAGGGACATTCCTCGCCTTTATCGGCAGTTACGGACGCGCCCCCGGCCAGCTCACCAACCCTTCCGATGTGCTTTTCGATCGCACAAACGACAAACTGGTCGTGGTCAACAGCCTTGCCGGCAATCTGGTCCTTTACGGAGTTGACGCGAATCCAACAGTCGGCGGTACGTATCCGACGCTTACCATCGATACACCTCCGACAGTCTCCAGTGACCCATCCATCGTCTTAAAGGGAACCATGAGCACAGGCTCTGCTATTACAGCAACGGCAAACACAGGGGCGCTCCCCGGAGCGGCAAGCTATCCGTCTTCTTCCACATGGAATCTCCCGATAACCAACCTTAAGCCGGGCATAAACCTGATTACCGTTACGGCAACCAACGGCACAGGCGAATATGCAACCCGTACCATTGCCGTCTGCCTTGTCACCGATTCGCCAACCATTACCATTAACCCGGTTATTCACCTGACCAATATCCCCAGCCAGCCTATTTCCGGAACAAAAGGGGCGGGAGACGGCATATCCGTCACAACCGACACCAACGCCGTCTCAGGAGCAGTCACGTATCCTACCGCAACTACCTGGGAAACGACAATCTCCGGGCTGGAGAGCGGAGACAATACCATTATCGCCATTGCTACAAGCAGTTCAGGAGGAGTAAGCGCGGCAACCGCCTCCATCACCCTCGACAACACTCCCCCCATCCTTTCCCTTTCGACTATGCCCGATAACAGTTACGCCGCCACTCCGGTGCAAAACATAGCCGGTTTCGTTTCCGACCAGCACTTGGACAAAGTGCTGGTAAACGACATGCCGGCAACGTTTTCCGGTAACTTGTTCAGCAGTGCAGTAATCCTGGCAGGCGGCGCCAACGATATTAAAGTAGCTGCCTATGACTTGGCCGGAAACGTCACCGTCATTTCCCGCAAGGTCTTTTTCCGGACCGTTACCCCCCCTCTTGCCGTTATCTCCCCCTCAGACGGGGCCCAGACCAAATCAGGCATTCTTACGCTACTCGGGACCGCAGATGCCGGCAATGCCGTTACAGTTAACGGTTTTTCGACGTATATTGATGTCAATGGCTGGAACTCCATCCTGAGCCTTGCCTCCGGCATTAATACTATCCATGTCGTCTCAAAAGGCCGGTCAGGTGAAGAACTTAGCGTGAAGCGGACCGTTATCGTCACCCCTTCCGCCCCCAACCTGTCTATAGACACCCCCTCCCAGGACTTGGCCACCAATGAGGGAAATATGACCTTTAGCGGTACGGTGGATGCCGGAAGCGCCCTGGCTTATTCTGTCAACGGCGTTGCTGCCCCATTGAGCCATGACAAAGGTTCATTCAGTTTCACCGTCCCCTTCACTACCGAAAAGCTCTATTCGGTGACTGTTGCGGCCACCGACCCGTCCGGCAACATGAGCAATGCAACCCGCAATATTTTCTATGACAAAACCCCGCCAAAGCTGGCGATCAACAAGCCATCCGCCGGCACTCCCAATACCATCAGCGGTTCCGCAGAGTCCGGAGCGGTTGCCTCGGCAGAAGACGGAGGGGAAATATTGGGAAGTGCTGTCTCCATTAACGGAGCCTGGAGCTTTGATTTAACAAACACAGGCTTTAATCCGGCCACCCTCGTGATCCGCGCCAGGGATGCCGCCGGCAACGTCTCAACCCGGATACTTTTCCCGCAAGGGGATATAGACGGAAGCGGCGGAGAACCTGACCTCATAGACGCGCTCATGCTCATGCGCATCGCCATGAAATATGACATCCCGACGGCTCAGGATCTGGAGCGTGGCGATGTGGCGCCGCTGATAAACGGCAAACCTCAGCCGGACGGAGTGATAAACGGGCATGACGTCATACTGGTGTTACGACGGATAATCGGCCTCGCTACATGGTAACAATTAAATACAAATCAAGGAGAATCGAGATGGAAAAACCTCATTTATACCGACTCATCGTCTGCATTTTGACGGTGCTCATCGTTGCCGGGTGTGGGGGGGGGGGCGGTACACAAGGTGTGGCCACCCAGCCTACGACCGCTGTCCTAAAGCTTTATACGCAGAATGTATCTTCTCCTTTAGTCAGTCAATCAATCACCGGGGTGACCCTAAAGATCAATCTCCCTGGCGGGGTTACGGTAAAGACAGACGCAGGTGGAGCGGTAAGCCCGGGAGTTATCGTCGTTGCCGGTGTCGCTGTCGGCAAGGCAAGTACATTCGCACAAATTTACACCTCCGCCACAGCCACAGCCCCTGCAACGCTGAGCTTTGCCGTGGTAAGCACGGATGCCGGCGGGTTCGAAGCAGGAGAATTCGTTACAGTAAACTGCGATATTACTCCCGGCGCCTTCCCGAAGAATGCAGATTTCACCTTAAGCGACGAAACCGTCAGCTTGTTGAATTCTCCGCCACTTGACACGATGAAAATAACGTTAACTTCGGAGATAAAATGAAAGACCGGGTGCAGATCATCCAGTGTACCCCCCTGTTTCCCAGGAGCATCCCATGAAAACCTTGGTCGTCAGAACCGTTGTCGTTATCGGATTCTGTTTGTTGCTCCCTGTCGCAGCAACCGCCATCAAGCCTCCACACGACATAAGCAACGGCTATTCCTGCTCCAACTGTCATGCCGTTCATATGAGCTTAGGCGCCACCGGTTATACCAATGCATGCCTCAACTGCCACCGGCCGGGGGTCCCGCGGGGGGAGGGTAAGCCGTTTACCCTGGCGGACGCCGCCACCCCCTTTGCACTATTTACCGGGGCTTCAGCCGGCAGACTTTACCAGACCTCCCATGCCTGGAGCGGCAGCCAAACGGTGCCGGCGGCCGGGGCGCAACCGCCGCTCGACCCGAACCTGGTGAACACCAAAACGGTTACCGGTCTGGCCTGTCCCCGCTGCCACGACATCCACACCGCCAAGGACAAATCGCTCCTGCGGACCAAAAACGACCGGGACCAGATGTGCCTTGACTGTCACCGAGCCAGGAACAGCACCGATCACGCAAATGGGACCCACCCGGTCAACGTCAATTACACCGGCGCAGCCTCCCTGGTGCGGGTAAAGCCCGGGGAATTCAACAATCCGCCCGTGAACGGCAACCCGGCCAACCCCACGTCGGCCGCGAAACTCATCAACGGCACCATCCTCTGCACCACCTGCCATGGGGTCCACTACAGCGATTCCAACAGCGCCACCTTTGACAACGCCACCAGCTATTACTCCCTGACCCGCTCGGCGGGGGCGCTGCTGCGGACCGACCTGCGGGGCAGCAGTGCGGACTCCCTCAACATCTGCACCAACTGTCACGTGAAGAAAAACCACAACGCCAAGGGGCAGAACATCCAGTGCGCCGACTGCCACGGCGGTCATGTGGATTACATGCCCGACGCCGCCAACGACCAGGAGCGCATTCCCAACGTCTATCTGGTACGGCGCTACATGAACCGTTCCACGGCCGGCGGACCGGCAACGAAGACGGTGTTTCTGCAGCGGACCTCGGCGGCCCGCACATACGCGGATGGTGGACGCGGGGTCTGCGAAGCCTGCCATGCGGTGCCCGCAGCCATTGCCGCCCATATGACCGCGGACAACAGCGCCGCTTACTGCGGCAACTGCCACAAACATAACAACCAAAACGGTGCCTTCTCCGCCACCGGCGGGGCCTGCGATGCCTGCCACGGCCATGACGAGGCGAGCAGCAATCCTCTTGCCACCGGTCTGCATGGACCCCACATCAACAGGACCGCCAACCCGGCCCTGGGCAAGGCGCTGGGCTGCGTCGAATGCCACGCCAAGACGGTGAGCGGCAACTATGTGATCAGCAACCCGGCCATCCACGCCAACGGCTTTCTGGACTACTCGGGCGCAAAAGCCGGGCAAACCGCCGCCTGCGCCAACTTCTACTGCCACTCGGACGGCAAGGGGACCTTTGCCAATCCGCCCGCCTGGACCGCAGGTGGCAGCCTTGCATGCAACGGCTGTCACGGTACGGGGAACGGCATCGGCTATCCCGATTACGCCAGTACAGGGGCGGGACTCCTCCGGGCCAACAGTCACGTAAAACATGTGAAGAGCGGCGCCGCCGCCTGTGACGCCTGCCATACCTACACCACCGTAAGCGGCGGCGCCATAATGAACGGCTCCACCCTCCACGTGAACAAAACCATCGATGTCACCTTCAATCCGGCCAAGGCGACGGCGGTCTGGACGCCGGCAACCAAGACCTGCGCCACCATCTCCTGCCATGCCGGCGGCACCGCCCAGTGGGGAGGAACTCTCTCCTGCGGCGACTGTCACGGTCTTGATGCCGGGAGCGGTAAGCCCATGGCCACCGGCCGCCATTCCGCCCATGTGAACAACGGGGCGATCCTCGGAACCAACTTCGTATGTGACGACTGCCACGCCAAGACTGTAACGGGCGTCACCATCACCACCCCCGCCAACCACGCCAACAGCTTTGTCGACTACTCCGGTCTGAAGGCGGGGCGCAATAAATCTTGTGCCAACGTCTACTGCCACTCGGACGGCAAGGGGACCTTTGCCAATCCGCCGGCCTGGAACTCCGGAGCTTTCCTCTCCTGCAAAGGCTGCCACGGCACGGGGAACAGCGCCGGCTATCCTGACTACGCCAATGCCGGCGCGGGACTCGCCACAGCCAACAGCCATAGTGCCCATACCGCGGCCGGCGCCGCTTCCTGCGACACCTGCCATACCGACACCACCGTAAGCGGCATCGCCATCAAGACCGGTTCCACCCTGCACATAAACCAGAGTATCGATATCGCCTTCAATCCCGCCAAGGCGGGCGCCGGCGCAGCCTGGACAGCGGGGACCAAGAGCTGTACCAATATCTACTGCCACAGTTCCGCCCCCATGGTGTGGGGGGCAACTCTTGCCGGCGACTGCACCAGTTGTCACGGCAATGACGCGCAGAGCAGCAAACCCATGAGCACCGGCAAGCACAGCAGGCACATGAACAACTACACCACCCTGGGGACAGGGAACGACTTCGGCTGCGTGGCGTGCCACGCCGGCACCGTCGCCGACAACCGCACCATCAACGGTCAGGGGCGGCATGTGAACGGCCTCAAGAACTACTCTGGCGTGAACGCAGGCTCCATTGCCGTGGTCGGCTCGGGAAGCTGCGCCACCGTTTATTGCCACAGCACCGGCATGCAGAACAACCAGTTCTGGAACATGACCGCCGCCACCTGGAATTCCGCCCGAACCCTTGACTGCACCGGCTGTCACGGCGGTCCGGCCCTTCCCGACGGCACCTTTGCCGCTTTCACTTCTGTCGCCGGCGAGCCCAACTACGCCAACGGCGGGGCCGGCACCCCGACCGCCAACAGCCATGCGAAACACGTGGCCGGCGCCGGGCTTGCCGACTCCACCGGCTGCGCCCGCTGCCACCGAAACACCGTGGATATGGGGATCTCCGGCAAGCTGCGCGATTACTCCAGCGCCCATCTTAACAGAAGCCGCGACGTAACCTTCTCCGCCGCCGTCCAGGGGAGATACAGCGCCGCAACCCAGCAGTGCGTGAGCATCTACTGCCACTCCAACGGCTCCCCCTTCGACAACCTCACCACCGTCTATAAATCCCCCGCCTGGGGGGATGCGGCGCTCACCTGCGCCTCCTGCCATGCCGACCCGAACAATGCCGATGCCTTGAGCGGCAGGCACGGCAAGCATACCGTCAGCGCCATCTATCTCTCCAGCTGCGACCGCTGCCATAACAACACCGTCGATGCCAGCGGGAAAATCATCGACAAGGCCCGGCATGCCAACAAAGCCAAGGACATCGCCTTCAGCAACGGCGGCAGTTACAACAACGCCACCAAGGAGTGCGCCACGTACTGCCACAGCGACGCCAGGGGCGGCACCCCCGCCGTTGCCGTGAAATGGTCCGATACCGCCACTTCCATGACGTGCTATTCCTGTCATAAGGGTAAGACGACCGACAGCACCACAGCCAACTGTACGGAAATTCAGGGAGTCTGGAGCAGCGCCAAGGGCTACTGCACCCCCGACCTGACCATGACGTCCAACGGCCATCACCGCCTGGTGGGGCCGCAGTGGGTCAGAAAATACCCCTGCTACTATTGTCATAACGCCACCATGGATAATACGGGGAATATCAAGGATAAGACAAAACACCTGAACAATACCAATGATATCGAGATGGCAACCAAATGGGAAATCGGGAACCGGCCGAAGCCGAGCTACGATCCCGATACCAAGGTCTGCGACAATGTTTACTGCCACAGCGACGGCACCACCGACCCGGAAGACGTCCGCCCCTTTGCCTGGACCGCTCCCAAGACCGAGTGCAACTCCTGCCACGGCCATCCGACCGGCTCCTGCTCCAATGCCGGCTGTCATGACGGGGAAGTGCACGTCGGTGATCCCACCGGCAAACTCTGGACGCTACCGGCCAAATTCGGCAATCATTCGGCCTACACCTGGCCCGTCGGTCAGGAATGGAAGGCTTCCCTCCCCATGTTCCCCAACCAGGGGGCCGGGACGGCGCGGGCCAACTCCCATGCCCGCCATGCGGAAACCGATTTCACCTGCGACCAGTGCCATGCTAAGACCATCAGGAGCGGGGCCTGCACCACCTGCCATGTTAACGGCATTCCTGCCGGCGGCATGGGTGAAGTGGCCCACATCGACGCCGCGTTCCATGTGAACAAAAACAAGGATGTGGATTTCAGGGACGGCGGCGACTACGACCCCATCAATAGAACCTGCTCCGGCACCGCCTGCCATACCGGCGGCGTGGATCCGGTGTGGGGGGGCTCGGTCGGCAGCGCCGTGACCTGCCTCTCCTGCCACGGCATTACCGGCCCGGATGTGGATGATTACGACGCCTTCAACGGAACGCAGGGGAAAATCAACCTGACGCAATGGGAGACGACAGGCCACGGCAGGTATTCATCGGCAGCCTATACCGGTTACTACCCCAAATCAGGGAACCCGGCCGCCAGCTTCCCCGGCAACCCCTGCTGGTACTGCCATGATAACAGCGTGATCCACAAGGACGCCGCCAATCCTTATCGATTGCGGATGCACATCCAGTATGAACGGCGCTTCGAAAAAGAGTGCGTATACTGCCACATGGAGAGAACCAATGCCGAGTGCATTGCCTGCCACGTAGGGCAGACCGAATCCCTCTCGCCGCAGGCGACCGCAAGCGGCATCGTATTCAGATTCAAAAACGGCTCCTCGGTAACCAGATATCCGACCCATACGGACGTGGTCAACTGCATAAATGGCGCAGGCTGCCATGATTCGGACAACGGCACGTTCTCCAACAGAAGTACGCACAAAGGGCATAATGCCAATGCCGGCGTCTGGACACCGGAACAGAAAGCGGACGTGAAGAACCAGTACCTGATGATGGGGGTCTGCCTGCAGTGCCATGACGACGACAGCAGCAATCAGTGCACCAGTTGTCATATCGCACCGGCAGATAATCCGTTGAAATACTCGCTCGGCTACGACCCCGGCACCGGCTTTATCAAGCCGCGCAAGGCGAGGGCTTCGGCCGGCCATTTCGGCTACAAGCACTACCGCGCCTTTAAAAATTCAGGAGGATGGGCGAAAGACGTCGACGGCAACTACCTGGGTACCTGGAAAGGGGGCAAATTCTGCTGGGACTGCCACGACCCACACGGCGACAGCAATATCTACATGATCCAGAAGAAGGTGGCGACCACCACAGACGGCAAGTTCGGAATGCCGAAGACCCAGGCCGTAGTCACCTTTACCGACAAGGAAAGCGGTTCCGGTTATGTGAAGAAGGTTGCGCCATTCGACGGCATCTGCAATGTCTGCCACTCGCCGGAAAGCAAGCATTTCACCAGCAATTCCGGTGACGGTCACAACATGAGCCGGCGCTGCACGATCTGCCATGAGCACCGCTTTGCCGACAGTCACGCCAACAAACAGAGCTGTGACAGCTGCCACGACAGTGAAAAGCCGATTCCAAAGCATACGGCTTTTGGCCTGCCGCGTGACTGCACCAAGTGCCACGCCGGCACCGTCGGCAAACGGATGGACATCATGGGGCAGATGAAGGCTAACTCCCACCATGTCCAGGGGGTGGAGGTGAACAACAAACACTGCTACAAATGCCACTGGGAGGCAACCCCGGACGGGTTGATCGACAACCAGTTCCACACCGGCTACAACTATAAGAATTACACGTCCGTAAAGAATGACGTGGTTGACCTGGTGATATACGGACCGGGCACGCGGCCGACGGTTTACCGGAATACCTCTTCTGCCGACGGCAGGGCAACCGTCACCACGTTCCTTGCCAGCAACATGGGTACCGCCGAGGAGAGGAACGAGGTCAGCAACGTCTCCAACCACTGTCTTTCCTGCCACAGCGACCAGAACAATGACACCGTGCCGTTCGACGACTGCAAGACTCCCCGCCAGTACGCCTGGGACATCCAGAGCATAGATGCCCGATACTCCCAGACCGACACCATCACCTGGGGCAAATATCCCGGCACGGCAAATGCCGCCAAGAAGAATATCACCAAGTCCTTCTCGGCCCACGGCAACGGCGTTGCCAACGGGGGAGGATGGGATCCGGCAACCGGCCTCGATGGAAACATCCCGAATACACGGGGGGGTGTAGCCAACAAAAACGTGCAGTGCTTCGACTGCCACAATTCCCACGGCTCCAAGGTAGTTGGGATTACCTCCAGCTACGTCACCTTCAACGGCACCTACAACGGTGCAAACCTGAAGGAGACCAAGAAGGACATGGGTGGTTACACCGCCGACTACAAAGCCTCATCCAATACCTCGGGGGTCAATCCTTACGGCGCCGGTGCCGGCCAGTGCTTCGACTGCCACAATACCGCCATCGCCGGTACGGCCGTGCCGACCGGCAAGACCCCGTGGGGATATGACTCAACCTTTGGCGCAACAGCGCCGATCATGGGATACAAGGACACCCCGCGCTTCGGCCAGGGGATCAAGGCGTCCACCGCCCGCTTTACCGAGCGGGACAGCAGGAAGACGATTCTAGGCGGCCACCTGAAGGCTTCCGAACCGGCAGGCTCGCTGCCAAACCTGGCCAAGGATACCGGAACCGCCAGCAGCGGTTCACTCACCACTCTTGACGACGGCGGAAAAAACTGGATTGCAGACAAATGGAAAAACCTCTACGTCCTTTTAGGGAGCGGCAGCAACAGCGGACAGCTCCGAAAAATTACCGGCAACACGGCCACCACCCTGACGGTGGAACCGTTTGCCGCACCCGTGGCCGCGGGCGACTCCTACAAGATCGTGCCGTACTCGGCGACCGTCAACGGCTTGTGCACCCCGTGCCACGACCCGCACGGCGTCAGCCCGACGCTGGGGAGCAATCAGGCCTATGCAGTGCCGCTCCTCAAGGGAACATGGATGACCTCGCCGTACAAGGAAGATGCGCCGCCGCCAAATCCATACGGTACCGAGGCGACGGACAAGTCATGGTCGCAATACACCAACGGTTGGGGGCAATATCCCAACGGGTATAAATTCGGAATGTATCGATCGACGGGGAACGTGCAGCCGGTCACTAAGCACACTCTCGACCGCAATACCTTCGGCACTGTGGATGGCACACCAACCGGCGCCCCGAAGAAATTTAGCGAGAACGATACGAAGTTTGCCGGGTTGTGCCTGAACTGCCACAAAAAGGAGACTCTCACCGACGGCATCAACAGGAACAACGGCGCAGCCGGTTTCAAAACCCTCGACCGCATCCATGAATCGGTCAAGGGGTGGGGTGTGAATAACGAGCACTCTTTTACCTGCTCAAAATGCCACCAGCCGCACAATTCCGGTCTGCCTAGGCTGATGCAGACTGATTGTCTGGATTACAGGCACCGCGGAGGCAGTGTTTCCACCGGGACAGCCTGGGCGGTCGATAAGCAACGATACGGCCAGACAAGGTTCGGTTATACGAAGGGCAACGCTGGCAACGAGCACCGCGGCTATCCCATCGGGAGCATTCTCGGCGTGCGGGACGCCAGCAATTTCACGGTACCCGAGGCGACCACAGCCTGTCATGTGGCCAGATTCAATCCGACGTATAATTCAAATCCTGCGACGATGATTAATTGGCCGGACGGCAACCTGTGGAACAACGTGACGCCATGGCCGTAAGCAGTACCTCTTTCGGAAGAGGCGTAAAACAAATGAGTTTTTCGTGCAATAGCGGAGGCAATTCGATGAGCCAATATTGTAAATTTTATCTGAGGAGACTGACGGGCGCCAGCCGGTGCAGCCATCTCCCTCGGTCGCAATGCTCCCTGTTCCTGTTGACACTGATTACCATTCTCGCATGTGCGGTTGCGGCGTTTGCCAAAGGGGGCGACCCTGTCGGCTCGTTCCCGTCGGTTGACGCCCGGGCGGGGCTGCAGTATTCCAAGGCCATGGCAGTCGATGCGGCAGGCAACATCATTGTCGTCGGCTACACCGGTACCAATGGCAATGATTACCAGGTGGTCAAATTCAAGGCGGACGGTTCAGGAACGGCGTGGGCACCGGTCTCCTTTGGAGGCTCCGGTGCTGATGTGGCAACGGCGGTGGCGGTCGATTCCGCCGACAACATTATTGTGACCGGCTACACATGGAATGGCGCAGATTACGATATTCACACCATCAAGTACAGCGGCGCAGACGGTTCGGTACTGTGGGAGCACACCTTCGACGACGGTGCAGCAAACGGCAACGATTACGCCACGGCCATCGCCGTTGACGACGCCAATGACATATACGTAGCCGGCTATTCCGCCAACGGAACAAAGCAAGATGATTTCCTGGTTATCAAATACCTTCCGAGCGGCCCTACGGCCAATGCACCAGCATGGCAGGAACTGTACGACGACGTGGCCTACCCCAATAACAACAACCGTATCCTGGCCATCGCCGCCGGCGTGGGCGGCATTGCCGTGACCGGCTACTCGTCCAAGGGAGGGGCGGATTTCGACATTCTTACCCGCAAATACGGCTTTGACAAATCGCTTGTCAGGGAGTGGCGCTATTCTTCACCAGGGAGCCGCGACGACCGAGGGATAGCCGTGAAGACGGATTCCGCAGGGAATGTGATAGTCACCGGCTTTCTCACGAACGCTTCGAATAATTCGGACATCTGCACCGCTAAATACGATCCTGCCAGCGATACGCCGGTCTGGGAAAAGTTTTACGACGGCAACGGCAATGATGAACCGAAGGGTTTGTGGGTCGACAGCGCGGGAAACGTGTATGTTACCGGCTACACTTCGACCCTTGCCGGCAACCAGGATATTTATACCGTCCGATACAGCAGCACCCCCGGCCCTCTGGTCTGGGAAGCCATTTTTGACTCCGGAAACGGCTCTACCGACATTCCCGCCGCCATTGTGGTGGACGATGCGGCGGATGGCGGGGTATTCGTCACCGGCTATACCACAATCTCAAACAATGAAGATTTCCTTACCCTCAAATACAAAAAGGACAATGGAGTCCTCCTCTGGGAAAAGAGCTGGAATGGCAGCGACAACAACAACGACCGGCCCGTTGGTATCGGCCTGTCGTCCCGGAATGTTTGCGTGGCCGGCTGGTCCGACGCCGATGCCACCGGCTACGACTTCCAGGCAATGAAGTACGACTTCGGGGCGCTCAACGCCCCCTCCAACCTGACGGCCAGCGCCGCTTCCAATACCTCCATAACCCTTACCTGGGCCGACAACTCCACAAACGAAGACAAATTCGTCATCCAGAGGAAACTGGGTGAAAACGGGATTTTTGCCGACATAACGACAGTCCCTCCGCTGCTCTCCCCCGACACCACCACTTATACCGACACCGGACTCACCAGCAACAGCTATTATTATTACCGGATCCGTGCCTACAACGCCACCAACAACGATTCCTACAACAGCAATGAAGCGCATGCCCTGACCAAGGTGGTGAGCTACGATGCTCCATCATGGAATTATCTGTACAACAGCGCAGATAACCGGGAAGACATTGCTACGGCCATTACGGTCGGCTCCGATAACCATCCGGTAGTGACCGGCTATAGCGACCTGACGGAAGAAGGAGTTGAAGGAGCGTATTCGTTTGACTACATGACCATCAAACTTGATCTCTCCGACAAATCGATCAAATGGAAGGCGCGCTACGACAGCGGTGACGGCGGCACCGACCAAGCCGCCGGCGTGGTGCTGGACAGCAACAGCGACGTGCTGGTCACCGGTACGGCCTACCTCTCCGGTGGGACGGACAAGAGCGATGACCTCTATACCATAAAATTCCAGACCTCCACCCATACGGATCCGAACACTAATCCGCCATTCATGTGGGATCACCAGTATGGTACGCAAGCTGGCATCGACATCGCCACTACGATCACGATGGCCAAGGACGGTTCCAATAACAGCGTTGTCATCGGCTATGGAAGAAACGCCTCGAACAACGACGATACCTTCATCATCAAATACAATCAGAACGGCACCCGACCATGGGCGCCCATGGTCTACGACAGCGGCAGCCACGACCATCCCACCGCGGTTGTCTTCGACGCTGCCGGCAACATATTCGTAACCGGTTACAGTTATGCAACCACAGCGGATCCCGCCGGCAGTTACGACTGGTTCACCGCAAAGTACAACGGCGCCACCGGTGCGCTTATCTGGTCGGACACCTTTAACAGCGGCTACGGCGACGAGAAACCGC
This sequence comes from Geobacteraceae bacterium, assembly GCA_009773645.1. GTDB lineage: Bacteria > Desulfobacterota > Desulfuromonadia > Geobacterales > Geobacteraceae > WSYB01. The sequence continues at coordinate 49,236 of WSYB01000020.1, forward strand.
TCTCCCTGGATGTGGACACCGCGGGTAACGCCTACGTAACCGGCTATGCCACGAATGCCCAAGGGGAGTACGTTTTCTATACAGTCAAGTATGACGGCGCGACGGTTCCGGCAGGGAATCGGAGAATCTGGGAAAAATCCTTCAATTACCCCGGCTTCGATGCCGAGGCCGCGGTAGTCAAGGTAGACCCGATCGACGGCGCGGTGGTGGTCGCGGGCACGGCCTATGTGAGCGCAACCGACAGCGATTTTCACCTGATCAGGTACAACCCGGCTGACGGCACGTTGACGGCAGGCGGCGGCAAACCGTTCTGGGAGATAAACTTCGACCGGCCGGCGACTTACGACTATGTCACAGCCATGACGATGGACTCCTCCGGCTACATTTATGTAACCGGCAATACCCGTGGCGGCCCCGATACCGATCCTGCCTTTGACGGCACCTCCGACATCATGTCCCTCATTTACGACTATGAGGGGACCTTCCTGGGGGCGATGACCTATGACGGGACCGGCAGGAAAGACGAAACGAAGGCGATCACCGTCAACTACCAGGGAGAAGCGTTTGTGGCCGGTTATTCAAGGAACGCGACCAATGCGGACTATGTGGTGCTGAAGCAGACAAACGGCTACCTCCTGGTTCCCGCCCCTTTCACGGGGAGTTCCCAGGCAGATTACAGCAAGGTGGACCTGAGCTGGCAACATAACAACGCCAGTGCGACGTTCATCATCGAACGGACCCCCGGGCCGGCAACTCCCGTCAGCACCTGGACCGTGATAGCCACGCCCGGTGCCGGCGCCACGAGCCACACGGACACTTTACTGACCGCCGATACCAACTATTGTTACAGGATCAATGCCATTTTAAGCAGCCTTCCTTCCCGGAAGACCCCTCCAACGTGCGTCACCACCAGACTCCCGAAACCGACCCTGACCACCCTGACGGTGGACTCCACCAGTCAGATCACGGTGAACTGGGATCAGGTAACGGGCAACACCGGATACAAGGTTGAGCGTATAATAGGCGCGGGGGCATGGGCCGATTTAGCCACCAAAGCAGCCGGAGAGAATTCCCATGTAGATCAAGGCCTTACCCCCGGCACCACCTACTCCTACCGGGTCAGCACCAACAGTGCCGCCGGATATTCACTGCCAGGCAACGAGCCGAGCGCCATAACCAAACCGGTGGCTCCGACATTGAACGCGCCAACCAGCATCACCAATACCCAGATGGTTCTGGGGTGGAACGCCGTCACCGGTGCGGCCACCTATACGCTGCAATACAAGCTGTCGGGCGGCGTCTACGCCAACTTCCCGGCCTGCACCAACATAGCCGGCACCACGTGCACCGTTACCGGCCTTACGGCACCGAATGCATACAACTTCCAGGTCAAGGCCGCCAATGCCGGTGGAGATTCCGCCTGGAGTAATGAACAGAGCGGCACGGCGGCGCTGGCCGTGCCGACACTTACCACCCCCATCGCAGTTGCTACCATCACCAGTACCCAGATGTATGTGGCCTGGACCAACCCTGTTGTCAGCGGGGCGAATGTAACCTCCTATACCCTGGAATACAAGGAAGGGGTCGGCGGCTCGTATGTCGCTTCCGGCTGTCCGGCCAACACCAACCTTTTTTGTACGGTTACCGGATTGACGCCAAACAGGACCTATTATTTTCATGTCAGGGCCAACAACGCCTCCGGAAGTTCAAACTGGAGCACAGAAGTAAATGCAAAGACGCTTCTGCCCACGCCGACTTTGAACAGCGTTACCGGTGGCGCGTTGAAGGTCGATCTGGTCTGGACCGGCGTGGCCGAAGCTACGGGGTATACCGTTCAGCAATCGGCCTGCACCGACAGCACCAGTCCAACTACCTGCAGAGGCGGAGCTGCGTATGCAGCATGGGGCAACATAGCAACGGGCGTTACATCACCATACTCCGCAACCGGCCTGGCAGCGGGAACCAATTACAAGTACCAGATAATCGCCACTGTTGCCGGCAATTCATCCGCCGCCAGCAACGTCCTGCATGCCTGGACGAATCTCGCCGCCCCGACCCTTACCGTTACACCGGCGAGCTCCACGGCGCTCACTCCCGGCTGGGACGCGCAACCGGGTGAAACCAACTATACCGTGGAAGTCAGCACCACCGGAATCGGTGGTACGTATACCGCGATCCCGGCCGCGACCGGGCTTGCGACAAATGTCATTACCTATCCACATACCGGCCTCACCCTGAATACCCAATACTGCTATCAGGTAAAGGCATACAGCACCGAAGCGACTCCTCCGCCCGCTGTCTACAGCACCCCGCAGTGCAAGACCACGCCACCGGTTGAACCGACTCTAAATGAACCAACCGTTGCATCTACCACCCAGATAAACCTCTCCTGGAGTCAGGTTGCCAGCAATACCGGCTACGAGATTGAACGGTGCATAACAACCGACAACAATCAACCCCTAACCCATCCTCTGGGCGCCTGTATGAACCTGGCACCGACAGTTGCCCAGGATACCACCTCCTTCAACAACACGGGATTGACCGCCGGCAATACCTACAGGTACCGGGTGCGGGCCTTGTATAACGCTTCGGCCGACTATACCGCGTGGAGCAACGCCTACTGGGTCACTACCACCCCACCGGCGCCGACCATGACCGCCCCCACGGCTGCTTCCACAACCACAACCCAGTTAACCCCCACGTGGAATGATGTCAACGGAGATAACGGCTATAAGCTGTACTGGAAAGCACGATCAGGAGCAGACTGCACCGCCGGGACCTGGAACGGCCCCATAACCCAGGCGATTAATGTAATAACCTATGACCATGCCGGCCGCACCCCCGGAACCTTTTACTGTTATTATATCACGGCAAACGGACCTTCCGGACCTCCAGTAACACCGGATTCCGCCGCCAGCAATGTAGTGTCGCAGACGACGAAACCTTCTGCGCCGGCCCAGCCAACCTTAAGCAGCATTACCGCTTCGAGTATCACCGTGACGTGGTCGCCGAACGTCACCGGCAACATTGGTTACAATATCGAGCGCAAGACCGGCGCTGGCGGCACTTGGGGTTCCGTTGGCACGGTGGGCACTGATGTGACAACGTTAACCAACAACACCGGCCTTAGCCCCGGCACGCTGTATTATTACCGGGTCAGTGCCAACTCCGCCGGCGGCTATTCAGCTACCAGCGCCGAACAGTCGGCCACCACCACTCCGGCAATTCCCTCAATTACCGCAACTGCCGTATCCGATGACGAGATCGACGTATGCTGGCCGTTGGTCTACGGCGCCACCAGTTACAAGGTGGACCGCAAAACGGAAAGCGGGGGGACATACGGCCAGATTGCCAATCCGAGCGAGAGCTACAGCACATCGTACTGCGGCGAACCCTACCCTACCGTCAGCTGTCCGACAGCTACACCGGTAGTTTACTGTTACCAGGACACGGGGCTGACGGAGAATACGACATATTACTACCACCTGCATTCGGCTAACGGCACCGACTCCCCGGAAAGCAACGAAAAAAGCGCGACGACCCTGAGTATCCCCAATCAGAATCTGACTGCCACCGCCGTCAACTCCTTTAAAGTCAAACTTGACTGGACCCCCATCGTCTGCGTGCCCAATCCGTGCGACAACCCGGACAGTTTCGAAATCGAACGACAGGTACGAGACGGAAACTGGGTGAGCCTCAAGACCGTGGATGGCGGCACCTTGACCTTTACCGACTCCATCAGCATCGACCCGAACAAACAGTACAGTTACCGGGTACGGTCGGTCAAGGGAGCGGATAAATCACCGTACAGCAATACGGCAACGGTCTCCGCAGACGTTTACCAGACGGGGGACGGCACGTGTAATTAGTTTCCATCCTCCAGTCTGGAAACGATCAAGTCCCCCATTTTCAAAGGGATATAACCTGGCTGGAGATTGACATTTATCAGGACAAAGAAAGGAGGTGATAAACGATGAAAAAGAAATACCTGCCACCAAGGGTTGTGGGATGTGCGGTTGTTCATCCGTGCTAAAATTATTTACAGGTCCGCTAATTTCACTCAAAGGACTTCAATATCTCCAACAGGAAATCCCAGAACCGCGCAACAGTTTCGATATGGATCCGCTCGTCGGGGGAATGGGCGCCTTCGACTGTGGGACCGAAGGAAAGCATGTCCATGCCGGGAATGCGCTCGCCGATGATGCCGCATTCGAGCCCGGCGTGGATGGCTCTGACCTCGGCATCCTTGCCATACAACGATCCGTAGCATGCTTTCGCGAGCTTCAGGACCGGCGAATCGAGGTTCGGTCTCCAACCCGGGTACCTCCCGCCCGTTTCGACCGTTGCGCCGCCGAGCTCGAAGACCGCCTCAACACTCTCGCCCGCCTCCGTCAGACGCGATGCCACCGAGCCGCGCTGGCTGGTGACCAGCTCGATGGCGTTCCCCGTCGTAGCGATGGCCGCAACGTTCGTCGAGGTTTCCACCAGTCCGGGAATTGCGGCGCTCATATTCAGTACGCCGTGCGGCAGCGCGGAGATTGTCAGGCACAGTTTCTGCTGAAGGGGCGGCTCCAGGACCCTCCCCTTCTCCGTGCCACCCTGCTCCGTCATGCTAAAGAGGAGATCGGGTTCGACGGATGAAAGCTCGGCCCTGAACGTGGCGTTCAGTTCCCGGACCAGCGCCATTGCCTCGTCCAGCCTCTCCTTGGGGATGAACAGGAGCGCGCCGCATTCACGAGGGATGGCGTTGCGCATGTTCCCGCCGTTGATTGAAGAGAGCCGGGCGCCGATCCCGGAGAGCTTCAGCACGGCGCGGTTCATCATCTTGATCGCGTTCCCCCCTCCCCTGTCTATATCCAAGCCGGAATGTCCACCCTTCAACCCTTTTACCAACAGCTGCAGGGCAACACCAGAGGCCGGCGCGCTCTCGTGCGCCATCTGCCATCGCCCCACCGTATCTCTTGCACCGGCACAACCGACGTACAGCGCGCCCTCTTCTTCCGAGTCCAGGTTCAACAGGGTCCTGCTCTCAAGCAGCGCCGGGTCGAGGTTTTTCGCGCCCGTCAGGCCGGTTTCCTCATCGACGGTGAAGAGCAGCTCCAGCGGCCCGTGCACGAGGGAGCGGTCCGCCATGATCGCCAGGTTGGTCGCGACGCCGACGCCGTTGTCCGCCCCGAGAGTCGTGCCGTTCGCCGTAAGCATGGCTCCTTTGCGGACGAGTTCTATGGAGTCCTTAAGGAAATCGTGCCTCTTGTCCGCGTTCTTCTCACAGATCATATCGAGATGGGCCTGCAGACAGATGCTGCGCACCTTGTCCCGTCCGGGCGAGGCCGGTTTCTTCACGACGATGTTGCCGCAGCCGTCCTGCGCCGTGGGAAGCCCGAGTTCCTTTGCCGCGTCGAGTACGTAGGCGGCGATCTTTTCTTCATGCCTCGACGGCCGCGGGATGCGGGCGATCTCGGCGAAATACCGCCAGAGAAGTTCAGGTTTCAATCCTGCAATTGCTTCCGACATGTTCGCCTCCTGATCAACGGGGTTGAATGGATACATGTGAGGGAGAAGACAGAGCGACAATTTTCGGAAAGAGTGGAGGCCGATAGTAGGGCAAACTGCACGGCTCTTACCGCTTTTTACCAAGAGTCTTCAGGGGAGACAGGTCAACCGTTCCCGGCCTGCGCTTGATCACTTTTTTCACCCCCTCCGAATTGGCAAACTGTGCAACCAGCTCCGGAAATTCCCTGTTCAGCAACTGGCGCACATCATCAAATTCGATGAACAGATGGTCGTCCTGTTTAATGCCACCCCGTCCGGCAAGAAAACGGTCAAGCAGATCATCAGATTTCCTCAGGAACTCGAGCATGTCGAGCACAAACATTTTCCCAGAGGGGAACTTGCCGTTGAACAGTGAAAGCAGGTCATCGGTTTTAATTTTATTTACTGCAAGGTGACGAATCCATTTTTGGCAGTCACAGCTGTGTGCTGTTTCGAGATCACCGCTGGTAATCTTGAATTTTATCCTGATTTTCGACATAAAGACCTCCATTTTGTCGAGCGGCCCGCTCACCGCAATCGCTCAAACAGATACTCAAGCCCGTTCACCTTAATCTCATAAACGGCGCGCAACATATCCCCCAACTTCCCTTCAGGAAAGCCCTGGCCAGCAAACCAGACGACGTAAGGCTCCGGCAGGTCAATCAGGAGGCGGCCCTGATACTTGCCAAAGGGCATTCGCATGGCGGCCAGTTCCAGCAATTGCCGGTGGTCATAGTGAGGATACGAATCCATGGTTTCCTTTGTGAACTTGGCGGCTACGGGACATAATACCCATTATTCTGGCTTTACTGGTCTCCCTGCCGGTTTTATCTTCAGGTCTCGCCCCGTCAGGCTTTCAATTTTTTCAACAAATTGCTCATCACCTGCCGGTCGGCCTGTGCGCGTTGCCCGTCGAAGCAGTTCCGATTCCGCTCCTTCCTCTGAGCTCAAAAACTCCCGCCAATCCGTGATCAGGCCTAGAAGCGTCCGGTCTTTTACCAGCGGATCGTGGTCAACTAGTCCGCAATGAAAGCGGGCGCTTGACCACGGATACTCCCACGGCGTCTTGACCATGCCGGCAGCAACCGGGTTCCATGCCACATAACGGACAGCTGCGAGCAGGTGTTGCCGGTCGAGCACGCAGGAGCCGAATCGCCCCTGGAAAAGGTATCCGCGAACCCCCTGAGTGAAGTTCTTCATGCGTGTGTAACGCCGATGGGCTTCTCCGATACCTCGGGCAAGTGATGTCTCACTACGAGGCAAGGCAATGAAATGGACGTGATTCGTCATGAGGCACCAGGTTAAAATGTCCAGGCCAAAACGAGCAGCCTCTTCGGACAAAAAGCGAAGGTAGGCGTAACGGTCCTCGTCGGAGTGAAAGACATCCATAGAGCGGACGCCGCGCTGGGTGACATGATGCGGAAAGCCAGGGACTACAATGCGTGAGATACGAGCCATGGCGGGATATTATGAGAGAATATTCATAAAGTCAAGACGAAATTGGTATTATGTCCCCGGAATTATGCCATGTCCCCGGAATTATGCCTGAAATACTGAAGACTAAACCGGTCACTACTGAGGACATCGCTGAGGTTGCGTAATGCTGATTTGGTCGCCATGTTTCAGGCCATGCAGCCCGTAAATCGGCAAGTTAGGTCTCACAGTCCTGAGCATACTCGGTCATGAATGCTTCAAGATGATCTCCCGGAACGCTTGGTCATGCTCGATCTGGAACGACTCCTCAAACCCCTTGCCAACATTACAGCTGAAAAACCCTTTGACGAACTGAAGGGTTGCGGCAGGTGCCTCCAGGACAGTCCGGGCCAGCTGGATCGCTCGTTCCAGCAGAAGCTCCCCCTCTTCTACAGCACTCACCAAGCCGATGCGGTGGGCCTCTTGGGCATCGATCCACCTGCCCGTCAGGCATAGGTCGCGAGCGAGACCATCCCCTATGATCCAGCGCAATGGCGTGTAGAGGGGAGGCGCACCGAACTTCACCTCCGGGTGGCCGAACGAAGCGCTTTCGGAGCATAGCCGGATGTCGCAGAGAGTGGCAAGGTCCAAACCTCCCCCCATGGCAGGACCATTCACCGCGGCAATAATCGGCTTCGGGAAGTTCCAGAGATCGCGGTGATAACGGGTTGATGATTCAAAAAGTTCATCGAACCGCTCTTGCTGCTTGAATTCATCCAAGTCAAAACCGGCACTGAAGGCCTTTCCAACGCCGGTGATAACAAGCACGCCGATGCCATTGTTATTCCTCCACTCGGAGAGGCAGGGGGAGATTTCCTGACGCATCCGGATCGAGATAGCGTTGCGCTTCTCAGGGCGGTTGAGAATGACGATGCCAATTCCGTCTGGCTTTACCTGGGTTTCGATGGTTTGATAGTTCATACTCAGCTCCTGCTTCCTTTCCCCAAGCAATAATTTACGATGCTCTCCACATGGATGGCCGTCGTGTTCAGGAAGTGGATGCCGTATGCGTCCCTGTCGAGAATCAGCGGCAGCTCGGTGCAGCCGAGGATGAGGGAGTCGATGCCGTCCCGCTCGATCATCCTATTCACTATGGCAAGAAGGACTTCCCGCGTCTCTTCCCTGATGATCCCCAACTCGATCTCGGAAAAGAGCTTCTCATGGATGATGCGCTGTCATGCAATGTCTTTACTACAGTCGCGGCAATGGCGTGGTTGAAACTTCCCCGTTCAGGATGGCCGAGGATTACGGATATATGCAAGTTCGCTATCCCTCCCTGTTATTTGATCCCAATCCCTTTGAAAAACGTGTAGCAGAAGGTGCCCCCGCTCTCCGCCGTCCGGTAGAGGGCGGCAATCCCCCTCTCCCATGACGCCCCGTCGATGAGCCCTGAACCCAACGCCTCTTCTCTCACTCCCTCCACCATGGCGATAAAGGTCTTCCTGGTGAATCCCTCCACCAGGGACGGCCTGCTGGAATCCACGTAGACAACGCGCGGCGATACGCGAGCTTCTTGAAAACCAGCCCTCGTGAGGAGCGGAAACAGTTGACGGCCGATCAGCGAATTCCCTCCCGCGCGGACCTGGAGCTCGACGAGGCACTGGATGGTCTGCCGCGCCTCCACGCTCTCTGGGTGGAAATAGGCCGATCCGTTATGACCGTGATGGAGCCGCCGCTCTTCAGGACCCGTCGCAGCTCCTGAAGAGCCCTTTCCAGTTCCCGGAGATGCTCCAGCACGAAGCAGAGGAATACGTGATCGAAGCTCTCATTGGCAAAGGGGAGGTTGAAGATATTCGCTAGGCGGAAGGTGACATTGGCAATCCCTTCGCTTTCGACCGCAGCCCGAGCCTTGCCGAGGGAATCGGGGGAAATATCTACCGATGTGATCGACGCACCGGGACTGTTCCTTGCTAGGATGATCGTCTGGGCGCCGACGCCGCACCCCGCCTCCAGAACCTTGCTCCCGGCCGGATAGCGGGTGTCGTGATGGAGCAGGCCACTGAGCGTGTTCGCCTGATCGCCCAGTCGCTCCGCCTCCCGCTCCTGGTAGCCGTGTACATAACTATCCATATGCCTGGCTCCTGTATGTGAACCAACGTATGTGCATTAACTGCCGTCGTTTTTATCTATCAAGGGCTTTCGGCAAATCCAACCACAGCTCTCTTCTGCTATCGTACTTTTTCAGCCTGGTAACCACATTGCTTACCGGTGCGGCGAAGATCGTATCGTAGATGAATTCACCGGCCGAAGCTTCCATAGCAAAGGCAAGCTGCTCTTTATCGATACTGAATTGGGCGTTGACCCCGTTAGTATTGCCCCGCGCATCCAGCCGAATCCATTTCCCGAGGCCGGCAAGGTAGACGCCGTTGAGGTAGTCATTCAAATTTTGCGATGCAGCATCCATAATTACCTCTTATATCAGCCTACGTTGAAAGCAGCTTGCTGGACAAGAAGATCAACATAAGCTCCTTCAATAAGCTGCGACGGTTCGACACCGAGTTTTGCCATAAGTTCATGGGCCTCCCGGACGCCGACTTCGGTCGGCTCGCCCTCCTCAAGAACAACCTCCAACTCCAGGAAGTGTCCCAGGCCCTCGACTTTGTCCAGATGAACCCGCGTTCTTCCGGCGAGAAACAGTGTGCGGTGCTTCTTAACACGACCTGCCTGTCCGTAGGCCAGAGACAACGAATCACGCAGCGTCTCGGGCGCAGACGTTGGCGAACGTAGATAGAACGATTCTTTCGGACCTTGCTGGTTCGCTCGACGGTAGAAGATGAGTTCGCCTTCTTCCTTGGAAAAGGCACGCAACTTCAGTCTTCCCGATTCGCACCGGAAGAAAGTGTCATCCTGAATGATCTTGATCGGCCCTTTGTCCGCGATGGCGGCGGCCTTGGGCATAAGAGCCTCGACGCTCGCGATATGGGCTTTAATTTCAATGTTTCTTGCCATGTGACCTCATGAGTGTTCAACGCCTGCGGCTGGACAGCACCAGCTATTTCGGCCGATTGAACAGCCGCCTGAAAATTCCGACAAAACCCAGCCAGAGCAGGTTTCCCAGGATGATAACTGCGAAGATCGCCGTGACCACCAAGGCAAAGCCGAGACAGACCCACGGCGTGATTTCATACCCCACAGATCTTCCGAAAATCAGTGCCAGACAGGCAAGAAACAAGTAGAGGAGAAAAAGCGCCCATCCCACTTCAAGGAGATGCTCTATCAAGTCCCTGGAGAACTTGCGCATGTAAAAGCCTCAGCTTCCCGGCCTTATAGGCGGATCTGCTAATGTTCCAGTCGTTCTTTCTTCAACCGTTCATAATCCTGGTAATTGGGCGACTCCGGCTTTCCAACTCGCTCCGGCGGTGAACTTTGCAGGTTGCTCTGTACTCTGAATCCCTCGTACAGTCCCTGCCGCATGTTGTCGGTCGCACATCCCCCAATCATTATCAGCCCTATCATTGTGAGCATCTTCGTTACCGGGCGGATCATCGTCAACCTCCTGCCGTACCTTGGAAATTGCTTTGCGGTCATTCCTGCTCTTCCGTGGCGCCTGCGGACTTTTTACGAATCAGCAGCGCTTCGCTCTCGTTGATGCCGAGTGATATCAAAAACCGGTGATGAGCTGCCGGTGCGCGCTTCTCGAATTCCGTATGCCAGCGGTTCATGGCGGCTTGATCCATGCCGGCAGCGCGCAACATGTCATCAAATCATGTCATTTTTGCGGCCTTTACAAACCGGTACCCGGCGTCGATTTCCTGAAGAAGCAGGATATCCCCACGCTCACGTTCCCACTTGCCGGAGCGCAGGTCCTCTGCAAATCGGGCTACTCCTTCCGCAATGACATCCTGATCCGCAAGCCGGAAGGGAGACATGTTCGCCCGATTCTTAGGGTCCAGGTAGAGATGCGGGTTCCGCCAGCCGGCCGCGGCGAAGTTGTCGGTGACATCGTGGGGGACCATGAACGGTTCTAACACAACCTGCCGGCCGCTGGTCACGGCGAGGAGATCAGCGATATCCTCGATTGGCGGAAACACGTTGAAGGCGTCGTCCCAGATGGTCGGGAAATAGTCGCTGATCCATGTTTCTTTCCCTGCCCGCGGGTCGAAGGTGAACAGGACAATGGGACCCGCGGTAATCCGGGCCATTTCCCGGAAAGCACGCTTGAGATCGGCGAAATGATGAATAGCAAGCGTACTGATTACGCCATGGACCGATCCGTCGTCGAGCGGGATTTCTTCTGCAACTCCACCGACCCATTCCACGTTGGGACAATCCCCAGTCTGGCGGCGCATGGCGTCTGACGGCTCAACTGCTTTGACTACGTACCCTCTTTCTGCAAGGGCGCAACTGTAATTGCCCGTGCCTGCGCCGATATCGGCGATAATCCGGCCGCGATGCTGGGCGAGCATGCGTTCCAAAGCATAAACAATGCGTACGTCAGCTTTGCGTGTTGCGCTGTACGTTGCGCCGATACGATCAAATAGGTGCCCCGTCACTACTGCCATGAATATCACCTAGCTTTCTTGAGGATGATCTCCCGGAACGCTCAATCGTACTCGACGGAAAAAGACTCCTCGAACCCCTTCCCCGCGTTACTGCCCTGTTCTTCTGCCTGAATCGCTTGAAAAATTATTATTGGTATCTTCACGGGAAACGCCGCCGGGCTTTATTTCGGCGTAACCGCCGAACCAGCCAGTATTCCTCCGTCAATGCTGATCTCCGCGCCGGTCATATAGGTTGCCTCATCAGAGGCCAAAAGAATCGCCACAGCCGCAACCTCTTCTGCCGTTCCAAAGCGACGCAATGGTGTGTCCTTAACAAACATCCACATCCGCTCTTCACGCTCCGGACCTGGGCCCAACATGGGCTCCCACATCGGTGTCAGGATAGCGGCTGGGTGAATGGAATTGAGCGAATTTTCAACCCCTGCTCGGCACAGTAAAGCGCAACCGTTTTGGTATGGTTGCGTACCGCCGCCTTGCTGGAGGCGTAGGCAGCGGCAGCAGGGATGCCGACCAGACCTGAACGCGATGATATGTTGATGATTGAGCCGCAGCCTCTATTGCGCATGGCACGTATGCCATGCTTGCAGCCGAGGAAGACTCCATCCAAGTTTGTTCGATGTACGGCGTGCCAGTCTTCAAGAGATGCATGTTCCGGGTCATGCGGCACGAAACCGGTCTCAAATCCTGTGATTCCGGCGTTGTTGACAAGTATGTCGAGGTGGCCGTATTCCTTCATGACGAACTCAATTGCAGCGATCCAATCACTTTCAGCACGAACATCAAGAGTTCGATAGACCACGTCAGAACCAAGTTGCGAGGAAACCTCTTTCCCGCGATTATTGTCGATATCAGTAATGATAACTGTTGCTCCTTCTGCAAAAAAGGCGCAGGCAATAGCTTCACCTATTCCACTAGCTGAGCCAGTAACCAGAGCAATTTTATTTTTCAAGCGTTCCATATATACCTCATATTCCGCGCGGGAAACCGCTCTATCAGGCTATTGATGAGGCCGATGATGGGGGTCCGCCTGTTCGCGGCAGACGGCACATTACCAAATAAGGCGGTGATTCTTAATATTCCGGCAACCCAACCAGTTTCTTTTCCCCTCAAGCATACCTCCTGTGCTAAACCATGTTGCAACATCGGCTGCTGTAGTCATTTACGTTAAATCAACTTTAGCCTTGACCAATCAAGAATCTGTCATTTACAGTCCGTCTCCTGTCTTGCCTCCGGAAAGACACAAAACTCATCCAGTGTCCCCTTAGCGTTCCACTGGGGAAGCAGGGGACTGGGTCCTTCTATTCTTACCAGCGGCGGTCTGCGCATTGCCAGTCTGTTGATTTTCGCCCAAAGCGTGATGTCTCCCCAAAACTGTGGAGGCGTATCATGTGCAGCCACGGACGCGAAGATTTCTGCCGGAGTTTTGCAGCCGGAACGTATCGCCTCCAGAGCCAGTTGTTCAAGTCGTCCCAGTCCCGTTGCTTCGTCCGGTTGCTCCTGTAGCCAACGAGTCACAGCTGCGGGAATCCATGGCAAAGGAGCGCCATGGCAGTTTGACAAATGGATAAACGCACTCTTGTCCTGCAACGCAAACGCTCTGTCTACGCGTTCTGCAAAACTAAATTGTTCCTTGGTCACAGGTTGACGCTGATGGTAAACCGAGGCAATCTGGTCGGGCAGAAGCTGTCCAAGCCCGTTGAATGGCATGATTCCGGGGAAAGCATCCACACAAATAAGGTCAGCCGTCTCGATCCCCTTGACCTTCATGCATGCAAGGATGTGGGAAAGCATCGATTGATCGAAAAGGCAAGCATCAAACCAGAGGACAAGTTCATCATAATCCTTGGCTGTTTCGAGCTTCATGTACTGGGTCCTTAAAGTCTCCAGGATCTGTTGACTACCCAATCCACCGCCGGTTTCCTCTTCCAGGAATCGGGCACGGGCGTGCAATGTGTCCTCTTCGGGCCACCCCGGGTTTCTGGGGCCATCGTAAAGGATGTCGTGCCAGACAAACACTTCTCCTGAAATGCCGCTCTTTTGCAGGCTTTCACCCGCCATATCGCCGCTGGTAATATGCAGAAGCCGTTTCATAGGAATCCTTTGGGTTGGACGCTTGTTCACTTTGGCGAGTTTGCTCGCGTCCACAGGTCTTATTTGATTTCTTTCAATAGCTCGCGCACAGCCCGTGCTATCTGCGGGTCTTTCCCCTGTGCGTATTCAAGCGGAAAGTGGATCTCGATGTCGGGAGCCACTCCCTTTCCTTCCAGTTGCTCCCCATCCACCAAAGTGCCGACAGATGCCAAGTAGAGGAGGGAGCCGTCCTGGAGCAGGAAGGGGCGGCCGCCGATGACGGCCCCTGCCGTTCTTGTGCCGATCACCTTGCCTATTCCGTACTTTTTGAAACCGTAAGCTAAGATCTCCTTGCCGCTTCGCGTCCCGCCATTGACGAGCATCGCCACCGGCTTTCGCCACTGGAAATCGACGTCGGTCTTTTTGCCGCTCCGGTCGATATTGGTCAGAACCGGGACCTTCGGGTTGAAGAGGTTGAGATAGACTGGATTCGCCCCGCCCCAGCCGTCCCGGAGGTCGAGGATGAGCGCATCCGCATCCTTGAGTCTCCCGAAGGCGATCTCCCCTGTAAGGAGTTCGTGGTACTGCTCCCCAGCATACGACCAGACATGGACGTAGCCGATTTTCCTTCCCTCTTGCTCAATGACACGGACGCTCTCCTTCATCGCCTTCAGGAAGACATCCGAAGGATCGATCTCCTCCGGCACAACCGTCACCTCGCGGACACTCTTCGGGTCCTGGGTCGGCTGTACCGCCACCTTCACCATCCTTCCGGTCCTGCCGGCAAAGGAATCGATCGACCGGTAAACAGCTCTGTCTACCGAGATGATCCGGTCGCCGATCCTGAGTCCGGCCACGTGGGCGGGGCTCCCCTCAAGAACGCCGCTGATGAAGGTTCTGCCGCCGACCTCCCTGGTAAAGACGCCGATCCCTGGATAGTGGAGCTTCCCATCGGGGAACAGCCGCCGGATCTCCTCACCCATCGGCCCTTTGCTGAATATGGCGAGGAGCTGGTAGTACTCTGGCTCTGTCTTGGTGTAGAGGCGGGTGTGTGAAGTCTTCAGCTCGGCGAGCATGCGGTTCACGGTTTCGGCAAGCGCGTCAGCCGATTTGGCCTGCGCCGCCGGGAGCCGGTATTTCTCCCCCATGGCTTTCCAATCGATGCCGCTAAACCGAGGGTCGTAGAAATGGTCGTACACCTTCTGCCAGACCTCATCAAAGGGAGAAAGGGCGGCTTCTTTTGCCTTGGCCGATGGTAGCGACTCGGCGTTGATCCGCTGTGGGGAGAGTATGGGAAGCATGATCGCCAGAGAGACAAGGAATATCAGCGATTTTCCAACCAAAATGTTAACATTCACAGTTAAGCTCCGTGCGAGTCGTAAGCCTGAATAGCAGAAGGCAAAGACCGCGTAACGACATTTCCTGCCGCGGGCAGGCCGACAAGTATCGCACTGATTACTTCTTCGCGCGATGCGCCAGCATCTTTTGCAAGCGCTACATGGAATGGGATGCCGCTCTCAAGGCGCAATGCCGAAAGAACCGCCAGATACGCAAGACTTTCGGTCTTTTTGTCCAGCGCGCTTATCTTGCCAAGATTTTGAACGGCAGCCATCCATACCTCGGCATACTGTGGCGCTTCCCGCATGAACACCTGGAAGGCGTCACTCAGCAAATTCTCTTTATCGTTCATCTGATGCCTCCTTGGTCAGCTTATCCCATCGGTTGCCTGATCATGGTCTTACATTTCCTGGGGCGCCTTCCTGATGTCAGTCAGGTAAATCTCGTGATGCTTCTCGATTCGCTTGCATCCGCACCCATCGATGAACCGATGGGCCAACATCTCAAGAATGAACAGATAAGTTTACTGCCGCATCTTACAGGCCGGCCGCGGATCACAAACCAGCCCCATTATACGCCGCTAATCCCAACAATCAAGACGAACTTTTTAAGTGAAAAAGGCCGATCACGCCATAATCGGCCTTTCCGTGGCGGTTGGAACACCCGGCACACTTTCTTCGCCTCGAGATTAGATACGCTCATCCATCCTTCCCTGACAGAGTCAGGCCGATCCTGTTCCAGCGCACCCCTTCCGGCCCAGATGACCAGTAGATCTGGCGGGCCTTGCCATCCAGGTCCCGCAGCGAAACGAAGCCAAAGGTGCGGCTGTCGATGATCGTCCCGCCGCCTTCACCGAGGAGATATGCCTGACCATGAGGGACGTTTTCATCGCGACCACCGGCGCCCTTCACTGCGTCCCCCGGCAACCCCGCTATCCTGCGCACGAAGACCTTGCTCCGGTCGTCGGGATAAACGAACACCACGATATCACCTCCTTTGGGAGGGATTCGCCGGTAGGCAGTCTTGTCGACGAGAATCCTGTCCCCCCGCATTACCTTCGGTTCCATACTGACGCCGACGATATTATAGGCCTCCATGACGTTTCCCCTCAGATAGGCCACGACACCCCCCATGACCAGAACCGATTCGACCAGCCAGACGGCAACGTACACATACCAGCGGTTAAAAGCCCTGGCCCGGCACTACTGGGGCGGATTGGAAAGGTCATGGAACGGCTATCTTCTTGATAGCGTAGATACCGTACTGAAAAGAGCAGCTAACTTTATATGGCGCTCTGTTCAGCCTACAGTCACACTTATGACAGGTCTCTATGA
The DNA here is from genome assembly GCA_009773645.1 of Geobacteraceae bacterium. GTDB lineage: Bacteria > Desulfobacterota > Desulfuromonadia > Geobacterales > Geobacteraceae > WSYB01. The sequence continues at coordinate 65,485 of WSYB01000020.1, forward strand.
AAAAGGCATCACCCTATGCCGTGAGGAAAAAGCGGCACTTGAAGAGCGTCTTCTTCGGGATGAACAACTGCCGAAGTGGGATATAACAATTAAGCCATTAACGGTACATTAGTAATTGCTGTATCCCTAAGCATCCGCGTTGCCGTACTTGATTTGTCCAATGATGTCCTGGTCGTCCATTCAACCCTCTGGAAAGATGCTTTTGTGATTGAATACGCAGGAGGTTGAAAAAGGTTCCTGAAAAAATGAAAAAAAGGGGCTCCCCCCCTCTGCAACGAAATCAGCGAATTCCGGCTAATTTCTTCACTTTCCAGAGATAGTCGTAGAACGGGGCCAACGATCCGTGCGTCATGGGGTCAAAAATGCCCGCGCCGTTTCCTCTGATTCTCGCAGAACACCTTCGGGAACATCTCTGACCCCTCCCGCACCGACGCCACAGGCCCGGATCAGGCGGGTTTCGACAAAGCCGCCCCACTTGAGGAAATAGTCGTAGCGGGGGAAGATATCGGCGAACATTGCCGCATCCGGGTGGCCCTGGGTGAGGATAAAGAGCAGCTTTTTCCCCGGCGACAGCCGGCTTGGTTGTGGATTGGTTTCAAAGTCCGGGACAAGGTAGGAGAAGGTGCGGTCCATGAATCCCTTGAGCTGAGCGGTGATGTCTCCGTAATAGACCGGAGAGGCGTAGACAACGACATCGGCGTCCTTAATAGCCTGCAGTACCTCGGTCAGGTCATCTTCAAGAACGCAGTGGTCGAGACTGGCCTTGCAGGCATAGCACCCCTGGCAGCCGCGATAGGTGAGCCGGTTCAGTTCGAAGGTGCGGGACTCTGCGCCGAGGCTTTCGGCGGTCTCCAGAAAACGGCGGGCAATGGTAGCGCTGTTCCCCTCGGAACGGGGACTTCCCAGCAGGCAGACGATCTTCATCTTTATTCTCCTTATCTTTTTTAGTCATTGCAGTGACAAATCAGCTTTTGCTTGATCGAAAACCAACCAGTTTCAAACGGTGCGAAGTTTCTACTTACGCGCCAGTATCACTTCAGAAGGGAACAGTAACTGCTGATGATACTCTCTGACTTCAACTGTGAACCCATGGCTCTTTAATTTCTCAGACAGGCGCACTCCTCGACAACCGCCCATTGCCTTGGGTGACAGGTTGTAGATAAAGTCGTACAGTTTGCTCCCCCATTTTTCGCCTTCGGTCATGTTTACCAGTATCAACCTGCCCCCTGCTTTCAAGACCCTCTTGAACTCCATAAGGACCATATCCATCTCCTCATAGGGGATGAGGTCGAACATGTAATTGTTCATCAACAAATCAACCGACTCGTTTTCTACCTGCAAATCGAAAGCGGTGCCGATACTGAGCTCATATTGTACTCCCGATAGTTTCCCGAGCCGCTTTCGTGCTTTTGAGAGCATTCCAGTTGAAAGATCAATGCCGACATTGCGACCGCTTGGATTTCTCTGCACAATTTCGAAAAAAGCCAAACCCGTACCTACCGCCACTTCCAAGACAGATTGCCCATCCTCGATACTCGCAAGCTCAATCGCCCGTCTTCTAGCGCGTGACTCTGTCAGCTTTCCCCAGATATCGTATACGCCGGACAGTCTGTCATACACATGTCCAATTTCATCCTGAGAAACTCGTGCATCGAGCTTGCCTTCAGAGAAAAAAGACGGAGTTGCGCAACAAGAGACGCCGCAACAGGAAAACCGAAGTTTCATGATTATTCTCCCCCCAACCCAATTTTATAATTTTCATAAATACTAGTGTCAAGCGGAATATCCTGGTTTCTGGCTCATCATCCACCTGCCAATGCGTGCGACCATATCCCTCGGCATGAATCTGAGGGAGGCAATGGTAGCTTTGTTGGCGAACCCTGGAACGATGCGGGTGTTGCCCCGCAGCAAAGCACGATAACCAGCCTCTGCGACAGTTCCGGGATCCATCAACCTCCCCTGAAAGATTCGCGTGCCTTCCATGTTCGCCCGACTGGCAAATTGTGTCTCTGTCGCGCCGGGACACAGGGCGGTCACCTTGACGCCGGAACCTCGCAGTTCATCTGCAAGAGCTTCCGTAAAGCTCAAGATGTAAGCCTTGCTGGCACAATAGACGGCATCAAGCGGCACTGGAGCAAATGAGCCGGTTGACCCGACATTCAATATCCCACCCTGTTTACGGTGCACCATTGCCGGCAAAAACAGTTTTGTGAGCGAGGTCAAAGCAACAATGTGCACCTGGATCATCCTCAGTTCCTGCCGGTGATCTGTTTCTACAAACGATCCGTACTCATTGAAACCGGCATTGTTTACCAGGATATCGACGTGAATCTTGTTACTACGAGACTCATCGAATATCTCCTGCGCGGCCTCCGGTGCGACCAGGTCCTTGACGATCCAATGCGTTTCCACGGAATAGTTCCGGCGAAATTCCTCGGAAATCTCCTCAAGACGTCGAGCGTCTCTTGCCACCATCACCAGACTGAAGCCATCAGCCGCAAATCGTCTGCTTAACGCATAGCCGATGCCGCTGGTGGCCCCTGTTACAAGCACAGTCCCCCGATCGTTCTTGTCTTTCATAGATTCCTTCCTCCTTGGAGATAATTCGATACTTCTACATTTTTATAATTATCAAACTTAATAGGTAAAAAAATAGCTCATTCCGACGTATGACGGGGCAAGATTTTGTTCACCTCATCAATTGAATTCTCGTCAATCTTTGCCACCAAAAACTTACCCTTACGTTCGGTTATGATCAAGCCGGCATTGGCCAACTCCTTCAAGTGATGGGAAATGGTCGGTGCACCTATGTTCAGCGAGCCGATGATGTCGCTGACGAAACAGTCGCAGCCAGTCTGGAAACTGGCTTCATACTTTCTGGCGATTTCCAGGTAGAGCTCCAGCCTGTTCGGGTGTGAGAGTGCTTTAAACATCTTTGCCAATCTGAGTGTATTCATAGTCCCCTTAAACTTCGATAGTTGTCGAAGTTTAAAAGTACACTACTTCTCCTGTGGTGTCAAGGACATTGTTGGGATTTACCAATCGTCCTTCAACTGTGGCCAGCCAACGTCGCCTGCCCTGGTGGTGGTGCGCGACCTCTTCCTCGGCAAGCGCCGCTACAACGAGTTCCTCGCCTCGCCCGAGGCGATCCCGACCAACATCCTGGCCGACCGGCTCAAGCGTTTGGAGATGGCTGAGATCGTGAAGCGCAAGCAATACCAGGCGAGGCCCCCACGTGCGGAGTACTTTCTCACCGTCAAAGGATCTGACCTGTGGCCTGTGCTCCAGGCGATGGTCGGCTGGGCCGAGCGCTACGTTCCCGGTATCCGCTTACCGGAGCACCCCGTCGAACCTGAGATCCGGGATTGAGTGTACCTGCAACCGTGTATTTGCTATCGAATCAAAAACCCCGTGTCAAAGCGCGTTTCAAAAGCTCCCACCGCATTAAGAGGTACAGTCAACAATTACAGATTCCAGGACGCGAAGCATCTCATCCACCTCTTCCCGGCTGACCGTCAGCGCCGGCATGAAACGAAGCGTGTGCGGACCCGGCGCATTGAGAAGAAGCCCCCTCTCCCGCACTTTTTCCACCACCTCCTCGGCAATCTCCGAGCGCGCAGGTTAGAGTGGTGGCACAGGAACACTCATCGGCCAAGATACTCGGGGAAGATATACAACGCCCTTTCGGCCTGGAGGACAATTCGTTCCCCCTTCCTGTGTTTTTCCAGGAAAGCTTCAACCTCCTCCAGGTATGCAGCAGGCTTGTTCTGATAGCCGGGCAGAAGATTCATCAGAAAGTCCTCAGTGTCGTCGAAATAAAAGAGGGTGTAAAAACAGACCGGCAAAGACGGGTGAATTTCTGCCAACGAGTTCATAGCCATGAGGGCCGCCGCTTTGGCGGCCCGTTCATTCCCGCAGCCGACCCCGAACTTTTCTTCTACCTCTATCAGCGTCCCCTCCCCGCCCGGCTCTATGACGATCATCTTTCCCCCTTTCTTGAGGAGCCTTGCGGCCTGCTCAAGGCTCTGCAGCATCCACTCATCAGGGAGATGATGCAGGGATAGAGAGTACACTACCAGGTCGAAGGATGCCTCGGGGAAGGCAAGCGATTCTCCCCCACAGCAGAGGAACTCCACATTTTCAGCCGGAATTTGAGACCGCGCAGCCTGAAGGGCTTTTTCATCCGGATCAATGGCGACAACCCGCCGGGCATGACGGGCAAGGTCGCAGGTAATCCTCCCCCGCCCGCATCCCACCTCAAGGATGAGCTTATCGGTGATATCGCAATGGGCGGTTATATGAGTAATGAATTGATCGGTAGGATCAAGAATCATGTCTATCCCTCACCTCGGCGTTCCAGAAAGGTTCCCCGGCCGTGCCAGATCTGCTGGCTCCTCAAATCCTTGCCACTTTTTTTTGCCGAAATGCGCTTAGAAAAAAGTCCCATTTTCTTTCTGAGAAATGGAAAAAGAAGTAAGACGATATTTACTTTGCGGTCGACGCGCCTTACCTGTCCGAGCAGTAACTCTCTGGCGATATTTATATTTTCCGTACCCTGTGAAAAAACGAATATTTTTCGGATATCTTTTGGAGGAAGATCGGTAGCTCGACCAAATGGAGCGAATATCGCTGATTGTAGGATTTCTTTCATTCCCTCGGTAGGTGGGACAGCATTTGTAAAGCTTCGTATTGATCTCCTTGCGCGGATGATCGCGCTTAAAGTTTCTATCGCTTGCACATTTTCTTCCATAGGCTCTCTCCAGTTATACTTTCGTCCACCGGGTAGGCGGGGAGCCTCTCGGCTCCCGACCCCCCTCAGAACCGGACGTGACAGTTTCCCGTCATCCGGCTCAAGCACTCCAAAAAGTATTCTC
>WSYB01000021.1:0-66790 GCA_009773645.1 Geobacteraceae bacterium
GCCTTTGTGTTGCGGGATAATCAGGGCGGCCACACGGGGCCGCCCCTACGAAATCACGCTCCCGCCTGTTTCCGCTTTTTCATATACTCCAGGTACTGCTTCCCTTCCTTAAGGAGCTTCCGCCGTTCCTCGCCGTCGACGATCATCTTCCCGATGCTTCGCAGGATGTACTTGGGACGGAAATAGAACTTGTTGTAAATGAGTTCCACCGCATCGAATATCTCCCTGTTGGAGAGGTGCGGATAATTGATGACGCAGGTCTGGTGGCCGGTATCATCGATATAGGCCTCCGAAGCAATCCACCCTTCCTTCTTGCACATCTCGTAAAACTCGGTCCCGGGGTAGGGTGAGGCGAGGGAGGCCTGGATGGAGTTGAGGTCGAGGCACTTGGCGAATTCGATGGTCTCGCGGATCGTTTCCCTCGTCTCGCCCGGCAGCCCCATGACAAAGGCGCCGTGGACGGAAAGCCCCAGCTTCTTGCAATCCCTGGTGAATTCAACGGCCTGGGCCTTGGTGACCCCCTTTTTGATATTCTTCAGTATCTCCGCGTTGCCGGTTTCAAAACCTACCACCACATGGCGAAGCCCAGCCTCGCGCATGATCTTCAGGGTATCATAGTCGCAGTTGGCCCTGGCATTGATGGTCCAGGATATGCCGAGCGGCTTGATCTTCTCCGCCACTTCCCGTGCATGTTTGCGATCGGCGGTGAAGGTATCGTCATCGAAGGATATCTCCTTCACGCCGGGGATGTTCTCCACGATCCACTTGACTTCCCGGTAGACGTTTTCCGGGCTTCTGGTGCGCATGGTCCGGCCGGAGAAGGTCTGGGGCCAGAGGCAGTAGATGCATTTCGAGGGGCAGCCGCGGCTGGAGTAGATGGAAACATAGGGGTGGAGGAAATGGGGGATGATATATTCGTTGACCGGCAGGTCGCGCATGTACACCTGGCTGGCGAACGGGAGCGCGTCCAGGTCCTGGATGGGTGGGCGGTCCGGGGTATGAACGACGTTGCCGTCCTTCATGAAACTGATCCCGTCCACCTTCTCCCACGGGCGCCCCTCGCACAGCTCCTTGGTGGAATAGTCAAATTCCCCCCGGCAGACTATGTCCACCGCTCCGTTGGCGAACTGGAGGGATGCGTCGGGGAGGACCGAAACATGGGGACCGGTCAGCACCGTAACGGTTGAGGGCTTTTGCTCCTTGATCCGGCGGGCGGTCTCCACATCGATGTGAAGGGTGGGGGTCGAGGTATACATCACTACCATATCGTAATCCAGGGCGATTTTCAGGCAATCTTCCAGGGTGAATCTCTGCACCGGCGCATCCACCACCCGGCTCCCCTCTATCATCCCGGCCGGATAGCAGAGCCAGGTCGGATACCAGAAGGAAGTGACCTCGCGGGAAGCCTGGTAACGGGCGCCCGCCCCTCCGTCAAAGTCCTCGAAGGTGGGAGGATTCAAAAATAAAGGTTTCATCAACAGCTCCTGTTGCTATTTTTCTTTCCGGAAAAATAAACGGTTACAATAAAGGGAGAGGCCGGATTTGTCAAGGGGAAAGGCCGGGAAAGGCCGGGAAGCGGGAAGCGGGATTCGAAAAGGCCTTTACTGTTCCCGGTTCCCGGCCTTTATCGCTTCCCGGCCTCTCACGCTTCCCGGTCTAAACCCGCACCACCGACCCGGCCTTAAGCAGGCTCTCGGCGATAGTGAACATGTTGGTCACACCTCCGACCCTGAGCTTTTCCTTCCGGTTGAAAAAGTCGAGGCAGAGGCCGCAGGAAAAGACCTCCGCACCGCGGTTCCCCAACTGTTCCAGCGCCTCCAGCACTTCCGACCCCTCGGTGGTCAAAAGCACGCCGGTATTCACAAAGAGCAGCCGGTCCGGGGTCTCCGCCACATCCAGCAGGGTAAGAATGAAATTTTTCATCAGAAGCCGCCCCAGCTCTTCCGGCCCGTCACCCAGCCGGTCCGAGGCGATGAGAACCACGGTGTCCCCCTGCTTCTCACTTCTTGCCGCCGTGGTTTTGCCCGTTTGCCCGGATAGTGTCAGGGCATAACCTCCTTCCACCCGGCTCTCTTCAACCGCAAGGCCGCGGCCGGTGGCAAAGCGGCCGACGTTTTCCCTTGGGGGGCCGTCATCCAGCAGAACCTTTATCGTTTCGCCGGCACTCTCCTCCAGCGCCCGCTTGACCGTCACCACCGGCATCGGACAGGCCATGTTTCTGCAATCTATGGTTTTCATTTAGTCTCCTCCAAAAGCCGTGACTCGGGAACCGGGAACCGGGATCCGGAAAGGCCTCTACTATTCCCGCTTCCCGGTTCCCGGCCTTTCACGCTTCCCGGCCTTTCCCGCTTCCCGGCCTTTCACGCTTCCCGGTTCCCGGCCTTTCCCGGTTCCCGGTTACTCACTCACGTACTTATCGCCGCTCTTTACAAATATCTCCTCGGGCAAAAGCCCCACCTCTTTCAGCGCCCCTTCCACCGCCACCCGGTCTGCGGCGGCATACCTGATGGCAAGCCCGCAGTCAGAGGTGAGCGCACGGGGGACCGGGATGAGGAGAATGGGGAGCCGCCGTTGCTTGAGCGCCTTCTCCGCCTTCATCACCCGGTGGATGGAGTTGAATATTGCCACATAATCGCCATTGTGTACCATACATACCTCGTGACCGGTCTGCCCAAAGGGGAATTCCATTTTACACGGTACAGGGAACTTTTCAACAGATAAAGCGCATTGACAAATTTCCTGCAAATTCATACTATGCCGGAAGAGGTCGTCAATGCACAACTTGGTAACCCTTCTCGGATTAATAATCGTCGCTTTCGTCATCAACCTGCCGCTCGGCTACCTGCGACAGAGCTGTGAGAAATTCACCTTCGCATGGTATTTTTATATCCACATCTCCATACCGGTCATTATCTATCTGCGCATAAAATCCGGTTATAGCTGGAAATACATCCCCCTGACACTGGGTGGGGCCTTTGCAGGCCAGCTCCTGGGTGGGATCATCCATAAAAGAAGACAGGGCAATGGCTGACGGCTTCCTAACAACAGGTTCGAAGTTCGAGGTTCGAGGCTCCAGGTTTTGGTTTTGTAACATAGAACATAGAACTTTGAACATTGAACGGGTTCCGGACAATGGCTGACAAGAGAGGGAAAATGCCCCGCCCTGTCGCCGTTTCTGACCTTCTGGCCTTCGTCTTCCACGGCAAACCAGCTGAAAAACGGCTGAAGGAAGGGAAGATATGGCTGGTCTGGGATAGGGCCGTGGGAAAACAGATTGCGGCGAGGGCACGGCCGGTGAGCTTTCGCGATGGGGTTCTGACCGTGGCCGTGGCGAACGCCCCCTGGATGCAGCAGCTGAACTTCCTGAAAAAAGGGATCATGGAAAAGCTGAACGCCCAGGTCGGCGAAGAACTGGTGCTGGAGATATATCTGAAAGCCGGGAGGAACGAACCGCCCTCCGCGCCGGTTCAGCAGCGGGAAAGAACGTTACGCCCCCTCTCCCGCGAAGAGAAACTGTGCATCGCCGAACAATCAGCCGCCATAGAAGATCAGGAGCTGCGCGAAGCCTTTGCAAGTCTGCTGGCAAAACATCTCGGGAACCGGGAAGCGGGAACCGGGATTCGGGATTCGGGAACCGGGAACCGGGATTCGGGAACCGGGATTCGGGAACCGGGAAGCGGTTAAGCCGGTTTTTTCACTTTTCACTTTTCACTTTTCACTTTTCACTTTTCACTTTTCACCCTTCACCCTTCACTTTTCACCTCTCACCTTTCCGTCGTCGTAAACGAACAGGGGTGGGAGCACCTTCAGCTCCCCTTTCCTCCCCTTGACCAGCTCGATGAGAAACATCCTCGCTTCTGCCCTGCCGTTCCCATGCACCATGCGCAGGCGCAACGGCGCAAGCTTGAGGGCCGCCGCCTCGACGAAAAGCTCGACAAGACGCGACGGGTGGTAGACGAGACAGATGCTTCCCGAAGGCTTAACCAGGTATTTGGCAACGGCCAGAAAGTCGGCAAGGGTTGCGGTCGATTCGTGCCGGGCAAGGTCTCTCCCCGCCTTGGGGCTTAACCTGCCTGTTCCCCGTTTGCGGTAAGGGGGGTTGGCCGTTACCAGATCGAAGGATGAGGCCGGGAAACGCCTTTTGAGGAGCGTGACATCCTCGCAGAGAATGGAAATCCTCTCGGCAAGGGCGTTCAGCCGGACGTTGCGCTCGGCCAGCTCCGCCATCGGCTCCTGGTGCTCCACGCCCACCATGTGCGCACCTTCCGCCCTGCGGGCCAGAACGAGCGGGATAACCCCGCTGCCGGTGCCAAGGTCGATTATCCGCTCCGCTTCCCCCGCCTGCGCAAAGTCGCAGAGGATGAGGGGGTCAAGGGAGAAGCGGTAGCCGTCGCGCGGCTGCGCGATCCGCAAGCCGTAAGCGCGGAGTTCGTCGATGGTCACTTCACTCTTCACTCTTCACCCATCGCAGCCGAATTTCCCGCGCCAGCATCAACGCAAAGAACGCAAACGATGCGAGGGTCAGGTATTTGCCAACCTTGAAGGGAAGCGGATCAAAGACAAACTCGACGGTGTGCTCCCCCGGCGTAAGGTAGATCCCCCGCAACAGGTGGTTCACCGGATATATTTCGGCCCGGCTCCCATCAACCGAGGCTTTCCACCCCCTGTAGTGCTTCTCCCCCAGCACCAGCAGTGCATTCCTGGCAACCCTGGCCGTCACGGTGATATGTTCCCCTTCGTAACGGCTCAGCTTCACCTCCCCGGGGTTTTCGATTGCCTCCAGACTGGGGGGAGCCATGGACAGAGGAGGGGGACTCTCCACCACGGCAAGCCGTCTCGGGTTGAAGGTGGGATTGCGCAGGATCTCCAGCGTCTGGGCGGTGTCGTTCACCACAATGGCAGCCGGTACGAGCCACCCCTTCGGCAGGACATCCCGGTTTTCCAGAACCAGTTCCTGCCCGTCCGGCGACCGGAACACGGGCCGGTACTTGTCGCCCAGCATCGACTTCTCCTGGGCGTACTGCTCCGGGGAATAGACCAGATATTTCACATTCAGCATGTCCGGCATGGATGAAGTCAGGGAGAAGGCATCGAGAAGTTCCTGCCAACGCCGCTGCTGCACCGCATTGGAGGTGAACATGACGGGAATTTCCTGACTGATGTAGTGCATCGGGTCGCCACCGTTCATAGGGAGGACCCGGTACTGCTTCGACTCCCGGCCGACAAACTCCATGACGGGCGTTTTGACCTTTCTGCTCTTTTCCGGGACCTTAATCAGAAACATGAACTTGTTGTCGATCCTTCCAACATCCGCAAGGAAGAGGGCCAAAAGGGCGGCAAGGAGCATCTTGACCGGGAGCAGCCCCCGGTAAAAGGCCCCGAAGGCCAGCGCGAAAAGCGCCGCCAGGCCGGCGGCTATGCCGGTCTCCGCGACCAGGTTGTTCCAGCGTTGCGTCACGAGCTGCGGCCCCTGCTCATAGCGGGTCGGCTGGCTGAGCATTTCGTAAAACCTGCCGGTCCAGAATTCTCGTCCGAGCAACTCAGCCCCGAGCAAGAGGAGGAGCAGAACAGGGACTGTCAGCAGGCCTAAGATGTAGCGTCGGAAGGCCCGCGTCCCCCGGACCTCCACGTCCCGCAGTAGGTCGATCCCCCGGGCAGCAAGCACCCCCAATCCCATCACCGGGATGAACATCATCATCTTCGGCACCCGGAAACGATTGATCCCCGGAAAGTAATCGAACAGAAAATTATAGAACGGCGTGAATTTCCCCATGGAAAAGAGCACGCCGCCGGCCACAGCCATGACCGCCAGCCAGGTATAGCGGTCGCGCCGAAAGATCAGCGGCAGCGGCAGCAGCAGCCAGGGGAGAAGCCCCATGTAGCTCACCGTCTGGGTGAAGACCATCCTTCCCCAGTAGTAGGAAGAGATATTTGTCGGATTTTCACCCCCTTCCTGGCGAGAAAGCCCGTAGAAACCCGGGATTACAAAGCTGGCCAGTTCTTCCGGCGGCAGGGACCACATCATGGCTTCCTCCCGGTCGAGTCCCCCCTTTCCTTGGTTTGCGCCGCTTTGCATCCCACGATTGGTGTCCTTTGACCAATTGGCGAGTGGAACCAGAGAAATCGCAACGGTTGACAGGAAAAAGAACATGACCACCAGGTTCATACCAACAAGCCGCGGAAGAGGGAACGTTGTCCGCTCTTCTGCAGAACGAAGAATCGCCAGGGAACGGAACACGCCGTAAACACCTATGCCGAGGCAGGTATAGAAGGCGATCTGCCAGTGGGTGTTGAAGAATTGCAGCGCCAGGATCAGGCCGGCGGCGAGGAAGAAGATGGCCCGCCGCGACTGGAACCCTCGCTCGAAGAAGTAGAAGGCCCAAGGCGCAAAGGAGATGGTGGCGATCTTCATCACGTGGCCCGCATTGATCAGGGAGGCGTTCTCCGGAGCGAGCGCGAAAATGACCCCCCCAAGAAAGGCGGCCGGGCGGCTCAGGCCGATGGCGCGGCAGTACAGGTAGAGGCCGGCGGCGCCGAAGAACAGGTGGAGAACGATGCACCAGGCGACGCTGGCGGGAACGGGTATAAGGAGGAAAATCAGTTTTAGATACAGCAATAACTGGGTTGCATTGCCTCCCCCTTCGGCCGTAGACCCGCTATTGGTGAAGATATCCCAACCAGCAGAGAATATATTGTAGCTAAACGCCTTGACAAACCCCTTCTGGTGAATGTCCAACACCCCCCAGTAGAACTCGTTGATGATGTCCGGCGCTCTGATGATCTTGTCGGTAAAGAGGATATTGGAGAAAAAAAGGATCAGCAGCCCCAGGAGGGCGCTCAATACGAGCAGGTCTTTCTTGCGTTCAGTCATCGGTTCACGTACTCCCCGTAAAAATCGTTCAGCTGTGCGGCATAGGCATGCCAGCTGAAATGCTCCAGCAGATATCGGCAGGCGGCATTCCCAAGAGCTCGTCTCCGGTCGGGATCGAGCAGCAGCAGCGCCGCCTTCTCAGCCATCGCCTGCCAGTCGTCGGGATCACAGAGCAGGCTGGAAAGCTCCGGACCCATGTACTCAGTCACCTGGCCGATCCTGTCGGCTACCACCGGCACCCCTGCCTGGAGAAGCTCTGTCAGCTTGGCAGGGCATTTACAGCGGTTGACGAGCGTGTCGGCAAAGGGGTAGATGGCCACGTCTCCGGCCGCCAGGAAGTCGGGAAGCTCAGCCGGCTCCACCCATCCGCCCATGACCAGAGCATCGGCGAAGCCGCCGGCCCGGGCCGCTTCCGAAAGCGCTGCCTCTTCGTTGTTGCGTCCCTTGCCGACCACCAGGAAGCGCACTCCGGGAACCCGCCGGTGGATCTCCCCAAAGACCCGGTGCAGCTTCTCCTGGCTGAATTCGAAGAAGCGGGTGTAGAGGAGGAGCACCGGAGTTTCGGCGCCGATCCCCAGCCGCTGCCGAATGTTGCTCCCGTCCCCGCGCCGTTCAGCGACGACGCAATTGGGGAGGTAAAGGACCCGCTCACCGGCGACCCCCATCGCGCCCACCATGGACTGCAAGGCACGGCTGGCAACGGTGACTCCGGCGGCCCGGCGGATAAGCCATTGTTCCTGGAAGCGGTAGAACCGCTTCTCCACGGAGGAGTATGCATGCAGCTCGTTCATCCCCCCCTTCCCCTCCCAGTCATCGGTGTCGAGAAAGAGGGGCGGCAGCCGCAGCCCAACCCGCCGGAGAAAGAGGTGCAGCATCCCCGCCACCCCGCCATAACCCTTCGGCTTGAAGAGGTGGACCAGGTCGGGCTTCTCGGCCAGCATCTCCCGGAACATGCGCCACCCCAGCACCGGCGCGGCAAGGACCTTGTTCTTCGGTCCCAGGACGATGTTGCGCAGTGTCACCCCCCGGATCTCTTCCACTTTCCCGGAATCCTCCGGATTGGTGTAGGGGGGGGCCACGATAACCACCCGATGCCCCAGCCGTTGCAGTTCCACCGCAAGCGGCAGCATCCGGGCAATCACCGTCCCCTTGGGGCGGATACCGAAGGGCGTCAGAAAGACAATCTTCATGGCCCGCATACCTCCCGGTAGAGGAGAAGATACTCAGTGGCGCGCGCCGCCATATCGAACCGCTCCCGCACCATGGCATGGCCGGCTCCCCCCATCCGGTTGCGCAGTTCAGGGCTCTCCAGAAGCTCATCGAGACGCGCTGCCAGCCCTTCCACATCGCCGGGCCTGACCAGATAGCCGGTGACCCCGTCCGTAACCACCTCCCGCATCCCCTCCAGGTCGTGGGCAATCACGGGCACGCCGCATGACATGGCCTCCACCAGCGCCATGCCGAAAGATTCGGTCCACGAGGTGTGGACAACCACCGCGGCCCCGGCAAAGACCCTGAAGACGTCGGCGGTCGGTCCGGGGAAGAAGACTCTCTCGGACAGCCCCTCCTTTTCGGAAATGCGTTTCAGGTCGTGCACATACTTATGGGCGGAAAGGCCGGTCGTGCCGTACAGCCAGAGTTCCGCCTCCCGGTTCCGCAGGCGGGCGAAGGCCTTGAGCAACAGGTCCTGCCCCTTGTTCCTGTTGATGCTCCCCACCATCACCACCTTTCGGCCGATACCTTCGTGCCGCACCGGCGGCTGGTCGGGGAACTGCATTGCATTGACGATGGTCCGCCGCATACGGGCCGGCACCCCGGCGAAGTGGGCGGCGCAGGTCTCGGAGCAGAATACCACACAGTCGGCCGCGGCGATGGCGGCGCGCAGAAGCGGGCCAATGCGACGCGGCAGCTCGTGGAGGTGGAAGACCACCCTGGCGCCGAGCCAGCGGGCCACCAGCACCGACCAGGCCAGCTTGATGCTGTGGATGTGGATGACGTCAAAGCGTTTCGCCCGTGTCAGGAGGAATCCGTTCATCAGGAAACGCTTGGCGCGCCAGAAAAACGGGGTCCGCTCCCCCATGGTCATGACCGGGATGCCGGCGGCGCGCAGCTCCTGGGCATAGACGCCGTCGTAGGCAAAGAGGACGGTCGGCTCGACGCCGGCAATCGCGGCGATCCTGATGAAATTGGCGGCCACCACCGGCACCCCGCTGCGCAGGGCGTCGTGGAGCAAGTAGAGGACCTTGAGCGGCTTCTCCATTATCTCCTCTCCGGCTGAATCCGACATGGCCAGGAGCGTCCCGGCCAGCAGCGGAGATTGAGGTGTATCCGGCAGGAGAACATGAGCGCCGCTCGAAGCAGCCGGTAGCGGACGGCGCGGATTTGTTCTGCAGTTCCTCTGCTGCGCTCGTACTCACCCAGGCAGTTCTGCTTCAGGGCGGTCTTCAGGCAGGCCCAGCCGCGGTAGCGTTCGTACTCTGCCAACAGCGCAGGATCGTCAATGACACCGGCATACATGTCAAGCACCGTCATTACATCCGGTAGGGCCACGTTGCGCCGCAGTTCGCGCTCGCTCCCCTGCTCTTCGTGGACCCGGTAGCGCATGAGCGGGCGGGGGATGACCGCGACGGGATTGCGTGCCGCGATCCGCAGCCACATCTCATAGTCGCCAGCGGAGCCGAAGCGGCCGCTGGTGTCGAATTGTCCCAGTTCCGTGTAGAGCCACCGCCGCACCATAACAGAAGGCGTCACCAGGAAGATCCGGTCGCCGCCATTTCCCAGCACGGCCCGGAAAACCTCGGCGAAACCGTAGAGCGGCGTCAGTGCCACACCGGCCGGGAGCTTGACGGGATAACGCTCCTTCCCCGCCTCGTCTATTACCGTCGCCAGCGTTCCGACCAGCCCCGCTTGCGGCTGTCGCTCCAGCAAGGCGACCGATTCCCCGACGATCGTCGGCTCATAGATGTCGTCGGAATGGTAAATGGCGACAAATTCTCCCTGCGCCAGTCCGATGAGCCTGTTCCAGTTGTTAAAGGCGCCGATGTTGGCGTCATTGACAAAGACCTTGAAGCCGTATTTCGCCCCGTACTCGTTAGCAATTGCGATGGTGGCATCACTCGACGCATTGTCGGAGATTATCACCTCCACGCGTGGCCAGGTCTGGGCCGCAATGCTCTCCAGGGTTTCCCGCAGATAGCGAGCGCTGTTGTAGGTCGGGATACAGATGGAAACCAGTGGCCGGCCGCGACTCATCGGGGAACCTCTTTCCGCGTGAGCTTTGTAAGAGGCTTTGCCAGTTCACCTACCAATACCCTGAGCTCGCCAGGGAGACGAAGGTACGAAACGATGAAATACCCTGCGACCAGCAACAGGTTGATCAACAGCCGCAACAGGCCAGCGTGGATAAAGCGGTTCGCCAGGAGCACTGCCAGCATGACCGGCAGGAGCACCGTCATGAACTGCCCGGCAAGAGGCCGCCAGTCGAGAAGGACCTTCCCTTCGGTCCGGCGGGCGATCTCCCGTGGAATCAGCCAGAAGACCGTAACCAGCGATGCCAGGAAAGTCCCGAGCGCAACCCCTCCCATACCGAGAGATCTGACCAGGAGTAATGAGAGCGCCAGGTTCGCCCCTGCCTCCAGCCAGGAGATGAGCGGCAGGTTCCGCACCAGATTCATGCTGGAAAGCAATGCCGCATGGACACTTACCAGAGAGAGGAGATAGCCGTACCCGCCCAGAGCAAAGACAACCAATATCCCGCCGTAGGCAGCATGGCCGGTCCAGAGGTCGATGATCTCTTCGGCGAAGGCGAGCGAACCGATCCAGACCAGCCCTCCCAGGATCGCGCTTACCCGAGCAATCTGGTTGTAGGTCCCATTGATCCAGGCGACGTCACCAATCACCCATGCCCTCCCATAATGGGGGGAGATCGCCGGATTGACCGCTGTGAACACGATGAAAGTCAAGGCTACCAGTTTAAAGGTAACCTGGTAAGGAGTAACCATCCCCACTCCCAAGAAATGGCTGATGACCAGATTATCGGTCTGCCAGACCACCAGCGATGCCAGCCCGACTATAAACAGCCGGCTCCCGGATGCGAGGATGGAGCGGACGGCGAATTCCTGCGCCGACGTCGCCCGCAGCAGACGAAGTACTCCCTCACCGAGTATTCGCCGATTCTCCCGGTATCCGAACAGGAAATGGAGCGCGCCTGCCAGGCTGCATAGGAGAACCAGCCCTCCCCTCGCCACTGAATAATCCGCTAGATCCCACTTGAGGAGGATGGTCGCAGCCAGGGCAATCACGTAGCTGTTCGTGCTGATAGTCGCGTAGAAACGCTCCACATGCACTTTCTGGATGGCGATGAATCCGGCCAGAAACGACGCGCAGATGAGATTCAGCAGGAACAGCACCGCTGTCCAGAACGCCGCCTGACGGGTCTCCTCGGCGATCCCCGGCGGGATTTGCCCGAGCACCTTTACCCATCCCGGGTTCGCCGCCACCGTCAGGAAGAGCGCCAGCACGGACAGGCTTATCCCCGTAAGGAGCAGAAAAGAACGGCCGACGATCGCCATTTGTTCCCGACGGTCTGTCGATTTCGCCGCCAGGATCGAACATGCGGCGGGGATGCCGAAGTTGGTGGCCGAAAGGTAGTTGACCAGCGTCATCACTAAAGCCAGAGCTCCGTAGCGGTCGGTTCCGAAGTAACCGAGCGTGACCGGCACCGCCACGACCGACAGGAGATTGGAAACGAGCATGCTGAGGTAGCCCGACGACGTCCCGAGGACGACCTTCTTCCGGCGTTCAGTGGACATTGCCTCGTCCTTCCGGGTGCAGCGCATGGCGGAGCGTTCGCGCCCCCCTGAAGAGCCATCCCGGCAGAAGCAGAAGCGGCAGGTCAACCAGCCAGAAGGAAGGAAACCGTCCGTACAGCTCGACGCACTCCCTGATAAGCGGGCCGTCAACCCGCAGCCCCTTGGCCTTCGCCAATGGGATGTTCTTCGGATATCCCCCCTTGATGGTCATGCAGGCCGCCCTGACCGTGGCCGGGTCATAACCGAGCTCAGGCATGGTCCGGTAGATCCGCACCAGGTTAAGACCGGTCCGGAGAAAGGAGCCCGTCCCCCCCCAGCGAGTTATTCCATGCCCTTCCTCCAGCACCAGTTGGGCCACCAGCTCCTCGCAAATGACGTACGCCGGGAAACGAACCAAAGCCTCCAGCAGGAACCCCATGTGGACCCAACCGCTGTCGAAGTAGCGGCTCACCTCTACCGCCTGCCAGGCGCTCTTCCGGAAGATGTTGGAGGAGATCAGGCCGCTCTTGAAGCGGCTCCTGTGGAAGAAATCGGCGCCGCCATGGCAAAGTCCGCTATCCGCAGGATTCAACCGGATGGGGTGCCGTGAATCGGCAAATATGACCGCCACGTCAGGGTGTGCGCGAATAACCTCCAACACCCGACTCACCGCTCCTTCCCGACAAATGATGTCGTCGTCGGAGATGAGCCAGACAAAGGCCCCCTGCGCCCGCTGAAGACAGAGGTCCACATTGCGGTCGAATCCCACGTTGATTTCGTTGCGGGCATAACGGACCTGCGGGTTCCGTTCGGCAATCTCCCGCACCACGGCGACCGTAGCGTCCGTAGAGGCATTGTCGGAGACCAGCACCTCCACCTCAGACGTAACTTGCGGCAGGATGGTAGCCAGCGATCGGGCAATAGTCCGCGCCCCGTTGAAGGTGGGGATAGCGACGGTGAGAAGCAGGTCATCAGCCACGCATGATCTCCGAGAGCAGCGTTTCGGCAAAACAAGCACAGGAGAAGGGATAGGCCCGCTCGCTGGTCAGGAAACCCTCGATGTTCGCCAGGTACTCCAGGTAAAGCTTGTCAGGCATGCTGGATAGTTCCTCGTAAAGGGCAGCATAATCGGGAAACCGCCGCAGGTCGACGAAGCACTCCGCCGGGATGTGGTCGGTCACGTTGTCCGCTCCCCGGTAAACGGGAACGGTGCCGGCGAAGAAGGCGTCAAAGATCTTCTCCGTGATATAGCCCGGCACGTCCCTGATGTTCTCATAGCAGAGGGCGAATCGATAGCGCCCCATGACATCCCGCTTGCGCGCCACCCGTCCACGGAAGGATGAGACGTCCGGCGCCCCCAGCCTCCCCAGCCATTCCCACCGCCGGATGAGACCCTGCGGCAACCGTCGCCCCAGCCACCCCTGGTTCCAGCCGATTCCGTAGAGGTCGAAATCAGACGGGCGGTTCCTCTCGAACCAGCGGATGGCGGCAAGCCGCTCTCCATAGAGCTCCTGGGGGTGGGGAGATGTCTTGTACCCCGCAATCATGACGCAGAGCTTCTCCTTGCCGGCAAGGTTCCGGGGAATGCACCCCGGCAAGCTGAAGGCATAGTTTAGCTTTACGAAACGCTCCCCGTCCACCTGCGAATCGTCGTAGGTAAATATCTTGCGGAAGTGGCGGTGGTTGGCTGGATCGTAGTTCTGCGGCCTCACAAGCCGGCTCTCCATGATGATCAGGTACAGCGGGCGTCCGCTGGCCAGTGCCCGGCGAAACGCCCGGCAGCCGGGATCGGGCATGTCGATGAAGACGTAGGCATCGATCCTGTCCAGGGGGAGTACGGGAATAGTCGCCGCTTCGATCCCGCGGGCCGCGGCCATTCGCCGCACCTCGCCGAAGGGGAGGAGGAGGTCGTCGCCGATGAGGGCATCACGGTGTTCGAACAGTCGGTCGTCCCGGTTCAGTTCCTCGTAGAGGTTATGAAAGGCAATGGTGGCGAGGGACATGGTCAATACTTGCGAAACACGCAGTCGAACTGGGCCAGTTTCCAAGCACCGGCACCCTGGGCATGGGAGAGATCGTAGATTTCCGCAGGGGCAAAGCCGTAATCGTGAAGGAGTTGAAAAAGCCGGATGTACTCCCCATCTCCCCGGGGCCGACGGACAAACGAGACCTCGATGACCACGGTTTGCACCCTGCTGGCAAAGGTGTCAGCCCCGCCCCGCAGGACCTGCTGTTCAACCCCCTCCACGTCGATTTTAACCAGGTCGATGCGGTCGATCCGTTCACGGGCAACGAAGTCGTCGAGCCGCATCAGCGCAATCCTCTCGGTGGCGACCGTCTCAATGCAGGGGTTCAGGCTTCGGTACTCCTCGCCCGGCGCCACCAGGGAATTCGCCCCATGGGCGGACGTTACGTGGAGCATACCTTCGGTCTCCTCGTCAAAGAAGCCGAACCGGAAAGGTCTGAACCGGTCGCCATAGCCTGCTTTCATCACGTTCGCCACCAGCTGCCCGTACGTTTCGGCGCATGGCTCAAAAGCGAAAACGGTGGCACGTGGAAAATAGTGGAGGAGATAGAGGGAAACGTCGCCCACGTTGGCGCCGATGTCGAAGGCCACGGAGATGTTTCGCTCCATCCGCCGCAGCACCGGCCCGATCCCCGGCCGTTCCGGACGAACCAGATCCAGGAGCCCCTTCCGCCAGCCGTAGGGAACCATCTCTTTCAAATGTTGCAGTGTACTCATTCCGGCACCTCTCCCTCATCCACCAGCTCGATCAGCATCTCCCCGGCCAGCTCTTCCCGCTCCAGGTGCGGCGACATGTCCTCAAGGGGGCGATTGACCACCAGCTTGGGATTGACGCAGGTTGTCTGCTCCAGCTTGACGTCGACGAAGGCGGGACCTTCTGTGGTAAGGGCCTGGTCGATCACCGCTACCGCCCCATCCATGCCGTTGATGGTGAAGGAGGGAATCCCGTAGGCTTCGGCAATTTTCACCAGGTCGGGGCAGCCGTAGCCGATAACCGTCGACTGCTGGCGGCCGCCGAAGTACATGTCCTGGAACTGGCGGACCATGCCGAGGCAGCCATTGTTCAGGATGAACATCTTCACCGGCAGTCGATGGTTGACGATGGTGTCCAGGTCCTGGATGTTGACCTGAATGCCGCCGTCCCCGCAAATCACCACGGCATTGCGGCCGGGCGCCGCCTTGGCCGCCCCCAGTGCCGCCGGAAGGGCAAACCCCATGGCCCCCATGCCGCCGGATATGAGCATCCGCTGCCCCCTCTTGAGGCGAAACGACTGGCCGGCCCACATCTGGTTCTGTCCCACGTCGAGGCAGACGACATCCCCCTCCCCGCACCGGGCAGAGAGGAGCTCCATGAAGAGGTTCGGGTCGATGTTTGCGACCTCGGTCTCCGGCGAACGGGTCGGGTACCTGCTCCGGTACCCTTCGATGACCCGGTACCAAGGGGAAAGGTCGGGTTTTGCGTATCCGGCCAGCCCCGCGTTGAGCGCTACCAGAAACTCCCTGACGTCGCAGGTGATTGCCAGATCCACCCGGACCTTGGCGTTGAGTTCATGGGGGTCGATGTCCACATGGACCCGTTTCGCGGCCCGGGCAAAGGTATCGGGCCTGGTGCCGGTCTGCCGTGTGTCGAGCCGGGAACCGAGGACCAGAAGGAGATCGCTGTTGGCAAGAGTCATGTTACTGTATCGGTTCCCGTAAGCCCCTATCATGCCGAAAAAGGCCGGATGGTCGTGGGGGATGACATCGAGCCCCATAAGCGAAGTGACAACAGGGATACCGGTCCTGTCCACCATCTCCGACAGGGCTTCCGCAGCCCCGGCGGTTCTCACCCCTCCGCCGGCAAGAATAACCGGTCGCCGTGCTCCGGCGATGAGGCGGATCACATCATCCAGGACTCGTTCGTCGCAGTTTCGGGTGACCTGCAGCTCCATGAATTCCCTTGACCCGTAGAAGCTTTCCAGGTTCTCGGGGTCAATCTGTTCCCGCTGAATGTTCATGGGAATGTCGAGGAGCACCGGCCCCGGCCTGCCGCTCTGGGCGAGATACAGGGCTTTCTCCAGGCAGTACCGGATCTTCCCGGCATCGACCACCATTTCCGCATATTTGGTGAGAGGCCGGACCACGCTGACGATGTCGGTTTCCTGAAAACCGATCTGGCGCACCGGCCGGTCGAATTTGTATTCGTACGTATTGACCTGTCCGGTTATGAACAGACAGGGGACGGAATCGAACCAGCAGCTGCCGATGCCTGTAACCATATTGAGCGCGCCGGGCCCGCTCGTTGCCATAGCCACTCCGAGTCTCCCGTTAATACGGGCGTAGGCCTCGGCGGCGAAAGCCCCCGCCTGTTCATGGTGGACCGATACCGCGTTAACATCATCCCGGTGGTAAATGGAATCGACGAGATGGGTTATCGCACCGCCTATAAACTCGAAGATGTCGTTCACTCCAGCTTTGACAACGAAATCGATGACATAATCGGAAAGCTTCATCATGCGCTCCATCAGGGATAGTGACCCAGGTTGTTGCGAAACCAGCCAATTGTCTTCTCAAGGCCGTCCCGCATGGAATAGGTTGGCTTCCACTCCAGCTTGGCTTGCACCTTGCCGATGTCGGCAACCCACATCGCCGGCTCCGGCCGTACCCTTTCAACGGCTCCCCAGACCGGCTTTACGGAACCGCCGATAATTTCGCTTATGACGGTAACGACTTCGCCGATGGTAGCCTGCCTCCCCGATCCGACGTTAAAAATATCACCGGGAACCACCGGCCTGTTCGGCAGGGCAAGGTACAGAGCCACCACATCGTCGATGAATATGTAATCCCTGACCGATTGAGGAGAAGAGAGCCGGGGAGCCTCTCCGCGCAACAAACGTGTGATGACCTGGGGGATAAGCCGGTGAGGATCGTCCCAAGGCCCGTACGGTGAAAAGAGGCGGAGCGAAACTACCGGCAGATTCTTTGTAAGAGCCTCGGACCTGCAGAAGAGCGTTGCCGCAGATTTGGAAACCCCATACTCTCCGAGGGGTTCAAGGAGGTCGGTTTCCTTCATGGGCAAAGATTTCACGCCGTACTCTGACGAACTCCCCGTATTAACGAAAAGGTCAAAACCGACCTTTTCACAGGCACGTAGGAGATGGGCCGTACCCAGCAGGTTCGACGCCAGAATTGCAAGGGCATCCCGCTGAAAGGCAAAACCGCCAAACGTTGCCAGGTGGTAGATGACCGAGGGGCGAACGCTTTCAACGCACCGATCAACAGCGGCAGCATCGCGCAGATCGGCAGTGTGCTCCGTCAGATGGCTCAGAATATCCTGTATCCGCCATCTTTCAGACTCTTTACGAGTAACAATGTGGACATCATGGCCTTCTGCAACGAGACGGCGGGTAAGGCAAGCACCAATGAAGCCGGTGGCGCCGGTAATCAGTACTTTCATCGTCCGGCAAATCCTCTCATCTGCTCGATCATGAAATCCAGCATGTCGTCTGTCATCCCGGGATAAACGCCGATCCAGAAGGTATCGCGCATGATCCGATCTGTCTGTTTCAACTCGCCGACAATCCGGTACCCTTGCCCGCTTTTCCGCATCTCGTCAAAACAGGGGTGTTTGATCAGGTTACCGGCAAAAAGCATCCTTGTCTGAACCCCCTTCGCTTCCAGATGGTTGACCAGCTGATCTCTGGAAAACCCAGCTTCCTCCCGTATCGTGAGGAGGAACCCGAACCAGGAGGGATCAGCGTTTTCGGCCGGTTCAGGAAGTATGAGCCTGTCGGCAATGTCGGCCAGTCCATTCCGAAGCCGGGTCCAATTGCGCTTTCGCGCCTCGATGAACGACGGGAGTTTTTCCAGCTGGGCGCAGCCGATTGCCGCCTGCATTTCCGTCACCTTCAGGTTATATCCGAAATGGGCATACACGTACTTATGGTCGTAGCCATAGGGAAGTTCACCGAACTGCCGGGTGAAGCGGTCGCCACAGGTGTTGTCGCGCCCGGAGGGACACCAGCAGTCTCGCCCCCAGTCGCGAAACGATTCCACCAGCCGCTTGAGGGTCGTGTCATTGGTGTATACCGCTCCTCCTTCACCCATGGTCATATGGTGCGGCGGATAGAAACTGGACGTGCCAAGATGGCCGATAGTTCCCGTGAAGCGCCATTCCCCGCCGTAAAAACACCTGGAGCCGAGGGCGTCGCAGTTGTCCTCGATCAGCCAGAGTCCGTGACGGTCGCAGAACTCTTTGACCGCCCGCAGGTCAAAGGGGTTACCAAGGGTATGGGCGAGCATCACCGCCTTTGTCTTTTCGGAAATGGCCTGTTCCAACTGGGAGCAGTCCGCATTGTATGAAGGAATAGTGACATCGACAAATACCGGCACCGCACCGAACTGGATGATCGGTGCGACGGTGGTGGGAAAGCCGGCGGCGACGGTGATCACCTCGTCACCCCGCTTGATCCTTCTCTCGCCGAGCTTGGGCGACGTCAAAGCCATGAAGGCCAGAAGGTTGGCGGACGAGCCGGAATTGACCAAAGAACAATGCCTGACGTCGAGGAACGCCGCAAACTCCCTTTCGAACGTTTCCGCATACCGGCCGGTGGTCAGCCAGAAGTCGAGGGATGCGTCGATCAGGGCGCCGATCTCCCGTTCGTCGAAGACTCTGCCGGCATACGGAATGCGTCCGCCGGGGGCAAACGGCTTTTGCCCCTTGTGCTTCACTTCATAGTAGCTGATTGCAGCCTGTATCGCCCGTTGCCGTAACTCTCTTTCCATATCTTCCATGCGCACCTCAACAATTCATTCCGGTTCCTGTCACTGTTCTCCTTCATACTCTTCAATCTGGCGCAGGCAGACCTCCCGCACATCCTTCTGTCCCTTATAGGACCTGGTCCACTCGATGATACTGTCAATGGCTGTTTCCAGGTCCCAGCGGGGATGCCAGCCAAGTTCCGCCTTTGCCTTGGAACAGTCGAGCTTCAGGTAATGGGCTTCATGGGGATGCTCCCCCCCGTCGATGCCGTAGGAAGCGTTCTCTCCCCACTTTGCGCACAGTTTTCGGACGATCCATTCAACCGGCCTGGCATCACGGTCGTCGGGACCGAAGTTCCACCCCTCGCCATATCGTGCACCATCCTCGTACAGTTTCTGCGCCAGAGCGAGATAACCGGAGAGGGGCTCCAGGACATGCTGCCACGGCCTGATGGCGCTGGGGTTGCGGATAATGATCCGCTCCCCCTTCAGTATGGCCCGGACAAAATCTGGAATCAGCCGGTCGGCGGCCCAGTCGCCGCCGCCGATCACGTTGCCGGCCCGGGCCGAAGCAATGGCCACGCCATGGGCCGCGTAATGTCCGGCATTGAAGAACGAGTTGCGGTAGGCTGAGGTAACCAGTTCCGAGCAAGCCTTACTGTTGGAGTAAGGATCGTACCCCCCCAGCGGCTCATGCTCCCGGTAGCCCCATACCCACTCCCTGTTTTCATAACACTTGTCGGTGGTGACGTTAACGACGGCTTTTATCCCCTTACAACGGCGCACCGCCTCGAGCAGGTTGACCGTTCCCATGACATTTATGGCATACGTCTCCACCGGGTTTTTGTAAGAATCGCGCACCAGCGGCTGGGCAGCCATGTGGATTACAATCTCAGGGGATGCCGAAGCCATAGCCCTGGCCAGCGACTCCCCATCACGCACATCGGAAATGATCGATGCTGCTCGCTCACCGACTCGGGCAAGCTCAAACAGGCTCGGAACGGTAGGCGGTTCCAAGGCATAACCGGTAACGTGAGCCCCGAGCCGGTCCAACCATAACGAGAGCCATGACCCCTTGAACCCGGTGTGACCGGTGACGAAAACTCTCCTGCCTTTCCAGAATTTCCGATCTGTCATATCCCACCCCTTACCCTTGCGCATTATCGGTACGCTGTGAGTTAAGCAGTGAGCTGGTGTTTTCCCCTTTCACCATTCACTGTTCCCTGCCTTTCACCATATCTTCCACGGGGCTCTTCCGCTATTCCAGAGCTCTTCAAGATGAATCTTGTCTCGGAGAGTATCCATCGGCTGCCAGAAGCCATTGTGCTTGTATGCGGCAAGTTGACCATCACGGGCAAGTCCTTCGAGGGGCTCTTTCTCGAAGACGGTGGAGTCCCCGTCAATCCGGTCAAGCACCCCCGCTTCGAGGACAAAGAAGCCGCCATTGATCCACGCCCCATCACCCGCCGGCTTCTCCTGGAACGCCACAACCTTCCCTGCCGTGTTAATGTTCAGGATACCGAAGCGTCCCGATGGCTGAGTGGAAGTGACCGTAGCCTGGCACCCATGGCTGTTATGGTAGCTGACGAGTTCTCGGATATTGATATCGGCCACACCGTCGCCGTAAGTCAGCATGAAGGGCTCGCCTCCGATGTATTGGGCGACCCGTTTCACTCGTCCGCCGGTCATGGAGTCAGCGCCGGTATCCACCAGTGTCACCTTCCATGGTTCAGCGTACTGCTGGTGAACCACCATGGAATTATTCCGCAGGTCAAAGGTAACGTCGCTCATGTGAAGGAAGTAGTTGGAGAAATATTCCTTGATCACATACCCCTTAAAGCCGAGACAAATAATAAAGTCATTGAATCCGTAAAAGGAATAGGTTTTCATAATGTGCCAGAGGATCGGCCTGCCTCCGATCTCCACCATGGGCTTCGGCCGCACGACCGTCTCCTCACTGAGCCTTGTTCCCAGCCCGCCGGCAAGGATAACTACCTTCATTACATCCCCCTCACTCCTTTAAATTCGGGAACCGGCGGAATCCGTGACTCGGGATTCGGGATCCGGAAACCGGCAAACATCCACCACCCACCATTCCCAGTTCACTTTTCCCGGCCTTTTGTCGCTTCCCGCTTCCCGGCCTTTCCCGCTTTCCGCTTCCCGGCCTTTGTGCCCCGCGTGAGGCCGCTCCGGTCAAAACCCGTTCATGACCTCGACAACCCGGCAGACATCCTCTTCGGTGTGAAAATAGGAGATCGGGAGGCTCAGGGTGGTGGCGTGGATCTCATCGGCAATCGGGTAATCGCCGTCGCGCAGAAGCCCCCGCAGCGCCTGCTGACGGTGCGGAGGCACCGGATAGTGGATTTCCGTCCTGATCCCGTTCCCGAGCAGATGTTCCTTCAGCCGGTCCCGGGCGGAGTGCCGCACGTTGAAGATATGATATACATCGGCACTCCCCTCCACCACCGGCTTGATGAAATCCTCCTTCAGCCCTTCCAGATAAATCCGTGCCAGCTTTCTCTTGTGGCCGTTGATCTCGTCCAGTGCCTTGAGCTTGATGGAGAGAAAGGCGGCCTGGACCTCGTCAAGCCGCGAATTGAAACCCACCACCTCATTGTAGTACTTGACGCCGGAACCGTAGTTGCGGAGCTTCCCGATCCGCTCGGCCAGCTCCGGGCTGTCGGTCGTCACGGCGCCGGCGTCTCCCAGGGCGCCCAGGTTCTTGGTGGGGTAGAAGCTGAACGCGCCGAAATCGCCGAAACTCCCCGCCTTTTTCCCCTGGTACAAAGCCCCGTGGGCCTGGGCGCAGTCTTCCACCAGCTTAAGCCCGCGCCTTCCGGCAATGGCGCAGATGGGGTCCATGTCGCACGGCTTTCCGTACAGATGCACCACCAGGATGGCTGCCGTCCTGCCGGTCACCTTCTCCTCGATGCGCGAGGGATCGATGTTGTAGGTGCGGATGTCCGGCTCGACCGGAACCGGGATCAGGCCACAGTGGAGGGCCGCCAGGATGGTCGCAATGTAGGTATTGGAGGGAACGATGACCTCGCTCCCCGGGTCGAAATCGAAGGCCTTCAGGGAAAGGACAAGGGCGTCCAGGCCGGACGCGACCCCGACGCAGCGCCGGGTGCCGCAATAGGCGGCGAACTCGTTCTCGAATGTCTCAACCCGCTTCCCCAGGATGTACCAGCCGCTATCCAGGGTTTCGGCAAAGGCGCGCTTGAACGCGTCGAAAAAGGGCTCGTTGACCCGCCTGAGATTTTCATAGTCGATCATGGGCATTCCTCTTAAATCCGGGAAGCGGGATTCGGGAACCGGGAACCGGAAAGGCCTTTACTGTTCCCGGTTCCCGGCCTTTCCCGGTTCCCGGCCTTTCCCGCCTGCCGCATAGATGTTCTCCGGATTGACCCCCATCCGCAGAAGCTGCTCACGGAGCGCCGCACCCTTCTTCAGGGAAGCGAGCACGATCTTGTAGTTCCCGGCGAGCAATCCCTTGGCAAGGCTTACAATCGGCTTGTCGAAGAATTTCTCCCCTGCCAGTTCGTCATCCATAACGGCCACCAGCTCAACCCCGCTCCCCCGAATCGACAGGTAGGCGATCTCGGCCACCTCGTCCACTCCGCAAAAGACAACCTTTTCCACACCCGCTGCATGGAGGGAACGGAACAGAACCGCATAGTCCTGGCGGGCAATGGTGTAAAGATTGGTAAAATAGGAAAGGTGCTGATAGGCCAGGCGGCTTTTTTCAGTAACCCCCTTGGGGGTGAGGAGATAGGCGTAACGGTTTTTGGGGAAATTTTTTACCCGTACGTAACCCTTGGCGACCAGGTTTTTCAGGTACGAATTAACCAGACCAAGGGCAATGCCGAGCCGCCGGGAGAGCTCACGCTGCGAAAGGGCCTCCTCCTTGGCTATCTCCGCCATCAGAAGGAAGGAGCGGTAGGTTTCGAGGACTTTTTCATCGTTGTTGTTCACGTGGTGAACGATACACGAAAAATGTTTGTTTTGCAAATGAAAAGATCGAGAACCGGGATTCGGGAACCGGGATCCGGAAAGGCCTTTACTGTTCCCCGTTCCCGGCCGTTCTCGCTTCCCGGCCGTTCTCGCTTCCCGGCCTTTCCCGCTTCCCGGCCTCACCCGCTTCCCGGCCTCTATCGCCCTCTCAGGGGCTTTCTCAGGGCCGTCATGAGGACTGCCAGGAGGACCTTCAACATGTAGTACCCACTCGTGAGGCCGGAGATGGAAGAACCGCCGAGCTGACGCTCCCGCATGACAGTCGGGGCCTCCTCGATCCGGAAGCCGTTTTTCCCGAGGAGGATGATCGCCTCGGGTTCCGGGTAGTCCACCGGGTAATGCTTGGCGAGGAATTCGATCGCCTCGCGGTCGTACGCACGGAAGCCGGAGGTGTTGTCGGTGATCCGCTGCCCGATGAGGAGCGAGTTGACAACCTCAAAGAGCCTGATCCCGATGCGCCGGGTGCGGGTGGAGCGGAATCCCACGTGAGGTCCGATGAAGCGGGAGCCGATGGCCATGTTCGCACCCCGGTCAATGACCGCATCGAGGAGCTTGCGGATCTCCCCGGCCTGGTGCTGGCCGTCGCCGTCGAACTGGATGGCGATCTGGTAGCCGTTTCTCACCGCGTACTTGAAGCCGGTTTGCACGGCGCCGCCGATTCCCAGGTTCGTCGGCAGGTCGACGACGATCGCCTCCCCCGTGGAGCGTGCCGCCTCGGCCGTGGCGTCACTCGACCCGTCGTTCACCACGAGAATATCGATCTCGGTGTCGATGCTCCGCAGGTCGCTGATGACGCCGATGATGTTGCGCTCCTCGTTATAGGCCGGAACGATGGCGAGGATATCGGCTTTCATGCGGCCCCCCTTGAACGGATCGCTCTCCGACTCTATCTGGAGCCTGCCGAGGGCGAGTTCCTGGATCAGCTCCTTGTTCTGTTCCCCAAGCCGGGTTATCACAATGGTGATGTGGATGAGAACGAGGAAGATAAAACCGGTGGTGATGAGCATGAGGATGCTCGGCTTGTAGGCGATGCCGAAAAAGGAGCCGAGCCGGTCGATGGCATAACGGTCAACGGAGAGGTAGATGAAGAAAATGCTCATGACGAACCAGAGCAGCGAATACTCTTCCTTCACCCGCCGGTTCTTCACCAGCCCGAAGATAAAGGAAAAGATGAAGAGGCTGAAAATAATGGAGACAAGCTGAATTCTGTCAATGCTCATGTATTGCATTCACACTCCCCGGAAGCGGCATGAATCACCGTTTCCTCTCTCTCACCGCACGACGCCGTCATCGAGCAGTTCCCGGAATGACAGACGGTACCTTTTGAGCAGTTGCGCCATTTCCCGGCCCGTTATCTTCCGGGTTTTCATAACCTGCGCCCGCTTTTTCAAGGCGGCAGGGATACCCAGGAAGGCATCCCACGTCCCATGCAGGATCGCCTTGAGCAGTTCGCCGCGGGACCCGCTCACGAGAAACTCTTGTCCGGAACCGCTTGCGGAAAATACCGCCCTGGCCTGCGCCCAATAGCGGGCGAGCGTGAACAACGGGACCAGCAGAAGCACGTGGAGCGGAAAATTCTTAAGTGCCGCCCAGTAGTGGTTCCGCTCCACCAGATAGAGTTTAAAGGGGGAAAATACCCCGCCGGTCCCGGAATACTTGTGATAGACAACGGCTTTCGTGGCCAGCACCGCATCCCACCCCGCCAGCCGTCCCCTGAGGCCCAGGTCGGTATCCTCGGCATAGGCGAAAAAGTCATCGTCGAAGAAACCGATATCGTTCAGCATGGCCCGCCGGTAGAGGGCAACGCAGGCGCTCGGGAAAAAAATTTCTTCCACTTCGTTCATCTTGAGCGTTGAATACCGCCGCAACCGGAATCTCCCCCGGGACATGCCGTCGCGACATACGCCGTGCCCGAGTGAGTCGATAACGTCGGGGTCTTCAAAGGAACAGATCCGGCTCCCTACCATACCGGCGCGCGGATATGCGTCCGCCACGCCAACGAGTCTTGCCAGCCACTCCGCATCAGCCTTCGTGTCGTTATTGAGAACCACAATATACTCGCCAGCGGCATGGGTCAAGCCGATGTTGTTCCCGGTGGCGAACCCCGTATTTTTCGGGAGTTCGACCAGGTGCACCCAGGGATACCGCTCGCGGACGAACGGTACGGAACCGTCAGTGGAGCCGTTGTCCACGACGATCACCTCGAAATCCCTGAAGGTTTGGGCTTCCAGGCTGTCGAGGCAGGTCTCCAGGTGGCACCGGCCATCCCAGTTGACGATGATTATGGAAACCAACGACCGGGAAGCGGGAACCAAAGCGGGACTCGGGAACCGGGATTCGGGAACCGGAAAACCTTTTACTCTTGCTGCATTCACTTTTCACCCTTCACCTTGTCGAAATTTGTAACTCGGGACTCGGGACTCGGGATTCGGGAAGCGGGACTCGGAATCCAAAAGCCGTGACTCGGGAACCGGGATCCGGGATCCGTAAAGGCCTTTACTGTTCCCCGTTCCCGGCCGTTCCCGCTTCCCGCTTCCCGGCCTTCTCTGTTTCCCGCTTCCCGGCCTTCAACGCTTCCCGGCCTCTAAGAGAGACGAGCCCGTAGGTGCAGATAATAGCCAGATTCAGGGCCAGCCGATAGAACAGACCATGCACCAGGGCGTTCACCAGGAGCACCGCCAGGATAGCGGGAACTACGGCCCGGCAGAAATGAAGCGCCACGGGACGGTGGTGGACGGTTACCCGACCTTCCATCTGCTTTCCGATCTCGCGGGGAAGGAGCCACAGCGCCGTTAAAATCGAAGCAAGAAAAGTGCCCAACGCCACACCGCCCCCTCCCAGACTCTGCACCAGAAAAAGCGAGAGGAGCAGGTTGATCCCTGCCTCAAGCCACATGATGACGGGAATGTTCCTGATCCTGTTCTGGCTGGTCAGCAAGGGATAGAGGGGAGTCGTCAGGGAAAGGGAGCAGCCGTACCCTCCCAGGGCGAATACCGCCAGCATCCCGCCGAAGGCGGCCGGTCCGGCCCACGCATTGATGACCGGCTCCGCAAAAGCCATGGTCCCTATCCAGATCAGCCCGCCGAAAAAGGCGGACAACCGTCTCGCCTTGTTTCCGGTCGTCTCGATCCACCGGTAGTCACGCTCCACCCACGCCGTGCCGTACATGGGGAGAAGCGAAGGGGAGAGCGCCGTGAAGAGGACAAAAGCAAGGGTTGCCAGCCGGAACGTGATCTGGTAGGGGGTAACGGCCCCGACCCCGGCAAAGTGGCTGATGACCAGGTTATCCGTCTGCCAGATGATCATCACCGCGATGCCGGTGGCCAAAAACCTTCTGCCGTCGGCCAGGAGCGATCCAAAAGAAAACTCTGTCCCCGCAATGGGCTCGCGCAGGGCGCTGAGCGCTTCCCGAACGCTTCTCCCCTCCCCCTTGCAGCTCAAGAGAAAATGGATGGCGCCGGCTGCGCTGACCAGCATGCCGAGCCCCCCGCGGATGAGAGCCAGGTCCGCCAGGTTGCCATGGTAATGCACCGTCGCCAGGAGCGCCACGACGTAAGCATTCACGGAAAGCGTCGTGTACAGCCGCTCCAGATGTGCTTTCCGGATAGCGACGAACCCGATCAAGAAAGGGGTAAGCGGGAGGTTGGCCAGAAACAGGATGACCGCATAGAACGCCGCCCGCCTCACCTCGGCGGCAATCTCCGCCGGTACCCTGCCGAGCGCCCACCCCCAGGCGGCGCTGTCCCGAAAGAGGAATATAAGCGCCATCAGCGCCATGCTGCTCCCGCACACCACGAGCGTCCCCCGTGCAATCACCCGCAGCTGCATGAACCGGTCGGTCATGCGCGAGGCAAGCATCAGACAGGCGGAAGGGACCCCCAGCCCCGCGCATGCCAGGTATCCCGCCAGCGTCATCACGAGGGCCAGGGCGCCGTAGCGGTCGGTGCCGAAGTACCCCAGGCTAATCGGCACCGTCACGAAGGAGATGAGATTGGTTGCCAGTGTGCTCAGATAGCCCGAAGAGGCGCCCAGAATCACCTTTTTCTTCCGTGATTCGGAATGCAATCCGGGACTCGGGATCCGGGATGCAATCCGGGACTCGGGACTCGGGATCCGGGAACCGGAAAGGCCTTTAAAGATTCGGGAACCGGGAACCGGGAACCGGGAACCGGAAACGCCTATGCCGTGACCGCTTTCACCTTTCACCTTTCACCTTTCACCTTTCACCTTTCACCTTTCACCTTTCACCTTTCACCTTTCACCTTTCACCTCNACCTTTCACCTTTCACCTTTCACCTTTCACCTTTCACCTTTCACCTTTCACCTTTCACCTCTCACCTTTCACCTCTCACCTCTCACCTCTCACCTCTCACCTCTCACCTTTCACGCCTTTCCATTCCATCGCTCTCTTCAGCAAATGATACGCCAGAAACCAGCGTCTTTTGATCTGCGTCCACGGCATGAAGCGGATGCGGAAATCGGTGAGACTTGCCCCGTGCTTGCGGTACTTGA
Source organism: Geobacteraceae bacterium (assembly GCA_009773645.1). Taxonomy (GTDB): domain Bacteria; phylum Desulfobacterota; class Desulfuromonadia; order Geobacterales; family Geobacteraceae; genus WSYB01. The sequence goes on from WSYB01000021.1 coordinate 26,954, forward strand.
TGGTTTTGACCGGGACGAACTCGGTCTTTCCCATCAGTTCGCACAACTGCCCGAGCCACATGTCGTGCATGGGAATCCGCTTCGGGAACGGAAGGGCGACCGAAAGCAGCTCCCGGGAGAAAGCGAGACAGCATCCCGGATAGCGATTGTCGAAGATGTTCTTGAAAAAGCCCGGCCCTGCATTCAATCGCCCGAAGATGGAGTCGCCGATGACCGCTTCGTCCGCGTCCACCACATACCCGTCCAGGGCGATGAGATAAAACCTGTGGGGCCTGGCCGCAAACTTCTCCCGGATCACCGCCACCTTGTTGTCGAGCCAGACATCGTCCTGGTCGGAGAGGACGATGATGTCGCCGGTTGCCTTCGTGAGGGCGTTTTCGAAGTTGAAGATCGGGCTGTGAAAGGTGTTGTTTTCATAGAGGCGGATGCGCGGGTCGTGAAAATCCTTGATGATGGCGACGGTCTTATCGGTCGATGAATCGTCGGAGATCACCACCTCATCGTCCGGCCCCAGCTGCGTCAGAATGGACTCCAACTGCCGGCGGACGTACCGTTCACCGTTGTACGTCGCCATGCAGACGGAGATGGACTCCTCGCTCCTCATTCCTGACCTTCCAGTGACCGCAACATTTCATGAATATCCGTCACCGGATAAATCCGTACATCGTTGCGCACCTGGGTCTCCTCTCCCCCATAAATCAGCCCTCCTCCCCACGGCAGCTCCAGGTCCAGCGCGGCAAAATTCTTCAGTCCTTTGAAAAAATCCCGCGAAATGGTCCCCCCCGCCTTGATTTCCACCGGGAAAAAATGCGGCCCGATTTCAAGGAGCAGGTCCACTTCGTTACCTTTGCTGTCGCGATAAAAGCTGAGATTATTGCGCAGCCCCCTGTTAAACCTGTATTTAAGGGCGTCAATGACCGCCATATTCTCAAACAGGTTGCCCCGCAACGGATCCCGGCTTACGTGGAGTTCGCTTTCCAACCCGAGGAGGTAACTCGCCAGCCCCACATCATAAAAATAAAGCTTGGGGGACTTGACAAGGCGCTTTGAGACGTTCCTGTACCAAGGGTGCAGAATAAATACGACATAGCTCGCCTCAAGCAGCGAAAGCCAGCCACGCGCCGTGGTATGGGATATCCCCACGTCACTGGCCAGCCCTTGCATGTTGAGCAGTTGCCCCACCCTTCCGGCGCACAGCCTGACGAACTTCTCAAACAGGCTCAAGTCCTTGATGGTAACGAGCTGTCTGATATCCCGCTCCACGTAGGTTTCAAAATAATCCCCCAGCGCCTGGGTGGGATTCAGCCCCTGGTCGTATATCCGGGGGTAAAAACCGGTCAGGAGCATATTATCGATGGATTTCGGGGGATAGTTGCCGCGCAACTCCGCAATACTGAAGGGAAGAAGCTTCAGAAGGGCGGTCCTTCCCGCCAGCGACTGATTGATGGTGTTCAACACCTCAAATTGCTGACTGCCGGTTACAATGTACTGGCCGGGGAGTTTCCGCTCATCGACGATGGTTTGAATGTAGGACAATAACTGAGGAGCGCGCTGGATCTCATCCAGAATGGCTCCGTCAGGGTATCTGGCCAGGAAACTGCGCGGATCGTCCAAGGCAAATTGCCGCGTATCGGGTGTTTCCAGGCTGACGTATGCCTTTTCAGGGAACGCCTTGCGGCACAAGGTTGTCTTGCCGCTCTGCCGCGGCCCGGTAATGGTTACCACCGGATATTGGCTGGCAAGGCTTTTCAGGACCGGTTCGATATCTCTCTGGATCATGCAGTCAATCCTAACCGGTATTGGTGCAATTTGCAAGTTCAACTTTCATATTACACCAAATTCACCTTTCACCTTTCACCTTTAAAAAGCGTCTAACAGATGAGCAGCATGCCTACGTTTCTGACCAGGCCGGTATGGAAAAAACCGTACTTCAGGATGTAATATCTTTTCATCAGACAGCCTTGTTCGCCTAACCTTGAATAGATACCTGTCATTTCCCTGTTTCTGGCGCTCAAAAGCTTGCTGTACCGTTGCAGGAAGACACCCGCCTGTTTCCGGATTCGCACAATATCCCTCTTGGAGTTCCCAAGTTCCGACACCAGCCGGAATAGATTAAACAGGCTCCATTGTCGTGCCCCGACGTCATTTTCCCCGTGCTGCCGGTATAACATGGTGGGCTCGGACACATGCCCTATTCTACCGAAAGCTGCCGCCACCAGGGCCAGCCACCAGTCATGCATTACGGCTTCCGGGGGAATCGGCAGGGCGATGTCGCGAAGTGCCCTGTTCATCATTATCGTGCAGCCGCTTACGGTGTTCTGCACCAGCAGCCGGTTCAGCGACACTCCTTTTTGCGGGTCGGTCTTCTGAAACCGCCACAGGGACTCCGCAACCACTTCCAGATTGGCAGTCACCACCTTCAAGTCGGTATGGACCAACAGCGGCGTCTCTTTGCCGTACATCCCCTCCAGTTCGTTCATTTTTGCCAGGGTGAGCCGTATCTTCCGGGGCAACCAGACGTCGTCCTGGTCCGCCAGGGCCATGTAATCCCCGCCGGCCTTTCCCAGCGCGTTCGCAAAATTTGCAATGGGGTTAAAAAACGTGTTGTTTTCATACAGCCGGACCCGCGCGTCGCCGAATCCCTTGACGATATCGACCGTCCTGTCGGTGGAAGAATCGTCGGAGATGATGACTTCGTCATCTGGTGCCAGCTGAAGCAGGATGGATTCCAGTTGCGCGTGGATGTACTGTTCGCCGTTTCGGGTCGCCATGCAGACGGATACTTTTGGCATCTTCCTTTTGTGTTTCCCCTCTACCCTGCGTTGCCGGTATATTTGCCGGCACGTCCCCTGATGCCGTCCCACACTCCTTTCAGCATCATGCGCACCTGCTGGAGACGCGGGGGGGCCGTGAGTGTGAAGACGACGAACATGAACGCCAGCTGCACCGACTCATTCATAATCCATTGAAACGGCACGTAATCTCTTCTGGCAACCATTATGGCATTGCGGAAGTAGTAGTAGTGCCGAAGCGGCGTGTGATAGGGGATATGCTGCCAGCGGCCGATCCAGAGCTTCACGAGCCGTTCTCCTACGCTGTGATACATGACCGCATCGCAGACCCCGAACGCCCGATATCCCCTGGCGCCGGCCCGCAGAAACCATTCGGTGTCAACCAGGTCGATGAACAGCCCATCGTCCATGGGGCCGACAGCATCTAGCGCCTCGAACGGGATCAGCGTACCGGATGAGATGAGGAATTCGGATGGGATGTACCGCGTTTCAGAACCTGAGCAGTAAACAGCCCTGTATTTCAATGGACCGAACTGGTTGAACCAGGCTGAATGTCCGGTGACGGGGTCTGTGTAACGGGGACCGACACCGGAAACGGATATTCCCTGGGACTGGAGGTCCATCAAGGCAGAGAGGAGGCGTTCCACCATGTTGTCTGCCGGAATGCTGTCCTGGTCCAGGAGGAGCACGTGGGTAAATTTATTCTGTTGCGCCCACGCGATGCCCCGGTTGTGACCTGCGGCCACACCCAGGTTTTCACCCAGCGTCAGCAACGACAGCCGGCCTTCACGTTGCTGAATCTGCAACCACTCAACGGCATCCATGTGCGAACCGTTGTCCACTACCACCACACCTTGCACCTGTGGCAGTATGGCATTAATTAACGCTTCGAGTTTGCTTAAAGAAGGATTGTAGGTAACAACGATGGCACAGACGTCGTGGTCAATTTTCATTGGGATATTAATAATCATAAAGGTGTTAAGGGAAACTATATACACCCAGCCCTTTTGTATCACTTCCTTCGCCAGTATAATATATTCGTTGCTCACCTCCAACAGCTAAATATGAAGGTAAGCCAACTCTTAAGTTCTCCCAATTTGGAGAATTGCTTTGTGGCAGTAAATAAATTGTACCCGAAGGGAAATTAAATTTATCATTTGATTCAGACATACTGATAGCTGTCCTGCCGAAATTATCGTAAAGCAATTTGTATAGGCTGCCATTTTTAACTACTTGCCCGCGATTTATCAGCTCAGCTGAAACTGGTGCAGGATTTGAGAGGCCAAGAGGTTTACTGACATCATAATTCATCATTACAAAATTATGACCTGTACTATCCAGTGCTTTTGCTGCAAGCAAACGCACATATCCATCGGTAAAATACAGATACAACTGATCATCTTCGACTAAGATCGTAGGCCAACTTAAACCTGACCCTGTAACCATACCCCACAATCCTTGAACTTCGCCTTGCTTTGTCCATGGGCCAAACCAACTATCTGCAGTCGCATGGAAAATACGATTATTCGACCCGTCACAGCTATCAGTACCTTCATAAAACATATGCCATTTGTTTTTCCAGTATACGACAGATGGGTCTCCTATAAGTGCGGATTCACCAGCACCCCCTATATTAAGCACCATGAAAGGAGGAATGTTCCCATAACCATCATTTGCGTTCCAGCCTGCTGGATCTTTCCCTTCACCAAAATGCCAAGTCAACCAAATTCTGTCACCCCACCATGTATTACATTTTGAATTGTATGTTCCATTATCTCCAGGCGTCGTATTTGCCGGTTTTCCATTTACAACTGAACTGCTTATTGAAAAGTACATCAAATAACGATCCCATCCTTGTTCGTGTAAAACCCACTGACCAAAATAACCAGTATATGTAGGTGCAGGTCCGTAAGTAAGTAAGCGTTGCGCCCCAAGACTGAAAGAAGGAAGAACAAAACATAACAAAAATGTAATAATTGGTAGAACAATTCTACAATTCTTGAATTTAAGCAAGCTCTTCATTTTCAACTACCTCCTATCATTAATATCGGTATTGCAGCCTATCATTTCCTGCACTATAATTTTCTATCTAACTTCATAGCCGAGTTTATTGGAGTATATTTACGCTAATTACTGTATCCGAGCCTAATAACCCGCAAAATCGTAGCTAACCATCAGCTAGAAAATTAAACCTTGTATGGATATTAGTAATAAACATATTATGATTATTTACATTATTTCTTAGTATCTTTAAAAAGAGATGCAAATTTAGTCCAAAATATTTTTGCTATAGCTATATCGTTATCTATCTTAAATCTTTCCGTTTCTCTTCCTAAGGAATAGGTTCTTATTGGCTGTTCGGCATTACCGATGTAACCATGCCGTACCTCTATATGAACGCAAAATTCCTTTGCTATTCCCTTAAAATATTTTAGGGCAAATGCAACAGATACATTATTTTTTTTCAAATCCATTAACGTCTCTGCATCAATTACATATTGAATTTCTTTAAGGAGCCATCTACATTTTATAATTTTTTCCCAGAATTCAACGAACCAGTTTGTAATATGTAAGTAATGGTCTTCATTGAAGAACATTTTATGATCAGTTATAAATGCAGGATTTGACCAAGCATACGGAGTCCATAACTCCATTATTGCGCCATCTTGAGCCACTCTGCTGAACTCAGCAAAAATCTTTGTGGGATCCCCCAAATGCTCAAGAAAATGCGACGAAAAAATCGCTTCAACACTTTTATCCGGAAAAGGTAGCGGCTCTTTTCGTAAATCTACAACATAATCAACTCCGGGCAATGGAAGGATATCTACCCCCAAATATCCTTCTTTCTTACATTCACCGCACCCGACATCAATTCTATAGGCAGCCATGAGCACCCCAAAAATGGATTTAATTAGTTTCCATCCGGAAACGGTCTTTTCCCGCCCTGGCGGTGTCAATCTGCGGTCTTGCTTGTGCGGCGTACCGATGTACGCCTCCGCGCAATCCCTTGATTTCCTTGCCAGGACAAAAAAATCCTCGTTTCCAATCTGGAAACCAATAGTTTCTCATCCGGAATGGAAACTAATTAATCATATTCATAAATATAGTTTCCTGGTGTCACAGATATTTTTTCTCCATACAGTCTGACGTTCAGAAACGATTCTAGATCTTTTATATTAGGCTCGCGCTCAGAATATATTCTTGCAGGGAATTCATAGTCAGTAGAGATAACGTGAAATCCCATCTTCGTCCCAAATAGACCCGCCAGAGCTTCCCGTGAGAAGCGAAAGTAATCATAAGGATACGCATGCAAAGGGAAGGTCTGGTGAGTTTGAATAAAAAGGATTCCACCGACTTTCAGTATCTTCATTAACTCATGAGCAGCAAGATGTGGATACTTAAAATGCTCAAAGGTCGAACAGGAAATAACAGCATCAAACTTATTGCAGCCAAATACTTCAGAAAGCTTATGGCCATCTGCAACTACATCAACGTCCAAACCTGGTTGTATATCGGTACCAATAAATTCGGAAGCATGTTGAACCCATTCATTATGTTTAGTCGATCTATCAGGAATTGATCTTCTTGTTCCCAATTCCAATACTGCTGGATTTCTTATTTCCTTACATTTTATTACAAATTGACTCAAAGGGTCCACTTATCACCTCAATTAATTTCTGATTTTGACAACAGTTTTCTGATAGCATCTTCCCAGTCACTTGCTCTGTGCTGTAATGTTCTATTTATCGTCACATATTCATAAGCATTATTTGCTATTTTATTGCGAAGAAACTTATCACTTATTAATTTGTCCAACGCATCGAACCAACTTTCTGCGTTGTTTTCGCAAAGCCAACCAGTTTCTAGATGTCTGACCGTCTTCTTATATGCGTCGACATCACTGCAAACTGTTGGTATTCCCAGCAGACTGTAGTCAAGGAACTTGATGTCCGACTTATATTTGTTAAATTTTGTATCTTCCAACGGTGCAATTCCGATATCCCAATGCATATTCTCCATAGCCCACTTTATGAATTGCGGATATTGATGGTGCTTCCCAACATTAAGGGGCTCAAACGCTAGTCCCTTAAAGCATTCAGAAATCCTGTCCTCACCAGTAATGCCTACCAGTTGAAATTTAACGCAATCTCGATATTGGTGCAGAATTTCACGAAGCGGCTGCATAATCATCATCAGATCATTTACATGAGTCATGGTCCCCATGTACCCGATGAGGATCGTAGAATCTTTCTTGTCAGAATCAAAATGAATCCTTTTGTTTTCAGAAGGAAATAATTGCTCGTCAAGGGCGTTCGGCACCACTTCAATATTGTCATTCAAATTATTAAAACGGTTCTTCAAATTATCTGTTGAAACGATTACCCCGTCCGCCTCTCGAATAAAATAACGTACGACCATGCGCATAATATCGTTTGGCCAGGACCCCCATGGCTGGTTAATGTGAAGATCTATGAGATTGTCATCCAACGTATAAAGGAATTTTGCCCCCTTTTTTCTTATGTCAGCCACCAGCTTCTCGGCTAAAGGCACTGATATATCAGGCCTCCAGAGGCGCTCCACCAGTACAACATCCATTGGTACATTTGTAAGTTCAATCCCTTGTGTTACCTTAATGGCGTTACAAATGGTGGGGTGATGGAAAGGCCGTAGCAAACGAATGTGCCCGCAACCATGTGGATTTGAATCCTTACCATACTCATAAAGCAGATGTATTCTGAGCATCAACGTCACCTTCTACTAAGTGCATTTCAAAATATTCATGATGTTATAGGCTGACTTTTCCGGATAATGTCCCGCGATAGTTTTGATCGCTCCCGTCTGGAGCTTCAAACGTAGCTTGTGATTGGCAATCAAATGGTTAAGGGCCACCATACAATTTGCCTTCGAACTTGTATCAACCAGCAAGGCGTTTTGCTCATGTAGCGCAAAACTATTGCTTCCCCCTGATTTTGGGACAATAACAGCGACGCCACAGGCCATGGCCTCCATCGCAGTAAGACCCATTGCTTGGAACGTTGAGAAGTCCGCAAAAATATCTGCTTCATTGAATAATAAAGCTAACTGCGTAGAAGACTGGAAGCCGACATTGCGGAATGCGAAATCCCTTGGCAGTGACAAAAAGTCGGGGTCTTCAGGGCTTACGCCAAAGACAATGATATCAACCTTATCACCATAATTTTGCGACACCTCGCGGAGCAATTCCATCGTGACCAATGGGTTTCTTCTCGGAGTATTAGGCCGAATCATCGCAACAATCCGGATTGGTCTGTCCGGCCAGCTGGCATCTCTGCGAACACGTGGTCTGAACAAAGCCACATTGCAACTTGGCCCAATTACATGGCAATCACGACCGACCTGTTCTCGAACTACAGCCTTATTCCATTCTGTTTTGGTAAAATAAGTCATATCAGGTATCAGGTTATATGATTCCAAAGCGACATTGTACTCTTTTGTCCCTTTGTTATAAAAAAATGGTTCGTAATCCTGAATATAATAGCCCAATGTTATCTGTTTATTATTTATTAAAGGCACCAACCAAGGGACTGATGTATTTGATGTTGCGATTACAACATCAAAAATTTGACATATTTTGTGAACTTCATCACGTGATGGCGCATATATTACAGGTACGTCAAGACCGTGATAACTTCTTTCGAAATCTTCACGCGCAACCGCTAAGTTCAATATCCGACAATCTACGCCAAATTTTCTTAATGCTTGAGCCTCTGAAATTACTACATTAGCTCCACCGCAGGCTTCTCTTATCGGCAGGATAAAGACAACTCTTTTACCCTCCCATTGTTTTCGAGCCTTCTCAATCAGATATTGTCGTTCTATGAGGAGTTTAGCATGACTTCTGAGTCCCAATAGCACTTTGTCATTTGTGCAGAATTCCACACTATCATCAATAATTTCTTTCCCATGCTTTTTGGCCAATGCAACTCCGGCCTCTGCGCTTAACTTACTGCGGCGTTCATGGGAATAACTTTTCGATTGAGCGTGATAAATGTAGACATCATCTGCTATAGCAAGGGTCCATCCTGCAGCACGGGCACGGAGGCAATAATCGTTCTCTTCGCCGTACCCCTTTGCAAACGTCTCTTCATCGAAGTAACCGATGTCACTCACAACCTGTCTTTTTATCATGATGCAAAAACCATTCAGAAGCGTAATCCGAGGATAGACCCGCTCAGACCATGCAGCTACCAGATCACACATTTCGTCAACATTCATCCCTTTGGTTAAAGGGTTTGCTGACCAATCGCCATCTTCATCAAATATCTCCGGGATAGATTGCCAGGAAGCAGTATTGCTCAAAGGGCCAACAAGCCCAATAGCAGGATCAGATTCTGCACACATCACCATCCGATCAAGCCAGTGTTGAGTAACAATTGTATCGCTGTTCAGCAGCACAACATACTCACCCTGTGATGCACGGAGCCCCTGATTTGCAGCAAAAGTATACCCTCTGGCAGATTCGTTCCGGATTAAAATTGCGCCTTGATTATCTGCAAAATGTTTTAGATAATCTCTGGTATCATCATTACTTCCATCATCTACAATAATAATCGAATAAGGAGGGAAACTGTATCTAACTACAGAATTGAGACACTCCTTGACATCACTCAAAGCGTTATGAACACAAATAACAATGTCAAGGTTTGTAGTATGTGGCATTATGCTATGATCGTTCAAATGAATGCTAGAATACTTGGAACTAATATTGATAGCTCGCTCAATGCTGTCTTGTTGCAGGTTTAATGCACACTCCCTTGTCCTCAGAAACGTGCCTCTAAAACCATACTGAGTCCAATACGCAAACGTTGCTTTCAAGAGAGCTTGCAGCCCCTTGATTCCGCCACCGTTATCTCTGACATGGGCAGCAACCAGCTTTGCCAACAGTCTTGACGAATTGCCTACATATGATAGTTTACTTGCGCACCATCTTAAAGGTTGGGTAATCTTCCAGCTATACGAGTTCAAGAGATTATTTATCACGGTATCTTTATCAGAAATCTCATTGTGTAAAAAGGCAATAACATTTTCTTTTCCCGCGACTTCCTGCTTTAGTTCTGCCGTTTCCTGCTTTAATTCTGCTGTTTCCTGTTTTAATTGTGCCGTTTCCTGCTTTAGTTCTGTCACATAACGTATATGTTCCGCAAATTCTTTCAAAGTCTGATGATACATATCATATTCATCACAACCAGTAAAATCCAAGCGGCTTGTCGGAAATATTTCCCCCATGTGAGGCGGTGGGGCTACTTTTCCCAATCGGAAATTCTCATCAGAATGCATGCATAAATATTCAGCCGCCCGCGCGTTGATGTCCACCTCCCGCGTCAGATCGAGGTGTCTGATGATGATCTTCAGTGACGGGTTGATCACGTAATAGCCGGCCCGAACAAATTCGTAAGCAATCCGGTTGTCGCAGCCTGGTATTCCTAAACAGAAACCAGCAAATATCCTGTCCAGTGGAACGGGGGTTTTAAAAATCCAGGCATCCTGGCTGCCATGGGCATAGGCGGCATCCACCAGCTTTATGCTGCCGTCTTTCTGTACGTCGTGGCGTGTCAGGGCGAATATGGAGTTATCAAGGTTGGCTTCTTGCAGATGTAGTAAGCTTTCATCGAAATAAATATCCGCATTGGCCAACATCCAGAAGTCATGGCTCTGAAATTGATTAGCATATTGAAACGCCTTCTCGAAAGTCAGTCTTTCCTTTATAACAGTTTGCCCGATTTTTTCCTGATTGGGAAACTGCGAGAGGTCGAACTGCTCTTCGGTGAGAAGATGGATCATGCTGATGTAAGGATTTTGCAGATTATTGACGAGACAACTGTCAATTTCCTGCTGACGATCTTCGCGGTCGCATTTGTAATATTGTACAATAAGATGAATTTTCATAATGTTAGCATTGACTTTATCTTTTGAACAGATCAAGAATACGTCTGACAGGTTCGGTCATTCTCCAACTGAGGCTCTTTTGCAACGCTTCAATCTTGACCGCGCAATCCAGCTCTTTACTACGAAGCAAGTTTATCTCGTCAAGCTTTGACCTCCTGTCTCCTTCTGTTTCGGTCAACTTGTTAATAAGGTAATTGATAACCAAATCAGAATTATCAGAAAGCTTGTATATTTTATGTTGAGACGGCGAAAACGCACTATCCATATACGACGTTACTCCTTGAAAAGAAACAATGACAGGATCGGGGGCTGGTAATAAATCCTTGTCGCAATTTTGAAACAGAATTGTTTCTTCTTCCAGAACCTTTTCAGCTTCGTCAATGTATTTATCCATAGAAAGGGCTGCTTTTTGATCCCCGTGCCTGCGATAGCCTCCAAGCAGAGTATCTACAGTATAAAGCCGTGTATGGCGGAAAAAGCGTGTCCACAATTCCAAATCACCGGCATATTTTAAATTGGTACGCAAACCACCACCCGCTTTTACCCACAGGGAGCGGCGCCAGAAAGTGCTTTCCTGCTGAATCCAAGGTTTATCATACTCTTTTCCAACAAATTTTGCTCGGGAATATGCCGGCAAGGGACCGGTATCGATGTCCTCGATATTACCATCCTTATCCCACCAGCTATGCCTGCCGGTCAGCCATTCGATATTTTCGTTAGCTGTAAACAGGTAGGCTACCTTATAGAAGGCGTGGTGATGGTACTTGTCGTCGGAATTCAACCAGGCCATTATTTCGCCGGTGGTTTTTCCGAACCCTTCCTGTATTGCAGCATACTGGCCGCCATCCGGCTTGCTCTGCCAATAGGTCAGGTACTTTTCGTGCTTCTTGATGATCTCTACTGAGTTATCACTGCTGCCGCCGTCCATGACGATGTATTCGAGGTTAGGATAGTTCTGGGAAAGAACGGAATCGATGCACTCTTCCAGGAAATCGCCTTGGTTATAAGAGGCGGTGACTATTGATATTTTGGGCAGTTCATTGTTCATAGGGCACATCGCTTTGAACGATATATATTTTAGTGAGTTCATTCACGGCAGGTTCTCCCGCAAACGGGTGTTAATCGCAGACTGCCGGCAAGGCGTAGCGGGGTGATCGCCCATCAGCCTACTCCCCAGCGTTTATGAACAAACTCTTCACCGAGCTTGAAGATGAACCTGTCGGTAATCAGGCCAATAGTGATTATGATGAGCATCGATGCCACCACCAGGGCCATGTCGTGCAGTTCGCGTCCCATCATGAGAGTTGAGCCGATGCCGGTGGTGACGTAGAGGAGCTCGGCAGCCATGAGCGACCGCCAGGCAAAGGTCCAGCCGAGCTTGGCCCCGGTCACCACCGAAGGAAATGACGCCGGGAGAAGGACATACCGGTAAAATCGCCACCCCACTGCCCCGAGGATGGGGGCAGCCCGCAGATAGAAGGTGGGTGTCGCCCGCACACCGTCCCTCACGGCGAGAGTGACGGCCATCAGCGACCCCATGATGATGACGAATTGCATGGCAGCCTCGGTCAGGCCAAACCAGAGTAACGCCATCGGCAGCCAGCAGATGCTCGGCAGCGACTGCAGCCCCACTGCCAGACTGCCAACGGTGTCGTCCAGCAGGCGTATTCGCCCGATAAGCAGCCCGAGCGGTACGCCGATAGCAAGTGAAATGCCATAGCCGATACAGAGCCGCCACATACTCGCAAAAATGGCGGCAGGAAGCGTCCCGTCGGAAAACCCGCTGATGAGTGACTGCAGCACCTCCCTGGGGGGAGGAAAGAGCAGTTCGTTCCAGACCCCGGCGGATGCCAGAAAATGCCAGAGACAGACCGCCGCCGCCAGGAACGCCAGCCGCATCACGCGCGACCGCATCCTCTCGTGGCGTCTGAGAAAGAGCTGGGCATGGGAAATGTCCGATTTAGAATCAGTGCGCATCTGTTCCCCCCGCCTCATTGGCTCTGACAGCCTCCTGGCGCAGTTCGTCGCGAATCTTCGAGGCAATTGTCACCACTTGCACATCCTCAAGGTAACGATTGCGGGGGAGATCAATGGGGTATTCCTTCAGTATGCTACCGCCGCGGCCAGACATCAGGATCACCCGTGAGCCGAGCCGTACCGCCTCACGCACGTTGTGGGTAACGAAGATGATGGTCTTGTTCGTCTGCTGCCAGACCGCTTCCAGCTCCTCGTGGAGCATGTCCCGCGTCTGAGCGTCCAGTGCGGCAAACGGTTCATCCATGAGGAGAACGGCGGGATCCATGGCGAGCGCCCGGGCAAGGGCAACCCGCTGCTTCATCCCGCCGGAGAGCTCGTTGATGAAGGAAGAGGCAAAACGGGTGAGGTGAACCATCTTGAGGAGCGCCTCCGCCTTCTCATCCTGGATGCGCTGGTCCACGCCCGCCATTCTCAGGCCGAAGACGATGTTCTGGCGGACATTGAGCCAGGGGAACAGTGCCGGCTCCTGGAAGATGACGAACCGGTCCGACGAGGGGCCGCCGATCCGGGCGCCGTCGACCAGGACATCCCCCTGGTCCGGCAGTTCGAAGCCGGCAATGACGTTGAGGAGGGTCGTCTTGCCGCACCCCGACGGACCCACAACGCAGAGGAACTCCCCTGCTGGGATGGCAAGGTTGACGCCGGTCAGGCCGTGCACCACCCCGGATTGCCCGAGAAATACCTTGGAGACGTTTTTCAGTTCGACGTTGGCCATACTGCCGTCAATTCCCGCGGAGTGCCGGGAGCGATCTCTTTTTCAGCAGATCATTCAGCAGAGTCAGGTCGAAAAGGCCTCTGATCCCTCCTGACAGGTCGGCATTCCTGGGGAGATAGCCCAGCTCATGGGCCCAGCGGGCAGAGGTCAGCAGAGGCTGCCCGAGCGGGTCGTAGGTTATCAGCACCCGGGAGAACGCCTCTGTCAGAATCTGCGGAGGAAGGGGTTTGCCGGCAAGCCGCCCCAGCTGCTCGTTCAAGCGCTTACGGGCGTCGGCGGGATTCTTCTGCATCCACTCCGTCACCTCGACATGGGCTTCAAGAAATCGCCTGACCTGTTCCCGGTTCTTCTCGTAGAACTCGGTTCGCACCACGACCACGGCAGTCGGAAACTTGCCCTCCGGCCAGAGCGACCGTTCATCCAGCATGATCCTGCCGCCCCCCTCGTTGATGAGCCGCGATACCCACGGCTCGGGCACCCAGGCGCCGGCCAGCTTCTTCTGCTGAAAGAGCATCAGGATGTCGGGGTTCTTGATCGGGGAAACCGGCACGTCACGGCCGGGGGTGAGGCCGTTGCTCTTGAGCCAGTGCCGAAGAGCGACATCCTGGGTATTGCCGAGTTCAGGAGAGGCAATCCGCTTCCCCTTGAAGTCCTGCGGCCCCTTGATAGAGGCATTCCCCGGCACGACAAGTGCCGCTCCGCCGCTGGCCGCCCCGGCAATGATCCTCAGTGCCTTTCCCTTCGAGCGGAGAAAGGCATTCACGGCCGGGTTCGGCCCGACATAGGCAATGTCGATCTGGCCGGCGATGAGCGCCTCCATTTCCGACGGACCGGCATTGAAGACCTTCCAGTCGACGGCCGAGCCGATGCGCTTCTCGAATGTGCCGAGCGACCGCCCGACCAGGGGCTGGGCATGGGTCATGTTCGGGAAATGGCCGATCCTCACCGCCTGGCCGGCCGCGGCATGTCCAATCTGCGAGAAAAACAACGTCACCATCAGACAACCGGCTATGAACGCAAACCTTGACATCATGAATCTCCTGACAGTTAGGATCGGTCTTTGATAAAATCTGCCAACTGCCGCAGCAGCATCGCCAGGCATTGCTCTACGGAATGCGCCCCCGTATCCAGCGTCACCGCAGGGCTTGATGGCGCCTCATACGGTGCCGAGATCCCGGTAAATCCCGGCAGATCTCCGGCGCGCGCCTTCTGGTAGAACCCCTTGGGATCACGCCCCTCGCAGACCGAGAGTGATGTACTCAGGTAGACCTCCCGGTACCGGTCCGGGCCGATGATCTGCCGCGCCATCTCGCGATCTTCGGCAAACGGCGAGATGAACGAGGTGATCACGATCAGCCCCGCATCGTTCATCAGCCGCGCCACCTCGGCCACCCTGCGGATATTCTCCGCCCTGTCTCTGGGCGAAAACCCGAGGTCATGATTGAGGCCGTGCCGCACATTGTCGCCGTCGAGGACAAAGCAGGCATGGCCCGCTTCGATCAGCCGCCGCTCCAGGGCAAAGGCCAGGGTCGATTTACCGGAGCCGGAGAGACCGGTCAGCCAGAGAGTGACAGGCTGCTGGCGGAAAAGTGCAGCCCGTGCGGCAGGGGTCACCTGCCCTTCGTGCCAGACCACATTGCTGCGCAGCGGCAGGGCCCGCTCGGTCTTCAGCTCCGCATCATAATCGGTCCGGTCGATGATCGTGGCGGCCCCGAGCGTATCATTGGTAGTCGTCGACACAATGATGAATGACCCAAGAATACGGTTTTTCCGGTACTCATCGGCAAAAACCGGTTTGAACAGCGAGAAGCGAACCCGGCCGATGTCGTTGAGCGCCAGGGCGTCAGCATCCTCCCGCCGAAGCGTATTGGGGTCCACACGATAGTGAATCGCCTCGCAGCGTGCCTTTATCCATCTGGCGGCATGCTTGATCAAGTACACATCCCCCGGCACGAGCGACTCGTCCCCGGTCCAGACAAGCATCGCCTCAAGCTCCCTTCTTTCCTGCGGCACGTTGCCGGGATGGACCAGGAGGTCACCACGCCCCACATCTACATCATCTTCCAGGGCAACCGTCACGGACTGCCCTGCCACCGCGTGATGAACCGCCTCCATCCCAGTGGAGAGTGCTGCGACGCGGGTGCGGAAACCCGAGGGGAGCACCATCACTTCGTCGCCGGAGCGAAGCACCCCCGAAGCAACTCTGCCGCCGTAACCACGGAACGTGCCCGGCAGATGGACGACCCGCTGGATGGGGAGGCGGAAATCGACCAGGTTGCGGTCACCGGCAATATAAACCTCTTCCAGGAAAGATAACAGGGGAGGGCCGGCGTACCAGGGCATATTCTCGCCGCCACGCACCAGGTTCTCACCGCTGACGGCGCAGACAGGGATGAAGCAGAGGTTACCCAGCCCGAGACGGACGGAGAACTCCTGATATTCCGCCTCGATCTCCCGGAAACGCTCCTCGGCGTAGCCGACCAGGTCCATCTTATTGATGGCCACCACGAAGCGGGGTATCCCCAACAGGGCACAGATGAAGGCATGTCGCTTGGATTGGGTGGAGACCCCCAGTCGGGCGTCGATGAGGAGAACGGCGAGGTCGGCCTGGGAGGCTGCCGTCGCCATGTTCCGGGTATACTGTTCGTGCCCCGGGGCATCGGCAATGATGAAGCGGCGGCGGGAGGTCGAGAAATAGCGGTAGGCCACGTCAATGGTGATTCCCTGCTCACGTTCCGCACGCAGTCCATCGGTCAGCAGCGAAAAGTCGAGGTCTGCATCCTCGTCGGCATCGGCACTCCGCAAAGATGCCACATGATCGTCATAGAGCGCGCCGACATCGTATAAAAGGCGGCCGATGAGGGTCGATTTCCCGTCATCCACGCTGCCGGCCGTGAGGAAACGGAGCATATCGGGGGTATGCGTCGCAGCTTTCATCAGAAGTATCCCTCCCGCTTTTTCCGCTCCATGGAGCCATCCTGGTCGTGGTCGATTACCCGCGTCGTCCGCTCCGACAACCGCACCTCCTGGAGTTCCATGATTATCTCGTCCACGGTGGCCGCCGACGATGCCACGGCTCCGGTGCAGGGGTAGCAGCCAAGGGTCCGGAAACGGCAGAGCCGCCGTTCCGGCCGTTCGCCCGGCAGCAGGCGGGTCTTTTCCCCCACCGGGATGAGTTGCCCGGAACGCTCCACAACCTCGCGCTCGGCGGCAAAGTACAGCGGCACCACCGGGATCGCTTCCCGTGCAATATAGCGCCATACGTCAAGTTCTGTCCAGTTGGAAAGAGGAAAAATGCGCATGCTCTCCCCATCGTGCAGGCGCGTGTTGTAAAGCTGCCAGAATTCCGGCCGCTGGCGGCGCGGCTCCCACTGCCCATGCAGATCGCGGAAAGAAAAAACCCGTTCCTTGGCGCGGGAGCGCTCCTCGTCCCGGCGCGCCCCTCCCATGACCATGTCGTAGCGCCCCTCACGCAAGGCATCCAGAAGCGCCTGGGTCTTCAGGAAACCGCAGCAGCGCACGGTCCCCATATCCCAGGGATTGGCGCCGGTCTCCAGCGCCTGGCGGTTCTTGTGGACACGCAGGTCAAAACCGATTTCCCGCGCCATGCGGTCGCGAAAGTTGATCATCTCGGGAAACTTGAGGTCAGTGTCCACATGGAGGAGGGGAAAGGGGATGGGAGCAGGGTGGAATGCCTTGCGTGCAAGATGCAGCATGACCGAAGAGTCCTTGCCGATGGAGTACATCATAACCGGTCGCTCCGCCTCGGCGGAAACCTCGCGGATGATCTGTATCGCCTCGGCCTCCAGTTCGTCAAGGACGGTGAGGGATAATATCTCTTTCATGGTTCCTCGCTTAACAGGTTATCTCTTGATTATTTGGAACACAACAGCCCCCGGCACCAGGATAAACCCCGTTACGCCCAAGAAATAGAGAGTCTGCAACCAGTGCTCCCAGAACCATACTTTGTTGATGAGACACAAAGCCGGAAGGAGCTCATTAAGTTAAGCGGCACGGAAGACCTTCCCGATTTTCCCCAGTCCCCGATCCCCGCTTTTGCAGTTCTTTCAGGTGCTTTTGCAATTCGTCACATTTGAACTCAAGATGGTCCAGCCTATGGTAATCCTCTAAAGCATCCTTTTCCTCAAGCGCACCGTCTCTAAACAACTGCTCCAGCTCTTCGACGGAACCAACCCGGTACTTGCCATGAATTCTGAATATTTCGGTCTTGATCTCACGGAGTTTTTTTCAATAAACAAGTTTATGTGTTACAAGCCCGCTTCCCGGCCTTTACCGTTCCCTGTTCCCCGATCCCGGCCTTTAAAGCACATCAGCAAAGTGCGGCCTAAGCCGCCGAAACACCACCGCCCCCACCACCAGGATAAACCCCGTCACTCCCCAGAAGTAGAGGGTCTGCAGCCAGTGCTCCCAGAACCAGACCCGGTTGATCAGGCTGTCGCGGTAGCCTTCCACGATGTACACCACCGGATTGAGCTTGAAATAGGGCTGCAGAGACGGCGGCAGCAGTTTGATCGACCAGAAGATGGGTGTCCCCCAGAACATGAACTGCAGCGCCATCGCCACCAGCTGACCCACATCGCGCAGAAAGATGATCACCGACGAGGTCAGCCAGGAAAGACCGAGCAACAGGACCAGCGCAGCGGCAAGGTAGTATGGAAGCTGTACACAGTGAACAGGGATGGGGGACCCGTGTACGACGAACATGATGAAAATCATGGCCAAGAAGAAAAGGTGGATCACAAGAGTCGAGATAAGTTTGACCAGCGGCAGGATGCCGATGCTGAAGGCCATCTTCTTCACCAGGAAGCTGTTCTCCAGTATCGACCCCGTGGCCGAGGAAAGCGCATCGCTGAAGAAAAACCAGGGGATGATCCCCGCCGCCAGCCAGAGCACGTAGGGCACATTGTTCACCGGCTGGCTCTTGAAGGCGAAGGTGAACACGAACCAGAGGATGGCGATGTACACCGTCGGGTGCACGAAGGCCCACAGCATGCCGAGATACGAGCCCAGGTACTTGTTCCTGAAATCGCGCCTCGTCATCTCGGCAATGATCTGCCGGCGCGAGATCAACTCGGAAATGAACGCAGTAAATATTCTCAGATAGTGCATATGAGTCGCAATCTCCAATGGGTAAAGCCAGTTTCAGCCTTCACGCATCACGGTCTTTCTCCCGATTCGTGTTTCACGATTCACGCCTAACGGCTTTTAACATCTTTCTCAGCGGAGCGGTCAGGCGCCAGGAGAGGCTGTTTTTCAATACATCTATCTCGTTCTCCAACCTGCAAATACCTTCCATGTTTTGATCCGGCATCTTAGAAGCAAAAGCCTGGCAAATCTCAGGAATCGCCCTTAGCAAAGCTGCAAGCATTACCTTGTAACGTATCGCATTAAAACTCGGACCGCACTCCATATCAAGCCCGTCTGCATCCGATCTGTTCTCTGAATTAGTCTTGGCGGACCATGTCTTATAATCTGAGCTACA
The DNA here is from genome assembly GCA_009773645.1 of Geobacteraceae bacterium. GTDB lineage: Bacteria > Desulfobacterota > Desulfuromonadia > Geobacterales > Geobacteraceae > WSYB01. Next base: position 45,927 of record WSYB01000021.1, read on the forward strand.
GCGTAGTTCTTCAAAAAGAGCCAGATAACGGTCAGCCTGAATTTTTGGAGTATAAGCTCCATGTACAAACTTTGCGGATTCCGCGCCCAAACGCTCCCGTAATGCCTTATCAGAGACAAGTTCAACCAGTCTTTCTGCAAGTGCATTCACATCTCCGGTTGGAACAAGCCTGCCGTTAACACCATCCTGCACCACATCAGGTATTCCGCCACTCCTGAAAGCCAATACCGGCGTGCCGCAAGCCATGGACTCAAGCATCATGTTCGGCAGATTATCCTCCAAGGAAGGGAGAATGAAGATATCTGCAGCTGAATAAGCCCGAGCGATCAAGGTGTCGTCGCTCACATGGCCCAATTCCTTGATATCCATTCCAAGTTTCGACATATCTGCAGTAAGGGGGCCGAGAGAAAGAATCGTTATCCCTTTTCTTCTTACAATATCCTCAAATAACGGATTCGTTCTTGCCCTTGCCAATGCGGCCTCAAGTTCAGCGAACCCCTTGCGCTTTTCATTGCCGGAATCGGCTCCAAACATCAGGACAATATTTTTTGGATCAATTTCAAGGGCTGCCTTAGCATCATCCTTGGATATCGGTGTATAGATATCGGTCTCAATAGAGTTGGGGATCACTTCAATTCGACAGTTCCTGAAAAGGGCGCTCTTGCGGGCACAGTCTGCTAACCATCTGCTGGGGGAAGCAATCGTCAAAGGAAAACCTTCAAAGAGTTCCAGCTTATCCTTTAATATCGCATTTGGAAGAGAATATGGATCATTGGACAGTTGCGGGCAGTTCCGGCAATCCCTGGTATAGCCGTCACAGCCGGCCGAGTAATGGCAGCCGCCTGTGAACGGACACATGTCATGAAGAGTCCAGACCATGGGTTTACCGAGCTTCATGAGTTTTTGTATGGTGACTGGTGTCTGGAAAAACCCGACCCAATGTAGATTGATCAGGTCGGCAGACTGAAGTCGCGGTATTGACGAAATATCGCGTCCGGGATAGGCAAAAGAAAATAACGTATTGCTGAGGTCGGTTCTGGATGAATCGATATAATATCGTTGAACTAGTTTCCGTAGAATATATTGATAGTCGATCTTTTCATTTGGTGTATAGCCGCCTATCTCCATTACAGAGGGATCTGAAGACTTTTTGCTCATTACAACCATGCTGCTCTCTACAGCATTACTCTTCAAGGCGTTATGCAGCCTGTTTGCCGCCCTGGCTGCACCACCCTGAATGTCGAAAGTGTTGATGATTACTGTTCGCAATTAAGTTGCCTATAAGCTATTAGTTAGTAACTGTCATTTCCAATAATTCGATAGGACCACAGCAATCTCGTTGTAAACTGGTATTACAACCGATAATTTCACAAGTTATTGCCATTCTTGTATAAATTTGTTATATGAAAGCGATACAGGCTAAAGCTTTGTATCTGAATGATTGAATATAGTTTTTAGACTTATTATATTCGTTGGCGACTAGTAAATAGTGCTTGGCCCGTAGTTTCTTAATTTTTCTCTTATAACAGCTGTTAGAATTGAAATGCTGCTGAAGAATTTCATATGCTTTTAAAATATAGAGATATTTCTGCAATAGAGTAATTGAATACCAGCTTCCATGCCTGTGTTGGCGATAGCAGCCCATGACCTCATTTATTAAACCAATGTTACCGTTCTGTGCTGTCAGAATATGAAGTGGCCAATCCGCCATTCTAATTTTAGTAAACCATGAGGGGAATTCAGGAATTGCAGATCTTCGGTACATAACAGTACATGTGGGGATAAAATTATATTCCAGCAATTTTTCTAATGTTGTGATTTGAGGAAAATCCTCAGGAAGGAAAACTCTTGAAAGATCGTCTTCTTCCCTGTATTCAATAGCATTATGAAAGCATATCGAACACTCTTTGTGTTCGTCCAGAAAATCAACTTGCTTTTGCAGCTTATCACTTTCCAACCAATAGTCGTCACCATCAAGTAGCGTAAGATACTCCCCTTGAGCTTGGCTGATTATGTTCATCCAATTCCATCTACCCGTAGGCTTACCATCGATATATATTACATTAGACCTGTCGTTCAAGAAGAGGCGTATTTTATCTGGATGATTTACATAGTACTGTTTTACTATATCTCTGGTGCCATCGTTTGAATCATCCTCACCTATAATTATTTCAAATTGGAAATTGGTTTTCTGGCTTAAGATGCTTTCAATAGCTTGAGCTATATATTTTTCGTGATTATATGTTGTAAGGCAAACACTTACTTTCATAACATATCTCGTTTAAAAACAATTTCTTAGTAAGCAAGGCATACAATTATCGCAATATATATTAGCACAAGAATATTAATGGTTTGCTAAGCACTAGCTTATAGCTGCCTAATACTATATATTCTCTTAACAGTTAGGCAGCTAGTCAATATCACTATTAGATAAAAAACATAATAATGCCGTGGGACAAAATGTTGATGCTCTCCTGCATGTTGAATCATAGTTATTATCCAAGCATTTGAGATTACAAAACTTGCTGCAACCGCAACGACTTCTTTTTTAATTTTAATTTTATTTTGCTGCAAAAATATTTTATTACCTATAACAGTGGCAATAATGCAAAGAGAGAAAACCAGCAGCACTAAAATGAGATAATTTCCAAAAAAGTAGTTACGGTAAGGCAAGTCAAACAAATACTGATCGATGACCTTTAAGCGTGAAAACGGTATGCCAGAAGATAATGTTTCATTAATGCTTTTTTGAGCAGCCTTAAACATATCGGCAAAAGCACCGTTAACCCCCCCGAAATATAGAATATTTTGCAGGAAATGCATTACATGGGCAAATATAAAACCCAGCCCAGGTGCAAGCAAGGTAAAACCAACCGTTTTTTTTCTGATAAGGGCGATAAAAGGTTCATTACTGTAGAGCAGCAAAAAAGGAATTGGTAATAGCGCCACGAGAAAAAAGTAATCAAACGATAGCCACCCTTGCATAAAACCAAGAACAAGCAATAACGATCTAACTCCCCAGCCATATTTGCCATCCTTTACGGCATAAGCCAACAGTGCAAACATGATCAAAAGGAGTGAAAGGGCATTGCCATGATAGTGCAGGGCTAGAACCATCTTCCAGTATGTTGGAACTAAACATACAAGGGTAGTCATAACAACAGAAACATATAATCCTTCGACAAGAAATATCAGATATCCAAAGATTGATAGCGCTACTAGGGATAATAGCATTGGCGTATATCTCAGTTTATGAATGCTACCATGCCCTAGAAGTTTGAAATTGAGATACCCTAGCCACTCCGGCCCTGGTGGATAATGGGTATAAATTGAAGGTCTGGCAGGGTTTTTCTTTACTCCGTTATCAGGAAACTTATTTCCATATGCAATATCAGCGAGTCCGTAGGTATGGAAAAATCCTTTCTCAAGTAAATACTCAGAACCCCGAATTGAATTGGCTTCAGAAAATGGATCCGATGTTTGACACAAGTTATCACTTAATGCTTCCAATAACCTGAACTCAAATGTGGTGACAATGCCAATCAGCACGGATATGAATATCAGGAATTTATATAAATCTTTTCGTGCATCAATCACATCATTCCCCTGATTTCATGGCTGGTTTCTCCTTGAAACCACTGATAAAAGGAGTTAAATTGCCACAACATGCTTCCGAGTCGTTATACAAGCAAGAAATACAGATGTTTTCTCCGTTGCAAGGAGGCACTTCTGACACATGAACGCAAGGTGAACAAGCGACTTTCCTGTAAAATATTTTCTCAATCAATCCTGGGAACAGTTTCAATCTCGTTGCAGGATCTGTTGGCCCCCAGAAAGAGGTGCACTGGACTCCAAGAATTCGAGCAAAGTGAAGCAAACCTGAGTCTATTCCGATAAACTCGTCGCTTTTTGCCAGATATAATATCGATTCGTTAAATATTAATTTTCCACAGTAATTAACATAGGTTGGTCTATCAGATAACGTTTTGCAATACTGAATAATATCTTCTGCTGACTCAAAATCAGATTCTCCTCCCAAAAATATTATCTCGACTTTTCCGGCCTGATCAAAGTAGTTATTGAGTACAATTCCCCATTGTTCCTTTTTTAGCATTCGCTCGCGTCCTAACTCCGAACAGGCATGCCCAATCGCAATTCGATACCCTTTATTTTCTGCTTCTTCTGTATTGGGCAAATTTCTCCTTATAAAATCACCACACTCAGTCCATTCAGCAACTTTTGCGTCAAGCAGACGGGCAATCGCTTCATAAAAATAAAAAGAGCCTGAATATCTGTTAAAAAAAATCAGGTGCGAACAGATATGTTGCCGCCAAAAAGTGTTTTCCAGGTAAAAACCTATTCTGTTCCTGGCGCACGTAAGGAGGGAAAAAACCGTGGTTAGCCGACTATATACCTCGAGGTCAATAATAGTATCGACCTTGAAATTTTTTGCTAAGATTGCAGTGCCAGAGGTAAGCAAATGGAAAGGAGAATGATCATCAACAGTTAATATTTCGTCGAAAATCCCCAAACAGGCTGCGAAGGGGCGAACTGAATTAGTGCATACCAAGCGGAATCGACACTCAGGATATCTACGTCTCAAACCAAGCAGCGCAGGAAATGCAATTACCAGACTCCCCCCCCCTTGCATCTTTATGAAACAAACTTCTTTATGTAGTACTGGGGCATGATCTCGGCGCAATACAGCCCCCAAGAGCATGGTTGGCAATTTAAATAGTGCAATCAGTGCCCCCCCAAACAGATAATCAAATCGCTTTTTGTGTTTTAGGTTCATTCATTCCTTCAGGGTAAATTTAAGGCCCATTTCACCAATGTTAAATGGAACATTCCAAGATGGTAGAAGCCGCAAGGCATTAAAACAGAAAGTGCTTTTATACTTGTGGGCCAAATGGCAAAAAACTACATATGGCGTAACATATTTCGTTGGCGTAAAGACCAAAGTGCACTTCATATTGAATCGTTCAAGAAATTGGATCAATCCTTTCCGTGACCAATGAAATTTGTGATCAGCAACCCTATGTGGCCAAAAACCTGCCAGCATTCTTTCAGATAATGAGTCGGCCTCTGGTGAAACAATTAAGAACTCAGCCCCAGGGGATGATACTGAGCATGCCCAAGATAGAAACTGATCAGGGTTTTCCAAATGTTCGAAGCTGTCGAGAAAAAACCAAATGTCGATTTTTTCAGGCAAACGATCTGGCAGGGCACTAAAATTGATCAACCTATCATGAGGGATACCCAATTCACAGGCGTGACTTAAATTTGCTTCAGCAATTTCAATCCCATACACCTTTGCCGAAGCATAATTGAGAAATTGAAGACAATATCCGCCTCCGAATCCAACTTCACAGACAACTTTACCAGCAACAACTGTATGGGAGAGTTGGAGCCATTTTTTTAGTGTCCTGACTTTCAGGTTTCCGATTGAATCTTCATAATGGCCTCTGGCCAAAGGATACGATTCATCATAAACAAATTGTTGCGTGAGGGAGTTTATGTCCCAAAAAGATCTACATTCAAGACATTCGATCTTTTTCTTTCCGTTAATCTTGCGTTCATGCCCACAAAGCATAACACAAGTCGATGGTGCTGTATTTATGTTAGTATCTCTATTTCCCATGATATACCTTGCTACCCTAATACCATATCGCACAAGCTAGTATAATAATAGTTTGCCTTCGGCACTACCCATACTTAACATAAGAATTAGCAAGTTAATTATTATACAAAGGAAGAAACAATCAATACACTCAATAATTAGATTATTGTTTTAAATCAGATATTATATTGCATATATTTTGGATTACATAGCCATTCAATTCACCATAAATAGGTAAACATAATACTTCTGTAGATACTTTATCTGCTATTGGTAAGTTTGCTGGGATTGATGAGAATAGATGTTTATAACATGCAAAACTGCTACAAAGAGGATAAAAATATTTTCTAGTGTGGACGTTATATTTTTTCAGTTCTGTGTAAAGATAGTCTCTGGAAACACCATATTCTTTTTCATTTACCCTAATTACGACATACTGATAATTGTGGTTCACGTCTTCTGAATTATTATTGCATATTTTAATACCTTCAATTCCATTCAAATAATTACTATAAGCCAAGAAAATATTTCTCCTTTTCTTTTTTTCTTCTTCAACAAGCCCCAAGACCTCTAGCCCGAGTAAGGCCTGCAATTCATTCATCTTCCCGTTAATACCTGGCATCATGACTTCTTCTTCGTTTTTAATGCCAAAGTTTTTTAGTAAATCAACGCGATCCTTCATATTTTTGTCATTAAAGGTCAGAGCGCCCCCCTCAGCCGTGTGAAAAAGTTTAGTCGCATGAAAACTGAACATTGATACATCGCCAAAGGTTCCGATTCCTTTACCGTCAATTTCCACCCCGAAAGCGTGAGCTGCATCATATACGACCTTAAGCCCGTAGCGATTTGCTATCTCCTGAATCTTCTTAACATCACAGGGAGTGCCATAAACATGTACAGCCAGGATCCCTGTTGTCTGTGGCGTAATCATTGACTCGATTTTATCGGCATCGATATTCATTGTTACTGGGTCAATATCACAAAATATCGGGCTGATATTGTTCCAGGTTAGTACATGAGGGGTTGCTGCAAAGGTAAAAGGAGTGGTGATAACTTCTCCAGTCAGCCGGAGGCTTTGACAAGCAACAATGAGAGCTATTGTCCCATTGTTAAATAGCGACAGATATGGGACTTTAAGAATGTCACACAATCTCTCTTCAAGCCTTTTATGCTGAGGGCCGTTATTGGTAAGTCTTTTCGATCCCCAAACCTCCTTGAGTTTCTCCACCAAGTTTTCAAGCTTGGGCAAGATTGGCTGAGTGACATAAATGGGATCTTCAAATGGTTCAATATTGTTCATTATATTCCCTGATTTAACTTACTATACTATTTAATGCGTTATTTGAGGAAAACCTCTAGTTCCGACCCATTTAGCTCATTTATAATGGCTGATTTAATCACATCTTGAAGGCCAGTTTTCCACATATCTTTAACCTTTGGGTTTTTAAAAACCGCATATTCATTATCTACATGAATTTTTTGAGACAATTTCAAAAACTCCTCTGTCTGAGGTGTATAATCTAAACCACAATAGCTGAATATTCGTCGTATTTGCTGAATTGAATCATCGACTAGATTCTCATAACGTACAATTAATACCCTCTCAGGTATTTCTCTAGCAAATTTAAGATACATATTTGTAACTTCCTTCCAATCATCAAACCCCCAAAATTCTCCAAATCCATTCTTACGACAAGCACCAGTGCGCCATTCTATCAAGGGATCTGCTCCTTGCGGAAATTCTCGAGGTGCGTTTAACCACGAGTAAATCGCTCCACACGGGTTCCTTACAATCACAACTATCTTTAAATTATCAACAAGTTTAAGCATTTGTGATGTCAAATTATGAAATCGTGTATCTTTAATTACAAGGAATTCCGGGTTTTCATCTTTAACGCTAAAAGTAGGATATAAACCGGATTCCCTGCGCGCAGTTTGCTCCATAAATTCATCATTAGTATGATAAACACGTTTAAATAGCTCCTCCCACTCGTTTAAAGTAGAATGCTCGTTTAATTGATTTTTAAATGCATACGAAAATAATGGCGATAACCTAAATCTAGTTTGTGGACTACTATCAAAAACTTGCCCTAACCAACTTGTTCCGGATCTGGGCATTCCTAAGACATAAATTATATTATTAAACATAAGTTATCCCCTAAAGTAAATTTATTCTTAAATGAACAGTGTACCCAATATGATCTATTTCGTAATTAATATATCGAATCTATAATGATAATTAATCATATACGTTGGTTGTACTACTATTTCAGACTTCGTATATCCAGCATAACTAGCCATATATGTCAACATGACTTTATTAAACCATGTCCCAATTGCTCTTGTATTTGTTTTTACAGAATGAATGAAACTATCAATACGCTCTTGTGTATTATAATATACAAAAAACTTGTCGATGTCAGGAATATCGCCAATATAGAATAGTCCGCCAGGCTTTAGCCACAAATATACCTTTTCAAGAATATCAATTACATCTTGATCATTGAAGTGCTGAAGAGCAAAGTACAATATTACCTTGTCAAAAGATTCTGCCTCAAATGTTATCTTCCTTACATCCTCCAATATGCACGTTACATTTTTATTCTTTTTTGTGTCTATTCTAGTAAGTAGTGGTTCTGATATGTCAACAGCAGTTACTGTCTTGCATTTAAGCGATATTGGCAGTGTGATAAGTCCATTCCCAGCACATAAATCCAATATTACATCGCTCTTATATATTTTTAATTTGTTCTCAATAAAGTTTAGCGTTAGCTCCCAATTTTGTTCGCTAATAGGTATTTTATTAATAGTCCTCCCAATCTGCATTTGGGGATCACTATTATCAAGTATCTGGCTTGTTCTCCAGAAATTTACCCAGTAGTCATTATCAAATTCAGATAAGCTCATATTTAATTAGTCTTTCTTTCGCGCCATCTTTTCCGCAATTCATAAGAACATCTATTATAGATAGCCCAGGATAATAAGTATTAGATAATTGTTTATATGGCTGATCGATTGTTTTGACAAACATCAGCTTTATTCCATTTTGCATAAATTCAGTTTTATCATATAGGCCTTGTCCACCTATTGCATTTATGAATTCATCAGCTTTTTCAGTATAACATATTTCAAGAACTCGAATTACTTTTACACTTGGTTTACTTAATTTATAGCAATTAAACTCACCACTAACTAATGGTAATAATGATAACCTGTTTTCCATATCATCGTATTTGGAAATATTATTGTTTAATATAGTATTAATGTCCAGATAATCGCAAATTGATTTAATCCCTATATAATTAAGATCTGACAGTTTACCGACTTTACTATAAATTACACCTTCAACTAATGAATATGTTTCTTCAAAATAAGCTGCCTTCTTATAGTTCAAATAAAGACTTTTCATTATTCTTGATCGCCATCTGTTGTTATCAACCAAATCCACGTCTTTTATTTTTTTAAAGGAGCTTCTTGACTGTATTTCAGCATTTAAATAAGTTGGTTTACCATTTGTTACAAGAAACCTGTTACGATGAATCCACCCATTTTCTATATAATTGAGATTGTCATAAAGTATATACTTATCTACAGCATGTATCGCCTGAAAATAACCGATATAGGGGAAGAAATATGGCTGCATTATAGCAAGTTTCATAATTATAATTATTTCATAATGCTGATTAACTATAGTATACAACTTTAAATAGCAGACTGTATGTTGTTAACAGCACAGGTTTTATTATATTATAGTTATAATCTACTTATTTAACTTAACAATATTTACTCTGTTATCCCAATGAACTAAGCCGTATAATCTAACCTTCGGTCGTTCATCCACTTTAAATTGATAAGCTATTGGTATGTTATCGCATATGTCAACAAGCGCATTATCTAAATCTATAGGGATTGCAAGTACTGACGATATACTATATTCACCGTGCATTAATGATACAGCAAATTCCCAGTCTACTAATATTTTATCACCTTTTCTAACGTCCATTATCGGTTTATCTTCGATCATGAGTCCAGAGTAAATTATCTCGATTCCATTTTTGTCACATATCTTATATCCGCATGACAGTATATCAATGTCCTCGTATGCCTCTATAATATACCTAAGAGTTACTATTTCACCATAGCGAATTGTATTAACAGTTTGCTTATTACTATTTAAGATCGTTATGCCAATAAATGAAGCTTTACCATTTTGGATTCTGTTATAACTAGAACTATTATTAATTGTATAGTTATTTATGTCGGTACATTTGGTAGTTGCAATATTATTGCTGTCAATTACTGATTTGTTAATATCGTTATCTCTATCATAAGACTCTGTAATTTGTGCGGCATCACCTATCTGTTCAATCACTCCTTTAACAATATATATGCCTACGCTACAAACACTTTTTATTGAACGCATGTCATGACTAACATAACATAACGTTGCCCCATTATCTAATATGGTCCTCATTTTTTTTATGCATTTAGCCTGAAAATATATATCACCTACAGAAAGTGCTTCATCTACTATTAGAATATCTGGCTCAACTAATACCGCCACAGCAAATGCCAGCCGAACAAACATACCGCTGGAATAGGTTTTTACCGGCTGACAAGCGTATTCGCCTATATCTGCGAAGGAGAGAATATCGTCAAGCCTCTCATCCATCTCCTCTCGAGTGTAACCCATAAGCATGCCGTTGAAGTAGACGTTCTCGATACCGGTAAGCTCAGGGTTGAAACCAGCGCCAAGTTCCAGAAGGGCAGACACCTTGCCGTTGACTGTTACGCTGCCACATGTGGGTGTAAGTACACCTGTTAGGATCTTCAGGAGAGTAGACTTGCCCGAACCGTTCTTACCGATGATCCCGAGCGATTCGCCTTTTTTTATCTCGAAACTGACATCATTGAGGGCGTAGAAATCGTGATGGTACTGCCGCCGCAGCGGATGCAGGGATTCCTTCAGGCGGTCTACGGGGGAATTGTAGAGTTTGTAAATTTTAGAGAGATTTTCTACCTTTATAGCAATAGCGTCAGACATATAGCCTTTTCAAATCGTTATTACAGCCTCAGACAGCCACTGATGTAGCAGAACAACCATAAAACTAATTTTAGTATACAATATTTGCATAATAAAGTCTCTCAATATTTGACACACTCCTTGCAGCTTAAATGGGTCTTTACCGTAAAGATGAAAGCGTGAGATTTAATAAAAAAGGCGGCTCACCCGAGGATGGCCGCCTTTAAACATCATTAAGGGCAAATAGCTAGTAAACCACCATTAAAACGCCAGTACTTGTTCTGTAAAACGCCCCAGCAGTAAGACCACCGAGAAGAGCGGCAGCATTGTCGGCATAGACAGGAAGACCGACAACTTGGAGTTTAGACGTTGGAGCACTCGTTCCAATACCAATATTACCCGATGGAGTTATCCTCAATCTTTCAGCGCCAAATGCCTGACCTACAGGGGTAGTAAAAAATACCAGGCGAGTTGCCATTGATGTGGGAGTGAAATCTTCTTCTGCGTTAGCAACAATTGCAGCATTTGCTGACGAATTGAAATTAGTTCCATCATATCCTCTGAAGTTTAAGTTACCAAGCTGTGCACCATTTAATGTTTTGGTTGGTAGCGCTTTTGTACCATTTGCCATCCTTATTGTAAATCGCGATGAATCGCCATAACTTGTGAAAACAGAATGGGTGTTGGAGCCCAAAGAAGTAGGCCATTCAGCCACTACTTCCATCGGAGAACCGGGTGTTACGGTGTTAACTCCCATTCGTTTAAGAACGGGATCCCACTTTAGGAAAGCACCATTGATTGTCCCATCATCCTGAACAGCAAATACAGAATTAGGAGTAGGGGTCGCATTATCCTTCACCACCAACTTATCATTCCCTGCGCTTGCCGTACCAATCACCAGAGCCGAAATCGCCGCAACCGATGCCATTGTCAAACAAACTTTTTTCAACATTGTAAACCTCCTTTTGTCTCTTTTTGATATGTGCCGTTAACCTTAACGTTTCTTACTTAATGATAAACGTGTTTTTGCTTAATATCAACGTGCCGGCGCTGACTTTAAACGGCACACCCGCGGTCTTGATGGTCAGGGTGGTGTTGGGGCTCGCCGAATCCAGGGTTACCGTCTTGGCCAGGTTCGCGTCGAAATCTTCGTTGTAGGTGGCCGTGCACGCAATGGGCGCCGCCCCAGCTCCATTATAGGCGCCCTGAAGCGTGGTTACCGGCAACTTGTAGAAGTTGGCTTTCATTTCATATTCGCCGGTCAGGAAGTCCGTGTTGATGCCGTTCAACGTCGCTTTGCATAGAGTATAAGCGCCTGAGTAAGGATCTAGTGTCCCAGTGCCATCAGGCTCACACCCCCCCCCTGACCACCCCAGGAAAGCGGAACCCGCGTCGGCCTGAGCCACCAGCGTCAGGGCGGTATTAACCGGGAACGATGTGCTGCAGGAAGAGGTGGTGCAGTTGATCCCGGCCGGCGTGCTGGTCACCGTGCCGGTCCCTGTATTTTGTTTGGAGATGGTGACGGTATAAGAAACCCGGTTGAACGTAGCTGAGATGGTGTGCGGTGTTGTTATGTTAGTGAAGGTATAGCTGGACGGAACCGGGTTCTCGGGAGGATTGGTGTCCACCGTCACACTCTGCGTTACGAAGTTCGAGGGATGCGCAGGTATAATGTTCACGGTCAGATCACGTCCCTTGGCCGCCTGTATCGTCCCCCCATTCACCGTAATCGTCCCATCGGCAGGGACAATGTTCCCACCGGTCCCGGGTGTGACCGTGATCGGAATGAGCTCCGGACCGATGAAGTTCCCCAGGCTGTACGGGGTTCCCCCCACGGCCACCGTAGTCGTTTGGGTTGGTGGGGTTGTTGTCGCATCAATCACTAATACATTGTTGTAGAGCGCGTTCGCCGTCAGCACCCTGGAGCCGGAAGGGGTGACGGCTATGCCGTATGGTGAAGCTCCCACCGTCAAGTCCGCCTTACCCGTCACCGTGTCGCTTGCGATATCGATAACGGAGACCGAGTAACCGGTCGCCGAGTTTGATACGTACGCCTTGGTCCCGGCCGGATTGATGGCCACGCCGTAAGGCTCCGTCCCTGCGGCAGAGGTGTTGATCGTAGCCGTTACGGTATTTGAGGAGGTGCTGATCACTGAAACGTTGTTGGAACGGAGATTCGCCACATACACCTTGGTCCCGTCGGGGGTCACGGCAATACCCTTGGGAGCGGTGATGTCGGTGGGCAGTGCCGGGTTACCCACGGTGATGTCGATAATCTTGGCGGTCGAGGGGCTCGTTTCCAGCAACGCGGTGTTAAACACGGAAACCTTGTTGCTGCCGAAGCTGGTGACATAGACGCGATTATCCGCCGCACTGGCGCCCATCCCCGGAGTGTACGGCCTCATCGCCACGCCGTCGGGAGAGTTCTGTCCGACCGTGGCCGTATTCAATACCGTAAGATAATTTGCGGAGGCGGGATTTATATCGATTACCGAAATGGACATGTTGTCATTGTTGGCAACATAAAGCCGCGTTCCCGCGGGGTTGACCGCCAAACCACCGGGTGTGTAGGCCAGGGTCATTTTGGCCACGGCGTTGGTCGCCGTGTCGATAACCGAAATGGATTTGCCCGTTTGGTTGGACACGTAGACGCGCCCGCCGGAAGGATTTACCGCCACTCCGTAAGGCTTTTGGTCCACCGTAACGGTTGCGGTGACGGTATTGGTGGCCGTATCTATCACCGAAACGGTGTTATCGGCGTTGTTCGCAATGTACGCAAATGGCGCCGCATGGGCAAAATTCGCACATCCGAGCAAACAGACGATACTTAAAAATAGCCTTAAGTACATGACTTCCTCCTCTTCATCAACTGGTTATTGCTGGAATTTATGCAAAATCAGAACCAAAAATATAGCGGTGCGTTTCCATCCGACATACACCTTAATGCAAATTCAGTTCCACTTTTTTCTGGGACCGGGATTCGGGATTCGGGATTCGGGAACCGGGGACCGGGGACCTGGGACCTGGACCGGGAACCATGAAGCGAAATTAACGCCTCTTGCCAAAATTGTCAATTGAATTTTCGGGGACCGGGGAGGGGATCCGGGGCATAAAATCCGTGATTCGGGACTCGGGAACTTAAAATCCGGGACTCGGGATTCGGGATCCGGGATCCGGAAAAGCCTTTACTCTTCCCGCTTCCCGGCCTTTCCCGCTTCCCGGCCTTTACTCTTCACGCTTCCCGGCCGTCACCGCTTCCCGGCTCTTACAGCCGCCTCAAGCTGGGCCGCGAGCCGCGCATCGAGTCTCTTCAACCTGGGCACGATCGCCTGGGCGGAAGCGACGTCACCGAGCTGAATCAGTGCCAGCCCTGCGTTGTAGAGGGCATTGGGATATCCCGGCGCCATCTGAGCGGCCAGTGTGAAAAAATAGAGCGCCTGCAGCGGCTTTCCCTGCCGAAACAGCGCCGTGCCCAGATTGTCGTAGGGGAGATAATAATCCGGCCGCAGCTTGATCGCCTCCTTTAACGTCTGCTCCGCCTCACCCCAGCGCCCCGCATCGGCGTAAGCGGTTGCCAGGGTCAGATAATTGCGCTGATTGTGAGGGGCTTTGCGGACATTGTCCCGGGCAAAGGCGATGGTGTCGGCCCACAGGGAATTGCGCTGCCAGGTCAGAACGGAAAAGATCAGGATGACCAGACAGGTCAGCGCGGTCCTCACCCGGACGCGCGGAACCCGGCGCAAAAGCTCCGGCACCACGAGCGCAAAACCGAACATCGTCATGTAGAGGCGGTGCTCCATCACCGCATCGAGGGGGATGACCGTGGATTCCACCGAAAGAGTCAGAAAGAACCAGAAGATGCCGAAGGAGACGAGCGGCAGCTTTTTCCGCACGTACACCGCCAGACAGAACAGCAGCAGCAGGCCAAGGAAGGCCGCCGCCGTCTGCAGAGTTACGATCTCGCCGACCAGTGGGTAGCCGTAGTCGAAAACCTGCCCGTACGGGAGAAAGAGGAGACGGAGGTAGAGCCACAACACCGAGAACTCCGTCGCCAGGTAGACGAGCCGTAAATTCGCGGGGGGCTTGGCAAGGGTGACGGGGGCGGGCGCTTTCGCAGCTTTTGCAGCTTCAGCGGCCGGCTTTTCAGCGGCCGGGGCCACAGCGGCCTTTGTCCAGTACTGAGCCCTCACCTCATCCTTGAGGACTGACGCCTCACTGCCGATCTGCCGGTAGGAAATCAAGCAGGTCACCAGCAGAAAGGGGACGAGATAGACCAGGAGCGAGGAGCGAGGAACAAGGAACGAGGAACAGTGAGCAGTGAATTTGCCGGTTCCCGCTTCCCGGCCTTTCCCGCTTCCCGGCCTTTCCCGGTTCCCGAAAAAAAGATCGACCATCACCAGCGCCACCGGGAGCACCGCCGCATTCTGCTTGGTGCCCAAGGCGAGAACGCCGCTGGCGATGGAAAGCCCATAGAAAGCCAGGTGGCGGAGTGAGAAGAAACGTTCCCCCCCTTGGAGCCTCTCCCTGGCCACCATGAAGAGAAGGATCGACAGGAAGAAAAAAAGTCCGCACAGGCTCGCCATGCGCTGCACGATATAGTTGACCGCCTGGGTCTGGAGCGGATGGGCCAGAAAAATGAGCGCCCCGGCCGCCGGTAAAAAGCCGGGAAGCGGGAAGCGGGAAGCGGGAAGCGGGGACCAAAATACCCTCTTCAATATCAGATAGATGATGAAGGAGGTGAGGATGTGGATGGCGATATTGACCAGATGAAAACCGTAAGGCTCCAGCTCCCCGAAATGATAGTTGAGGGCAAAGGAAAGGTACGCGACACCGCGCGGCCCGGCAATCCCGCTGAAGGCCCCGGGGAGATCGCGAATGGAAAGGTTGTCGATTATATTCTGAATATCGTCGAAAAGCCAGGGGATGTGCAACGTCCTGGAATAGAGCAGGCTTCCCACTGCGACGAGCACGATAAAACAGGCGATGTCACGCCACCGGTTGTTCATCATCTAGTACCTCTTTATTTCGGGATCGGGGATCGGGACATAAAATCCGGGATTCGGGACTCGGGATCCGGGATCCGGAAAGGCCTTTACTGTTCACGCTTCCCGGTTCCCGACCTTTCCCGGTTCCCGCTTCCCGTTTCCCGGTTCCCGGCCTTTACGCTTCCCGCTTCCCGGCCTTTCCCGCTTCCCGATCCTTTACCAGCCGGTATATTTCCGCAAGTTCCTTCCCTCTGGCCAGCCAGGAATGGTCCCGTTCCGCCTTTTCCCGTACCCTTCCGGCCAGGTCCGCCATCCGGGGCTTATCCCGAATGAGGTCCGCTATCCGGGCGGCAAAGTCGGCGGCGTCTCCGTACCTGGCATAGACCCCGGTATCGCCGAGAATCTCGCGGTTTACCGGGGTGTCGAACACCACGGTGGGAAGCCCGCAGGCCATGTAATTCAGAAGCTTGCCGTTTGCTTCGCTTAGGGATATCTTCGGAGAGACGGCAATATCGCCGGCGGAGAGGTAAACGGGTGCCCTGGCATAGTCGATCCTGCCGGTAAAGGTTATGGAGCCGCCGACTCCGGCTTCTTCGGCCTTTTGCCGGTATTTCCCATCGGGAAAGCCCATTATCAGAAAGTGCAGGGACACCCCCGCCTCCTTGAGCATCCTGATCGCCTCCAGCAGCAGATCAATCCCCTGATACCGGTTAAGGACCCCCAGGAAAACCGCTACCGGCTTGTCCAGCGGAAGCCCCAACTCCCTGCGGGCGGCCTCCCCGGGGAACGGCCTGAACTCGTCGGTGTCGACTCCATCCATCACCCCCCTGACGCCGTCATTGCCGGCCCCCCGGTTTTCCCTGAGCTCTCGGGCTCCTGCGCCGGAACTGGTGATGATGAAATCGGCCCGCCGGTTGATGAACCTCTCCAGGTGCCGGAAAAGGCCGTACAGCATCGACCCCCGCCTGATAAAACCATGATCGAGCATCTCCGCCGTAAGGCTCCCCTGACAGTCGAATACCAGGGGAACGGACAGCAGCCTTCGGAGAAACAGACCGATGAACGCCCCTTCGTGGAGGTGGGCGTGGAGGATATCGGGCTTGAAAAGCCTCGCCGCCGTGAGCGCCCGGCATAGCAGGATCATATCCAGATAGGGCTTGTGCCAGGACGGCCCGGCGGCAAGCTTCTTATACCAGGGCACCGCCGGAATGCGGTAGGTGGGTATCCCGGGCATGTCGCGGCCTATATGGTAGGTGACAATGCGGACCTCGTGGCCGAGCCGGATAAGGGCGCGGGCTTCCTCGTAGATGCGGACATGGCAGCCGCGGTCGGCAAAGTACGGGGTCGGCGCCAGCATGAGGACGCGGAGAGGGCCGGGAAGCGGGATCCGGGAAGCGGGATCCGGGGTCCGGGAAGCGGGATTCGGGAAGCGGGAAGCGGGATCCGGGAGAAATGCTTCAGACATTAGCATTCCCCTTGGTCCGGTAATGCCGAATGAGGCCGTTTAGCATTTGTTTTATCGCTAGAACTCGATGTGCCGTCTCCGTATGATTGTCGCCAAACCCCAGCCGTTCCGCAATGATGAGCTGCGTTTCCAATTCAGCGGCGGACCCGAGCGCGATAAATAGAAACTGAACGAATTCCTTGCTCGTATTTCTCGCAGCTCCTTCGGCAATATTCGAAGGGATCGAAACTGCCGCCCTTCGCATCTGGCCCGTCAAACCGTACACCTCTTCCCTGGGAAACGATGCCGACAGCCGGTATATCTCGGTAACCAGGTCGATACTGTTTTTCCAGACATCCAGTTCTTTGTGATCTTTCATCACTCAACACCATTTCGGGATCCGGGAACCGGGAACTTAAAATCCGGGACTCGGGACTCGGGAAGCGGGATCCGGAAAGGCCTTTACGCTTCACGGTTCCCGGCCTCTCACGCTTCCCGCTTCCCGGCCTTTACACTTCCCGCTTCCCGGCCTCTCACGCTTCCCGGCCTTTCCCGGTTCCCGCTTCCCGGCCTTTCAGATTCACCGTTTCCCTTACCACATAGATCGGCTTTGCCTGGGCTTCGTAATAGGTCCGGGCGTTCAGCTCGCCGAGGAGCCCCAGGACGATGAACTGCACCCCCATGAAGAGGAGGAAGGCGGTAAGGATCAAGAGGGGATTCCTGTTCATGCTGGTATGTTCGAACAGCTTCATGTAGATGGTGACGCCGCCGCTCAAGGCTCCGGCCAGGAGGGTGTACACCCCCCACTTGCCGAAAAGCTGGATCGGTTTGGTGGAGTAAGTGAGGAGGAACTTCACCGTCATCAGGTCGAGAACGACCCGCATGGTGCGGGAGATGCCGTATTTGCTCTTGCCGTAAAGCCTCGGATGGTGTTTTACCGGCAGCTCGGTCACCTTGGCCCCCACCTGGGAAGCGAGCGCCGGCACAAACCGGTGCATCTCCCCGTAGAGGTTTATCCCCTCCAGCACCTCACGGCGGTACGCCTTGAGAGTACAGCCGTAGTCGTGGAGATGGACGCCGGTCAGCCTGGAGATGAGGAGATTGGCGAGTATTGAGGGTAGTTTGCGATTAACGAAGGTGTCCCTGCGCTCCCTGCGCCACCCCGAAACCACGTCGTACCCCTCCTCGATCTTTGCCAGAAGCAGCGGTATATCGGTCGGGTCGTTCTGCAGGTCACCATCCATGGGGACGACGACCCGGCCGGTGGCGGCATTAAAACCGGCAGCCATGGCGGCAGTCTGGCCGAAGTTGCGCCGGAAGCGAATCACCTTGACCTGCGGGTCCCGCCGGGCAAGGTCGCGCAAAAGCTCAAAGGAGCCGTCGAGAGAGCCGTCATCGACCATTATAAGCTCGTAAGCGAGGCCGCTCTCCGCCAACGCAGCATTCACCTTGCCATACAGGGCCGGGATGTTTTCTTCCTCGTTGAATATGGGCACCACGATGCTTAAGTCCACGTATTACACCTTTTTCGGGAACCGGGAAAGGCCGGGACTCGGGATCCGGGAACCGGGAACCGGGAACCGCAAAAGCCTTTACGCTTCCCGCTTCCCGGCCTTTCCCGGTTCCCGGTTCCCGGCTCTAAATAATCATGTCCCATTCGGTATTTTTCAGAATGCCCTGTCTGATTCTCTCCTTCAACCAGACATCATAAAAATCGATGGGATTGTAATCGTCTGTAAGGACAATCGCGGGAGTTTCCCGGGGGAACTGGAACGTTTTGCCCCTGAATTCACGCACCGCGGCCGCCAGGGGATGGACGGGGAATTTCCTGAACAGTTCGGGGCTTATGGGAGGTAAAGCATGGTTGCAGGCGATGACGGTGAGATTCCCAACCCCCTCCCGCTCTTCCGGTTCGAAATTCGGGTAGAGTTCCACTGTGGCAAAGATATCTCTCAATGTCTTTATCACGGAAGCGGTCATAAAGGTCTCCTGCTTGATGCTCCCGATCAGGTTTATTGCCAGTATGCCGGTACCCGTCAAATGCCCGTTGATAAGCTGCAAAGCCTCCCTGCTGAGCACATGGCCGGGGGTGGTATCGCCGTTAAAGACATCCAGGATCACGTAGTCGTATCTCTTGCCGGTTGTATTCAGATGGTAGCGGGCATCTTCCACGATCACGTCGCCGGAAACAGAAAAGCCGAAATACTTTCTCGCTATTTCGACGATATCAGGATTAATGTCCACGACATCGGTCCTGACCCCCATCTTTTCGTACCACATGGGAATCACTCCCGCCCCGAGACCGACGACGAGACACTCCTTGCCGGCAGGGTTCATGCTGTAGGGAAGAAACTGCGAGTAGTAAGGGTATGCGTATACGGACAAACCATTGGCCATGTCTATGCCGCCCTGAATCAGGCCGTCAATGACGAGCTCCCTCGTATGCTTTTCCCGATATGAATAATCGAGCACCGTAAGTTTTCCGTAGAAATTCTCCTTGCTGAAAACCTTGGTTACCGTGGTGCCGTTACTCATGACCTTCGATACCGGCCCCTCCCCGGAAGGCCATAAAAGGGGGATAACCAGCAGGGCCGTGAAATAATAGTTCTTTCTGAAGGTCAAAAAATAAATCACGGAGAGCGCGATGAGAACAGTCCCAACTGTGAGAAAAATTTGATTGACCTGAAAATAGGCGATCAACACGAACCCGGTGAAGACAGTGCCGATAAAACTTCCCACGGTAGACAACGCATAGAAAAGCCCGACCGTCCTCCCGATATTTTTCATCTCCCGTGCTGCAATCTTGATGATGTATGGCGATACGCATCCAAGCAAAAACAGGGAAGGGCCGAAAAGTATGGTAGAACTGGCCAATGCCCCCACACGGAGCCCCATCGGGACGCACGCCTTGAGGACCGTCCCTTTCAGTAACGGAATCAGTAACACAAAAAAGCCCGATAAAAGGATAATGCCATAGAGATAATCGGGCGTTTCCCTGCGGTCTGAAAATATCCCCCCCACCGCATACCCCGCCGATAAAGCCACCAGCGTAACGGCGATAAGAGAGGTCCATACAAACAGGCTGGCACCGAAAAAGGGGCCGATGACCCTGGAACCGAGCACCTCGATAACCATCACCAGCGCACCACAGAACAAAGATGTAACCATGATGAAAAGAAGAAATGCAGCCGAATCCCCTTTTGCTCCCATTGTGCCCTTTCCATTCATAGCGTCTCCCATGATTAACCCCGGGACTCGGAAACTTAGAATCCGGGACTCGGGACTCGGGATCCGGAAAGGCCTTTACACATCCCGCTTCCCGGCCTTTCTCGCTTCCCGGCCTTTACGCTTCCCGCTTCCCGGCCTTTAAGCCCGCCGTATAGTTACGTCTCCGCCCTCTGTGGCACTCCGCCGGAAACGGGGGAAGAGGAGTCCCCAGATGAGCCCCGCTCCATAGGCCAGATGCAGTGCCGGGAAGATCACCGGCAAAAGCGGGAGCGCCCCTCCAGGCCCTCTCGTCAGCGACTCGAACAGACTAAAAAACATGTCTGCTAGTGCATAGCATAAAAGCGGGAGATAGTAAACAGGCTTGTCCGCCAAGGGGAGCAGGGTGACGTAGAGGAGAAAGAGGGACGGGATGAAATTTACGAAACGTGGCTTGCCGCTGATCAGGGTCTGTTCCGCCCTCCCTCTGCCGTAGGTGAAGAGCTGGCGGGCAAATGCCGTGAATGTGGGGCGCTGGCTCCGGTAAACCGCCAGATCCGGGTCATGGATAAGCCGCAGTCCGCCCTT
>WSYB01000021.1:66837-194259 GCA_009773645.1 Geobacteraceae bacterium
CGCCCTTTTGGAGCCTTTCCATCAGCTCGTTTTCCTCGTTGGGATAGAGCCGCTCATCCAGCCCTCCGAACTCCAGGAATACTTCCCTGCGAAAACTCAGGTTGCAGAGGATAAGCTCATGGTCGCCGGTCGCGCGGGGAACGCCGGTCCGGCGGTAACGGTTGCGCACGCCGCCGCCGCCGAACGGGGAGGAAAGCGCCAGGCCGTGCGCCTTTTGCAGAAGGGTGTCGGTCTCCGGCGTGAGCGATGGGCCGCCGACCGCCACCACGGCGGGGTCGGCATAGTGGCGCGCCGCCCTGCGCAGAAAATCGGAGGAGACCATGGAATCATCGTCAAGGAAATAGAGGATATCGCCAGAGGCGAACGCCGCAGCCCGGTTGCGCTGCCGGCTCGGCTGCCTCCCTTCCGCCACCAGGATCTCGACGAGGTCGGGAGGATAATCAATCTTGCGGAGCCCCTCTATGGCCCGGACATTCCCTCCCGGCTTCACCGGGATTATCACTGAAATTTTCGGGTTCGTCATTTCCTGGTTATCAGTTTCCATCCGTTTTATTCAGAAAAAGCATTTTGAACACGGATCAAATCTGATTTATACGGATTTCACGGATTTAAACCACTGAGAGCATTAACCCAAAAGGTTGTGGTAGTAATCCGGTTATCTCCTTGAATTATCAGTTTTAATCCGCTTTTTCCGTGTTAATCCGTGTCCAATTGCCGTTTTTATACCGGATATATTTGCAGAAAGATAAAAGCAACGACCCGCCCGCACTGGGGCGCCGACTTATATATTTCCCAGAATTTTGATGTGGGATGGATACACCGGATACGACGTGTGCGGCGGCTTTAGCCGCGATGGATTGCAGTTTGATCTCTGAAGAAACAACTTTAAAAGGAAGGCGGATGTGGGAGAAAAGCGGAGTCCCCCGTGCAGCACCGGCTGACTTTGACAACGTTGGCCGGTAATGACGGGAAATTATGGAGTGCGGAAGGAAATTCTGTGGTTGCCCAGTGTACTCAAGATTTGCTGCGCCTTTACGTCTCCCTGGTCGGCAGCCATTTGGCACCATTTTTCCGCCTCACCCCTGTCTCTATCAACCCCCCAGCCGTTATACAGCAAAAGACAGAGGCTGGTCTGGGCTTCCGAATGCCCCTGCGCCGCGGCCCGGCGAAAAAATCGTGACGCCTCTGCAAAGTCCTGTTTCACCCCCTGCCCCTGGACGTACGCGGAGCCGAGAATGAACTGTGCATGGGGGTCCCCCTGTTCAGCGGCCTTCCGGCACCATTTGGCCGCTTCCGCCTTGTCCTCTCCAATCCCCCAGCCGTTATAGTACATGCTGCCCAGGCTGAACTGGGCCTGCACTTCACCCTGTTCGGCCGCCGCGCGAAACCACCGTACAGCCTCCGCCAAATCCTTTTCGACGCCGTCACCTTTGGCGTAGATAAATCCAAGGTTTTTCTGGGCTTCTATATGCCCGTGTTCGGCGGCTTTGCGAAACCATCTCACCGCCTTCCCTTTGTCCACAGCGGTCCCGCTGCCGTTATAGTACATACAGCCAAGGGCGAATTGTGCATCCGCGTCTCCATGTTTTGCTGCCTTGTGGAAGTGCGCCATCGTCTTTATTTTATTCCGATTAAGTTCATGAATATCAATCTCTTCTTTAAAATCGGCCCATGCGGGTGAAAGGAGACACAGCCAAAGAGAAGCGGTCATCATGGTTTTGAATGCCATGGGCTTTACCATCACTCACCCCTAAGACCACAAAAGGCCAACGGATTTTCACGGATTAACACCTGATGCTCTCGCAAATTCTCAAAAACAGTCTCCTCCCCCCTTGCGGGGGAGGGTCAGGGTGGGGGGGAAATTGCCACGATTTCAGCAGGTTGCAGCTCCACCCACCCCCTAACCCCCTCCCGTCGAGGGAGGGGGAAAAGGCTTTTTGCGAGTGCATCAACAATTTCTGAACCATTTTTTCGCTTAAATGGTCAGAACTGTTTCTTCAAATTGGCCGAGAAGCGTTTTTCGGTCCTCGTTTCGCTGTTGTAGCGCCTGCCGTAGCTGTAGTCGATATTCGCCTGCAATTTGTTGAAAACCGCACCGACAGCACCGCTACCCATCCACTCTTTTTCATCGCCGGGATCAAGCAGCGAGTACCTGGCGGTAGCGGCGACAAAAATATTTTTGGTGGGATAGTACGTCGCTCCGAGCGTCAACCTCTTTTTGGATGAAAATTGAGAGAACGATAATGTATTATCCGCCTTCTCATAGGTGAGCTCTTCAGTGAGATCCAACAGTTTCAGATTGCCGCCTCTCAAACTGTTCACCGTGTAGGTGAATTTTTGAGCCAGATCCACATTGGTTGTAACCGTGTCATTTTCCTTCACCTTTGCATAGGTGTAGCGGATGCTTGCCTTTATGTTCCGGTTGGGGGTATAGCTTGCCGTGCCGGTTGCGGCAATGTCGTTACTGCGGAGGCTTCCGGCGCTCCTCGTTCTATATCGTACGTTGGAGCCGACGGCAAAGTTGGGAAGGGAATAATCGATAGTATTTCCGAGGGAAGTTATGATATCGGTATCACCGTTGTCCGGCTTGAAAATGTCTTCGGCGGCCGTAAAGCCGACCCTCAACCTGGCCAGCGGAGTCCAGGACGTCGTAAACGTGGTGACAAAGCGGCTGAACCCCTCTGTGGGCTCATCGCGGGTTCTGAAAGTGGTGCTGGACGCCCCTCCCAGGAACCCCTGGTTGGCCGTAATGGTGGTGTTCGCTATCTCGTTGCGGGTGCCTCCGGCGGTAGTGATATTTTCCTCCAGGACGAACCTGATTGTATCGGAAACCTTGTAGACTCCGCGTCCGGTGATGGTCTGCTCCAGATAGTCGGAGTTCACGGTCCCCTCCGCGGAAAATACCTTCACCTTGTAGCCGGCGGATAAGCCGAAGATATCGGAAAAGCGGCGGGTGCTTGCCGTCTCTACGCCGCCGTCAAAGGCGATGGTCCTGTCCTTGTTCTGTTCAACCCGTTCCACCGAGATGGAAGGGGAAAGGGTGAACTGGGAGCGCTTGAACGTATACACCTGGAGCGAAGCCAGCAGATCGTCTCTGTCGGACAGGGATCTGTCCGCCATGATTCTTTTCTCACGATCGGACGACAGTCGGACCTTCCAATCGGTCTCAGCCCCCCATACCCCCTGGATGTGGAGAGGGACTTTCGTAATGGTTGTCAGTCCGGTGACGTCCAGTGTCCGGTTGAGAGTGTTGAAGGTCCTTGCTTCCCACTTTTCCCGTGAAGCGACGGCAAAAAGATTCAGGTCGTAGGTCTCGGAATTTCCCAGCGACTGGTCCTGGCGCTTGATAAATTGGCCGTCGGCTGAAATCGTTATCCAGTTGGTCAGATCGGACCATGTGCGATTCAGTCTATGGTCCACGGAGCCCAGAATATACCGGTCCTCCCTGAAGCTCGAATCTCTGTTGAGATAATCATCATGCCGGCTCTGCCGGTAATGGAGCCAGTTGTTCTTTTTATAGCCGACAAGGGCCAGCTTTCTCGACCGGGTATTCTGCTGCGTCAGGCTTTTCATATCACGGACATAATCATCCTGATAGTCAACCAGTAACACGGGGATCTCCATAAAAACGGAGCTTCGGTCTTCACGCAGGTCGTTCCTGACGCCGAGCCACAGGGTTGCGCCGCTGCTGACGCGCGTGCCGTCCATCAGGTTGTCGTTAATGCCGGGGGTGATGATGTCGTCTCCGGTCGAAACGGGACCGGATATGCTGTCCGACAGGAACCTGATGCGGTTCATATCGCGGCTGTAGGCGCTAAAACGAACGGGAAGGTTCATCGGCGTGAAACTGAGCTCCCCGTTAAAAAGGATATGACCTGCACTGACGGAAGGGTTCGTCTCTTCGGTCGGGGTCTTCAGTTCCGTATCGACGGAACCCCATTCGTACCCCAGGGCATACTTGTACTTCCCCAAACTGCCTTTGCCCAGCCGTCCGTCATTACCGTACAAAAGCGAATAGCGCTGCTGGAAAGAACTGGCGTCCCGCTTCGCGCCGTTCACTTCGGAATCGAAGCTTTGATAGCCAAGCTCGGCCTCGCCGGAGAGCCGCGCCTCCACGGACGGCGCGGCGAGCATGCCGGCAGCCAGCAAAAGCGATGCGAAAACCATGCTGCTTATGATGAAGAATCTACCCGGCATCCGTTAACTCTTGCTCCTGTCCATTCTTGCCGTTAAACCGTAAGACGTGCGGGCCGCTTGCCGGCATGGCGTCGAGGGTTGCTTCGATGAATGCTGCAAGTACCGTACCTATCGCGCCAAAAATTTGGCGCAAGACCGGAGAAAATAACTGCCTGTTTATGCGTAACTATCGGCCGGTTCGGCCACGGTTGCCGGGAAAAATCAGCGTCGCACGCTCCGGGGCAGTGAAATAACGTAACGTTCCCGGCTGATTCACAGGTTTGGGCTAGCCATTATAGGTAAAACGGAGGTTATCGGCAACTGTTAATTGTGCGGTGCAGGTCGGACTTCACGATGCGCGGCCCGAACGAAAAAAAAGGGGTGGAATCGCTTCCACCCCCATTGAACCGCGATCAGCAGATGTCACATTTTACTTGGCGTGGCAGGCAAGGCAGAGGTTGCTGCCGGTGTTCTCGATGCGGAGGAAGTTCCCGCTGGTGCCCGGCATGTGAACCTTGTGGCAGCTTGCGCACTCCATGGTATCGGTTTTGCCGTTACCAGCAAAGAACGGTGCATATGCGCCGGAGTTGCTGATCCCGAAACGGGTCTTTACTTCCGTAATGGTACGCAGTCCGCCGGTGCCGCTCAGGGAGTCCTGGCCCACTGCCACTGCATAGGAGAAGCCTACCGGATGGTCGTTCTTCAGGTTCGTGCCGAGGTTGGCGTAGTTGGTGGCGGCCAGTGCCGAACCGGACGCGGTGTGGGTTGTGCCATTAGCGAGCGCCGGGTCGTTGATGAAGGCGCCGAGCTTGGTAACGCCGTCATGGCAGCTCATGCAGAAGAGGGAGACGCTGTCGGTGCCGAAGGCAGCGAGTTTGGCTTCATCGGTCAGGGTAATGCTGGATTTGTAAAGCTGAAAGTCGGTAGCAGTAGGGTTCTTTCTGTTCCAGAGCGGGATATCCTTGACCGCGTTGTGCGGGGTATGGCAGTACACGCACAGTTCGGTGCTCCCCTGGTTAATGCCGCCGTAAGTGCCCTTCAGGTCATGGGCGCTTCCCACGATGGTGTCTGCGGCCGCGAAGGCCATGGTGGAGGTCATTACGAGTGCTGCTGTCAACAATGCGATTTTTTTCATTTTTCAATCCTTCCTTTTAGTTTGGTTTTTACCACATCACATTCAATCCTGCCGACTACATCCTGGTTCCCTTTTGATCGCTGTGCTCTCACCCACCTCCTTCATTTTGTTTTTGGAATGGTATTGGCAGCCGGGAAACTGGACATCCACCGTACCATCTGATTGCATGTGTTTTAATAAGTAGCAAACGGCATGCCAAACCCGCATAACTGGCTAACATGCCGTTATGTTTGATATTTTATCCAGACGTCTTTTCCCCGTTACGGGAGGAAAAGCATTTTAACGTTATTTGACAGTGAAATAACCGGGCATCGGTTAATGGGAAGGTCCCTGTATTCAATGGAAGAACCGGAGAGCTCCGGGGTTTTGAAAACCCCGGAGCTCTCCGGTTGTGGTCCGCAATGTAACGGGGAAGGCGTTATTTCGCCGGAGCTTTTGCGGGGACGACGGCCTCCTGCGGAGGTTGCTGGCCGGGAACCGGATGTTCTTTCCAGTATTTATCGTTCATATACTGGAATACCTGAACGCGGTAGTTCATCTGGTCCACGACATAAATGGTATCGTTGCCATCGATAAAT
Organism: Geobacteraceae bacterium; assembly: GCA_009773645.1. Lineage (GTDB taxonomy): Bacteria > Desulfobacterota > Desulfuromonadia > Geobacterales > Geobacteraceae > WSYB01. The sequence continues at coordinate 72,727 of WSYB01000021.1, forward strand.
ATCCCCTGGGGGAGGAGGAACCCGCCGGGAGCGACCGTGGTGCCGGCCTGCTGCGCAAACGCCCCGCCGAACTGCATCAGGGTCTCCCCCTTTTCGTTAAAAATGGTGACCTTGTGCCCTTTCCCGTCGGTGACGTAAATATGCCCCTCCGAATCGACCGCCGCCGCCTTTATGATGTTGAATTCACCGATACCGTCCCCCCGCTTGCCGAACTTCCCCAGGAACTCCCCCTCGGGAGACAGACGCTGGATGCGGGCGTTCATGGAATCGCAGACCACCAGGTTGCCGTCCTTGTCCAAGGCCACGGAGGTGGGGAAATTGAACTCCCCGTCACCCCCGCCGCGCTGCGGGCCGATAGTCCGGAGGAGTTTGCCGGCAAGGTCGTAGACCGCTATCTTGTGCCCCTGCACATCGGGGACATACAGCCGCTTTCTGTTCCGGTCAATGGCGATCGAGGCAATCGACTTGACATCTTTGGTCAGGTCGAACACCGCCTTGGCATTTTCCGAGCGGTCAAACACGGTTATCGTTTTTTTGGGGCTGTCCCCCACATAAATGTTGCCGTCGCCGTCCAGGGCGACGCCGCTGGGGAGCTGGAACATTCCGGCCGTCTTTTCCCCGCCCAGCGCGTGCGCTTCCTTCTGGGCCAGGTCAAACACCATGACCCCGCGCAGCACGTGGTCAGACACATATATCTTGCCTGCCCCGTCAGAGGTTACATACACGGGAAATCCCAGTCGCTTGCTAAACTCCTCACCAAGCAAGGCGGCCAGCGCTCCCTTGGTCTTCAGGTCCCCCTCGCCCGAATAGGCGCCAAGCCACTCTATGCGGGGGGTGTCGGGGAGGGGCGGCCAGAAATAGCGCTCCTTCACCTGGGGAGCGGTGGCGCACCCCGTCAGGAAAGCGAAAGTCAACGCAACTGCCGCAGATTTCACGGATAATCCAACCATCTTCATCGATTTCATAGTCACCTGCCTGTCAATAGGATGTTTCACTTCACGCATCGCTCTTCACTCCTCACGAATCTAATATTTGTGGCATAATTGGCATAACTTCATCTTATCCGCATCATTGGACTGAAAATAGTACCGCGCATCCCCTGAGTGGGGGTTATGGCAGGAAACGCAGCAGAACTCCTTCCCTTGTCGCAACGGGGAAAGATCCTTCGGCCCGCTCAGCGGATGCCCGCCCCCCGAAGGGGTGCGCACCGCATGGATTTCTGTTCCTATTCCAACCTTTTCGTGGCAGGACAGACAGAGCTCGTTTACCGGCAGACGCAACTGGGCGGGGTTGCCGCTGCCGTGGGGATCATGGCACACCTCGCACAGACCGGCGTCGATGGGGCCGTGCAGGTATTTGCGCTTTTTGAATTCCGCATCCTTCTCGGCGTGACACTCGTTGCACAGGACGGCGTCCCGCTTGGCAGCGGAGTATTTGGGGCGCCCCGCAGCGCTGTGGCAATAGGCGCAGGAAAAGGTTCCCGCCGGGCCGTGGACGAATTTCACGCTCATCATCCTTTTATGGCAGGTATAGCAGGGATTCCCCTTTTCCGGGCTGCTGTTCAGCTGCGCCTCCGTGGGGCTCATATTGTGACAGGGGGCACAGAGCTCCTCCCCCTCGGGGGTATGCATGACGTTGGCACGGTATTCCTTGGGGGTGAGGGCGGGGTCGTTTTTCTGATTATAGAAAATGTCGGTGCTTGCCGTCTCGATCTTTTTCTCCTTGTTGAACCCTTCGACAACGACCTCATTCTTCCCCGGATCCCAGACCGGCTGGACGATGACAAAATCCTTGAACGCCTTCCTGTATTCCGTGCTCCCGACCATCAGCATGTCGCTGGCAAGCCCGTTGACGGATATCTTAACTCCGTTTATCTCGGTATTGTTCAGCTTCAGGATGAGGTAGTCCGAACGCTTGACCCAGCTCTTCTGCGCCGGGTAGACAAAGGTGATCCCGGCATGGGCCGCAACGGCCGACAACGTCAGTATCAGCACTATATATATTATGCTCACCTTGCGGTGCATTCAGCCTCCTCTCTTCTCGGGAATCGGGATCCGGGATACGGGAAGCGTAAAAGCCTTTTAAAATCCGGGACTCGGGAACCGGGAACCGGGATCCGTAAAAGCCTTCCCACTTCCCGGCCGTTCCTCTTCCCGCTTCCCGGCTTTTAACGCTTCCCGGCCTTTTACGCTTCCCGGCCTTTTACGCTTCCCGGATTTTACCGATAATCAGCAGCATTCTTCCTATCATAGGATTTCGGTTTATGGCAACCGACCACGCATGTCCCGCCTGTGGCGGTTTTGGTAAAAAACATCGGGATATCCCATTTGCCGAAACCGGGCACACTCTCTTTGACAAGCCTTTCCTGTCCGGCAGTATGGGGGTCGTGACATGCCTTGCAGGAACGTCCCTTATCCGCCTTGTTGATGTGGAGATAGTGAAGGTTGCGGTCGCCGTTACGAAAACCGGTGATGGTATCGGTTCTCTGATCCAGCGGGATTTCCTTGTTGTGACAGATAAAACAGAGCGCATAGTTGGCGCTGCTGTAAGAGAGGTAAAACGCTTCGGAGAAATTCTGCTTCAGTAACCTGCGATACGCTGAGCCGTGGACGTCATGACACGCCGTACACTCGCCATATCCCACCGGCTCATGGACGTATTGCCCATTTGCCAGTGATCTGTCATGGCAATCAAAACAGAGCGCAGACCCGAATTTTTTGAGAAGCATGCGGTTGCCGGAGCTGTGGGGATCATGGCAGAAAAGACAGCTTCCTCCCGCTACCGGTCCGTGGGGAAACCGCTGTTTGTATTTGTCCTCATGGCACGACAAACAGAGTGCTGCGCCTTTTATCACCAACGCAATGGAACCCTTGTCGGCGGGGTGCCTTTTGCCGGAAACCGGCTGGTGGCAGGAAAGACATTCCGCCGCAGCCACCGGGCTGTGAATTGCCTTGCCTTGTTTGTCCCGCAGCAAACCGGAGTGGCATTCGAGGCAACCGGTCTGTTTCGCTGAAAGCAGGCCGGGACAAGAGACGCTTACGAACAACGCCGCGGCAAAAAGCCGGAAAATCCGGGATCCGGGAACCGGGAACCGGGAACCGCAAAAGCCTTTACGCTTCCCGCTTCCCGGCCTTTCACTCTTCCCGGCCTTTCCAGCTTCTCCGCTCATTTGCCGTAGCTGTGAAGACCGGACAGGAACAGATTTACTCCCAGGTAGCAGAAAATAGTGGCTGCAAATCCGATTATGGATAGAATGGCAGCCCTTCTGCCGACCCATCCCCTGGTAATGCGGGCATGCAGAAATGCTGCATAAACGAACCAGACAATGAGGGACCAGGTTTCTTTCGGGTCCCAGCTCCAGTAGGTACCCCAGGCATAGTTTGCCCATGCGGCGCCGGTAACGATCCCCAGGGTGAGAAGCGGGAAACCGATCATGATGGCCCTGTAGTTCAGGTCATCCAGAATCCTGACGGAGGGAAACATGGCAAAGACCCCGCCTGCCGGGGCGTCGCCGGACGACTGTTCCTGTTTCTCCTTTACCAGGTACATGATGGAGATGCCGCAGGCCACGGCAAAGGCCGCATAGCCCAGGAAGCAGGTTATGACATGATAGAGGAGCCAGTTGCTTTGCAGGGCAGGCACCAGCGGCTCAATGCCGCTGTTGAGCCCGAGCTGCGCCCAGGCCATTCCCAGCAGGGCGAACGGCACGACAAAAGCCCCGATCACCCGGTATTTGTATTTTAATTCGATCAGACCGTAGATAAGAATGATGGTCCAGGAGAAGAAGACGACCGACTCGTAAAGATTGGAAAGGGGGGCATGGCCGTGACCCAGATCATAGGATTCTTTCCAGCGCAGGAGGATCGCGGCGGTCTGAACAACGAATCCGAAAAGGGCGGCAAGGCTGCCGGCAAGGCCGATGTTTTTATTCTTGGTGGCCAGAAAGGCAAAAAATATCAGCATGGAGACCATGTATGACAGGGTCGTGACGTTGAACAGCATGGAACTGGACATAGCTCTTTATCCTCCGCAGTTTGCGATTAGTATGCGCTTTTATTTCTCAGGCGAACGAACATAACACGGTAGGGGCGGGTCTTGCGCCCGCCCAATCCGGGCACCCGCAAGGGATGCCCCTACATCGGTCTTACGTGTTCACATTTTTTTAAGCTTGTCCGCCAGATCGTCGAACACCAGTTGGAAGCCCGCGGGGTTCTTGCTCGCGGTCCCCCCGAGAGTGACCCGTCCTGCCGCGACCCTGATCCAGAGCCGCTTGTGGGACATGAAAAACGCCATCATGATACCAACCACCATCAGGGTGCACCCCAGCCAGACGACCCAGACTCCCGGGTCCTTCGCCACCTGGAGGCCGGTATAATATTTCTCGTCCGCACCGTCATAGTTGAAGATCAGATCTCCGCCGCGCTGGGCATCCAGGTCGGGATAGTTGCGGAAAACGATGAACGACTGCGTCTGGCCGTTGGGAGCGTGCACCTCGATCTTGGCGGCCGGGCCGGAGAACTCGGGGATAAACGACTTCACTTCCTGAGTGGATTCAAGCACGTGCATGGTGCCGCCGCCCGGAAGGTTTACACTCTCACCCTGCCGCGCAATCAGTTTGACCGGTGCGCCCCCATTTTTGGCGCGTACGGAAAGGTGATGGACGGCGCCGTCACCGGCAGGTCCATAACTCGACTGGTAAAAGGTAATCCCTTTGTAGGAAAGGGGATCGTTGACGATAACGGGAATCTTTTCATACCCCGGAACCGGCTTTCCATTCTCCAGAACGGTCAGAATGCTCTTGAACTCCTTGGGCGCGCCGGTATCGTAAAAAGAGACGGAAAACTTTTCACATCTGACGGCAAAACCGAGATCGATCGGTTTTTCGGTGCGGGTGTAAGCCGTGGAAACGCTGGTCCCCTCGACGATATTCACAAAGCCCTTGTAGCCGAAGAAGGAGCCGATCAGAGCGCCGATGAAGATGATGATGATGCTCAGATGGACGACGTAGACCCCGAGCCGGCAGTAAGGGTTTTTCTGGGCAAACAGGTGATACTCACCGCCGGACTCGGTCGTCACCGGCTCGGCGAACTCCTGCTTGAGAAATGCCGCGATCTTGTCCCTGAGTGTGGCGGCGTCACCCGGCATCTTGTATTCGTGGGTGAGAGAGAGGGATTTCTCGAAACCATCGTCCATGACCAGGGTCGGTTCCGCGATTATCTTCCAGACACGGGGAAGCCTTTTTATGGAACAGGCCACCAGGTTCACCGTTAACAGGTAGAGGAGGAGGATGAACCACCAGGAGTGGTACATGTCGAAGAACCCCAGCTTGTCGTAGAGCTGGAGCTTGTTCTGGCTGATGGTCTGGAGGTACTCGGGGGGAGGGGAGCCCTGGGGAATGACGGTGCCGATGATCGAAGTTGTGGCCAGGCCGATGAGAAGGGAAATGGAAAGTTTCAGGGAGCAGAAAAAATCCCACAGAGTGTGTGCAAATCCGCGTTTGGTAGTTGTCAAGGCTTTCTCCTGATAATGCATGTTTACTGTAATAATGGCATTCAACGAGGCATTATATATGAAGCGTAGGCAAAAAGAAAACATAAAATCCGGGACTTAAAAATCCGGGAACCGGGATCCGGGAAGCGGGAACCGGAAAGTCCTTGTAAAATCCGGGATCCGGGAACCGGGATCCGCAAAAGCCTTTACGCTTCCCGGCCTTTACCGCTTCCCGGCCTTTAACGGTTCCCGGCCTTTAAGCTTCTCTTGCAGGGCGTTGTCCTTTGCCTCCACCTCTTGCGCCATATTTTGCTTATAGGACTTGAGTTTCTCCGCTAAACGGTCATCGGCAAGCGCCAGAATCTGCACCGCCAGAAGACCTGCGTTTTTGGCCCCGGCAGGCCCAATGGCCACTGTCGCCACCGGAATACCCCCGGGCATCTGCACGGTCGAATAAAGGGCATCCACGCCGTTCAGGGCGCCGCCGCTGATCGGCACCCCGATCACGGGCAGAATCGTCTCGGCTGCCACGACCCCGGCCAGGTGAGCCGCCATACCGGCGCCTGCGATTATCACCTTCACCCCGCGGCCTGCCGCCTTCGCAGCCAGTTCCGCAGCTTTTTTCGGCGTGCGGTGGGCCGAGGCTATGCGCATCTCACAGGAGACCCCGAACTCCGCAAGGATCCTTGCCCCCTCCTCCATGACAGGAAGGTCGGAATCGCTCCCCATGAGTATTAGTACCAGTGGCTTGTCCATTCTTCCCCTCGTATGATATTTCCCAGTTCGAACATATGCTGCTGTTTATCGTGAAAAGTGAAATGTGAAGGGTGAAAAAACCAGGAGCACCAGTCATTAAAACCTTTCACCTTTCACCTTTCACCTTTCACTGCTTTCCCAACGCCTTCTTACCTATATCCTTCCTGTAGTGGACACCACACCAGGTAATGGCGGATACCCCCCGATATGCCCGCTCAATGGCTTCTTTGACCGTATTTCCCATGGCGGTGACACCGAGCACGCGCCCTCCGCTGGTGACGAATTTATCGCCCTTCAGTGCCGTGCCGGCGTGAAAGACGGACAAGTCCTCCATCTTTGCGGCCTCCTCCAGCCCCGCAATCTCGTCTCCCTTCCGGTACTCGCCGGGATACCCCTGCGCGGCCATGACAACGCAAACCGCCGCCTTCTCGAACCACTCAATCTCCATGCCGCTGATGTCCCCTTTCGCCACCGCAAGGAGGATGGGGACGATATCGGACTTCATCCGCATAAGGAGCGGCTGGCACTCGGGGTCGCCGAAGCGGGCGTTGAACTCCAGTGTCTTGATGTTCCCGCCGTCGATCATCAGCCCGGCATAGAGCACCCCCCGGTAGGGGCGCCCCTCCGCCGCCATGCCATCCACGGTGCGACGCATCACCTCCGTCATCGTCTTCTCATGAATGGCAGGGGTAACCACCGGCGCTGGAGAATAGGCCCCCATGCCGCCGGTGTTCGGCCCCTGATCGCCGTCGAAGACCGCCTTGTGGTCCTGGGCGGAGGCCAGTGGAACAATGTTCTTCCCGTCGGTAAAGGCAAGGAAGGACGCCTCCTCCCCCCGCAGAAACTCCTCGATGACCACTCTGGCCCCGGCTGCGCCGAACGCGTTGCCGGTCAGCATTTCAGTCACTGCGGTGACCGCTTCGCCCCTCGTCTGGGCGATGATTACTCCCTTCCCCGCGGCAAGGCCGTCGGCCTTGACGACTATCGGCGTACCGAGCCGGTCGATGAAGGCCAGGGCCGGCTCCACTTCGGTGAAAACCTCGTAGGCGGCGGTCGGGACATGGTATTTTTTCATGAGGTCCTTGGCAAATGCCTTGCTCGCCTCGATAACGGCCGCGTTTCTCCTGGCCCCGAAGATAGTGAGGCCGTATTCCTCAAAAAGATCCACCACCCCCAGTGACAGGGGGAGTTCCGGGCCGACCACCGTCAGACCGATGTTTTCCCGCCGGGCAAATTCGAGGAGGCGCGGCAGGTCGTCAACCTTTATGTCGATATTTTCCGCAATCCGGCCGATACCCGGATTCCCCGGGGCGCAGTATATCTTCTCAACCAGCGGCGATTGCGCGATTTTCCAGACAAGGGCATGCTCCCTTCCCCCGCTGCCGATAACCAGTACCTTCATAGTAACTTTTCCCTTCAAGCGTATTTAAAGCATTGGGTCTTTTGTATATAAGTTGAAAATTCACCTGCAATCGCAAAAGTCAAAAGCCTTAACGCAAAGACGCAACGACGCAGAGTCGCAAAGAAAACCAAAAATACAGAAATTAACTTAATAAAATCATGACAATGCCTTGATTTCTTTTCCTTTGCGCCTTGGCGTCTTAGCGTCTTTGCGTTGAATCCTTTTGAAAAAGGCAGTTTTATCCAAAAAATGCGCTCTTGAACAGCCCCATCTTGCTCAAGCGGAACTGCACGGCGGTCTTCAGGACCCCGATGCCGTAAATTATGCTCCGACGCAGATTAATGGAGGATGCCTCTGCAAAATACTTTGTCGGACAGCTCACTTCCCCGATCCGGTAGCCGAACCAGACGATCTGGGCCAGCATCTGGTTGTCGAAGACAAAGTCGTCGGAATTCCTGTCGAGGGGGAGTTTCTCCAGCACCTCACGGGAGAACGCCCGATAGCCCGTATGGTATTCGGAAAGCTTCTGGCCGAGCATGATGTTTTCAAAGAATGTCAAAAACCGGTTGGAGACATACTTGTACAGAGGCATCCCCCCTTTGAGAGCGCCGGTGCCGAGAATACGGGAGGCAAGCACGGCATCGAACTCGCCGCAGGCTATCATGGCGGCCATGGCGGTTATCAGTTTCGGCGTGTACTGATAGTCCGGGTGGAGCATGATCACGATATCCGCCCCCAGATCGAGGGCAGCCCTGTAACAGGTCTTCTGGTTTCCCCCGTACCCCTTGTTCCGTTCATGAACGATCGTTCTTATCCTGAGACGGCCTGCCACCTCTGCGGTCTCGTCCCGGCTGGCGTCGTCAACCAGCAACACATCGTCGACCACCTCAAAGGGAATCTCATTGTAGGTCATCTCCAGGGTCTTGGCCGCGTTGTAGGCAGGAAGGACCACCACGATTTTTTTGCCGTTCAGCATGTATCAACTTTCCATAGCCTTCTTTGAAACACAATCATTATTGATGCTCTCGCAAATTCTCAAAAATAGTCCCCTCCCCCCTGGCGGGGGAGGGTCAGGGTGGGGGGGAAATTGCCACTATTTCAGCCCCCTGACCCCCTCCCGTCAAGGGAGGGGGAAAAGGCTTTTTGCGAATGCATCATTATTTACGGACAAGTTCTTGGGCATTATCCATTAAGGACGGTCCCCCTCGCCAAAATAGGCGCCGACCAGTTTCGCAAATTCGGGGAGGGAACGCACGGCAGAAAGGTACGGGTCCCTTCTCAACAGTTCAAGATTCCGAAAGCCGAGCCTAAATGCCGCTTCCAGCTGCCTGAGAGACTCCTCCCGCTTCCCCCCCAGCGCTTCCAGACAAGCCATGTTGTAGGCTATCTCCGCATTGTCCCCGACTATGGAGCGGGCCTGGGTAAAATATGAGCGTGCCGCTGTCAGCTCCCCCTTTTGCAGCCCGATATTCCCGAGGGCAATCAGGGAAGGCACCGAACGCGGCTCAAGCTGCAGAGCCCGGCGATACGCCGCTTCCGCTTCACCAATCCGGCCCGCGTTATAGTAGTCGTGACCAAGGTTCTGGAATCCTTCCGAATATGTCGGACACTTCCGGGTCACCCGCTCGAGATATTCGCGGGCGGTGACCAGGTCACCGTTCTCTATGTAGATGAGTCCCACATTGTTCAACACTTCGCAGTAATCAGGATCAATGGCGAGCGCCTGCCGGTAGGAGGCGAGGGCCTGGGCATGCATGCCGCTCTTTTCGTGAGATTCTCCCAGGGCTTTCCAGAAATTCTTCCTGCCGGGAATCTTGGCCACCGCGTCGCTCCAGAGGGCAACTGAATTCTGCCACACCCCCACCCGCTCATAGGCAAACCAGGATAGCAGTACCACCCAAAGGCCCAGGACCACGGCCAAAACCTTCCCCTTTGCAGACCAGGCCTTTTCCAGGGAGAGAGCGAGCAGGCCGCCGCCGGCCAAAGCGGCCCCGAACATGGGAAAGTAAAAGTAGCGGTCGTTCATCAATGTCACCAATGGCACGATCTGGGACACCGGTAAAAAACCCAGAAAAAACAGGGAGTAGCCGAAAAAAAGGACGCGACCCCTCTTCCATCGGTAGAGGAGTATCCCTCCTATCGCCAGGAGAATCACCAGGCCAAAAGCTCCGGCAACGGCAGCATCGATGCCGTTTTTGACGGGAGGAGCGTACATCGCACTCAGTTGCGCGGGCCAGAACATCATGGCGAGGTAACGGGCCAGAACCGGCAGCATGGTAAGGACCGTCGCCCAGAGGCTTCCACCGTGGTAAGGCACCCGCCCGCCATGGTACTCAGGGGACTGGCTTATCATAGCAAGCACCGCCACTGCAAGCGCCGCGACGGCATAGGGAAGCTTTTCGGGCAACCGCTTTTTCCACTCTCCCGCCACTTCGAAACAGAGGTCATACACCACCAGTGCAGGGGGGAAGACCACCGCAGCCGACTTGACAAGAAGCGCAAGTACAAAGGCGGCCACCGACCCCAGGTAGAGGAGTCCGCCCCGCTGCCGTCTCCGTTCCGCATAAGAGACGTACAACAGAAAGGCAACCAGGAAAAAAAACATCGCCAGCAGGTTCTTACGCTGGGAGATCCAGGCCACCGACTCCACCTGGACCGGGTGTACCAGGAAGAGAAGCGCGGCAAAGGCGGCTCCTGCCTGTCGGCGCGTAAGCCTGAAGGCGAACCAGTACACCATTAACGCATTGGCGGTATGAAGCAGGATGTTGGTAAGAATATAGCCAACCGGCCGCATCCCCCAGATGCTGTAATCCGCCATGTAGGAGATGATCTGCAGCGGCGCATAATTTCCCGCAAAAAAGCGGGTAAACGCCATGCGCAGATGCTCCGGGGAAAAGCCCTGCGCCGCCCTGTTGCCGGTCACATACAGGTGGTCGTCCCAGTTGGTCAGGAACTCATGGCCAAGGGCACGCCCATAGACCACCGCCGTCACAGCCAGGAGCGCCAGCACCGGCAACAGGTGCGGTCTTGCCTTTTCAAGCCATTGTGCTTTCATGCATCCAAATCCTTGTCCCACCCCCACCTCTCAGTGAAATATGCCCGGATGCCAGATTGAGCGAAAAGCGAAGAAATAACCGTTCTCAATGCCGGAAATGCCTCATCCCGGTAAACACCATGGCAATCCCGTGCTCATCGGCGGCCTGAATGACCTCTTCATCCCGCATGCTGCCGCCCGGTTGAATGACGGCGGTGATTCCGACGGAGGCTGCGTTGTCCAGACCGTCACGAAAAGGGAAGAATGCGTCGGATGCCATCACTGCCCCGGCAACAGGAAGCCCCGCGTGTTCCGCCTTGATGGCAGCGATCCGGGCGGAGTTGACCCGGCTCATCTGGCCTGCCCCAACGCCGATAGTCATGCCGTCCTTACCGTAGACAATGGCATTGGACTTTACGAACTTGGCCACCCGCCAGGTGAACAGAAGGTCCTCCATCTCCTTCTCCGTCGGCGCCCGTTTCGTCACCACCCTGAGTTCACCGTACAGATCGAAGTCGGTGTCCTGAACGAGGATGCCGCCGTTGACCCGCTTCATCTCCAGGCGGCGGATCGGATTTTCCGGCCACTGGCCACACGAAAGCAACCGCACGTTCTTTTTCGCCGCAACCACGTCCACGGCGGCAGACGAAACCTTCGGAGCGATGATGACCTCGACGAACTGGCGATCCACGACGGCGCGGGCCGTGGCCTCATCCAACTCGCGGTTAAAGGCGATGATGCCGCCAAAGGCCGATTCGGGATCGGTTTTATGGGCTTTGTCATAGGCTTCGGACAGATTCCCGCCAATGGCCACTCCGCAAGGGTTGGCATGCTTGACGATGACGCAGGCCGGCCCCTCGGAGAATTGCTTTATGCATTCCAGCGCCGCATCGGTGTCGGCGATATTATTGTACGAGAGCTCTTTCCCTTGCAGTTGCCGGGCAGTGGAAACCGAAGCCTCCTTCACCTCATGTTCAACATAGAAAGCCGCTTTTTGGTGAGGGTTCTCGCCGTAACGCATCCCCTGGATCATTTTGAACTGCAGAGTCAAGGTATCTGGGAAGTCCGCCGCGCCCTCACCCAGCCTGCTCCCCAGCCAATTGGAAATGGCGCCGTCATAGGCTGCGGTACGCTGGTAGACCTTGACCGCAAGCCGGAAATTGGTTGACTGTGAGACGCTCCCGCCGCTCTCCTTCATTTCGTCGAGGACCTTCCGATAATCGTTGTGATCAATAACGACGGTGACATCGGGGTAGTTCTTGGCGGCGGAACGGAGCATGGTAGGGCCGCCGATATCGATGTTCTCGATGGCATCTTCCAGGGTGCACCCTTCTTTCGCAACCGTCGCCTCAAAGGGATAAAGATTCACCACTACCATATCGATCGGCTCGATGCCGTGTGACTGCATCTGCGCCACATGGGCGGGGTTGCTCCGCATGCCGAGAAGGCCGCCGTGGACCTTGGGATGAAGGGTCTTTACCCTGCCGTCCAGCATCTCCGGAAAGCCGGTGAACTCGGAAACATCCTTAACCACAAGCCCCGCCTCCCGCAAAAGCTTGGCAGTGCCTCCGGTGGAAAGGATTTCAACCCCGTACCCGGCTAGTTCCCGGGAAAACTCGACGATTCCTGTCTTGTCCGATACGCTGATCAGCGCGCGGGTGATCTTTGCCATTGTTCACTCCTTGTAAGACTTTATAATTTTAGCCGCAGAGACACCGGACACAGAGAACATAACAAGCTTATTTAAGCCTCGCGATTACCCCACGATTGTCAGGTTTTGAATCCAAGCGTTTAGAATCGAGTAATCTTGAAGTAATCGTGAAGCTGAAGCAGCCTTTAGTTCTAAGTTTTTCGCCGTGTCTCTGTGCCTCTGTGGCAATGTTGGAACTTCTAAGAATCCGGGAAATTCATCTGCTCAAGAAAGTGTTTTTCAAAGGCGGGGTTGCCCGAAAGGGGAATGACCCTGATCGACGTTGCCAGCCTGTCAACCGCCTCGAACCCATGGGAATCGCAAAGGGCGTTTTCCACGCCGGATAAAGCCCCCTCCCGGACAAAACATGCTATTTTTACCATCTTTTCACTGAAAATTCCAACGTTTTTTAGACTCTCCAGGGGGAGTATCGAACCAAAAGAGCCGGTCAGAATCACCTCCTGTAAAGAATCACGCGGCACGCCTGCCCGCTCGAAAAGCACCTCCATCCCGCTTCTTACTGCGGCCTTTGCCAGTTGCACCTGACGGATGTCCTCCTGGGTGAGGTAAACCGCCCTTTGGGCATCCCGGTAAAGGACAAAGGCGGTTTCGCCGTCAATTTCATTCACTTGGTTAGCCAGGTTGGACGAAATTTCCGTGGGGCGAAGCAGGCGGCCGGTACAATCCAGAATCCCTGATCGTAATAGCCCGGCAACGGCAGTGATAACGCCTGACCCACAGACCCCGATGGGGCTCTCGCCGCCGATCACGGTAACCGTCACCCGGTCACCGGTAAATTCCACACCGCTTATGGCCCCGGGCAGGGCGGCCATGCCGCACGAAAGGTTTCCCCCTTCGAAGGCGGGTCCGGCAGCGGCGGAAGTGGCGTAAATCTTCCCCCCGGCCATCAGGGCCAGTTCGCCGTTGGTCCCAAGATCGAGGAAGAGGCGTGAGGGGTGAGGGGTGAGGGGTGAGGGGTGAGAAATGCCATGACCCATGACCCACGACCCATGACCCTGACCATAGAGAAAGGCCACCAGGTCACCGCCGACAAAGCCGCCGGGAAGCGGGAAAACAAAGGCGTTAACGTTTGCATCCCAGCCGAGGGTTGATGCGTTTATGGCCCGGCCTGAGGTAAAGAGCGGACGATAAGGGGGGAAGGCGAGTGATGTGACCGGCAGCCCGAGAAGGAAGTGCTCCATGGCAGGGTTCCCGGCGATGGCTATTTTTTCCACCGCCTCCATACGTATACCGGCAGTGCTCAGGAGCTCGCCGGTCAAGCGTTGCAGTTCACCGTTGACGAGGCGCATCATCCTTTGCAGATTTTCAGCCGATCTGCAGGCGGCCTCCAGGCGGGATAACACATCCGGTCCGAACTCCCGCTGCGGGTTGAGGCCGCCGGCCATCGCCACCCTGGCCCCCCTCCCCGTATCCACAAGAGAGGCGGCGATGGTGGTGGTGCCGACGTCAAAGGCTACGGCAAAGCGCCGCCCGGGATCAGACGATTTCAACCGAATGCCCCTGGAAGGCGAGGACTTCGCCGACATGGACCGCAAAACACCCCGTCCCGGCCGCCAGTTGCAGGAACCGTTCGGCGTTGGGCGCGGAGAGCGCGATCAGGAGCCCGCCGGAAGTCTGGGGGTCGAAGAGCGGGAGAAGGTCATCCGCCGGCCCCCAGTACCCGACCCCCTGTCCCCAATAGTAGTCCCGGTTGCGGTAACAGCCGGCCGGGATCAGTCCGTCCCTGACCAGTTCCTTAACGCTTCCCATGATCGGCAGGCGGTCAAGCTTGAACCTCATGGTCACTCCCGCACCCCTCCCCATCTCAAAGGCATGGCCGATCAGTCCGAAGCCGGTCACGTCGGAACAGGCGGAGGCCTCACACGCCAGCATGAGGTCCGCCGCAGCGGCGTTCAGCAGGACCATCCACATGACCGCCTCTTCTGCCGCCCCGGCTGGAGCCATATCGGCCTTGATGGCGGTTGATATGACGCCGGTGCCGAGCGGCTTGGTGAGAATCAGCAGGTCGCCGGGGCGGGCCGTGGAGTTTCTCACGATCTGTTCAGGATCGATGAGGCCGGTCACCGCCAGGCCGTATTTCAGCTCACTGTCCTCAACGGTGTGCCCCCCCACCAGACAGGCCCTCGCCTCCCGGACTGCGGCCAGACCGCCGGTCAGAATCTCGGAAAGAACCTCGACAGGCAGGTCGCAGGACGGAAAGAACGCCAGGTTCAGGGCGGTTACCGGCCGCCCCCCCATGGCATACACATCGGAGAGGGCATTGGCCGCGGCAATCCGGCCGAAGGTAAACGGGTCGTCCACCAGCGGGGTGATGATGTCGGCCGTCTCCACCAGGGCAAGATTCTTCCCGATGCGATACACCCCTGCGTCGTCGGCAGTCTCCGGCCCCACCAGAAGATGTGGGTCAGATGACTGCAAAAGACCGGTCAACGCTTTTTCCAGGCCCGCCGGGCCCAGCTTGGCCGCTCAGCCGGCCGCCTTTACCATACCGGTCAATTTGATCTTCTGCTTTGTCATGTGTATTGGCTTCCCATAAGGTGCGAATATATACAGATATTAGGCCGGCAAATGGCTAAAGGCGAAAGGCTAAAGGTTCTGTATTTTTCTTTCGCCCTTTGCCCCTGGTCTTTAGCCTATGGAATGTACACCCGCGGCACCCGCTTGCTGATCCCGCAGAATATCTCGTATGGAATGGTGCCTGCCCATGCGGCAAGCTCTTCCGCCCGGACGCAGTTCCCCCCGCGGTCGCACCCCAGGAGCGTCACCTCATCCCCCACTGCAACGCCGGGAACCCCGGTCACATCCAGCATGATCCAGTCCATGCAGACCGTCCCCACGACACTGGCCCGTATCCCCCGTATCACGGCTTCCCCGCGATTCGTGAAGGCGCGGCTGTAGCCGTCGGCGTACCCGACCGGCACGCTCGCCACCAGGGTTTTGCTCGCGGAGACGTACCTCCGGGCGTAGCTGATACTGGTCCCCGGCTCCACCCACTTGAGCATGGCCACGCGGCTCTTCAGGCGCATCACCGGTTTCAGGTCCATCTTCCCTTCGAAACCGGCCGACGGAAGCGCCCCATAGAGTACGATGCCGGGACGAACCATGTTGCATAACGACACATCGAGAGTGAAGGCCGCGGCGCTGTTGGCGATATGGATATAGGGGGGAGCAAATCCCTGCGCTCTTACCTCCCTCACCACGCCGGCAAAGATGTCGGCCTGGCGCTCCGTATAACGGCGACCGTTTTCGTCAAGTTCGTCGGCAGAGGCAAAATGGGAGATGATCCCTTCAAGCTCAATATTTCCGAGTCCTCCGAGCGCCCGGAAAAACGCCCCCGCTTCCCGGTGAGAGATGCCGAGGCGCCCCATGCCGGTATCCACCTTCACGTGGATCTTCGCCTTGCGGTAGAGCTTCCCTGCGGCATCGTTCAAAGCCTGCGCCTGTTCCAGGGAGAAGACCGCCGTGGAGAGGTTGAAGCCGACGCATTTTCTCTCCTGTCCCGGATAAATGCCGCCAAGGATAAGGATCGGCCGGTCAATGCCGCTTTTCCTGAGCTGGATCCCCTCGGCCAGAAAAGCGACCCCGAAGGCCGTCACCCCCAGCGCCTCAAGCTCCGTGGCGATATCCATAAAGCCATGGCCGTATGCGTCAGCCTTGACCACCGCCAGGACGCCGCATCCGGCGGGAATGACCCTCTTCACCTGGGAGAAGTTGTGCCGCAGGGCGGCAAGGTCGATTTCCGCAATGGTTGGACGACTGTCCATCTTTACTCCGTGAAACGTTATCGGTGAAGCGTGAAATGTGAAGGGTGAATGGCCTAAGGCTTTTATTTTCACTTCTCACCTTTCACTATTCACGGTTTTTTCTACCACTTCTCCCCGTTATCTGTAAAGCAAAAAGCCAAACCCATGAACCCCGAAAAACCGTTGACTTGTCGCCGATTTTCCATTAGCCTAGGACAAACTGCCAGCTGGGGGAGTTCGCAAGAACTGAGATGAGCTTCGCTCAAACCCTTTGTACCTGATCCGGTTTATCCCGGCGTAGGAAAGCGGCGCAACTTCCAATCATACAGTATCCAATCTGGGAAGCCGCGACCTTTTTTCGCGGCTTTTTTTATATAAGATGATTACATGATCCGCCGGCATGAAGCAGGTTCGCGCATATGACACCCACGAAAGATTTCCTCAGGCTTGTAATCGATCGGGAGACGGCCGACCCCGTGATAAAAGGGGTTTATCTCATAACCGACCACGGCGACCGGCTCGTGGAAAGGGTGAAGACCGCCCTCTCCGGCGGTGTGTCGGTGCTGCAATACCGCTGCAAGAAGAAGGACGACGGGGAGAGATTCAGCATTGGGATGGAGCTTAAGCGGCTTTGCGCCAATGCGGAGATCCCGTTCATCGTCAACGACGACCTGGAACTGGCCAGACGACTCGATGCGGACGGCCTTCATCTGGGGCAGGAAGATGGCGACCCGGCTGAAGCCCGCAGAATCCTGGGTCCGAAAAAGATCATCGGCGTATCCACCCATAACCAGGAGGAAGCGCTCAGGGCTGAAGCAGCCGGAGCCGATTACATAGGCTTCGGCGCCATGTACCCCACTGACAGCAAGGACATTCAGCACCTGGCGGGACCGGAGGCGCTCGCCGCAGTGAAACCCAAAATCGGGATACCGGTGGTGGCCATCGGCGGGATCAACCGGAACAACGCGACACGGGTGATCGACAGCGGCGCCGACGCCACAGCAGTAATCTCGGCGGTGCTGGGAAGCATGGAGCCCAGTATTGCGGCCGCGGAGCTGGCGCTCCTTTTTAACCGGAAAGCCGATTTCCCGCGCGGCAAAGTATTGACCGTAGCCGGCAGCGACTCCGGCGGCGGAGCCGGAATTCAGGCCGACATCAAGACCATCGCCCTCCTGGGCTCTTATGCAGCATCGGTCGTCACCGCCCTGACCGCCCAGAACACCCGCGGGGTCAGCGCTATTCACGGTGTCCCTCCCGCCTTTGTGGAGGAGCAGTTCAATGCGGTCATGTCCGACATTCCGGTGGATGTGATCAAGACCGGGATGCTCTTTTCAGCGGATATCATCGGCGTAGTGGCGGACAAGCTGCGGGAATTCAACAAGCACTTCGTCGTGGTCGATCCGGTGATGATCGCCAAAGGGGGAGCGAACCTCATCAACGGAGAGGCGATATCGGTCCTCAAGAGGCGGCTCTTCCCCGCCGTCTATCTCCTCACCCCGAACATCCCGGAAGCGGAAAAGCTCACGGGACTTTCCATAAAGGACGAAGAAGGAATGGAGGAGGCGGCGCGGTCGCTGTGCAGCATGGGGGTGCGGAACGTGCTCATCAAAGGGGGGCATCTCCCGGGAGGGGTTGCAGTGGATATCCTCTTCGACGGCAGCGGCTTCACCCGTTATGCCGCGCCGCGCATCCTGACGAAAAACACCCATGGCACCGGATGCACCCTGGCTTCGGCCATCGCCGCCTTTCTCGCCCAGGGAGAGCCGCTTCCCGCGGCCATGGCCCGTGCCAAGGAGTTCCTGACCAGCGCCATCAAACTCGCCCACCCCCTGGGAAAGGGACACGGCCCGGTGAATCATTTTTTAGCGGCACGAAAGGCGGTAACCCGTGACTGGGAACCGGGGACCGGGGACCGGTAAAACCTTTCACCCTTCACTCTTCACCCTTCACAAATTTGTGAACAAGGAGTAGTCATGCAGAGAACACAATTGGAATTTGCCCGTAGCGGCATAATTACCGACAAGATGAAGGAAGCAGCCCTGGCTGAAGGGGTTGCCCCCGAATTTATCCGCAGCGGCATTGCCGACGGCACCATCATCATCTGCCACAACATAAAGCACAGAAACGGCCGCCCGCTGGCGGTGGGGAAGGGGCTTCGCACCAAGGTGAACGCCAACATCGGCTCGTCGGCCGATGACCTGGATATCTCCAAGGAGCTGGAAAAGGCCCGCGTTGCCGTTAAATGCGGCGCCGACGCCATCATGGACCTCTCCACCGGCGGTCCCGTTGACGAAATCCGTCGCGCCATCATCGCCGAGACCACCGCCTGCATAGGCTCCGTCCCCCTTTACCAGGCGGCCCTGGACAGCGTCCGCACCAAAAAGAAGGCGATTGTGGACATGACCGTGGACGACATCTTCGAAGGGATCATCAAACACGCCGAAGATGGGGTGGACTTCATCACCGTCCACTGCGGGGTGACCCGGAGCACGGTGGAGCGCATGAAGAACGAGGGGCGGCTCATGGATGTCGTCTCCCGCGGCGGGGCGTTCACCATCGAGTGGATGGCCCATAACAACCGTGAAAACCCGTTGTTCGAACACTTCGACCGGTTACTGGAGATAACCAGGGAATATGACATGACCCTCTCGCTGGGGGACGGCTTCAGGCCGGGATGTCTTGCCGACGCCACCGACCGGGCACAGATCCATGAGCTGATCATCCTGGGCGAGCTGACCCAGCGGGCCCAGGACAAAGGGGTCCAGGTGATGATCGAGGGCCCCGGTCACATGCCGCTCAACCAGATCGAGGCGAACGTCCTCCTTCAGAAGCGCCTCTGCCACGGCGCGCCGTTCTACGTTCTGGGACCGCTGGTCACCGACATCGCCCCCGGCTACGACCATATCACGTGCGCCATCGGCGGGGCCATCGCCGCTGCTGCCGGCGCAGACTTCCTCTGTTATGTCACTCCCAGCGAACATCTGCGGCTCCCCACCGTCGAAGACGTCCGGGAAGGAGTGATCGCCTCCCGCATCGCCGCCCACGCCGCCGACATTGCCAAAGGGGTGAAGGGGGCCATGGAGAGGGATATCAGGATGGCCAAATGCCGTAAGAAGCTCGACTGGGAGGGGCAATTTGACCTGGCCCTCGACCCGGAAAAGGCGAGACGCCTGCGCGCCGAATCGGGCGTGGCGGACCACGGCGCCTGCACCATGTGCGGCGAGTTCTGCGCCTACAAGGTCATGGACGACGCCATGGGAAAGGAAGCAGCAAAAATGTGAGGGGTAAAGAGTGAGGAGTGAGGCGTGAAAGGCATTTGCCGTTGACTTGCTGCTCAAATTGGTATAAAAGAGATTTCCACGGGCCACCTTAGCTCAGATGGTAGAGCAATTGATTCGTAATCAAAAGACCTCTAGCAGAACGTATCGGAATTTATAAGGAAAACTTGAGGGTATTTTTTTCGGTATCCATTTTGGTATCCAGGCCGGATTACCTCAGTTGGCAGAGGACGCGATTCGTAATCGTGCTGTCGCCGGTTCGATTCCGGCATCCGGCTCCAACAAAAAAGCCCCAATCCGGAAAATAGGAAAGGGGCTTGCGTGGGTAGGGTTCCCCTTTTCGTCTGGCCGGACTAGCCGCATAAAGGCAATATATCAAAAATCGTAAGAAATAGCAACCGTAGCCGTTGCCTCTGGTTCTGTTGAGACATCAGCATAAGCACCAATATTTAATTTGCCTATTCGGAAAAAGTCCCACTGGCCGCTTAAATTTCCCTTCTGACCGCATTTGCTGCTCAAACCATATCTTACCATCAATCTAATGTCATTCGGGAAGCCAAACAGGGAAAGCGGCTTTTCCTTGACCACAATATCAGTTTTACCGGTCGTGGTATTGGTCACGGCAACAGCAGAAACTCCGCTGTTGGTTTTCGGAATATCAACATTTGCCACCGCCTGCAATTCTTCCGGCTTCCCCTGGACCGGTGCCGGTTGCCCAGCGTCCAACAGCCACGGCATGTCCAACTTGTCGGCAACTGCTTTTTTCTCAATCGTGACGATCTGAGTCGGACCGGGCACCTTTACCAGCTTGATCTTTTCCACCGGTTCTTCAACCCGTAAAGTCTGGTATTCAGTCCGGGTTATCGTCTGCGCCGGTTTCCGCCAGTTGTACCATGCAGAAGACGCGGCCAGCAGCAGAATGACAACAAGCGCGATTTCCCCGATGAGCCGCCACGGGATTCTTTTAAACCATGGCGCGGTCAGCTTATCCCTGAGTTCTTGAAACTCCATCGGTTCCCCCTTTCATTTTGCCCCAAATGGCATTTGCCGTCTCCCCGGCCTTACTGATCCCAAACGGAATGCAGACCACCAGCAGCCAGTTGGCCGGAATGTCGGGGATATCCGCTTTCTTGCTGACAATCAACGATGCCCATATCAGAAGGCATACCAGCGCCAGAAATGAAGCCCACCGGCCATAACTGGCCGAATCGTCCCCGGAAAACATTTTGCTGAAAAAGTCCATTACGCAGTCACCTCCCTTGATTGGTTTAACATCGCCTCGATCTTCTGAGCGTACCCGGCTATTTTCTCGGCACAGTCGAGTCCGTTGATGATCTTCCGAGCGTTGTGGTAATCACACTTTTCTCCGTCGATGTAGGTCAGGAGCTTGACCCCGGTAAAGGAACCCTTACGCATTCCCCGGCTCATGATCTTGTAGGCTACGTCAGGAGTACAAGCCATTTCAGGGTGATTGTAAAGATCGATACCAAGCGCCTGCCCCATGGTCTGATAGTTTTCAGCCCAAGTTAGCTGAACATATCCTCGGCCATAGAACGTCTTACCGTTTGCTGCCGGTTTGCCGTACTTCCTCCCGGCGCCCTTGTCGAATTCTTCAATCGGTTGCCACCGTCCGGCACACTCGTGCTTGACCGTGGCCAGCATGTAGGCAGCATGGCGAATGTCAATTATGAGAGAGTCACCACACAATTTAGAGAGCAAGAACAATATTCCGTCCCGCTGCGACTCCTTCAGCTCCCCATACTCGTTCACGTACAGAAACAGGAATTTTTCTTTGTCAATCTTTTGCACTTATAGCCCCCTTGTTCGCCGGGTTGTACCGGCATTGCTTGCACTCTTGCCCCTTGCCATGATGCCCGTATCCCCGGAATACTGGACAATACCAGCCCATTGTCGCCTCCGTTGTTTATGGGCAGGAGTCGCAATCCTCTTGCCGCGTTTTTACCTGCGTAAGCTCCTTGTCGATCCTGGCAATCTCACAGCCTTGTTTTCCAACCAATTCAAAGAGTGTTTTTCGATCCTCGCTAAATTGTTTGAGAGTTTGCAGAGACTTACCAATGTAAATCAGCACCCCCCCAACGGTTATTAAGCACGTTACCATTACGCAGATAGTCTGGATGCTCACTTCCTCACCTCCTCTGAATTGGTTTTCAGCTACTCTGAATCCAAGGGCGAAGGGCCAATGTCGGACCAGTCCGTATCATCCGCCTTTTCATCAAACACCGCTTCCGCTGCGCGTTTCGTCCCGTACAGTCCCAGCGTCATCATGTGGCTATTCACCCGCTTTTCCAGTTCATCTGACATGCCTTTCCGCGCCATGGTCATGAGAGTTTCCGCTACGTCTGGGTTAACTATGGCCTCTTTTAACAGGCCGTTCACCTGCTCCTGGCTGTACTTCGTGGCCGGTGACAGCATCCCCTTGAAGATGTTTTTCGCTGCACTGAATACCCACCCCTTGCCAGAAACTACCACGCCAAGCGTGGCAAACCCTCCCGCCAAGTCTTTGCCGATTTGCGCCCCATTGATCTTTTCAACAGTTGTTGAATTCTTGGAATAGGAAACGTTCTTGTTGCGGGAAAGCGTTTCGAGAATGGCGTGGTAATCCTTCAGCGCCTGGATTTTTTGCGATTCTCCCTTGTATAGAACCTCCATGGCCGGCATGTACTTGTTGATGAAGTCCTTCGCCTTCGCCTGGCTGTGAAAAGGATTTCCCATCACATCCGGGGGTGAGTTCATTTCGATCTTCTTCAAGAAGAAATCCTTGAAGGCGTTCTGCACCCCTTTGGTTGCCGCCTTGTTCCCCCGAATGCCTTCCGTTCTCAAGAGCTCCTGCATGGTTTGGGCGCTGGCGGTGCGGCCCTTGCCGGAAAGAATCTGCTCCATTACCTTCTCAACGTCGTTTCCAAGAACCTTGGAAGCCACGCCCCGGTTGAACTTGTCGAGGGTCGCATGGGCGACGTCGGCGTTCTTCTGAGCGGTGGCGACGTTCATGAATTCATCGGTCAGGCCGTACTTGTCGAGGACGTTCCGGTTCTTCTGCACCCAACCATAAACCCGGCTTGTCTGTAACTCACCGTTGACAGAAGTGGAGTTGATAAGGTCGTGAGCTGCATAATCCTTAATAAGCGTCCGCGCCTTGTCCTTGCCTACAGCCCTTACAAGGTCGTCTGCCGCGTCCATCTTGCCGGTCTGGAAGAAACGGGAAGGGATAGCGTCAAGAGTGGTTTTCAGCCCCGTGATTTCATCCCCCCGTGACAGAACGTCCTTGACGGCACCACGCCCAAACCGGTCAAACTTCTGCTCCTTGCTGAACCTCTTGGCTGCGGTATATTTCGCCGCCACATCCTCGGCGGGCTGGAGGTTGTCAAGCATGTCCTGAATCTGCTTGGTCCTGGTGGACATACCTTCGATATGCTTTGATACCCCGGCATTTTGCATCGGTACATCGCCCAACCCTTGCCGCTGATATTCTTTGACCATACGCCCCGTGTAAGCAGCTTCCGATTCAGCCGGTTGCCGCATTGCCGGGACGCCTTTTGCAGTCAGAGCTTTCGAGATCGCTCGCACATCTGGGACGCCTTGCATCCTCGTCTGTTCATCCACAATCCGTTTGCCAAGATCATCCATTTCTGATTGCAGACGACTGGGATAAACAATCTGCCCGTCATGAATTGCCACGTCGCCTTTTTCTGCCGCAAGAGCCATGTCGTCAAAGTCGCTGGCAACGGCTGATTTCAGTTTGTCCAGTTCGTAAGCAATATCCCGCCGCCCCCCGCGTAAAGCCTCCTGGATGCGTCCGTTAATGGTCCGCTCTGCCGCTTGGAGCCCTTGGGTAGTCTTGGGGAGGGATTCGATATAGTCAGTGACAGAATCAATCGTGGCTCGGACGCTGCGTTCCATTGGCTGTTGATTCAGGTCTTTGATAGCTGTGGTGATATTCTGCGTCGGCATGGGATAATTTGGGACTTCGCCCCAAAGTTGACGCTCCGTTTCTTTCACGGGGGCAACCGCCTCGTCAAGCGCATCAATAATGGCCTTACCCGATTCCTGCGGGTTCGCCCCATACCGGATATTGTCCGCCGATTCACGGGCCGTTCTCGCCGCCGCTTCCGCGCCTTGAGCAAGCTGTGCCTGTTCACCCTCAACACCTTTCACCACATCGTCAATCCCTTCTGAGCCCTTGAAAGTATCATCCAAGAAGGCGAGACCCTGTTGCTTGATTCCCGCATCCTGATAGTGGAGCCGGTCCGCCAGGTCGCCATTTTTCGCCGTCATGGACTGTTCAAATGCCGCGGCCTTCGTATCGCCGGTTGATTGGGCATAGGTAGGGGCCTTGATGCCGGTTCGCTTTGCGAGCCCTGCGGTCTCCTCGGCGCGTCTTGCCGTCTGTTCTTCGGCCACGGCTGAAGGGGTGCGCTCATCAATTAACTGCTCTCCCGCACGGGTAGCATTGCGCTTGTTGCTGAACGGCAAGCCTTTTGCCTTGAGGCGCTTTGCACCCGTCCAGGCTGTACTTATCCCCTTGGCCGCTGCCTGCCCCCCCATTTCCAAGGTCGCCCCGGTCTCAACATCGGCCACGGTCTGCAACATGCGGTTGGTCATGTCGCCGCCGTCACGCAACCCCACCGCCTCGTCTATGGTGTCGGCAACGTTTTTGCCAGCCGCGTATCCGAGGGCTGCACCGGCAACGGTCCCGACCACCGGTCCCGCGCCACTGCCGACAATTCCCCCGCCTACCGCCCCGCCACCTTCCAGAACGGGCCGGATATAGGGTGAAGCGGCCTTGACGACGTTCTTTGCTCCTTCCTTAATCCGGGTGCCGGTTGAGCCCTCTTTGGCGACAAACTCCCGGCGCATCCGTTCGGTTTCCTCCGGGGAGGCATTGGGATTACCTACCGTGCGGGTATTCCCGCCCCCCTGCCAGAACGGTTGCGTCTTGAGTTCCGCCAGCACCTTGTTTTGTTCGGTCTGGGGGAGCCTGGCAAAGTCGCGGTCCACCCGTAGCAGCACTTTGCGCCGTTCGGAAAAAGGGAGCCCCTGAAAGTCCCGGTCTTTCACCACTTCGTCAAAAGTCATGGCTACAGTCCTTTTTTCTTCTTGAAGAAGTCAGAGGCGGTTTTCGGCTGTCCACCGCCCCCTGTATTGCCGCCGCCGCTGATTCTATTGCCACCGCCCTTGCGGTTGATGACTACCCGGTTCGCATCTGCCCCGGTCTCGCTGGCAATCCGCTTGTATTCCTCCGAATGATTGTCATAGAGCGCTTTTGCGTCACGGTAGAAATCCCGCCCAAGGGTGATGATCGCCTTCCGCTCATCATTGGTGAAACCGGCGCCACCGCTTCTTATCTGGTCCATCTTACCGATAACGCGGGAAAGTATCGGACTGTTTTGGATGGTCCGGGCATACTCCCCTTCGCGCACTGCCGACATATCGTCAAGCATCTTGTTGAAGACCATAATAAGCGACTGGTCAAGGGCGATGAAGTTCTGTTTCGTCCGGTTCTTCGGGTCTTGAAGTTGATTCACCACACTTTCCATACGGCTAGTCTGCTGCCGGATGGTGTCAAAGGATTTGACGATGGGAGCACCTTCAAACTCCTTACGCAGTGTCACTTCATAGCGCCGGTCCTTATCCGGATTGCCGGTAGTGATGCTGATCTTTTCCTTCGCCTTCGTCGGGTCAGGGGCACCCTGCAACATGTTCCCCTGTTCGGTTAACCAGCTCCACCCGGTCGGGGAAGATGGGTCTTTGACTGCCTGAGACTGCGGCTTGTCCGTCTGCTCCTTGTTGTCTGCCGCCTTGGCTGCACCGGTCATTTTGAAAGCGAATCCTGGCGGCATAGCATCTGCCACCTGATCGAGAGTGGGGGTGCCTGTAACACCCTGTTCTTTCAGTTTATCCCTAGCAAGACCAAGCGCCTGTAGATTGAGTTGATAAGTGGTTTTGCTTTGGCCGTCAGCGGAAAAACCTTCGACGGTCATCCATTGATCTTTATCAATCTTCTCTTTAACCCTGAAACCAGGGGACAATGTTTCCTGAAGCAGAGGGTCTTTTGCAATCATCTGGTTGGCTGCATCAGCGTCAATCTTGGCCATTTCAAAAAAGTTTTTCATGGCCTTATCCTTGCGATCTTGGATACTCTTTTCCTGCTCCATCTTCAGCACGTTGCCTAGGTATGTATCCTCCTTGCCCGTCTGTTGCTGGTCGAACTCTTCGGCCTGCGCCTGGTCCCGGCCAAGGGCATACAGAAGAGGGAGCTTGCCAATACCTTCGAGGCCGGTGATTCCCCCGTCTTTCGGCATAGAACTTATGACCCCGGCGGTGGTCTGCATCCGGCGTTCAAAGGGGTTCTTCTGCTGTTTCATCAGTTGCGCGTATCCCGATATTCCCAGTTCGGCCATGATAAACCCCCTTATCCCATCAGTGAAAATTTACCAGCTTTGGTCTGTGTAGGTGCAATGTTAAAGCTGCTACCACCGCCCCCGCCTCCTCCACCGCCCGATTTGCCCCCGTAGAGATAAAGAAGCCCGCCCGCTAGGTTGCTCCCGGCACTGGCATAGGAAGAGGACAGGCGCTGCTTCGCTTCCCAGTCGGCCAGCTTGTTGGCGTTCTGGGCGCTGTAGTAGCCGAGCGTCCCGGCATAGTTCTGGCTGGCAATGTCGGCGTTGCTCTTCTGCACCTGTGCGTTTGCCAGAAGGTCGGATCGCTGCCCGGCGTCAATCTGGCCCAACAGGTTCGCCCAATAGGTTCGATCATTGTTGGTCAGCGTCTCTTTCGCCATGGTTGACTGGTTGGCTATGTCCGTGTCCTGAGTGGCTTTCAGCTTGTCCAGCTCTGCCTTGGTGTCCACGTAGGCGCGGGAACCGAACATGCCGGTAGCGTTGGCGGTCTCATCTTCGTTTCTCTTGATCTTTTCAAAGCGCGGGTCAATGTCCCGGTGCATGGAGTCGGCGTAAGCCGTACCGAATTGTTCAATCTGCGCCTGACGCTCCGGGGAAAGTTCGTTGAGGTTACCCATGGCCGTTGTTCGCAGTTCGGCCAGCTTTGCCTTTTCCGCGTCCCGTTCGGCCTTATCGACCTCCCATTTGGCATATTTCGTGTTATAGTCGGCCAGGTCCTTGTTGTACTGTTCAAGGACCGTATCCACCTCGTTCAGCATTTTATCATATTCTTCGGCTCTCCACCCGCCGCTGTGTTTGGCAACGCCGCCGGGGTCTGCCGCTACGTGAGCTTGGAAGCGCCTCTCCACCTCCGCCTTGATAAGCGGGTCTTGCATGTCTTTGTCGAAATTGGTAACTCTTTCGTAACCTATAATATTGCCTTCACCGTCCGTCTGAGGCGTTTCCGTGGCTCTTGTTATCCTGTTGGCCCATTCCGTGGCGGGCTTCGGCGGTTCCGAGTTGGGGCCGTAGGTGATCCATTCACCGGTTTGGGGGTCACGAACATTTCGGGACAGAATCTCCCCGTCTTCTCCGTAGATGGTTGAATTTGAAGGTGGAAGCGGGGCAGAGTATGAAGGAGCGCCGGGGGCGGTGGCTAGGCTGTATGCTGTCATGCCAAGGCCACCAATAATCCCAATAGCCGCTATCCCTTCCCATGTGAGGAAATAACATACCCCTTTCTGCATGGCTCGTTCTTGGGCAGTGGTAAATAAACTCATTGCAATACCTCCTCGTTGGCATATTGGGCAAGGGCTACAGGCATGAATTCGCCGTTCCAGGCAAGGAACATACAACCAGGAATGTTGTAAGACTCGTCATATTCGGCTTTCGTGGGGGAGCGTCGCAGCACGATACTAAAGCCATCTACATTCACAACTGATTTGCCAGGGGTGATAAATGGGAGTTCAAACTGTGGCAGACACCGCGTTACCCCCTCGATCAAAGCACTCATCTTCATGGCGGGTACATCTCTGCGGTAGACAGTGGAAATGGTGGCAGTATGGAAACCATCCCGGTTTGCCAGAATGTATTCCACGGCGGCCTTGATATCTTCCTCGTTGTCTACGCTGAAGAGCCCGGCCATGATCTTCAAATCGCGCCGTCGGCATTCATCAAGTAGAGCCTGTTTTTTCTCCACGATCCATTCAGGGAAGAGAGACGGGTTGTGAACGCTTAGTGCAATGTCCAGCGTGCCACCCTTGCAGAATTCGAAGATATGATCATGAAGAGTCCCATTGGTAATGGCAAACACCCGATATCCGTTAGCTTCAAGTTCAGCCTTGATTTCCAGTATCTTCGGGCTATTGAACGGTTCTCCACCAGTCAGAGCAACGCCATGTATCGGTTTTCCAATCCTGCCGAGAGCGCCAAGAACATGCCAAATATTGAACAATGGCTGAGAACTCAAATGCGCAGCGCACCACGGGCATGAAATATTGCAATTATTGGTGATCGGGTAGGTAGCTAAAACCAAATGTTCCATAATATTTCTCTACCTCCGCTCAAAACGACAGCCATTTCCCTCTCCATGCGGGGTATTCGCAGACGTTGAATAGATATGTGCTATGGCCTTCAACCCCTACCCCTGTCAACCAATGGATTAATTCATGCGCGAACAGGCTATTATAAGAGGGGTCACGGAGCGTGGTGGAGTCCATCAAGTAGATTATGTTCGCATCAAGGTCAGTACATCCCGCTGAAGTCTCCTGTCCTCCACAGGTGAAAGGACGATCAACTACAATAAATGTCGGGCTGCCGGGCATAATCGGACCATTGTAATTTTGTGTCACACACGCCTTAACGTCTTCAAAGGCTGACTGTAAGGGGTCGGCCTGAGTTGTTATATCCCCTTGGGAAAGAATCTTTGCGCCAGCTAGATCAACGCCAGAAACAGGGTTTGTTGACTGCCCGCAACCCATGAACAGTGCCAAGATCAAACAGCCTAACCAGCCCTTCGCCTTTGCTGTTTGGACAATCAATTGGCTAACCGCCTTGTTAAGATTAAATCCGCCCATTTGGTCCCTCAACCACTTTAATGCTCTTCCTGCTTCTTCTGTGAGTCTTACCGATGTTGCATTCATGGCGCTGCCTCCTTGTGAGATTTTACAAGAATTGTAGCGCAAATTTAATATTTGTCAATACATTATTCAATAATCTCCATAGCAAACCAAGAATATCCGCCAGCAGATGTTCCTGTATTCTCGGCTCCGGGGGGGTGAAGCTCAAAGGTATCCCCCCCAGCAACAGGCAGCACCGGAGAGGCCGTTGGATTTACAATCCCTGCGGCATCAGCATAGCCTATCACATACCCAGGATAGACGGCTGCACTGCCATTTTTATACAGGATAAGGTACGATGCTATGTTGTCGTGTCGAAAAGACAACCTAACTTTAGTCGCACCGGCTGGGACTACTAATGTTCCCGCATTAGGAGCATGAATATTATCTGTGTCATATGATTCTGCTGTCCAGGCTATTATCGCACCTGCTGTGGCTCCGCTAGGGTTATATACCAGCGCCCCTCGGAATGACGTAGGAAGCGACGCCTTTCCTGTGATATCACCCGGCAGTTTGCCGCTGCCGTCACGAACCGGTATGGTGCTTGCCGTGGTCCCAGTATTCTGCACATAGCCGTTTAGGGTAGAAGCCGCCCCTACTATCTCACCCACAATTTGACCGGAAGTATTCCGTAAAACTATCGTATTGGCCGTGGCATTAACATTGGGACTATAACCGCCAAGGGTCACGGCATCTCCGGTAATACTTCCCGGCAGTTTCCCCGTTGCATCCCTGACGGCTATGGTGCTTGCCGTGGCGCTTGTGCTCACTGGGTAGCCAGTGGCCATTTTGGCCGATACGGAACCGTTTTGGAGCACGGGCTTTACCACCGAATAATAAATCTTGATGATTGGGGTTTGCAGAACCGCATCGGCAATGGTTACCGTCGTCGTGTTGGGGCCTGAAGAGTAGGTGGCGGAGACGATTTCCGAATAAACAGAGCTGCCGGTGATATCGGCCTTTACACGTCTGGTTGCCAGAAACTCGGTAAGATGATCACCAATGACCGTAAATTGAGTAGAGCTGACATATGTTGCCGGTTGGACGTAATCGTACCATTCGGAAGCGTTCTGGTTCAGCGAAAGGCCGTTGATTGCAGTAATGGCGTTATTGAATTCGTTGTCCAGCTCTGCCGACGGCAGCGGCGCTTTCTGCGCCGAAAGCGTCTGAAACCTGGTGGTACCTTTGGGCCGCACTGCAACGCCGTAACAGAGACTTGCCGTAAGCATCAGTACCGTGACAATTGCCGATAAACGTTTCATAGTTTGCCTCCCATGACCCCTTGAATGATGATGTTGTTCCACTCGATGGGTCCTTGTGTAGAGATATTGGATATGATGATCTGCACCGCCTTACCGTAGCCAAAGAGAGGTAACCGCAGGGCGCCGAACTCCGTTACCGAATCCATGAAAAAGGCGTTGTCCCATGTGTCGGCCTGTGGTGCGTCCATGAATGATATGCCCGGTTTCGTCTGTACGGTCTGGATATTTCCCGGCATGACGGCGTTCATATCGTGGGAGATCATCACATCCAGGTTGATGTTCACTCCCTTACCGAACATCATTTCCATGATCTTCGGATATCCCATGAAATTCTGCCGACTGTACGGCATCCAAGGGCTTTCCCAAACCATATTGATAGGGGTCTGGTCGAACGACCAGTACCCGCCGTAATCGTAGACAAGCCCAGTCCCGCACAGGTACATTCTGCCATTCATGAGGTGGAACAAGCCGTTCACATCCGCCCCCACCATGCGCCCCCACGCCTTCCAGATGTAGGAGTATATCCATACCACTTCATTGATGAGAAAGCATGACCAGCCGCGCTGTGGATAGTGGGCGACGGCAAAGTCATTGCCAAGGGCGAGGCCATACTTGATTTCCCGTTGAATGGCCGTTGCCTCGTATTTGGATACGTCGCCGATGCTCATGTTACCGGTTGTCACCACCTGGCGAAGGCTTTTAACCCCCGTATCGTGGAGAAAGAGGAGGTCGCTCCCCAGCGGGAGAGCCACATTCGGGGAAACCACCCCCACCCCGCTGATCACCTGCACCACCCGGAAGTCTCCGCCCGCTGTGGGATTGGTCCCGGAATAAATCACTACATGGTTGCGAAAGAGAAACACCAGCAAGTCAACGTAGGTCACGATATCCAGAAGCTCGTCCCCACGGGGCAACACATACCGAAAATCAATGTAACCGGCATTGGCCGCCGTCGTGTAGTCTTCGGGGGCGTTCAAGGCCGAATGAAAGGCCATCATCCGGTTTATGCCGTCCGTCCACCAGACGCGCCCCTTGTGGACATGGGGCTTGATGAATTTGGTATTGACCGGCAAGCCCCCGAGGTTTGGCACGGCTGCCCCGTCATAGATCATGGGGACATCGACCCCATTGCTCATGATGCACTTGTCAGCGATCTGGGCAAACCAGACCTTGGCCGCGCCATTAAGCCCGATCTTCAGGTCTTCCAGGACGTTGACGTTGAGCTTCCATATCTTGCCACTCCCCGCCGCCAGAATGATCGTGGTGCCGTCGCTCTTCTTGTACTCGAAGCCGGTCTTAATGGCTATTTCCAGCGGGTTCAGGTTCACACGGGAATAGCCCGGAATTTTTCCCAAGCCTCCCGTTTCCGACACATGGCAATTCTGAAGTTTGACTGCAAACTTCTGCGGCATGGCCAAGTAAGGGTAGATGGATGATTCACCACCGGAAAAGTCGAGTATGCGCAGAATTTGGCCGATCATAGGAAATCTATCCCCCCGTCGTCCTCACCGATGTTGCTGGTCTTGAGTCCTATTTTTGCCTGGAAGGTCTCAAGTTCCGGCATGTACTCTTCCCCTTGATCTTTCCGGGCCAGGTATTTCATGCCGAGGATGATGGTATCCTGGTCGAGAAGCGGTACATCTTCACCGTTCACCAGTTTAGCGGGCTTCTGTAACAGGTTGGCGTCGATTCGATACGTGATGTCGGGTGTTGGGGCAACCTCAATGAGCAGCACGGCCCCGGCTCGACCGTAATGCCGGTAATAGATGGGCTCCCCCTGGCTCTGGTTTGCCTTGACATAAGCCCGAAAATCAACGTCGGGGAGTTTGGTAAGTGGCTGATGGTCACTGATTCGCAGTTCCCCGACCATATCGACTTTCCCACCTTGAATCGGGGAGAGTGCGTAGATTGATAACCCGGCAACGGCATCGAAGGCGGCTTGCAGCTTCATCTCGTCCCACACGGCATAATCGGCCATGTAGTCAAGCTGCACCTCGTTGGCAAAACCGAGAAGCAACTGTGCGTGCCCTTCGGCAATCACCCCTGCTTCCGGGAGCCGCAACCACCGTTGCAGTTCCTTGATGGTCTCCAAGATGGTCTGCTGACGAGAGCGATAGAGGCATTCGGTCTCCATGAGGAGCACACCGCCCGCCGTGAAAACCGAAACGACATACACGCCGCCGTTGCTGGCGTTGAAATCGGCGTTGCCGGTATATTGGCCAGGGACGGCGGCGTCTTCGGCAAGGTTGAGGACAATTTGCTGGGCTTGGCCGGCAACCCAGCCAAACCCCCAAAATTTACCGTCCAACTTGCGCATGACCTTAGCGAAAAGCCCCGCCTGACCTTCGATGCCGTTGTAGGTTATCGGGTACACGGGTTATATCCTCACCTGGAAGGGAAAGCGGTTCACCTCCCGCGCTACCAGCTCGTTCCCCTCGCCATCCTCACGGCGTTGCTGCGAATATGCCGTCAGTATGGCATCCTGCAGAACCTTGGCGACGGACTGCGGCACTTCGACTTCCTTGTCCCGCTGAATCAAATAGGTGTATCCCTGGATGGATACCGTAACGTCGTCCTTTTGCGTCTCTGTTGAGGCAATCAGGATTTTTACCTTCGGCTGGGAATCCAGTATCTTCTTGGTTTCGTCCAACAGCCTGCTTTCCGCTTCCGCCTCCGATACTTCCTTTTGCCTGGGCGGTGCGGGTGACGCAGACGGTATAGTTACAAGCCTCTTTTCGGGCCGGGGCGCCGGCTTCTTCTTTGCCGGTTTTTTGAATCCGGTTTTCTTCACCGGCTTGATTGCCTGCTGCTCTTGTACTTGCGCTGTTTCGGTCATGGTGTTTGCCCCCTTTTTGATTTGAATTGGATAAAGGGGGGATAGTAACTCCCCCCCTTTATATGTGTTGTTACCTTTCCGCTATCCAGTGCAGCGTCTTGGCAGCAATGTTCACTCCCGTGCCGAGAGTAAAACCTTCGGTATTCCCGGCTTCGGTCCCGGCATAATGGCTGATACCGTTTGCCGCCTCAAAGGTCTGTGTCCCCACCGTAACCGTTTTGAACCCCTTGCCCGCAGCCATGGTATCGGTCCATATCCATTTCATGGCGTCCGTTTCATTGAAAACGGTCACCCTGCGGGGCTTGAAGCCGATGCTGATATTCTTTGCGTTACCGTCCCCCACATGAGTGCCGGTAACTGTCAGTTGGTCCTTAAGCATCTCCGTTTCTCCTTTCGTGTTGTCCGCCCCGATAGTAGTTGCCTATCGGGGCGGGTTGCTGTTAACCGATGCAGGCGGTTTCTACCCTCATCATCCATAAATCCTGGAGAATCGCCGTTGCCGTGTACCCTTTCCAGCCAACAGTGCCGCGTTGTGCCAACGGGTCAGAGTCGGTGGGTTTCGGATTGTTGACATAAGTGGAAACTGCGTTTTTCCCGGCCAGTGCCACGGTCGCATAGGCGTCCTTGCCGAATATCAGGATCGGGTAGACGTCCGAACTCACCCCGGTGGTGGAAAGGGTCGCGCCCTTTGCCCCGCCCGCATCGGCCCACGGGGTGATATTGTTATCCTCAACAAACCGGAAATCACCCACGCTGCCGCGTTCGCCTTCAATCAATCCCATTGCAGTGGGGTATTCGGAGACGTCCTTCCACCCCGCCATTTTTTCAAGGTCCGGGAACATGTCACAGTGGCAGACGGCAATAAAAGCCGCACGGATCGGACCGGTGCCGACGTTGGGTCCGGCCTTGATGACTTCCTTGATCGGCTTGGCGTGCTGCCGACGCAAAAGCCGGGCGATGGTCCTCAGTTGATCGCGGGACACAACCGTGTTGACGGCGTTACGCGCCACGCCGTTGGCGTAGAAGACACTTGTACCGGCCTTCAACGTACCGGCCCGGAGAATATCCCATGTTTCCCCCGACTGCTCGCCCAAGATATCGGTCGATTCCTGAAGCACGGGGTCTTCATGGGTGTCCTGGATAACATCGGTAATGGTGATGAAATCGCCGTACTGCTGAAGATTGACGGTAATGTCGGTTTTTGTCAGGGTTTTGCCATTGGGCGTCACGCCTTCCAGCAAGGGGACCGTGGCTGCCGTCAGCTTGTTGAAGCGCCGGAAGGTGATTGACTTGGTGCTTTTCGACGGAATAGTCCGGCTCTGGCCGAACTGCCCGAGGATATTGTTGGGAGTGGCGCGGGTTAACAGTTTCCTGTCAACATGAGCCTGTGTCCGCGGCGAAATGTCGTTGTAAACCATGTTGGTACTCCTTTCTTATCTGCCCTGCTTCTTGCGTTCTTCCCGTTCTGCCTCTTCCCAGGCGGCATCATAATCATTGGGGTCACCGTCCTTGGATTTGGTCGGGAACGGGGTCGAACCACCCCGCAGGGTCATTGCGTTGTTTATCCGTTGGTTTCTCTTTTCCTCTTCCTGCTGCTTCAGCTTGGCAGCCTCCGGTTTGGCGCGGGACTTCTTGTACTCGGCCATTGCCCATTTGATGTCGTCAGGATCGTTACTGTTGAGAGCCGCCGTCTGCAACGATGGTCGCTGATCGGCCGCCCACTTGAAATAATCCTCACTGGCGATGATCTCCTTGAAATCGGGGTGTCCATCTTCTCCCCCGGTAACTTTGGGCAGTACGTTGGCTTCAAAGTAGTCAAGAGCCGCTTTTTTCCGGTTGATCTCTTCCTGCTCGGCGGTTTTGACCTTATCCTTTTTCAGCGATTCGGTTTCGGCCTTGAGCCCGTTCACAGCATCCAAAAGCGGGTTGATGATGCTCTTCAACTCCGGGTACTCGTTGAAGGCGTTCTCCAAGGAAGTCTGGTCAATGGCGGCCTTGGCATCGTCGGCCTTCTTCTGCTGCTCCTGGACCTGTTTTTCAGTAGCGCGACCGGCCTTGAATTCGTCCAGGGTCCGCTTCAGTTCGGCGTTTTCCTGAGTGACACGGGTAAACCCGGCCTGAAGATCCTTGATCCGCTTTTCTGTGGGATCGTCGTCAGACTTGCCATTGTCTTCTTTCAGCGGCTCTGACCCTGCGGGCGCGGCTTTGCCGTCAGTGTTTCCCCCTTCCGCATCCGGGTCCTTTTTGTCGGAGAATCCGGTATCGTCGGGGTTGGTTTCACCTTCGGCCTTTTCGATTTCGTCCCATGCCGCTTCATAAGCCTCTTCGCCTTCGGGCTGCCCTTCCAGTTCCTTCTTGACTTCAACTGTCATTGCCTTTACCTCCTTGTTTTCCGGGCCGGTTATGCCGGGAGTCCGGGTTTTGTTGTATGGGGCCGCTTCTGGCGGGAGTCCCGTTACTTATGGTAAATAATAGATTTGGTACTTCGCACCCACTCCTGAGATGGTTGCATAAATGCCATTGTTGGTCCTGAACGGGATCGCTTGACCTCCTACCTTGTCAGAACCCTTCACCGGGCACCTTGCTACGACACTCCCGGAACCATTGATATTGTCATACACTATGCACTCAGCATCGTTTGTGCCGTCCGTAGTGACCACAATGGCGCCAACTATACCTAATCCAGAGTCAATAAGGGCTGCGGCTGTCCGTTCGCCGGACGGGAGATATACTTTATTGACATTTTGACCGTATGGGTCTGTAGGATTTGCAGTGGCAATATTCATGATATCTTTTCCTTTATGCTGCAGTATCTCCCTGAAGCCGGATGGTAAAATTAATGCCGGAAGCAGCTGCGGCACTGGCGGAAATAACCCGCTTGACCCATACGAATATGATGTTGCCGGCGGCCATATCGGCAGAATGGCCGTTGATGTTAACGGCAATGCCGTTAACATAGGAGTTGGCCGCGCTGGATGCCACCCAATTGGAGACATTCCCCACGTTGACCACGGGTGCGGTGGCCTCGTTGACGACACTTTGAGCATTGCCGGTCGAGGCGTTGAGGGTCG
Organism: Geobacteraceae bacterium; assembly: GCA_009773645.1. Classification (GTDB taxonomy): domain Bacteria; phylum Desulfobacterota; class Desulfuromonadia; order Geobacterales; family Geobacteraceae; genus WSYB01. The sequence goes on from WSYB01000021.1 coordinate 108,326, forward strand.
GCACTTCGACTGCAATGCTGATAGCGGTTGAAGCGTTGGCCTCATCGGTGACGATCCACACCTTGGCATTCTGCAAGGCAAGGCTGGCATGAGTGTTTTTCAGGCAAATGCAGCGGTAATCCGTTACCCCTGCCGCCGCTTCCGCCCCTGATATGTCGTCAAAGAGGTTGTTATCGGTGTTGTCGGTAGGCTCCACGGTACCGCGATATCCACCTAACGAAACCGCTGCCGAACCAGCGGCGCCGCCATCGCTGACACCACCTCCCTGGGTAAAGTATTTTTTCAGGTCGCTTGCTATTATCGCCATCTCAACACCTCTTTAATTTTGAGCCAAAGTCTGCTCCACCATGTAACGGGGCACGGATAGAGCACCCCGTCTATCAGCTCCGCCCACTCGCCGGGAGGGATCATTAATTGATTCTCGAATTGGGTATAAGAGAAGGCCTCGCCGGTACTCAGCAATCCCTTGCCCTTCCGTTGGTCATACGCAACTATTTTTACCCTCATTGAATGAACCTCCTAAATGAGCTGCCGATGATAGTTATCTTCCCGCCCAAGTCGCCCATGCTCCACCGCAAAGCAAGATCGGAAAACACTGTTCCAGCCGAATCCCAGAGTATTTGTAGGTCGCTGGCAACCATGTTACGCATATCGAAAAGGATGGACAAATCACCGTTCACCTCTGTGAAGACATCCCATTGGACCGCCAAATCAGCAAACACCTGGCTCAGTACGTCAAAGCGGACGGAAAGATCACCGTCTACCGAATTAAGCAAATCCCATTTCAGCGAAAGATCGCCCATAACGCTGCCCGCCATATCCCAAATCAGGGCAAGGTCTGAATAAACAGATGACGTGCTACTGGCATCTATTGCCTGGAAATTATCCAGGTGATAACCAGTTGTTGCTGTACCCAGCTGAGAACGCAAACCAGCTTTACCAGCCGTTGTTATTGCAGTATCAGTTACAGATACACGCTCAACACCATCCACAAACATTTTGATGGTTGACCCAACAGCCTGTACTTTAACGTTGTATATGTTGCCGACCGTCAAAGTTTGTGCGTACGTTGACCCCAATTGCGTAAAAGTACCTGACACAATCTTAGCAAGTGTCCAACCTGTACCTTGTATATATCTGGCAAGGTACATGGTATTATCTGAAGTGCTTAATCGACAGGCAGCCCCTGACTGTGAATTAGCACTATTTGAAGCAGCATATATATCTAAACTTGCACTGTAGTCTGCATTAGCAGAAACACCACTATGATAATAACATGACAAACCAGCAGTAGCAGAATTCCTACACCTATTAGAAGTGATTACTGAATTTACTGTATAACTTGAATGCAACGTGAAGTTGGTGTCCGCAACTTGCAACGTTGCATCATCTGTACCTGTAAAATTTGCTGTTGCAAAAATTGCCATAGGAGTTACTCGTTTATGTCAAACTTGTTCTCGTCAAAAACTGGATTATTCACCCTACCTATGCCACGTATTACATCCCGGTACCCATCAGAATTGGCAATGAATGCTGTATTGACACCCAATAACTCTAATTGCTGAATCATGTCATTCTTTGTTGCTGTATGAATATCAGATACCTTCATATCCAGATCGACCATAGGCAACGGATGCATCTTAACATCATCAATAAGTTTTGCATGATCTACAGCTTTAACAATTACTAAAGAAAACCTATGCTTTGGAATACCAGTCAATGGGTCTGTCTCAATTTCCCCACCTTCAAACATTAGCCATGGATACGCAGATGCCCGACAACGATATCCGGTTGCACCGGGTTCAACTTCAAACTGTTCAATTTCTGCCATGTAATATCTTTTCATTGCAGTCTCCCGTAAAGCGTTGTTATTAATCGTCCTCGTCAAAAACCCTCTGCTCCGCGTCGATCTGTTCAAGAAGGTTTACCACCTCATCCAAGTCGTTATAGCCACCTTGGGCACGGTAAACTTCTTCGCCTGTAGACCGGCGCATGGTGTCCAGCCGGTTACCACGCATTTCCTTTACCCGGTCTATGAACCCTTGGAAATTCACCGAATCGCGTAACGCCTGCACGTTTATCATGCCGCCATGCCTCCCATCATCATGCCTTGTTCACTTGCCCCCGGCTGCATCCCTTCCAAAGAGGAGGCGGCTTCGGCGGTTGATGCAGCGCCAGGGGCAACTTGCGGGGTAATGCCTGACCGTTTCGGGTCGGGCTGTATCCCCATTTCCTCTAGTACTTGCGCCTGTTCGAACCCGGACAACAGCGGGAAAATAACATCCACGCGCAGCAGCTCGCGGAGGTCTTTCCCTTGGCTTGCCTGTTGTGCCGCCGTCTCGATGATCTGGTCAATCTGATCGTCGGGGCGCATGACTTCCGGTATCTCCAGGATGTAAAAGACTTCTCTCCAGAATTTCGCATCGTCTATGAAAAGCGCTGCCGGTGTGCCGTTGGTAACCTGCTTCGCCTTCAACAGGTTTTCCAGCTTGATTTCTTTCGCCATGAGCGAGTCTGCACCCGTCGCCTTGATTTTGAGCGGAATTTTGATGCTCTGGTCTTCGCCCATTTCCATGAACCACTGGTAAAAGCCTTCGACAATCGGCTCAATCCAATAGTCGTCAATGTTCTGCATGACGCTCTTCAAGTTCACGTTCGCTGCAGTCATCAGCATGGAAATGCCGGTAGCCGTCTTGTTGAGGAAAGAGCCGGTGTCCCCGCTGGTGTATTTCGGGATGCCGGTCTCTTCGTCGGCAAACCGCTCGAACATTTCCAACAGCTCCCGGAGTCCCTGGGTAACATCCGGTATTCTCAGGAGCTGGATAGCTTCCGAGATATTGGTTCCGTCCTTGAAGTAATAAACCTTGCCGGGATACCAATCGGCAGAACCGGTGCGTTTCCAGTCGATCTTGTTCCAGAGCATGGCAATGACGCCGTTGCCGGACAACGCCTTGTTGTCGATGATCAACCGGGCCGCGCTGTTTATCATTTTCTGCGAGTCGCGCATCAAGCCTGCAACGCCTTCGCCGTAAATCTGATGTGGGATTTTCTTGTACGGACTTACATAGAATGGCCGGAAACCCAACGGGTTGAGACATGCTTTGACCACGATCCCGTCAGCGGCCAGGACAACCAGAGCTTCAAGGCAGTCGTCTTCGTCCAAGTCTTCGGGGATATCTTCGACACCGTACCCCCGGAGCATTCCCACCGGGACGAGCCCCCAGTATTCAATAACCGATACCCGCTTGTCCTTGTTCCCTTGTTCCCCCATCCAGTTGTCGCCCAGCATGTCGCGGCGCAGGTCGTCAGGGTCAACGCTGGTGGCCCGGCGTTTCGCTTCCTTGACCGCCGCCCGGTTATACCCCCCAGCCATGCCCATACGCATGAACTGTGTGGGTAGAATCCGTTGGAAATGTATCTCGCCGATGCTTTCCCGCGTGCTCTTGGCATTCGGGTCAACGTAGTATTCCCAAAGCGGAATATGGTCAATGGTCGGAACCATTTCGGACTGTGTTTCCATCCGGTAAGGGTTGATGTTCTTGTCCAGTTGGTTGACGGGTATTCCCGCGATGGTGCGCTGAGTCACCACCTGTTTTTCTTTCGCCTCGACAATCGGCCCTTTCAGAACGGCAGTCCCGAGAATGGCGCATTCCAGCACGGCGGTGTTGAGCTTTTCCGAGGCCTCAATCAGCTTAAAATGCTCTTCCAGTTTGGACTTGAACTTCTTGGAGACCTTCACGGCATCGTCAGGCGAAATGCCGTAGCTCTCGGCGTTGATTGCTTCCACATCAAAGGGAATGTTTTTCCTGCCGGAAAGGAAGGCATCGATAATGCGACTGTGTGCCGTGTTGCATTTGAGCGTGGTAAGCTTGATGAAGATCTTCGAGCGCCGGCCTTTGCCTTCGGTCTTGCGCCACTTGGTAGCCTCTTGGTACTGGCCCAGGTAATTCAACTGGCATTCCCGCCACCTCTCTTCAAAAGGCGCCCGTGCCGTCTTGAACGTATCGAAAATATCCTTGACGTAGGCGGAAAGCTCGTTGTGGCCGAACTCTTGCTGAGGCTGTGCTTCGATTGTGGGCTTTGCTTTTGCCATGGGTTACCTCAATATCCGCACTCGGGGTCCAGCGGTTGGTATCGGTCGTTTTCACCATCTTCCGGCGCATCGTCCAGCTTGTAAGCCGCTGTTGGCTGGGCAAATGTCAGGTTGTGAGCGTCGGCCCGGTTTGGTGAGCCCACGCCGCGCCGTTTCAGGTCTTCCTTGCTCTCGATTACGATCTTGCCTTTACCGCTGATGTGATACTTCGGGGTTGTCCATTCTCCAACGATTATCTGCGTATCATCCTCGATGATGTTTCCCTTCAAGGAGGTCTTGTAACGATTGCAGATAACGCCGCGTCTTGCCTCAAACCAGTCCCGTGCATTGCCCCATAGCTCATCTCGCAGTCTCAGGTATGTGTGCGGGTCAAGTGCGGGAGACTCGGCAACGTTGACCCCGTACGATGGAAAGCCGGAATTGCTCAGGTTGTCGTGGACTCCCGCCCCCCAGCCGATAACGTCAACGAAGATGCCGGTCGGTTTGTAGATGTTGGCCAGCGCCTTCACATAACTGGCCGTCTGGAAGGTGTCCATTCCCCTGAGCACATGGTATGGATGGAAGATGTCCCCCTGCCGGATTGCGATAACCGTTTCATCGTCGCCGAAGTAGGCCACGTCCACCCCAAACACGACCGGGTGAGCCTTCCAAATTGCTTCTAGTATTTCCCGGTACAGTGATCCGGATACCAGGTCGAACGGGATGAAGCTGTCACCGTCCCGGAGCGGAAACTCACCAAGCACCCGAACGCGGTACATGTTGGAGTCAACGCCGAACTTGGCGGCTATCTTCTCAACGTCCTGGTCCCGGCAGTTGCCGCCCTCGCTTACCAGCGACTTCAGGCAGGAGAACGTCAGCCGCTTGTAGACCGTCATGAATTTGGGATCGTTGTGGATTTTCCAGAACGAGCCTTCAAGCCGGGTCGGGTTGCCCCCGTTCAGTTCTTTGGTTTCCTGCCGACCGTGTGCCCCGTCCCAAACATCCCAGATATCGTCATGGACGCCGGGTGCCTCATCCATTACCTTAAGCACGTACTCGGCATGGAAGCCCTGCAAGGCGGTTGGATTTTCTTTCGTGGCTGTGCGGGCCACGGCCTGATGGTTGTCACCCATGACCTTGTGAAAGTACCGTTCACGGGTCCATTCCATCCGGTCGGCGAACAGCGGCAATTTCTTGTCATGCCATTTCTTGACCTCCGCCCAAAGAACGTCTTGGAGCTGGTGTTTACTCGGCGCCGTGCAGGGAACCTTCACCCCGCCTGTGCGGCAGTCAAGGTAATGATGGATGCACCATGCAAAGAGGGAAGACTTTCCGGTGCCATGGCCGGACTTGATGCTGACCGAATCATGCTTGTCCAGCGCCTTGAGTGCGTCGCCCTGCTGGTTGGTCGGAGTTATGCCAATGCAATATTTGGTATAAGAAACCCGATCATCCCACCATTCATCGATATACCGCGCCATTTGAGCGCCGTCGCATACTTCGATTCTGGCATTATCAGCAATTTTCATAGAGCGAAAGCCGCATCGGAGGCGGCTTCAAGTTCAGCTTCGATTTTAAGTGTATGCTGGCAGTCGGGGCAAATACCACCTTCCCAGTCCTGTGGCATGTTCACGTATTCGACCTGGCCGGCAACCAAGACGATTTCTTCAGTTATCGCCGTATGGCAGCGGTCGCATATGTGGGTGAGGAGAATCATTCCTCTATCCTTGTGTACCCGTTTTCGAAAGGGAACGCCGGGGAATAGGCCGTATACCCGTCTCCCTCCTGGTATTCCACGAAGTAGCCGCCCACTTCTACCTTCGGGTTACGTGTCAGCCATGCGGCGTCAACTGTGACCGAAACTTTGCCGCTGAGATACAGTGTGCGGCCCCCCCCCACTATCAAGAGGCAGCATAATTTCAATTTTCGCTGCCCTGACCTTCTTGTGACACTGATACAGGGGCAACTCTGCGGTGTTGTTAGCTGCGACCAGCGGGGCCAGCGCCGCCACAATCGCTTTGAATAGGTGGTCTTTGGCCTGCTGCTCTACCGGCAGCGCCTCGTAAGGGACAAAACAGGGGTGCTCTTTTTTTTCGGCATCCTTCACGGTGCCGAATTTCCAGCCAGCGGCCCGTTTTTCTTCGAGCCATGAATCATGGCTTGCACTGGCTGGCGCGTCGGGATTGGCTAGATTGAACAGTACCCCGTTAATCGCGCTGTCTCTCTGCCACGCTTCGGCCTCTTCCCATGGCATTTGGCTGTTGTCGCCCAGGCCTGCGCATAGTGCCCGGTTTGCTTCGTGGCAAGTTTTTGCGATATCTGATACTGTCATGGTTGCCCCCCTGTTATGCGTTGCCTTCTGCCTGGTAATCGTTATGCACCCACAGCCCGTCAAACTCTTCCACCGGATTACACCAGCACAGTTCACTGCAAATATGGACGCCGAGCAGTGCGCCGCCAGCGTGGTAAATAGTCCTGTTTGCTTGAGGATATGCCATAAGAGAAAAGGGGGCCGTCAGCCCCCTCAGTCGAACTCCATCGAATCGAAAGCTTGGTGGATAAGGCTACCCAACAAGTCGACAAACTCTTCATTGTTGTGGACATACTCCCCGCCAAGATTATGATTCACCGCACCGCCAGCGTAGTACAACAACCAATGCGCTAACTCGTGGCAAAAGGTCTGCTCGAACTTGCTTTCAGCGCGGGGATGTTGTTCGCTGATAGGCAGTAGTTGGATCAGGCATTCGTCGTAAAGAGCTGCCCCGTTCCAGTTCCTTTCATGGGCAAGTCGTTTTTCCTCAACGACATTGATGATATGCCCCATAAGTCTGAACCGCTTGGGTATCTTCACCGACTATCCCCCACTGCAACCTTTGCCAGTTTGCCCTGCTCCCGCGCCTCTTTTTCGATCTTGGCTTTCTCTTCCCGCTTCCGCTTCTCAACCGTCTGCGCCGCATCGTCAACCGTCGTCTTATGGTTCATGTTCACAGTCTGGTCGGCCTTTACCTCAGGCACCACCCGCGCCACTACCAGCTTGTTCAAAGCATTCACCGCGTCAACCCGCACCGCTACCGCAGTCGGTTTTTCAATCACCGTCCCACTCTTCGGGTCATATACCGTGTCCTTCTCCTGACCCTTGATTACCCGCATCAGAAAGCCCCGCGCTTCTTTCAGGTCTTTCTTCAGGTAGCCTTTGAGCAGCTCTTGAAAACTGTCTTTTGATTTTGCAGTCGAAGTTTTCATGTCATCGCCTATGAATATTTTTTCAGCCTTACGGACGCAATTAGCACCATTCGGAAACTGTGTCAAGTTTTTTTACTCAGCGTGTAAAATTTCTACTTAGATTTTTTTGGGGAATTTTTTAATGGAGGTGAAAGGCAAACATGCGAGGGCGGGGAGTGAGAGGAGGGGGGACCGTTCCGCACAGCAGGGGCAGGGGGGGGAGGGGTCTTCGGGGTCGGCTTTCCTGTGGGTATATTGTGGGTAGAATGGCGCTGGCAGAGGGCTGAGGAGGGCTAGACTACGGTCTAGCAGGCCACGCCTATTGATAGATAATCAATAGGTCATAACACATAAGGTGTTGTTATGGTTATGCTTTTATAGTATATAGGCCGCTTCGGTATCCATTTCGGTAACCGCTCGGGAGAGGACTAACCCCTGGTTTTGGCTGTCTGACTTGCGACATATTATGTCACAACACGACTGTAAAGCGTTGATGGTAGGCCCTCCAACCCAACCAATTTTACCTTGGAGAGTGGAGAGTATACAGCCAAGGGGGAAAGGCGCGGGGTCAAGACTGGACAACAATGACGGAGAAAAGCGAGCGGCAGGAAGAGCAGAAACCAGACAATAAAAAAGGGCCGGATAATGGCCCTGGAAATGATACCGAAATGGAGTGGTTTTGACGATTAGTGGAGATGTTTGGATTTAAGAAATAAGTACTGCTCCCCCACCTCGCCCACTCGGTACCCCCTCATAGCATGTGGATTGGAATCTGTCAAGAAGAAATTATCTCTCCCTTTCCGAGCGCACCGTTCAGGCCGGTGGCCCTCAAGCCGTTATCCCAACAACATTGAACCGCGCAAAGCTTGCGGCATCGCAGATAGCAACTGCCGCCCAATCCATTCGGTGTACGCTGGCGGAATTGCCTGTGCTAGTCCGGACCGGGTCATCCAATCTATACCCATTGCAACACGACCATCCGCAGCCTGGAAATTGTTACCTACGCACGTCATTACATAGTGCCGTTGCCTTTGTCGTTAAACCCCATCAAACCGCTGATACTCGCCTATCCAGCAAACCGGAACGCTAATATTCCGCTCGCCAGACCTCTGCTTCTCAATGATAATTTCCGCCTCAGTCTGGTGCTCTCGATAGTTGTGTTTCTCATCGGTCACACGGTCCCGGCATTTCTGACAGTACGCTGCTGGGCGATAGGGAAACAAGATAACATCCGCATCCTGCTCAATCTCTCCTGAGTCACGCAGGTCGCTCATCATGGGTCGCTTGTCCGGTCGGCCGTCAACGGCGCGGGAGAGTTGCGATAATGCAACCACCGATACATCTAGCTCTCTCGCCAGTTGTTTAAGACCTCTGGACACTTCACCAAGAGCCTGTGTACGATTCTCCTTACTCGGCAATCCCATCAATTGCAAATAGTCCACTACTACCACGTCCAAGCCATCCCGCTTCTGCCGCCGCGCCTTTGCCCTGATCTCCCGCAGCGATATAGCCGGTGTGTCGTCAATCCACAGCTTCCAACCGTGAATATTTGCCATGGCCGCTGTTAAGTTGCTCCAATCCATGTCCTTGAGCCATCCATTACGGATGCGCTCGTATCGGATGCCGTAACCTGCACACAATCGGTCTACGATATCGCCTCGGCTCATTTCGAGGGTAAACATCATCCCATTGCGCGCGCCGCTACACACCGACGAGAGAATGTTTCCAGCCAAAGCAGACTTTCCCATAGACGGGCGGCCTGCAATAACAACGAATTCCCCCTGATGCATCCCTGCCGTGGCCTTATCCAGCGCCTCTATGCCATAGGGTATCCCTTGAATCTGGCCTTTTGACTCAAACCGCCGCTCAATCCTAGTGGTTGCCTCCCGGAGAGATTGCGCTATAGCAATAGGAGCATTGCTACGCTTATCCATTGGCTGCTGAATGGCTGTTTCCAGTTTCACCATGGCTTCAATGATACCGGCGCCGTCATAAACTAGGCTGATAGCATCCTGAGCGTACATGATGATTCTTCGTTCCGCCGATTTCTCCTTCACGATCCGGCAGTAATAGGCAATATTGGCCGCAGTTGGTACATAATCAACGAGTGTTACGAGATACGCCCCGCCGCCGATCTCTTCCAGGTGATTCGTTGATTTCAGGATGGTTGATATGGTGATGAGATCTATCGGCTCGTTCTTGTCTGCAAGGGTTGCCATGGCGTTGAAAATAAGGCGGTGAGATTGGCGGTAAAAATCCTCTGCCGTAAGGATCTCATGCACGGCATCAATAGCACTATTGCTCAGGAATATCCCGCCAAGTACCGACATTTCAGCTTCAATACTCTGTGGTGGGAGTTTACGTTCGCTCATCATATTTTGCTAACACCTTTCGCCGTTTTTCGGCAAGCTCGGCAGCTTTTACGTCCACAGGTTCTTCTTGTGCCTTAGCCGGCGCATCCTTTAGGGCAAACAGCCCTTGCCAGTTGTTGAATGTGGATTGATTGAGTACCGCTGCAGGGTCGTGACCCTGTGCCATTAGAGTTTCCAGTTTATCGACCGCCAGTTGCATAGCATGGGCGGAAAGTTGCTTTTTAATCCGCGCCCTCATTTCCACGAATGCCTCCCATGGTTTTTCAGGAAGCCAAAGAGGCGGTTGGAAATCTATAGGTTTATTCTTTACCTTCTTAACCTTCTTATTATGTGTCCCTTCTGGTGTCCCTTCTGGTGTCCCTTCTGGTGTCCCTTCTGGTGTCCCTTCATCTTGGTATCGCTCGTAATTTATTATTGTAATTAAGGTAGTTAGATTATTTTTTTGTTGTCCTATTTGCTGGACACTTTCAAGCCAGTTTAGAAACCTAAAAACGGTCTTTCTGTCCCAGCCCCACTTTACAGCCAATGTCTCAACCGAATATGCCAATTGACCACGCTTTACTTTGACCTCTTGACCACGTATCCAAAATGAACTATCAGTGTAATTTGCTATAAGGATCATGTCGATCCATGCTCTTGCTTTGTCGAAAGGCTTCAACTTCCACAGTGGATTCTCCCCTATAGCCCTGTGGACTTTCACCCACCCATCAGCGGCCATTTATCACCTTCCCGCAGAATGGACACGCCACGGGCTCAATCGGTGTGAGATAATCGGCGTTTGTCTCATCGTCATGTAGATTGGCGAAGATCGGTATTTCACAACAGTCCATAACCCCTCCCAACAATACAAGAAAGCCCCGAGATAGGGACGAGCTATCAAGGGGCCTTCAGGGGTTTGGGGGATTACTCCCCGTAACCAGCTTTAACACGGTCTCGTCCACCGTAAGTGTCTTGTTATTCAATTTTCCGCAAAGGTTAAACTTCCGCAATCAGAATTGTCAAGCTTTTTTTTCAGTGTCACGGACTCAAGAAGCGTTAAGCAAGTCCAGAAGCGACGGCATGGAGACTTCATCTTCTGCCGCCTTGCAGTAATTGGCTCCGTCCAGGAAGTACCGTGGTGAAAGCTCACAGGCCATGCCATAACGCTTTTTGAGAATTGCCCGGTATGGGACCGTACCCAGCCCTGAAAAGGGGTCATAGACCGTTTCCCCCTCCATGCTGAACTGCTCAATCACCCTGTCCGCCAGGTCGAACTGCATCGGGCAGAGGTGCATTTCCTTACCCTTGGCAGACTGCGCCCCGTTAAGCGTCAGCATCCGGGTAATATCGGTCCATACGTCCGGGTGCCAAGATTGCGGCTGCAACAGCATAAACGTAACGGGCAGCATCCCTTTCGCGTCCAGGTGCTCGGCAATCTTCACGTGGTGCTCAAAATCATAGACCTGATTCAGCGAGTAATCCCGGAACGCCTTGAAAATCTGCTCATGGGTCAGGCTCTCCCATTCTTCCGGTGTCAGCAGCCTGTTGCCAGAAGACCTGGCAAAACCGTGAGCATCAACTTGCCAGCGGCCCCGGCTGTACTTCTCCTTGCTCTTGACTACCGGATTATCGGCATAAGAGTTGACGGTATCGGTCGGCGGCTTCCTAAACAGCAGCAGGTATTCCGGCATACCAACTCCCATCTTTGAGCCGTCCTTGCACTGCTCTGTCCATCCAAGCCGATAGGTCTGGTTGTTCTCCCGCACAACATCGGTCACGATGGTTTTCATCCCCATGTAGGCGAAACCATGGCGTGTGTAATGCTCGATGGTCCGACAGTGGAAGGGATAGACCGTCTGGAAGCCGAGGCCTGTCATTCCTCCTGGTACAATCCGGTCCTTGACATGGATTGCCGCTATCCGTCCCGCCTTCCACCTTCCACCATCCACCGGACGATTGCCGCCTGATGTGGTTTCAGGATCGGGTTAATGTGTGTCGCCTCAATTTCCACGCCATAGCTTTTGACGGCAGCAACCTTGGATTTCAGGAACTCTTCGTAGGTCATAACCCTTTCCTTCTGCCCCACTCCGCTATCAGCAGAGCCTCCGCACACCCGTCATGCTTCTTGGTGCAGCGGGGAAACAACAGGTTGACCGTTGGGAACAACTGTTCTGCCATGCGAATGCTGGTGTCCTTGGCACTCCGCACTCTCATATTGGCTTTCCAGGTTGCCGGATGCACCTCATGCAGCGGCACCCCGACAACGGCACAGAGCATACGGAAATATCCGAGGTAGAGCCCAGCCGATTTGGCAGCAAACGTTCCTACTGCGCTGCCACCCCCGCCGCCCGACTCCATGACCGTGACAAGCTGGTTCTCCGACGCAACCAGAGCGTCGGTGAAAAACTGGTAGATTCCCCCCGGCGTTTCTGGCATCCGCTCATATTCAACTGCTTTGCCGTCGTTGGTAATAAGGGATAGTCCGCCTTTCTGGCCTGGATCGATACCTATATAAAACTTCATACGCCCCCCGTTACTGATAATTTGTTTTCAACCATTTCCAGCTCTTCAAGCAGCTTCTGACGCTTTGCCGCAAGTTTGTTTTGCCTGACAGCGGCCATAGCTTCAATGCCCTTGTTAGTGCTTTTGATTTTGTTAAAAGGTCTTGTCGGTTGGACCGTGGGCGTACCTTCCCAAAATCCGCAAATTTGGCACTTAACGGCCTTGATAAATTCGCTTGAATCATCAACCATTCTCAAACTTCCGCACTTTGGACAGGTCATGCGTAATACCCCCTGTCCACGTTCTTCTGAATCACCGCGTCCATTGCGCCTTTAACGTCAACGCGGTATTTTTCCTGAAGGATACGGAGCGCCGTTTCAGCGGAATGAATCACGTCCCACAATTCCATTGCCGCCTGGTCGAAGTTCACTGGGACGGTGCAACCCTCCATCTGCGCTTCGTCAACTTCAGTCTGTATATGGTCAAGCTGCTGAAACAGGGTCTTTTCATCGACAAACTTAGCCCTCGGAAATCTCATTCTCTGCCTCCTCTTGCAAACAGTCCTCGCACGCTGCCTCGTCGGTGTAGTAATCCCTGCCGCATTCCGGGCATGTGCTGGGTTCGCAGGGGAGCCGGTGACGGCCCCCCTTGCATGTACCTGATGGATAACTCTCATTTGGACAAGTGCCGGTGTAGCACATGGCTATTTCGTGCAGTTCTCGGCGCCGCAAACCCGCTTGCGCTTCTTGGCTTTGCAGTCCTGGCATTCAAATGTCGGCTCTTCCGGCCTTTCAGCCAGCCCGATCATACCTCCGCCGCTATCCTCGGAAACGGGCAGGGCATCATCGTAAAATGCAGCCGTCGTATCCGGCGGCTTCGACCCCCATCTCTTCCAGCTTCTCCCTAGAGAAAACTGCTATTTCTTCGCCGCCGTCGCTTTCAATATTGACAACATCAATGGCGCCGTCAGCCTCGGTTTCTGCCGCTTCCTCCTGCTCGAAATTCAACTGTTTTTGCAGCTCCTCGCCGGTCAGGGTCTTGGTTTCGATAGGCTCAAAGGTATCTGCCCTTATCAGACTCTTGACGCAGCGGGGATAGTCGAATTCCCAGTAGCATTCAACGTCACGCATCTCTTTCCCGGTCGATATTTTCCGGGCAATAACGCGGCTCTGAGAGGTGCAAGCGTCGATCTTCGCCTTGTACTCGGCGGTGATTTCTTTCTTACGGTCTTTCAGTTCGGCCTGCTCCTGTGTCAACCGGGCCAGTTCGTCGCTGTAGCTGGCCTTTTCTTCTCTGCTCAGGATGCAGGGGAGTTCCCTGCGGAATGTGTTGGTCCCTATCATTTTTGCCTCCTTGAGTTTTTAATTGAAATGGCACCAATGGCACCGCTGTGCGTATGCCGGTGGTATGAAATTATCGTACTGCAACATTAATCCAGAGTTGGTTTGCTCAACTGCCGTGATCCTGGTTTCCAGGTCGTGAATGTCGATGACGATCTTGATTGTTCCGATTATCATGAGACTGACGAAAATGAACACAATCAGACAGCCACTTGACTCTTCCTTGTCCTGTTGAATCATGGTTTTAACCTCACTTTCCGCCCGTTGGCTCGGTGTGCAAACATGGCGTTGAGCAGCTGGTTTTCCTTTCGCAGTTCCATGTTTTCAGCCATGACGTTGCCGGACGACTGGACAAAGTTGTAATAGCAGACGATCACGTACAGCCATCCGATGTTGATAACGATTCCGTAGCGGTCAAATTTGGGCTTGAACCCAGCATACTTGCCACAACCAGCATAAATGCCACAGCCAGGGAAACGGACAGTTGCGGAAAAGAACTCCTTGAATTTGGCAATGATGTTTTTCAATTTTCCTCCTTTCCTTGACTAGAATTTCAGAGCCTCGGACTCTCAGCGTACAGATATGCTGCGAGAAGTCCTTTTGTTGTTTGCCTGTTCGACCCTTGTTGCCCATCTGCAGTTATTGGGGCCATAACCGCCGTTGTTATCAATGCGATCTAAGGTTCTGTCAACGGGGCGTTCTCCCATGTCTGCAAAGAACTGGCTAAAATCCAGCCATGAAAGATCTACCGTTATCCCCCTGCCACCGTAATTGTGGTAATTAGGCGCATTGGGATTGTTGCACCTGGATATCATAGAAATCCAACTCTTGTAGGTTCTTGATTTCCACATGCCATGTCTTTTCGTTTTGCATCCACAAGATGTTGTGTTTCCACAGCGAAGGCTCAAGCCTAGAACGATAACTATGTTGCCGCACTCGCATTGGCATTTCCATCTTACCCGTCCATGTCTGCTGTTTATTTCTTCGCGTGACAGAACAGTTAAGCGCCCGAAAACTTGGCCTGTTAGCTGAAGTGGTTTCATCTCACACTCACCTGTCTATCTTCGGCATACTGAACCCCGGCAAAAGCCATATTCATCCCCCGGAATTTCTTAATCGCCGCCTCGTCCCACGATTTGACCAAATTGGCCGGGGCTTTCCCCTCGGCAATGGCCTTGATGAGCGTTTCAGCGTCGATGCTAACGATGTTGTAAACCTTCTTTCCTGACACACCGGCAGTCTTTGCCGGGATAGCGGCCAATGGGATAACAGTTATTGCTTCTGCCGCAATCTCAGCTTGCCGCTGTGCCTCTGCCGCCTTATCCTGCTGTCCTTCCAGTTTGAGCCACAACACTTCCATCTGCCGCTTAGCCATTTCCCTTTCCGTTTCGGTCGTCTCGGCATTCTCAATGAGAAGCTGCAGGGCGGCGATTTGCTCTTCAAGTTTGTTGCCTGCGTTCATGGCCTTGGTGATCTTCCCCTGGGCAGCGGTAAGGATCTTCTGTTTCTCTGCTTCGGCTTCTTTGCGGGCCTGTTCTTCAGCTTCCTTTGTAATTCTCTCCTGCTCAAGCTGGAAATCAGCCACCTTCCGCTTGATGATTTTCTCGGCTTCGTCCAGCTCATCGGTCAGTTTCTTCTTGTCTGCCACGAGCTGCTTGTGGAGTTGATGCGCCTGTTTGATGCCGGGGTCGCAGTGGCTGTCAATCACTTCCCGTCGGCGTTTAATTTCCCTGATGCCGTCACGGGCAATTTCAACGTGTGCCGGTGCGGAAACAACAAGCTCCATTGCTGCCAACTTGACCGGTGCCACCGTCTCCATGAGCTTGTCGGCCTGTATTACTGCTGCTGTCTGTGTCATACTGCCCCCTTAAAATAATTTTTCTGAAACATGCAACTCTTGAAAAGCTCCCAATCCAGCGGATTCCGCAGCGGTTCAAAATCGTACGCCCCGCCATTCTTCGGCAGCCAAAGAGCGTACCGCTCCGTTTTGCCGACAAACCTGTTTTCTGCCAGCCATGCCTGTTCATAAGCCGCCAGTTGCGGCCCTACAGTGCCGCTTTCGCCTGTCTTTATGTCGATGAAGCATAATGCTCTGCCAATCTTTGCCAGGATATCCAACGTCCCAGCATAGCCGTATTTCGGATGGTAAACAGCGAGCTCCGTGTAAAGGATTTCCGGCTTGACCTCATCCATCCACTTTTCAAACTGCTGCAATGGTGCCACGTATTCAGGCGCCAGGGATCCCCAACAGATGCCGCCCTTGATAATGAGTTCGCAGCCAAAATGAATATCTTTCCCCTTTGCCCCGCCTTCCTCCATGATTTCGGAGGCTATGACTTGACCGGTGTAACGGTTAACGTGGAACCTAGAACCAGCGACCCCTACGGTGATTTTTAGCCACTCGTTGAGGATGGATGTAACGCTAGGGACTGGCTGACCATCCCAGTAATAGCAGTGCTTTTCGGGGTCGAAGGTCAGCATCAGTATTCCGCCAGCCATTCAACGTCAGCAGGCAAACCAAAACTTTCAGCTTTCGCCTTCCAGCACTCAGTCTGCTGCGTCTCTAAATAATATTCACGCCCCCCTGAGGGGCAGTGGCAGTTGAGGTATCGAAACGGAGCTTGGACTTCGGGGAGTTTGAACTGAACTATGCGCATGGGATAGCCGTGGCCATCGTCTACAATTTCGTGGATTATTTCCAGCCCGTCCAAGGTCGCCATCTTGGATTTATCCATAACTTCATAAGCAACGCGGCGTTGTTCCATGTTGGCAATGGCAAAAACCTGTGCAGCAGTAATAGATCCATCAGCGATAGCACGCCAGATATTCACGTCGTCAAATCTCACCCCATGTATAAAATAGAGTCCCCATCCGTCAGAGTATTTAATTGCCATGTCGGTAAGTGAATGTAAACGGCCCTGGTCGTCTTTCTCGATTATGGTGGGACGCGCGCAGACCATGATAAAATCGCGATTCGGCCAAATATAGTTGACTGATTCGCAAACCTTACGGTAAGCCATAGCACGCTCGACAATATCTTTGGCTAACTTCAGCTTGCACACGTCCATGAAAAACGCCACTGAAGCAACAGCTCCCCACCACCAGCCCCCTATCCAGAACTGGCCACCCAACCAGAAGTGCCAGCTGATTGAGACACCAGACTGTTTAGCGATCTGAACGGCAGTCTCCACAGCGCCATCCACAACGCCACCCACAGCGCCACCCACAGCGCCACCCACAGCGCCACCCACAGCGCCACGCACAGCGTCACGCACAGCGCCACGCACAGCGCCGACGCCGCTTACGCGGCGTTTCTTCCAGATACCTTCCGCTACGGCGGCAGCAAGAGAGCCGACGAGTGGTGAGGAAACCCGTACCACGCGGGGCGGATACGGAATGCCCGCTTTCTCGTAGCAAATGGGCATATTCTTGTCGAAGGTGTCCCAGTCTGTTTCGCCAGTAGTGAGTCCAATATTTATCCACTTTTGCGCAAATTCCGGCATCGCGGCTTTCTGCTTTTCGGTCAATTCCTTGATATAATCGGTCACGGTTGTATCTCCTTTTTAGTCAATGACCTGAGTCATGGTTTCGTGTTTATGCTCAAACTGGCGGCGCAGCTCGTAGATACCGGTAGGGATCGGAGCCGTCTTGATAGTGGCGTCGCCTACACCGTGATCCGGGTGGAGAAGTATGCAGTTCACACCAGCTACCAAATAACCAAAAACGAATTGGTCAACGTCTTTGAGATATACAGTCCCGTCCTTAACCGCATGGTCGTTACCACCACTGCCCTGCATCATGACGCTGGTGTTTGCCGGTTTCAGACCTTCGGGTAGAGAACCAATTTGCACCAAGCATAAATCGCCATGCCGTATCGCTATTTTCTTTGCCATTTGAATTGCCTCCTTGATTTATTGTTTTAACTTACCCTTCCGCCCCCGGCTCACGTTCAAACTCGCCAGCCATCCCCGCCCGGTGCTCTTCCAGTTTCTTGTTGAGCTTCGCCCAGGCTTTCTTTTTCCAGTCAATACCGACCTTGGAAAGCTGGTCGTATTTGATGTGCAGCTTCTTGCCATCCTTGCCGGGAAACTCGCTGCACTCCTTTAATAGCTCGCACATGGCCTGATAATCTCCGTCAGCAATCTCTGCCAGAGCCTGTTCAATCTGGTCGTCAATGGAGGTTTCGGAGTATTCGGCATCCGTCGCCTGCAACTGATGGGACGATTGCGGCCTTGCTGCCGGTGCCGGTTTGACGGAAGCGGAACGTGATTGCTGCCGGTTCTGACTTGCCGTGTTGGAATTGTCAGCCTGCGCCATTTCTTCCTGCGTGTAGAGGTCTGCCAACTTCTTTGGCCATGCCTGGCGCCGGGCCAGTGCTTCGGCACACTTCGCCAGCATGTGGCGGGGCATCTTGTCCCACATGAAGCCCAGCTTCTCGCCAGGATAGTATTCCGTCCAGAATGCCGTTGCCGTGAACTCGATTTCCACCCCGTTGATTTCCCGCAACACCGTAACCGTTGCGCTTTCCAGCCGTCCCTGTTCGTCAAATTCATAGACCGGCTGTTTCATCCCCCGGTAATCCCCGGCGCTTTCCGACTCGGCCCGAAGGTAGTCAATGGAAGCCTGAAACGCCACCTTGCCGCCGCGCTTGATCGGATGAATGAGCTTGTCCATGGGGTGAACGCCTTTGCGCTGGCAATGGTAGATAAAGAGCTTCAGTTCATCATCGGTGGACTCGGGAAAGATCGTGCTCTTGATAACGGCCATCTGGTCGGGGGAAACGATGATCTGCCGTTCCATCCCCAATGTGAGTGCTTTTTCTTCCGGTGTTGTGGTCATGTGTTATTTACCCTCCTTTGTGAAAAATCCAGCGGCTTCGGTGGCCGCCCTTAACAAATCGCTGATGCTCGCCTGCTGGCGCTCCATCCAATACTGCAATGCTTCTCTTTCATCGTCCGACACCCGCATGGAGACGATTTCATAACGCGGATTTTCCCTTGTCCTTCCTGCCATGTCTTCACCTCTTACTTTCACCTGATTTTCTCGTCAGCATCTCTGAATCTCAGGACAAAAAAACTCTGTCCAGCTCGTCAACTGGAATCTGCCAGCATCTACCCACCTTCTTGGCAAACAAGGCTTTAGCCGCCTCTTTTGGTGGCACCTTCTCTCTTTTGCCGTACTTCTTGACGAGCCATTCGCCTCGCAGGCACATGCGGGCCAGGTTCCTTTCCTCAACGCCGGGGTGCCTCTCTGCCGCCTTGGCACAGGTTACGCTCTTTGCTTCCATCATATCACCTCCCTCCTTTCGTTTAATTCGTGAGTGGGGTATCGGACTTGTTCAGCGAAACGATACCTATGGCCGTCAGAATCGCTTATGTCACCGATCAGGGGGCTTTCATCCGATTTCTATCCCCCGGCTTCGCCGTGCTGACTCTCGGAATGCCGCACGATCTACTCTAATTCACCGCCCGCGTGTCTCTCCCACGCCGACCCCACATCGTGTTGCTGAAATTGCTTCTTTCACCAAAATCTCTTCTTTCAGCTTCTTCCACTGGATGCAATTAGTAAGCAGGCCTGCCTCGCACTCAAAGCCGTAAGATTCCAATTTCTTCAATAGTTCTATGATATGATTGGTCATTTCAATTCACCTTTCCCGAAATCGCCTCTACCGCTCTCGCAAAAGATAGAAGCTTTTTGCCGCAGGGAGTCAGGTCGTCAGGGATACGAAAACACATTATCCCGTCTCCGTTATCGTGGAGTTTTATTGGGCCGTAGAGGTAGAGACCAAAGCCGTGAGCCTTAGCAAGTTCTATAATTTGTTCATCTGACATTTTACTTCTCCGATCTCTGGCAGAAAAATAACCAGAACATAGGACCCGCTGATTGAGCGGGTGATGCTTAATCGTTATCCCTAGACTTCTATCTGCTTCCCCGTTGCATCTACCCATACCCGAGTGGGCCACTGTGTAGCACAGAGTTGGGCAATGTGGGCGGCACCACGATCAGTTGTTGTGTACGCCCCCGGAGGAGCAATAGCCCTGATAAGACCATTACGTTCTAGGCTCTGTAACTCCTCTTTAACTGCTGGTGCATCGCTTCGAGGGTGAACAGTGGGCGAAACATGGCAGTGGATCAATATCTCTATTGCATTCGGTGTCATTCTATTTCCCCTTTCTTGCCGATGGCACCCAATGGGATAATCATCGGCTGTTGCGCTCAAAACGACAGCCTCAACCCGTTATCCGATCTCCACAAACAGATACCGCTCCCCGTAAGCGTCCTTCTCCTCCGCTTCCCGTACCTCAAACTGCGGGGCTTCCATGTCGCCGCAAAACACCTGCATGTCGCCTTGCTCGCTCATTATCTCGCTCAGTTCGTTGATCAGGTCAGATAATTGCATTCGGTTATTCCCTCCTTTTTTGGGGTTGATTGAATTGAAATTGCTCCTACTCGGCTACCAACTGCGCAGTCGTCTTCCCGCCCCGGCACTTCAACAGCATTGTGCTGATTTCATGCTTCGAAAAGTGCAGAGCCTTCGCCAGTACTCCGATGGTCTGCGCTGAGGCCGCGCCATTCCGCATGAGGACGTTGCAAACTGTCTCATTGGTGAGCGGTATCTGATCTTCCCATATCCATTTGTAGATCGGCCTGCCGCCATGGAGTTTCGTATATCGGTTGTACAATTCGCGGCTGATTCCGGTATTGTCCTTGCGCTTTTGGTAGGGCAGGGGCTTTGCGGGACGGGGGGAAGATACTGTGGGATCGGTTGTAGAGGTCTGCCCTCGCAGTATCCGGTTTTCCGCCTCCAACAGTTCGATGTAGCGGTCTTTCGGGATGGATACCGGAGCGTCGGGGAGGACGGGGGCCACTGTGGGTTTGCCCCTGAAGTAGCAATTCACCAGTTCCCGCTGCACCTTCCAGCTCAGTTCATCGGTGAAGCTCTTGGCGATCATCAGGTAGCCGGATTCGGTCAGGAGGGTGAGACCATTCGGGGCGGCTGTCCCGCAGAGCTGTTTGGCTTCGAACGAATTTCGTACGAAGTAATCTTCACCTTCAATAAAATGCTTTTTGTTTTGGTTGAAATTCCTCCTTGTAGTACCTCCCGGCCTGCCGTGCATTTCGTCAACTTGCCTCAGAGTGACCACCGGCAACCCCTGAAGCTCCATCCGCTGCATTTCTCTGCCGTTGATGCTGACAAGCTGCCCCATTTTTACCCTCCTTGTTTATTGGCTTTAATATGCTTCTTGAAACTTGTAGACAACGTGGTATGCTTTATAATACGTTTCAGATAATTATGTCAACATAATATTATCCTTTTTTGATAATAATTTCTGTAAAGGATATAATAACGCGTAAACAAAGGGATTATTAATCAATTATGCTTATTGCACATACAAGAAAAATAACTAAAGTAACCCGCATGGATGTAACCCAGGACAAAATGCGGAAAATTACCGGGTCAAATCTGGCCCGACTTCGTAAGGGAAAAAAATTAACCCTTGAGCAGTTAGCTGAACAAGCCAATACCAATGCCACCTATTTATCTGCAATCGAAAGTGGGAAGAAAGGGTTAGGACCGGGGCTGCTGATTCGATTATGCAACGCACTCAAGGTCGATGCTTCTGAGTTCACCCGGCCCCTGGATGATTTTAAACCGGCCCCCCCGCCATCGGGCAAGATCGCTGTTATCTCCATGGGCAAGGGCGGGCCGGAAGGTTACTATGAAGCGCCCTATCCTGTCGGGCATGGCTTTGACTACATCGACCGGCCTTACGATGTGTCCGACGAGAACGCCTACGCCGTCAAGGTGGTTGGTGACTCCATGTCGCCACGGTATGAAGAAGGGGAAATCGTTGTGGCCTCGCCTCAGAAGGAAGTCCATACCGGTGATTATGTGGTTGCGAAGTTGTCGACCGGTGAGGTGATGATTAAAAAAATCAAGTTCCGGGAAGGGTTGGTGATCCTGTCCAGCGTCAACCCGTCTGTTGAGGCGTGGATTTGCAAGCCGCGGGAGATTGTTTTCTATCACAAGGTGGTTTGGAAGAAAGAAAAGGGGTGAAAGGGGGGAACTTATGAAAAAACTAATACTGGGAGGTTTTTTATTTTTGGCGGGGTGTGGCAGCGGTGGGAGCGGAAACTCGGCAGTCAATTCGACCCCGGTTCTTGACCCCCCAACAATATTGAATCTCCAAATTTCCCCACAATCTGCCACATTGAATGAAGGCGGAACACATGTTCTGGTTTCGGGAACTGTGACGATAACTGACCCTGAATTTTCAAATACTCGATACCTTTACGTAAAATCTCTAGACCCCAACGGGAATATTATCCAATCCATTAAGAATATCCTGGAAGGTGGTGGGATTGTTGCCAACACTAAAGCGCAGATACAAATCAATATGCCAACTACTACAAGGGGCAATCTTTCGATTTTGGTTTATCTTGAAAACCCGGCCTCTGCGTTAACATCAAATTTTCTTACGACACCGTTCCCAATAAATTAAATTTCCCCCTTGACATTATGCTTTATTATGCTTTAATATGCACTATAAGTCCATATCGCGGACTGACAAAACAGAAAGGAGGGCTGAAAATGGCAGACAAAGAGATTGAATTTTTACAACGGAAGTTTGCGGCCCTTGGCTACAACACGGTTTCGGACTTCATGCGAGACCGGAGGAGCGAGCTTACCAAGGAGACGGTGACTGCCATCATCTACCGGGGGAAGAAACCTGATCTGCGCTCCCTCCTGAAACTGAGCGTTGACCTCGGCCTGACCACCGATGAAATGACAGGATTACTCATTGCCCGTGGCGAAAAGCAAATTGCCAAATGGGTAGCTCCCGTTGAAATCAGCCGGGGTGAGCAGGAAGTTATCGAAAAGGTTCGGGCCATGAAAGGCGACAAGGGCAAGTTAAAGCTGGTCAATGACCTGCTGGACAATCTGAGGGGGTGAGCACATGGCTTCGGTAAGGAAATACTGGCGCTGCACAAATAGCGGCTGCAAAAACCCAGAGACGGGCAAACACCGGGGATATAAGAAGGTACACCAGGGGGAGAAGAAATGTCTCTGCAAGCATTGCGAACAACCCATGGCCCTTTCGGAGAACTACGTTACCCGGATAGTGAGAGGCGGTCAGCAATTCACCAAGAGCGTTTCACCCCGCAAGGACGATGCTACCGCACACCTTGCCGCCTGTGTTGTGGCCCGGAAGTCCGGGGCGCTGTTTCCGGGGGAGGAGCCGCTGATTACCTGGCTGGATGCGGCCAAGACCTTTGAAAAGTGGATGGATTCGGCGATTAAGACCAAAGAACTGAGCGAGGCCACGGCCAAACATTACCGCAACGGCCTGAAACCGCTCGGGCCATACTTCAAGGATATGGTTCTGCAGGATATGGAAAAGCGCCACGTTGAAGATTTCAAGACTGACCGCCGGGAGGATGTCGGGGCTTCCACCGTCAACATGAGCCTTGCCACCCTGAAGCGGCTGTTCACCATCAACACCGATAACGTCCGGGCCAAGGATTACCCGCGCCTACATGAAGCCATGACTGACGTTTTCAAGGTGAAGCTCCTGGAACTGAAGAACGAGGGTGAAATCATCCTGGAAACCGACGAGGAGGTGCAAGCTCTGCTCGATGAGTGCAAAACCCCGCACCTTCACCACTTCGCCTTCGGCATCCTCAATACCGGCCTTCGCCACCAATTCATGTGGTCACTGAAATGGCCGGAAATCAATTTTGACGCAAACGAGATCGTCAAGATGGTGAAGGGGGGAACGGTTGTCAGGATACCCCTGACGGACCAATACCGGGACTACCTGAAATCCTGGCAGAAGTCGCAGAAAGTGCGGTCGATCAATGGCTACGTGATACCGTCCCGGCTGGACCCTGCCACATGCTACCGGCAAGATTCCCACGTCGGATTCCCCCAGGCCTGTGAACGGGCAGCGGTGAAGTTTGAGAAGGTCGGCAAGAAACACCTCGCGGCCAAGTTCCGGGAGCTGACCCCGCACCATCTGCGGCACACCTTCGCCACTCACTACCTTTACAAGGCGTCAAAAACGCTTGGCGCCACCGCAGCGGTTCACGTACTGTCCAAGATCCTCGGGCACTCTGGGGTTTATATTACGGAACGCTACAGCCATGTTTTGAAGGAAATCAACCAAGCTTCCATGGTAGAATTCGGGAACCAGATGTTCCCCGGAACGGTCAACGGCGCTGACTCTCCGTAACCATTTCGGTAACCATCGTATCGTGCAGTATCGTGACGAATTCTCGTAAGGGACTGAATTGCAAAGGGTCAATATTACTGACTAAATGCACTGTCCTGCTGACTGACAGCGGTTTTAGGGGCGGGCGTCCTGTAAATTCAATAGTTTATCCTGGGGTGGCATGTTGATTCGTAATCAATAGGTCGCCGGTTCGATTCCGGCAGGTGGCTCCAGGAAAACAGGGGTTTGCGGTATATCCGCGGACCCTTTTGCTTTTGTGATATGAGGTGATGGTGATGGAAATGTTACGGAATTACCGGAATCTGGTGGCAAAGGTCGATGAACTCTGCCGACGGATTGCGGGGGAATTTGGAGAACACCTCGCCTGCCGCGCAGGGTGCGACGGCTGCTGCCGCCATATCTCCCTTTTCCGGGTGGAGGGGATCGCTCTGGCTGCGGCCGTGAATGAGCTTCCCGGGGAAAAGGCCGGCCTCATCAGGGAGCGGGCCCGTGCCGCGTCCTCCGAAGGGCCTTGCCCCCTCCTGGAAGACGGGCTTTGCATCCTCTATGCCGCCCGTCCCATCATCTGCCGCACCCACGGTTTCCCCATTCTCACGACTCAGGGCAATGAGCAGCTGGTCGATTTCTGCCCGATGAATTTCCGAAACATGTCTTCCCTCCCTGGAAACGCCGTCATCGACCTTGACCGTCTCAACACGGCCCTCATATCGGTTGACGCCCTCTTCATTGCCGACTTCCCTAACAATCGCATTCTTAGACATGATCGGCTTACTGTCGCAGAAGCGCTTCTTCTGGGAGTCTGTCGGACTTAAAAACCGTAGCGAAAATTCGACTGGTCGAGGACAGATCCGACAGCCTCCTAGACCTGTAGCCGCATTCATGCCGTGGGAACCGGCTTACACCGGGCACTCGCTACACTATTTTCATGAGTCGGGTGTCCGATCATCGAGACGTGCAACTCTTGAACAGGCGCCCGTTTCCCGGTTTACCGGTGCGCTTTCTACCTTGACCCATCCGCTTGCGGATGAAAATCCCGCGATCTTGCCTTCATGTATCAGTTCGTCAAGATGGTAGTCTATGACCATGTCATAGGTTTCATCGGTATATTGAACCACTATCAGCATTGCCCCCTCCTCCCCGCCATCACATTATAACCCTTACGTATTCGAGTTGTACCACTATGATATTTTATCGGCCCGATATGTTTACACTTTAGTTTACGTCCGGAGGCAGCTAAACAAAAAAGACCGTGCTGCATGAACAGCCTGGCCTTTTGATCGATTATTATTTTATGTAAACGGGGTCTTAAGACAAGTTGCCTTCTCTGGAAAGGATCGGAAATCGTCCACCGACATCCGGGACATCATGCCTAGGCCTCACCCGCCAAATTAGTGGGGATGTCGCGCTGTTTTCTTCTTTCCGGTCCGTTATAGCTGCCACCTTTCCCTCGCACAAGGTCACGCTCGACGGCGACCCATTCGTCTGAACGGGCAAATTCCGTGATCTTCCCGGTGACGATCAGGTAATCAAGGCAGTAATCCTCTACCAGGCCGTACTCTTCATCCACATAGCGCACCATTACCAACATGGACCATCCTCCTGGATTGCAATCGAATATAGCAAAGCATAACAAGGGAGATGCCGCCGTATCGGCTCGTATGCGGCAAATCCACTAGTGCATCGCCGACCGTATCAGATGAAAATCTCCTTCCATTCTTCATGCGGATCATTTACCATCGTCTCCGGCAGCGGATCATACTCGACCTTGACCCATGTGCTTGAACTGTCAAAGCCTGCAATGCGGCCCGAGCTTATCATGTCTTCAAG
This sequence comes from Geobacteraceae bacterium, assembly GCA_009773645.1. GTDB lineage: Bacteria > Desulfobacterota > Desulfuromonadia > Geobacterales > Geobacteraceae > WSYB01. Next base: position 133,875 of record WSYB01000021.1, read on the forward strand.
ATGGAAATCACTGACCACGTCATAGGTGAAATCGTCGTAGCAGACCAGTATACCCATTATGCTCCCCTCCTCCGGCACTCTTCTGGTGGAAACTAATTAACCACAATTTACCAATCGGACGAATTGTATGTAACTTTAATGTTATGTAAGTTAACACTAATTTGCAATATTCATACCTTTCGCCTTATGTTCCGCATCGAGTCTGTCGGTTCCTCCCGCGCCACAGTCACTGCCACCGCACAATACACTTATGAGAGCCATTTTTTTGCCGGCAAAGAATGGCCCGTATTTTAATTATTATACGCTAATTAGCTGGACTCTCAGGGTTATTCCACGTCACTATAAGCGGCTTTCTGAAAGAGTGTGCGTCAAAATAATGACTTACTGCAGTTGAATGCCCACACCCGGCAACCATTGATTATGAAACGAACATTAACAGCAAATTGTCGTAAATTTGCAGCACATTAAAACGCGAAATTTTGCTATGGTGGTGTGCGGGTCATGCATATTGTCAGAATAATGCGGCCGTAAACAACGGCTCGACCGGTGCTGCCCGATTCGATGTACGTAAGGAGGGAACATGAAGGCTTTGATAAACGGCGTCACCATGGCATATGACGAGGCAGGGAGCGGTCCCGCGGTGGTCCTGATCCACGGCTTTCCCCTTAACCGCAACATGTGGCGGCCCCAGGCAGCAGCCCTGTCAGAGGCCGGATATCAGGTCATTACCCCCGACCTGCGGGGGTTCGGCGAGAGCGAAGTACCCGATGGCCCTTATTCCGTAGACCTGTACTCCGACGACGTTGCCGGACTCCTCGACCATCTCGGCATCGAGCGCGCCATAGTCGGAGGGATGTCCATGGGAGGGTATGTGCTCCTTAACCTGTTGGAGCGCTATCCGCAAAGAGTCTCGGCGGCCTGTTTCATCACGACCCGAAGCAATGCCGACGACGAGGCGGGAAAGGCCAGGAGGCTGGCACTGGCCAAGGATGTGACGGCATCAGGCCCGCAGGTGGTGGCGGATCTCTTTAAGACCCTCCTGTTTGCCGAAGAAACGGCGGCAATAAAGCCTGAACTGGTGTCTGAGATATACGGCTGGATGATGGATACGGATTCACGGGGACTGGCGGGGGGACTTCTCGCCATGCGGGAGAGGAAGGATTACACGCAGCTCCTGGGGCATTTCACCCTTCCTGCCCTGGTGATCGGCGCGGAACATGATCTGGCCGTCCCGCTGGAAAGTGTCAGGGTCCTGGAGGCTGGTCTCCCTGACAGTAAAACCTGTATTATCCCCCACGCGGGACACATGGCGAACATGGAGCAACCGGAAACCTTCAACGCTTGTCTACTGAAGTTTCTGCAGGGGTGTTCTACTCGAGACCGAACCGCGCCATAACTTCCGGCGGGGCCGGGTCAAAGCGGGAGAATTCCATGGTGAAGGTGCCGCGTCCCTTCGTGGCACTGCGCAGTTCGGTCATAAAGCCGAACATCTGGGCCAGGGGCGCCAGCGCCCGCACCACCTGGGTCTCTCCGAGGGTCAGGATACCCTCCACCCGGCCGCGCTTCTGCTGCAGCGAGCCGAGCACTTTGCCGGCGTTTTCCTGAGGGGTGATGATCTCCAGGGACATGATCGGCTCCAGGAGCACGGGCTTCCCTTCCCGCGCCGCCATGACCAACCCTCAGGGGATAACCGGTCACGCAACCGGCGGCGCAGGCCTGTGTCAGACTTTCTTTCAGAATGGAGAGAAGCTCGACTGAAAGGGGCGACTCTTCAGCGGACGGCAGAACGATGTTCACCCCCGCCCCCCGCTCCAGCGGAGTCAGCCTGAGCAGCACTTCCCCACACTGGACCTTGCCGTCCATCTCCCTGCGCAGGGTCTCCCTCCGTTCAACGACCCGCCGGAGGGTCTCCCGATATACCACCTGCGGCCGGCCGGTCTTGACCTCCACCCCGAACTCCCTGGCCAGACGGTCGGCAATGATATCCAGATGAAGTTCCCCCATCCCGGTAAGGATTGTCTGGCCGGTCTCCTCATCCTCGCGCACCTTGAAGGTCGGGTCTTCCCACTGGAGCTTCTCCAGTGCCGGCATGAGCTTCTCCCGGTCCTCCACTCCCTTCGGCTCCACCGCCAAAGAGACCACCGGCTCCGGGACGTTAAGCCCCGCCAGGATCAGGGGGTGAACCGGATCGCACAGGGTGTCCCCGGTCAGGACCTCCTTGAGGCCGGTGACCGCAACGATGTCACCTGCGAAAGCCTCCTCGATCCCTTCCCGTTTGTGGGCATGCATGCGGAGCAGACGGGCAACCTTTTCCGTGCATCCCTGCGTGCTGTTCAACAGGGTGGTTCCGGATTTCAGCGTCCCCGCGTAAATGCGGAGATAGGTGAGCTTGCGTCCTTCATCGGATATGACCTTGAAAGCCAGGGCGCACAACGGCGCACGGGGATCACAGGGAAGCTGTTCGCTATCCGCGCTGCCGGGGCGCCGGCCAAGGACCGGCGGAGTCTCCAGCGGAGAGGGAAGATAATTCCCCACCGCGTCCAGAAGCGGTTGAATACCCTTGTTGCGCAGCGCCGATCCCAGCAGTACCGGGAAAAGGCCACAGGCCGCGGTCCCTTTGCGGACGGCGTTATGCAGGCGAGGAGCTTCCACCTTCGCCCCCGCAAGGAAATCAGCGAGGATGGCGTCGTCGAAATCGGCGGCAGCCTCCACCACCTTGTCCCGTGCTATCCTCGCCTGTTCCAGCAGCTCAGCAGGTATGGGGAGCCGCTCCACGGTTCTCCCCTGATCGGCCTCGGCAAAGGTAAGCGCCTCGAAGGCCAGGAGGTCGATCACTCCGCTGAACCCCCCTTCGTTCCCCATGGGAAGCTGCAGCAACACAGGACGGGCCCGCAGCCGCTCCTCCATCTGGGCCAGCACTGCCTGATAATCGGCGCCGATCCGGTCGAGCTTGTTGATGAAGCATATCCGCGGGACCTGGTAACGCTCGGCCTGGCGCCACACCGATTCGCTCTGGGGCTGCACCCCCTCCACGGCGCTGAAAACTGCCACCGCCCCGTCCAGTGCCCGCAAGGTCCTTTCCACTTCGATGGTGAAGTCAATATGGCCGGGAGTGTCGATCAGGTTGATCCAGAAGCTCCCCCAGCGGCAGGTGGTGGAGGTGGCGGTTATGGTGATCCCCCTCTCCTGCTCCTGGGGCATCCAGTCCATTACCGCCTGCCCTTCATGCACCTCTCCCATTTTGTGGGTTTCCCCGCTGTAGAACAGGATGCGTTCCGATACGGTGGTCTTGCCTGCATCGATATGGGATATGATGCCGATATTGCGGATGGCATCAAGGGGGGGATGGTCCATGGCATGCCTCAACTTTTCCCGATTGACGAGCTATATGCAGCGGCATTCTAATACGGGGAAGGGAAGATTACAAGTCAAACGGTACGAGGCCTCGCCTTTCACCATTTAACCTAAAAACGGCAATTGGACACGGATTAACACGGAAAAAGCGGATTAAAACTGATAATTCAAGGAGATAAACCGGGTTACTACCACAACCTTTTGGGTTAATGCTCTCAGTGGTTTAAATCCGTGAAAATCCGTATAAATCAGATTTGATCCGTGTTCAAAATGCTTTTTCTATGCTTTTTCTATGTTTAATATGGCCGGAAACGGTGACTTATGGGGTCAGCATCAGCAGCAACAACTGCACGAAGAGGATCTTGGCGATGGTGGCTATCGGGTAGACCGACGCGTAACCAACATTGGGAAGGTCGTTGCCGGTCTGCTCCAAAGCGTAACCCAACACGGCGGGCTGGGTCTGCATGCCGGCGAGCATGCCTATCATGAGGCTCATGGGAATCTTCAGCAGCCGATGCCCTACCCACAGGGCAATGAGCGCCGCGGCGCAGGTAATGACGATCCCTGCCGCAAAAATAGATACCCCTCCTCCCTTGGTGAACGTGGAGAAAAAGCCGTAGCCGGCGCGTGTGCCGATCCCGGCCAGAAAAAGGACCAGTCCGATCTGGCGCAGGGTCATGTTGGCGCTGTAAGGTAGACTCCAGACCATCTTGCCGGTGCGCCCCACCGTCCCCAGAATAAGGGCCACAACCAGCGGCCCGCCGGCAAACCCCAGCTTAAGACTTATCCCCCCCGGCAAGGGGATAGGCATGATGCCGAGCAGGAGCCCCAGAGCCAGGCCGAGACTGAAGGTGAGGATATCCACCTCGCTCACCGCGCGGTAGGAGTCGCCGAAAAAGGCGCTCACCTCCCCCATCTGGTCGCGATGGGTAAGGACCCGTACCCGGTCTCCCAGTTCCAGCGCCATATCGTCATGGGGAATGAAATCATCGTCGCCGCGCCGCACCCGTGTCACCACCGCGCCGAAGCGCTCTTGCAGGTTAAGGTCCTTGAGCCGCCGCCCCGCGACCTGGGGGTTGGAGACAAAGATGCGGCGGAAATAAAATTCGCTCCGGTCGAGGTTGATCTCTTCCTCGCTTCTTTCACCGATAAACCGTGCCACCCGTTCCAGGTCTTCGGAAGGGCCAACCACCGTCACGAGGTCCCCGATCACCAGCTTTGCCTGCGGAAGCGCCAGCGTAAAATGCCCGTCATGCTTGATCCTGCCGAACATGACATCCCAGTCGTGCCTGTGGCTCAACTCCTCAATAGTTTCTTCTGTTGCCTCGGCACAGGTCACACGGATGGTACAGTTGCGCAGTGACTCGCCGGCGGCGCCGAAAGTGCGGAGTTTTTTCGCCTCCTGCGCATAATCCACCTTCCAGACACGCTGTGCAAGGCTGATGGAGAGCACCATGCCGATCACACCCACCGGGTAGGTGATCGAGTACGCCACCACCGGCTCGGAAAGCATCTGTTCCAGGGCAGCCGCCGGCACCGTGTGTTTTATGGTCTCCAGAGCGCCTGCCAAGGCCGGAGTATTGGTGAGGCTTCCGGCAAACAAGCCGGCGGTCAGCGTCCCCTTCAGATGGAGAAGTCTGCCGGCAAGTACCGCCAGACCAGTGGCAAAGACCAGGACACCCATCACCAGGAGATTATTGCGCACCCCATCGCGTTTAAGTGAAGCCACAAAGGTCGGCCCGCTGCTGAGACCGATGGCGTAGACGAACAGTGCAAGGCCGAGCATGTACACGATCTCGGGAAGCTTTAACTCCGGATGGAGAGAGCCGATGGCCAGCCCCACAAACAGGACCGCCGCCACGCCCAGGCTGCTGCCGCGGATTTTGACCCGCCCAAGGGGATAACCGACGGCCGCCACCAGGAACAGGAGCAACAGGGGGTTTTCCGACAGGATTTTCAACGCATGATCGGGCATTTCAGGACTTTCCGGAAGACAACATGGTGGAGACTAGATATTCTTCGGTAATTATACCAGAGCGCTTGAGCAAAAAACGGTTTCTCGGATTTGTACTAAAGAATCCCGACATACATGCCGAAAAAAATAGAACTGACCGTTTTGCAAGCAGTCAGGGTTTACTGTGCCGTCAAACACTTCATACGGTGGGATATAAGGAGAAGGATGATGAAACGCATTGCATGGATTCCGTTTCTGTTTGTGTGGACGCTTTCGGTGTCCTCCTTTATGGTTCCCGGCGCTTTCGCCCTGCATCCTGAGCTGTCAATACCGGACAAGGTCGACGTGAAGCACAGGGCCTGCCAGGAAATCATGCGGCTGGCAAAGAAGTATGATGTGGAAAGTGTGTTCCCCAAGGAGTTTGAAGAAGGGGGGACCATGTGTACAAGGCTGGATGTGGCCGTGGCTGTTGAACTCGTTACCGAAAAGATGGCCGAAAAGGCGGTGAAAGAAGGTCCGACGGCGGTTGCCAGGGAAGACCTGGAACTCCTGAACAACCTGAAGGAAGAGTTGCGCGGCGAGATGCTCCTGGTGCAGACAAGGACCTTTCAGCAGCGGCGGGAAGAGCTGGGGACACGGCTGCACGCCCTTACCAAAAACATAACCATAAGCGGCGGGATGACCGGCGTGCTCCAGGGATCTTTTGACAACAAGCCGAAAGACCATGCGGACACAGCCGGCCGTGGGGACCTGGTGTTCAATTTCAAGGTCGCGGAAAACACCATCGCGGTGATCGATGTGGAAGCCACCGGCGGAGACGGCATTGACGCCAACATCGCCAACTTTTCCCTCTTGAACGGGGTGGCAGGGAGCACCGGCGACCGGGTGCGCTTCCGGGAAGCATGGGTCGAACACGCCGCGTTCGGCGACAGATTGCTCCTGACGGCGGGAAAGATCGACCTCACCAACTACTTTGACACCAACAGTGTGGCCAATGACGAGAACAGCCAGTTCCTGGCCGGGGCCTTCGTCAATTCCGCCATTCTCGGGGCACCGGCACCGGGACCAGGCATCAGGCTCCAGGCAAGGCTCGCCGAGCCGCTCGTGTTCGGCATCGGTTACGGAAGCAGGGATGGCGACACGGCCGATGTGTTCGACCGCGGCTTCGGAATTGCGGAGCTTGACTGCAAAACCAAGTTCGGTGAGCTGGAAGGGAATTACCGTGTCTACGGCGCCATAGACGGCTCCATCCCCGACGGAACCGTAAAGCTCAAGGCAAAAAGCGCCTTCGGCGCCGGCATCAGCATCGACCAGCAGCTTACCGGCAAATTATCAATCTTCGGCCGCTACGGCTGGCGGGAAAGCGACGTCTACGGGACCAGATCGGCCTGGAGCACGGGCTTCCAGCATGCAGGCATTATCCCCGGCCGGATGGATGACGTGACCGGATTCGGCTACGGGCAGGTGAAGGTGGTCAACGCCGCGAGCGACGAGAAACTGGCCGAACTGTATTACAAGGTAAAGATAAACGACCAGATTGCGATTACGCCGTTGGCCCAGTACCTGATCAATCCCGAAGGAGACCGGGAGAGGAACAATGTAGTGGTGCTGGGGATACGGTCGCAGATAACATTTTAACGGGTTGTGGAAAACATACTGCCGATATACCTGGAAGCATCAGTCGGAACGTCCTTCTTACCGGTACGGGAGGTCCGCCTCCCTTGCCCCTTCGGCAGCCACTTCCTTGAGCGGCGTCCTGTCCTTCACGGCAAAGACCTCGATCCCCGATTTCCCTTCCAGCGGGCAGACATTCTCGCAGATGCCGCACCCGTTGCACAGTTCATCCACCACATAGGGTTTTTTCAGCTGCACCCGCTTGCCCGACGTATCGAATTCCTCCACCAGTTCCGAACGGATCGCCTTTTGCGGGATGGGGCAATGCTCTTCGCAGACAATGCAGTTGGTTTTTTTGGCAAAGGGGAGACAGTGGTTCTTGTCTAACACCGCCTTGCCGATCACCGCACGCTTCTTCTCTTTCACGGGGAGATTGGGGATGGCGGAGGTTGGGCAGACCTGGCCGCACAGGGTGCAGTTGTACTCGCAGTACCCGAGACGGGGGATTACGACCGGCGTGAATATCCCCTCCACGCCTGCCTGATGTAGTGCGGGATAGAGGGCGTTTTTCAGGCAGACCTTCATGCATTCGCCGCACCTGACGCATTTCTCCAGGAACACCCCCTCGTCCGTCACCCCAGGGGGCCGCAAAAGACGCTCCTGGAGGCCGGGAAACCGGAACCGGAACGCTCGGGAAAGGACGAACCCGGACACGATCCCCCCCAAAAGGAGCCGGCGTTCAGGGAGATACGGCCCGGCGGCGGCCGAAAAGCCCGCAACACGGAACTTCACCCGCCGGTTGCTGCACCGGAGGAGACACTCCATGCAGAGGATGCATTCATCCTTCTGCAGGATATCCCGGTCAAAGGAGGTGGGGCAGTTCGTGGCGCACTCCCGGCAATCGGCGCAAAGCCTGGCGGGAACCCGCTTGAACAGGGAAAATCTGCTGACGATCCCTAGAAGTGTCCCCAGGGGGCAGAGGTTCCTGCACCAGTTGCGCGTCTCGTACCGTTCCAGGAAGATGATGAACAGGAAGAGGAACGCCGAGGTAAAGGCGAGCGGGTAGAAGGTCTCGCGAAACGGAAGAATGTAGTCGCGCAGCACGGCGTAGCCGGGAGCCAGGTAATCCCGGCTGTCCCCCATGACCCGGTAGAGACCGACCCATCCCTGCCGCACGGCATAGCCGAACAACGGGTAGAAAAAGAAAGTGAGCGCCCGGATCAGGAGGGCAATGGGGTCGAAGAGTCCGGCCAGATTCACGTTGAAAAGGGCGGCGCCCAGAAGGGGAAAGAGGAGCCAGTATTTGAGGTTCCCCTTCAGATATGCAACGGGTGCGGTTTTTTTGATTCTGGTGGTCATCAGGTCGAGGATCGTGCCGAGGGGACAGAGCCAGCCGCAGAAAAAACGCCCCAAAAGGAGCGTAAAGACAAGAACCAGAACGGCCGGGAAGAGAAGCCAGGTGAAAGCCTTGGCTGCAAGCAGGTAGCTTGCCAGCACCAGCGGGTCGGCACGGAAGAAGCTGTTCACCGCCACGGAAACATCATCGCTCCCCCGGTATTCGGTCTGGACGAACAACACGAGGAAGAGGAGGAGGAAGAGGAGCTGGGAGATGCGGGCAGTGGTAATTTTTTTCATGGTAGGCGCAATCGGCTTGAATAGTGTGAAAGCAACTTTGCGGACAGAGAGCAGTGAGTGTTCCCTGTCCGCCTTTATGCCGCGGACTTTTTAGCCTGTTTCCCGGCGATCCTGGAGATGACACGCAATGCTTCGTTTACGGATTTGGAATCCTGAAAAACCTCAGCCACGTCAGGGGCCAGCACAACCACATCGTTTCGCACGCCTTTGAACCTGTCAGCATACTTGCCCCGAACACCATTGCTGAAGTCATATTCTGCAAGCATTTCCGGTTCCTTGACCCTGTCAGCGCGCTTTTTCATAAGATATCCTTATCGCAGCATCCGCGCATCACCGGTCAAAATCGTCATCTGGTGAATGGCGATCTTGTTGAGGCGTTCGAGGCGTTCTTTTTGTGGCAAACCCTCGGAAATAAAGAGTGCGTTGAGGTTTTCCAGATTGGAGAGACATACCAGTTGCGCGACTTCGGCATAGTCGCGGATGTTCCCCTTTTTGTCGGGATTGGCATCCCGCCACTGGGCGGCGGTCATGCCGAACAAGGCGAGGTTGAGCACATCGGCTTCGGTGGCGTAAACCAGCGAGGTCTGCTTGGGGCTCAATTCAGCGGGTATGAGGTGAGCTTGAATGGCATCGGTATGAATGCGATAGTTGATCTTGGTCAGATTACGCCGGATGTCCCAGCCGAGAGTCTTTCTTTCTTCCTCTTTCAGACGCTGGAACTCTTTGATGAGGTAGAGCTTGAATTCCACCGACACCCATGAGGCGAACTCGAAAGCAATATCCTTGTGGGCGTAAGTGCCTCCGTAACGCCCGGCCTTGGAGACCAGACCGATGGCCCTAGTGCTTTCGATCCATTGCTTGGGAGTTAGGGTGAAGCTGTTGAGCCCGGCCTGCATTTTAATCCCGTCGAATTCGACGGGATTAAAATTGGGGTTGTTCAATTGCTCCCAGATACCCAGGAACTCAAGGGTGTTGCGATTGCGCAGCCAGTTGCGAATCAGGTCATCGGTGCGTTCCTGATTCTTATAGCGGGCAATATCGGTGAGGGATATGTAGTCTTCCTCCCTTTGGGAATACAGGGCGACATCCTGATCCAGCACACGGATTTTGGCAGTTGAGCGCTCCTTTTGTTCTTTAGAACCCATACCCGATCCCCTTCGAATTCTCGCGGACTGTCTTTTCCAACTCCGCCCCTTTGGCAAACTGTTCTGCAAGCTTAGAGGTCAAGGCATTCATCTTCTCTCAAACGGCACACCGTCGTCCGCCTCTTCTTCTATCCCCACTTGCGCGCCAGGAACCAGAGACAGGCGGGAATCATGGTGTTGTAGAAAAGTTGGGCAGGGAGCCCCACCATGCAATCCACCAACCCGGCCTCGATCATGTTCTTGCGGATGTCGCCTTCACCGCCGGAGTTGCTGTTCATGCTGCCGTTGGCCAGCACGATCCCGGCGTTGCCGTTGGGGCTCAGCCTATGGAGGAAGTGTTGCAGCCAGGCGTAGTTGGCATTGCCCGTCGGCGGCACGCCGTATTTCCAGCGGCTGTCGTCGCGCAGCTTGTGAAAAACGAATTTATTATGCTTTTACGATTTTCATCCGTTCCAGACGCATCTCTCCGAGCCCCCGCTTGTAGGCGGCCACGGTGACGGCGATGTCGGCCGGTTTCAGGCGCTCAAGGCCTCACCGTACAGTTCCCACTCCTTGAGAACCGCCCCCTTCAGGAGGACCTTTTTGAAGCGCTCCGGTTCAACGTACTTCACCTCCACATTCTTCAAACCTTTCAGTGCGTCGGGAATGCCGCTGTTGGCATAGCAGCGCCGCTCGTCGTTGCAGGTCCGGTCGAAGACCTTGACCTTTTTCGCCCCGGCGCGCAAGGCTTCCTCAACCACCCCCTTGACCACCAAGGGATGGGTATTGGCGGCCTGTTCCGGCGTTCTGTCCCAGCCGATGTTCGGTTTGACCACCACCACGTCACCGCTTTTGACGAAACGTTTCATTCCTCCCAGGGCAGCGATGGCATTGCGGGTGATCCTGTCGTAATCCTTTCCCTCGGCAACGGCCACCACCGGCATCTCCGCAGCCGATAAGTCCCGCAGAAGCCACTGATGAAAGATGGACGACAACCCCATGATCTTGAGGAACAACCTTCTGTCCATAAATGCATCTCCCCTCTTCCCGGCCCCTAGTTCCCGGTCCCCGTCGGCGTCTCGCCTTTCGTCTTTTCCTTCAGAAAGACCACGAATGCGCCTCCACCTCCCATCTGTCTGGGGGCAGGGGCAAATTCCGCGACCATCCCCTTTCCCTTGTCCCGCAGCCAGCCGGCGACAGCACCCACCAGAACCGGCTCACCGGGGGAGTTGTTCCCCTTGCCGGTAATGACGAGGACCGCCTTCTGGCCGCGGTTATAGGCACCTGTGACAAAGGCGGATAAATTTTCCAGCGCTTCTTCCCGGGTAAGGCCGTGGAGGTCCAGCTCGTAATCGATGCGGATCGCCCCCCGTCTCATCTGCCGCATCCGGTTTACGGAAATCGGCCGGAGCGGCTCCACATCGTCGGGGAGTTCGTCCTGGAAGGTCACGTCCAGTTCCAGCTTCTCCAGCGCCTGGAGAAAAATGCGCCGTTCCTCCTCGTCGATCCTGCGGGGAAGAGGTGCAGCCCTCTTTTTCTCTTTGGGACCGGAAGCACCGCCGGAACCCATTTTTTTCACATCCGCCACCGCCCGCAGAAACAGATCCGCATCGTCCGCCCCGACATCCGCCTGCTCAGGCAAAGGTGTCTCCGGGGCCTTCCCTTTCGGCGCCCCCACCTCAGCCTGAAACCCCTTGAGAGACTTGAAGGGGGCGCTGGCAAACGCCTTTTTCTTCTGTTCCGGCTTTTTATCTTTTTTCATAGGTATTACCATGGAGAGGCAGCCCCTCTGGTTGCCCATTAAAAGGACGGGCACGGGGGGCACATACAGTTCCGGATGAAAACTGATTAATCCTTGGGAACGAGAATTATCTCGATCCTTCTGTTCTTCGCCCTCCCCTCATCCGTACTGTTGTCGGCCACCGGTTTGTACTCGCCGTAGGCCACGGCGCTCAACACGGCCGCATCGAGCCCCTGGCTTTGCAGATATCTGGAGACATTGATGGCCCGGGCCGCCGACAGCTCCCAGTTGGTGGGATATTTTCTGGTGAGGGTACCGCTGATCGGCACGTTGTCGGTATGCCCTTCGATGCGGATCGCCTTGTCCTTCACATTCTTGAGAATATCGACCACCTTCAGCAGCACGAGCAGGCCATCGGGCTTTACCTCGGCCTTGCCGGAGTCGAACAAAATCGCATCCACCATGTTTACCGTCAGCTTCCCCTTCAGCTCCGAGATGGTCACCTGTCCCTGGGATATCTCACTCTTCATCTTTTCCAGGAGGTCCTCATAGGTCTTGCTCGTCTTTTTTACCTCGTCTTCTTTGGCCTTCTGGAGGCCGGCAACATCCCCCTTCAGTTTTGCGTTCTCGGCTTCCAGGTCGGCCACTTTCTGCCGCAGTTCCGAGATATTCTTCGACAGGGTATCGGATTTGGCCTTCAGGACGCTATCCAGCTCCTTATTGTCCGCGAGGAGCCTCTCTTTCTCCTTCTCCAGCCCCGCCGTCTCTTCGGTCAGCTTTGCCACCCGGGCCTTGAGCCCCTCATTTTCCCTGGTCAGATCCTTGTACTGCTGTTGCAGCGACTGAAGCCCCCTGTCCAGGGCCTGGGCTTCCTGCTCCTTCTGTTCAAACCTCCCTAAGGATACGCACCCCGCCAGGGAACAGGAAAAACTCAGCGCCACGATCAGAAACAGCATTCTCTTTGTCATGATGGACCTCCTTGAAAATTGTCAGCAGATAACCTGGCCAAACAAGCCGGACTCAAAAAAATTCACCGGAACATATAAAGCGGAACAACCGCCGCACAAAGCACCAGCGCCGACGGTACCCAGAGGCGGTGGTAGACCTTCGCCATATCGGCGTTGAAGTACTCTCCGGTCAGGACCAGGCATAGATGCAGGGGAGAGAGCATGACCCCGGCAAAGCCGCTGCCGAAGGCCAGTGCGAGCAGCCCCATCGTCGGCGGCTCCCCCCCCATGAGCGGCATCAGAACGGGAAAGGTGATGCTCACGAAGGCAATGGTCAGGCCGGTCATGAGGCCCGCCAGAAAAGGTATCACCGAGATGATCAGCAGTGGCGGCAGCCCGCTCCCGGCGAAAAAACGGGAAACACCGTCCAGCGCTCCGGTCACCCGCAGGGTCTCCTGAAAGATCATGACCCCGATCACCAGGAAAAGCGCCTTTATGGAAACACTCTCGCGCAGCGACTCCCATATCCTGGCCGGGGAATAACGATGCACACCATACAGGGCGAGGGTCACCCCCCCCATGGCCGCCACCGGATTGACCCTGAGAATCACAACCAGAAACAGTGTAACAAAAATCGGCGCTATGGAAAGTGAAAATATCCAGAGCGCCCTCCCCTTTCCCATCTCCTCCCCCCGCCGCACCCGCGACGGCCCGATTCCGGCGAAGCAGAAGAACACTCCCCAGAATGCAACGGAGATGGCAAACGGCAAATTGATCACGACCAGTTTCTGAAACGGTATGTGGGTAAGCCCGGAAACCAGGATGATGCCGGGGTAGAGCGGGGAAATATACTCCCAGATGTGCCGGTACCAGTAATTGATGAACGCCTTCTGGTCCGCCCCGATCGTCAGGGAAGAGGCGGCCTCGCCGACCATCGGCGCCGAGAACACCGCCCCCCCCGGAGAAGGGAGCAACCCGATCATTGCCGGCATGGCGGCCATGATCAGGCGTGAGTCGGGAAGCACCCGTGAAAGGCTCTCCACCATCCGCTTCAAGGTACCGGTAGTGCGGAGGATATTCTCAATCATCATGGTAAAGATCAGCATGGCGGTCATTTCCAGGGACCGGGGCGACATCACCGCGGCATACACCCCACCAAGGAAGTCGCGCGGCGGGGTCAGGTAAAGGAGCGCCAGAACAAGCGAGCCCGCCGTCATCACCGTCCCCAGGTAGATCTTCCTGCGCAGGAGGATGACGAGGAGCGCCAGGACCGCCATTGTTTTGATCAAATCGGCCAATAAACAACCTCAGCGCAGCCTGAAGCCGCCCATCTCCTTCTGCAGAAGACCAATCTGGCGGGACAGGCCGGAAACGGCCCCCTCCATCACAATCGTGGTTTCTTCACCGGTTTCCGCAGAACGTCTGATTTGCTCCATGGTCTCGATGATCCGCCGGCTGCTTTCGGTCTGGTCATCGCATGCCTGCCTGATATTTTCGATCATGGAGGTAATCTCCTCCGTAGAACGGACGATCGTTTTGCCTGCGCTGCTCTGTTCCTGAATGGAGCGCCGCACCTGCCGCGTAAGTTCCTTCATTCGCTCCGCATGCCCCTTGATCAGCTCCCCTTCCCGTTCCTGATCCTGGGTCGCCCGCGATATCTGCCCGACCATTTCGGCAACCCGCTCCATGGACATGCGCATCTCCTGGCTCCCCTTGGCCTGTTCCACGGTGGTGCCGGCAATCTCGTTGACCTGGTCGGTGGCCATCTGCACTCCTGCAACGATCTTGTTCAGCGCCTCGCCGGAGCGCTGCGCCACCTGTTCCCCATTGGCAATCCGTTTTTCCGACTGGGTAATCGCCTCTACCGCCCGCCGGGTCTCATCCTGCACCCCTTTTATGATGTCGGTGATTTCCTTGGTCGAACTGCTTGTGCGATGCGCAAGATCCTTGATCTCCTCGGCGACCACTGCAAAGCCTTTGCCGCGCTCCCCTGCCTGGGCGGCAATAATGGAGGCGTTCAGGGCAAGAAGGTTGGTCTGTTCCGCCACCTCGTCAATTACCGAAAGGATATTGCCGATATCATCAGCCCGCGCCGACAGGTTCTCGATCACCTCAAAGGTGATACTGGCCGAACGGCGGATTTCGCCGATACCGGAGATGGTCGCCTCTACGGCCTCTCTCCCGCTCTCTGCGTCACGGCGCACGCTCAGCGATATGGCGGCCGTATCAAGGGCGTTCTTCTCTACCTGCTTGATGGAGACGTCCAGCACGGCCACACGGGAAACAGCTGCCGTTGCCTCCGCCATAAGGCTTTTTACATTTCCGCCGATCTTCTTTTCCATCGCCGCCATTTCGACGATGGAGGCGCTTACCTCTTCCACTGCCGCGGCCAGCGCCTCCACATGCCCAATGACCTCATCAATGCTCGCCGACATCTCCAGGATAGAGGAAGCGTTTTCCTCGGCAGAGCGTGAGAGGCTCGTCACCGACTCCGCCACTCCGTTTACCGACCCGTTTATCTCCTGAACCGCGCCGGATGTCTTCTTTGCCCCCGTCAACTGGAGTTCCGCAGCGGCAACACCCCGGTGCGAAACCTCCTTGATGTTGTCTGCAATAAGGCGCAGTTCGACGATTGAGGAATTAACACGCATTGCCATCCCCGCCAGCTTTTCCATCATGGCATTGAAGTTCCGGTTGAGCGTCTCGATCTCATCGTGGGAGGCGACCGGAACCTTGGCGGTCAGGTCACCCTCCGCCCCCCGGTCCATGGCGGCGGCCAGGACATTTACCCGTTGCATCAGCCTCCTTTTCGCAAGCATCCAGAAAACCGTCAAAAAGGCGAGCCCATTGACAATCAGCGCGGCAAGCACACCGCTGGCCCGCCATTCTGCGGCAAACGGGGTTACCGTACAGTAGATACCCGCCAAGGTGCTGATGATGCCGATAATGAGGGAAAACCGGATTATGCGGGAACCGAGACGAAGGTTCTTTGCCATGGGTAATCCTTAGAAATAGTTAGTTTCCATCCGGAAACGGTCTTTTTTCGCCCTGGCAGTGTCAATCGCGGGCTTGCTTGTGCGGCGTACCGATGTACGCCTCCGCGCAATCCCTTGATTTCCTTGCCATGACTAAAAAATCCTCGTTTCCAATCTGGAAACCAATAGTTTCTCATCCGGACTTTCCGGATGGAAACTATTAGGTGCGCGTCTGCAACAGCCATGTATCAGAAAAGAGACCCGAAGGCCTCTTTTCCTGTTTGTTCGCTATTTTCTGATGATCCTCCGCTTCATCCCCCCCATGGCCGCGGCTTGCTGCTTCATGGCCGCGCTGGGGCGCTCCAGGTGGAACTGGAGCCACATCTCGCCGAAATTCTTCATCTTCATCTTTTTCCCCTCCTGGAGCGCCTCCAGGTTGTATGTGATCCGCTCATCACCGGGGAGTTTTTTCAAGCCCTTCGCCAGCACTTCCTTGGCTTTTTCAGTATCGCCAATCTCGCTCAGGCAATACGCGTAGAGGTTCCAGAGGAGCGATTCCTTGGGAGTGCCCTGCACGGCCTTCTCAAAGGTCTCTTTCATCTTTTCGTTTTTATTGCGCTTCATGTAGCTTATGGCAAGCATCCCCATGGCCACCCAGTTCTTGAAGAAGGCCTTCTCCAGATAGGGAAAGGCGTTGGAAAAATCCCGTTTCATGTAGTAGATCATGCCGATCTGGGCATTGAGCTGGCCGGTCACGTATATCTGCCACTTGCCGTATTTAAAGGCGCTCTGCAACTCCCTGATCCCCTTTTCAACCCTCTGGGCCTGCAGGTCTTTGGTGGCGTTCTCCATGACCGCCATGACCTTTTTCATGATAATCCGGGAAATCAGGTAAAATAACCCCACAAACACAAGGAAGGCGATAAAGAGCGCCATCAGCCAGTACAGGCCGGCTGCAAACTTCAGCAAAACAAAGACTACGGCGGCTGCGCCGCAGGAGATGAGGATGTTGTACATCGAATCGGTATCCTTTCAAACGTATAATGTAGATCGTGAAAAGTGAAAGGTGAAACGTGAAAAAGGTTTTTAGCGTGAACTACCCGTTGTCACTCACCGGCACCATCGCCCCCTTCTTCTCCACATACTTGGCGACTATGATCCGCCTGCCGGGACGGAGCGCAACCTTTCCCTTCAGGTTGTTCCATGCCGAGAGTATCCGGGCGGAAACATTAAACCGCTTGGCCAGGGAATGGAGGGTGTCACCCCTTTTCACCGTGTAATACTTGTTGAACTCCTTGTTGTCTGCCTTCCCTTTCGCCGCCCGGACCGGTTTCGCCTCGGACCCGTCCCCCGAGGATGCGGTCTGTACCGGCACCAGCAGGACCTTCCCACGCAGTTTTTTCCCCTTCCCCAGGTGGTTCAGCTCGGCAAGCAGTTGAGGGGTAGTGCCGAAACGGCGGGCAACGGAAGTGAGGGTATCCTTTTTCCCGGCCCGGTACTTTGCATAAACTATCTTTTCGGTAAACCGGCGTTCTTCGGGAATCTTGGCATATTCGGCCTCAAACAGGGCCTTTTTCCCCTTCGGGAGCTTCAGCTCATAATTGAGATAGCCAGGCGGGGTACACCACCGCCGCAGCTCCGGATTCAGGTCGCGAATGGTCTGGCAGGGGACCTCGCAAATCTTGGCAACCAGCTCCAGATCGGTTCTTGACGGTATGACCACCGTATCGAATTCGACCGGGGGGAGGTAGGCCACGTCGGCAAAGCCGTATTTGGCCGGCTCCTTGGCGATAATGGCCGCAGCCAGCAGTTTCGGCACGTAGTCCCTGGTCTCGCGCTTCAGATACGACCCTTTGGAAAGCTGCCAGAAATCCCTGCTGTTATACATGTCGATGGCACGCAGGATCTTGTTTTCGCCGGCGTTGTAGCCGGCAGCGGCCAGATACCAGTCCTTGTTGAAGAGATCGTACAGTTCCTTGAGGTACATGGCCGCAGCAATGGTCGATTTCAGCGGGTCGCGCCGCTCGTCGATCCACGGGTCGATGCGGAGTGCATAACGCTTGCCGGTGGCGGACATGAACTGCCACGGCCCCACTGCGCTGGCAACGGAGTATGCATGGGGATAAAACCCGCTCTCGATCATGGCGAGATAGACCAGATCCTCCGGCATCCCCTCCTTTTTCAGCACCTCCTTCATCATCGGGATATACCGCTCGGAACGGGAGAGCCACCTGGCAAAAACGTTTTTAGCCCGGGTCTGGAAGTAGCCGATGAAATACTCAACCTTTGCGTTGAGGGTAAGGGGGATGTCCGATTCGGGGAGGACGTCTTCCGGGAAGCTCAGCTCGAAATCCCCGTTAGCGGCTTCCGGCTCCTCCATCACAAAGAATTCGGAAGGGGGAAGTTCGAGCGCCTGAATCAATGACGATTCTTTGGCCGGAGCGGCCACCTTGGCATAGGGCCGGCCGGTTTTTCCAGGAACGCCGGCAGGTTCCGGCAGGGAAGGAGCAACGGCATTAAGCGCCGGCGCCCCTGATGTTGAGGAGAACTCTTCAGCCTTTACAGGAAGCGCCAGCAGGAAGGTTATCAATAATAAAAGCAGGTTCTTCATATGGTTTCCGTCCGTGCTCGCTCCGGTGGGAGGTGTGGGCGGGCGCCCCTGTCCAGGAGGGGGCCAGTATAAAGGAAATTTGCCGCTCTGTCAATGTTAATGGGATTTAAAGATCATCACTTCCCTTATGCCCAGAAACGCCTTTCCATCTCGGCCAGGAGGGGCTCCAGGCTCTTTTCGTCCCTGGCCGATATGAAAATTGCCCCGAGGCGGCGGGCGATGTGGCGCACCTTCATGAACGCAAGGGGGTCCTTCCCCTTCAGTTCCGGCAGGAGGTCGCTCTTGCTGAAGACCAGGAGCCGGGGCTTTTCCGCCAGTTCCAGCTCCTCGAGAATATTTTCCACCTGGGTGACCTGCTCCTCGAAGCGGGGGTTGGAGCAGTCCACCAGATGGAGAAGGAGATCGGCGTCCTGAAGTTCCTCCAGGGTGGCCTTGAAGGCCCCCATGAGGGATTTGGGAAGGGAGCGTATGAAACCTACCGTGTCGGTGATAATCACCTCCCGCTCCCGGGGAAAGCGGAGCCGCCGGGTGGAGGTGTCGAGGGTGGCAAACAGGAGGTTTTCGGTGAAGACCGTGCTTTTGGTCAGGGTGTTCAGAAGGGTCGACTTACCGGCATTGGTATAGCCGACAATGGATACGATGGGGAGTCCGGCCTTGACCCTTTTCTGGCGCCGCTGGTAACGACCGTGGGAAAGCTCCGCCAGTTCCCGCTCCAGCTTGGCTATACGATCGCGAATCCGCCTTCTGTCGATCTCCAGTTTGGTCTCGCCGGGACCACGCCCCCCGATCCCGCCCATGAGGCGCGACATCTGCACCCCCCGGCCGGTCAGGCGCGGCAGGAGGTATTTCAACTGGGCCAGTTCCACCTGTACCTTGCCGTCGAGACTCCTGGCGCGGCGGGCAAAGATATCGAGAATAAGCTGACTCCTGTCGATAACCTTCAATTCCGTCATCTCGGATATGGAGCGGATCTGGGTAGGGGTCAATTCCTGGTCGAAAACGAGCAGGGTCGCCCCCAGCTGAAGTGCCCGGATGACCACCTCCCGCATCTTCCCCTCCCCCACGAGATAGCGGGGGCTGAACTGGCGGGGGCGTTGGATAAAGCTGTCGAGCACGGCAACCCCAGCGGTTCTCGACAGCTCCTTCAGCTCTTCGATGGAATCCACCGCCTCCTCGTGGGACAGTTTTGTCACCGATATGAGTATCCCCCGCTCTTCACCTGCCTCCACCTCTTTTGCTCCCTTTAAAGCCTTCTCCAGTGAGGCTTCAAGGGAAGTTACAAACGCTGTGAAATCCATCTGAAAGCGGCTCAAGGGCTGGGGAGGATCAACCCGGTACGGCGTTTTTGCTTCTGTTGGTGGGACAAGAGAGGCTGTCTGGATGGCGAGGTGCGCGTCGGAGGGCGCAATCCGGAGCGCGGCAATGAGGTCGAGACGGAGCATGGCCAGGTCGGTCAGGTCGTCGTCGGAAAGAGGCTCCTCTTTCAAATGGGTATGGATGAGCCGTAAGCCCCGCAGCAACCTTTTCCCCAGCGGATAATCCGAAAGCTCAGGGATGAAGAGACCCCGCTCGTCGCCGACGATGACATACTCCACCTCGCCGAAACGGTTTACCAGGATGCCGACCTGCCGTCGAACATCACGGGAGAGCTCCGCTATTTCCCGCGCAAGATCCAGGGTCAGAAGCTCGCTGATGGGGATGCGCCGGCGGTAGAGCCTCTCCAGACCTTTAATCTGGCTCGGTTTTAACCCTGTAAGGTTGCCATGGAGTTGTTTTATGTGATTTCTCCTAATTTTGAAAACGTAGGGGCGCGGTTGCCGCGCCCAGGGCGGGGAAACCCCGCCCCTACAGGCAATATGCCATCACAGCCCGATGATATTGTACCCACTGTCCACGAAATGGATCTCCCCTGTCACACCTCTGGCCAACGAGCTGCTGAGATAGACGGCGGCGCCTGCCACGTCTTCCTGGGTGATATTGCGACGCAGGGGGGCCTTCTCCGCCACATGCCCGGCGATCTGATTAAAACCGCCGACCCCGGCAGCGGCCAGCGTCTTCAACGGCCCGGCGGAAATGGCGTTGACCCGGGTGCCGGCCGGCCCTACCGCCTCGGCCAGGTAACGGACGCTCATCTCCAGAGCCGCCTTGGCCACCCCCATCACGTTGTAGCTGGGGAAAACCCTCTGTCCGCCGTAATAGGTCATCGCCAGCACGCTCCCCTCACGCCCCTCCATGAGGGGCGCCGCCTCTTTCACCAGACCGATCAGGGAATAGGAGCTGATATCCATGGCCATGGCAAACCCTTCCCTGGTGGTATTGAGAAATGAGCCTTTCAGTTCTTCCTTGTTGGCAAAGGCGATGGAGTGCACCAGGATGTCCATCCCGCCCCATGCCTTGTCAACCTCGTTGAAGACAGCCTTTATATCCGCGTCGCTCCTCACGTCACAGGGAAGCACCAGGTCGGCGCCGGCCTCTCCGGCCAGGGGAATCACCCGCTTTGCCACCGTTTCATTGGCATAGGTCAAGGCCAGCTCCGCACCTTCCCTTTTAAAAGCCTCGGCAATTGCCCAGGCAATGCTTTTTTCATTGGCCACTCCGAAAATTACCGCCTTTTTCCCTGCCAGTAAACCCATCTCTACACCTTTCTCCTCAATACGAAGTCCTTTCCATGTGGAAACTTTTTGCGCGGGCACAACGCCCATACGTGCCCTATTTCAGACTCTTAACCGGGCAATAGTAATCGAAAAACCAATTTTTGGCAAGCAATATGGCCAATTTTGTGGTATGAAGTGCAGGGGAGCCTTTATGGAGACAACCTTCGACAAAATACTGGAAGGCGCCGGGCGACTTGCCGGTCTGGCCGACGTGGACGAGGTGGTAAAAGACCTCTCCGGCCTGTTGAAAAAAACGGTCAAGAGCCGCTGGGTGGTTGTTTACCTCTTTGACCGCGAGCGGCGCGACTTTGCCCCTGCCCGGAGCTACGGACTCCCGCCCCGCTATCGCAACCTGTTCCGGGATATGCCCCTCTCACCCGACAAGATACCCCTGATCAAGAGCATGCTGCGCAAGAAGCACCATCTGCTCATCACCGATACCGGCCGCTCGGAGATGTTAACCCCGCTATTCCGCAAGCTCCTGCGGCGGCTCACACTGCTGGCGGTTCCCATGGTAGTCAGAAACCAGGTGATGGGGGCGGTCTTTGTCGCCCGCAGCAGCAATTATCCCCCCTTCAGCGCTGAAGAAATCGCCATCATCAGGGATCTGGTTTCCCACGCAGCCCTGGTGGTAAGCCACATGAGGCTTTTCGACGAATCACTGGACATGGCCATCGACATGGCAAAGGGGATAGATATCATCCTCACCCTGGACGAGATAAACAAGGCGATCTCCTCCTCCTTGAGCCGGGATAAGATCCTGGAGACCGCCATGCAGAACATCGAGCGCATCATCCAGTGTAAGCTGGTGGTAGTCCTGGAAGAGGAAAAAGGGGAACTGGTGGTAATGGCCTCCTTTGCCAACGGTCCCGCTATCCCGCCGGAACTTCTCCCGGGGACAAGGCCCGTCACAGGGCATTGTGCCGTATGGGAAGCCTTTTCCAAAGGAGAAAGCTGCTACATCCCGGCCCTGGAACAGATGAAGCGCCCCGGCCCCCTCGACAAGGCCCTGTCAAAGGCCGGCATCAAGTCACTGCTGGCGATCCCCCTCGTCAGCAAGGATAAGGTAAAGGGGGTGCTTATGCTCGGGGACACCGCCGCCGGACAGTTCGGCAAGGAAGAGGCCTTCACCATCGAGAAGATCGCATCCCAGATGGCGGTGGCCCTGGAAAACGCCAAGCTCTACGAGGATATGCGGAGTCTCTTCATAAACACCGTGACGAGCCTGGCCAACGCCATCGACGCAAAGTCACCCTGGACCAAGGGGCACTCCGAACGGGTCATGCATATCGCCGCCAACATCGCCAGGGAAATGGGGCTTGCCGATCAGGTTGTGGAACGGGTGCGGCTCGGCGGGCTCTTGCATGACATCGGCAAGATCGGGATCATTGAGGCCTTGCTGGAAAAACCCGCGACCCTCTCCGAGGACGAATTCCCTCCCCTGCGGCTCCACCCCGCAAAGGGGGTCGCCATCCTCGCCCCCATTGAACAGTTGCAGGAAGTATTGCCGGCCATCCTCCACCACCATGAACGCTACGACGGCACCGGATATCCGGCGGGATTGAAGGGTGAAGATATCCCTCTGGAAGCCAGGATCGTCACGGTGGCGGACTCCTTTGACGCCATGGTATCGGAAAGGCCTTACAAAAAAGGGTTTTCCGTCGTCGATGCGCTGGCCGAACTGAAAAAACAAGCCGGGACGCAGTTCGACCCGCAGGTGGTGGAATGCTTCATCACATATGCGAAGAGGAATATGCCGTTGTAAAGGCCGGGAACCGGGAAGCGGGAAGCGGGAAGCGGAAAGCGGAAAGCGGGAAGCGGGGATCGAACATAGAACGTAGAACTGTTTTTAAGGAGTTACCGTGCGCCGGGTTACGCATTTCATCATGGTCTTCGCCCTTGCATCTGTCCTGATGGCCCCGTTCGTTTCAGCCGGGGAGATCAAGCAGCAGACAAAAGAGACCACGATAACGGTCCGCGGCATGGTCTGCTCCTCATGTGCAGACGTGGTTGAAAAGGCGTTGCGCAAGCTCGACGGCGTTGCGCAAGCGAAGGTGGAACTGAAGAACGACCGGGTCGGGGTGAGGTACGACGAAAAAAGGGTTACTCCCCGGCAGATGGTGGAAGCGATACGTCAATCGGGCTATGAGGCGCGCTGGCCTGGGAAATAGGCTCCTCACGGGGAGCCGGTGCGCTCTTCAGACTCTCCTCCACGGCAGCCAATCGCCGGTCGATCTCCTCCAGGAGGAGGTATGCCCTGTCCAGTTTCCCTTTCATGGCAAACACCACAAAGGGGAAAATAAGCCATACTACCGTGAGGAAGAATCCGAGGATGCTGAGCATCACCATGAAGCCGCCGACTATTTCCATATGAATACCTCTCCGCCCTTCTACCAGACAGGTGTATAACCCCCGTCACGGGAAAAGTCAATCGCAAGTTGCATGTACCTCGTTTACAGAAGCCCGGCAGGGTTGGGTGAATTTCGTTCCTCTCCGGCAAATGCGACCCGTGTGATACCGATGCGGAACACTACTGAAAATTTCGCCGCAAAAATCCCTTGCCTTTTTCAACGCCTGTGCTAAGATGCCTAAAAATTAGGCAATATTCCCCCTCGCAGTTAAAGAATTCGATGACAAAAAGTATCACCATCGGCCCGCTCCGGCTCCCCAACAACCTGATCCTCGCCCCCATGGCGGGACTCACCAATCTTCCCATGCGGTTTATGGCCAGGGAATGCGGAGCAGGCCTCTGTTTCACCGAGATGATCAGCGTGAACGGGCTGGTCCGGGAAGGGAAGAAGACCTTCGAGCTTCTGCGCAGTGCCCCCAAAGACCGGCCGTTGGGGATTCAGCTCTTCGGCGACGAGCCGGGGATCATGGCCGAGGGGGCACGGCTCGTTGCAGGGTACGGCGACCTGCTCGACATCAACATGGGGTGCCCGGTACGGAAGGTGGTTGACAGCGGAGCCGGAAGCGCACTGCTGCGGGAGCCGCACAAGGCAGCGGCGATCATCCGGGCGGTCCGAAGCGCCACCTCACTCCCCCTGACCATCAAGATCCGCACCGGCTGGAAGGCGGAAGAGCCGAGCTTTCTGGAAATCGCCCGGATTGCCGAGGAAGAGGGATGTGACGCCGTAACCCTCCACCCCAGGAGCCGCACGCAGATGTTCGAAGGGAAAGCGGACTGGTCGAAGATCAAAGCGTTGAAGGAATCCGTAAAGATTCCGGTGATCGGGAGCGGCGATATTTTTACGGCGCGTGACGTGGTGGCGATGCTGGAGGAGACCGGGTGCGACGGGGTGATGATTGCTCGCGGAGGGCTGGGGAATCCCTGGATATTCAGGGAGGCTTTGGAGATGATGACCGGCAGGGAGCCTGTCCCCTCCACCCCTCAAGAGCGGCTCACGATGGCTCTCCGCCACCTGCAACTCTTTACCGAACTCTCCGGTGAAAGGGTAGCACTGCGCGAGATGAGGAAACACCTGGCATGGTACGCCAAAGGGTTGCCCAATGCCGCCCAGTTCAGGGACATGATAAACAGGATAGAAGAGAAAGAAGAGCTGACCCATGCAATGGGGAATTTCTTCGACCGGAGAGCGGCATGAACGGCGGGGAAAACCACCTGAAAGAATACTACGCCAACGTCATCGACAGTGTTGGTGACGGGGTCATAGTTCTGGACAAACAGGGAATGGTTACCCTCATAAATCCAGCGGCGGAGGAAATAACGGGTGTTTCCAGGCGGCACGCCCAGAGCGCTCCATTCAGCGACATCTTCAAGGGAGAAGCCATCCTGCTGGAAATGGTCAGCAAAACCGCCGCAACGGGAATGACCATATCGGACTACGAAAACATCGTGCTTAAAAAAACCGGGCACCTGACGCCCGTGAGCGCCACCGCGTCCCCCCTTCTCCTTGCCAGCGGTGAAATCATCGGCACCATTCTGGTCCTGCGCGACCTCACCAACGTGAGAGAGCTGGAAGAGACGGTTCGTCAGGCGGACCGGCTTTCCACTGTGGGGACACTGGCGGCCGGACTGGCCCATGAGATCAAAAACCCGCTCGGCGGGATCAAAGGTGCCGCCCAGCTTCTGGAACGGGAAATCCGGGAAGATAGCGAGCTGCGGGACTATACGAGAGTGGTGCTCAAGGAGGTCGAGAGGGTCAACAAGATCGTGGATGAGCTTCTGGACCTTGCCTCACCGCGGAAACTGGCATTGGCCCCGGTCAATCTCCATAAAATCCTGGGAGACATCATCATCCTGCAAAAGGGGGTGTTTGCGGATAAAAGGATAACCTTCCAGCAGAAGTTCGATCCGAGCATCCCCCCCATTCTGGCGGACGAAGCGCTCATGACCCAGCTTTTTCTCAACCTGATCAAGAATGCGGTGGAAGCGGTAGGTGAAACCGGCCAGATAAAGGTCGTAAGCAGGGTGTGGTCTGACTACAGCATGACGCAGAAAGGTGAACGACGTTCCCGCATGGTCGCCATCGAGGTGAGCGACGACGGCCCGGGGATCAAAAAGGAGGAGCTGGAACAGCTCTTCACCCCCTTTTTTACCACCAAGGCCAAGGGAACGGGGCTCGGCCTCGCTATCTGCCAGAAGATCGTCACCGAGCACCGGGGAATGATCAAGGTCGATTCCGATCCGGGAAAGGGAACGACGTTCACGGTAATGCTGCCGCTCATACAATAAAATCCGTTCTACGTTCTAAGTTCTACGTTCCAAGTTGAAAAACCTGGAGCCTTTAACGTAGAACGTAGAACTTAGAACTTAGAACCGGGGTTAATAATGCCATTAAACAGAATTCTTGTCGCTGACGACGAAGAGAGCATGCGATGGGTCCTTTCCAAGGCCCTGAAGAAGAAAGGTTTTTCCGTTGATCTGGCAAGAGACGGCGATGAGGCTCTACGGCTCATACAGTCGAGCAGCTACGACATGGCCATCCTGGACATAAAGATGCCGGGGCTTTCCGGCCTGGAGCTCCTGGACCGTGTGCGGGAGCTGAAGAGCGACCTCCTGGTGGTGATCATGACGGCGGAGGCCTCCATGAAAAACGCCGTGGAGGCCATGAAGCGTGGCGCCTATGACTACATCACCAAGCCGTTCGACCTTGATGTCATTGACGCCATTATCGAAAAAGTCAACAGGGCCAGGGAAATAACCTCCCAGGTAAGCCTTCTCAAAGAGGAGCTGAAGGACCGCTACCAGCTGGAAAAGACCATCATCGGCAACTCCCCGGCCATGCGCGAGATTTACAAGACCATCGGCAAAGTGGCGCCCAGCGACGTGACCGTGCTGATCCAGGGGGAATCGGGCACCGGCAAGGAACTGATCGCAAGGGCGATCCACTTCAACTCCAAGCGGCTGGGAAAACCTTTCATCGCCCTCAACTGCGCCGCCATCCCCAAGGAGCTCCTGGAAAGCGAGCTGTTCGGGTTTGAGAAGGGGGCCTTTACCGGCGCGGTTGAGCGTAAACTGGGGAAATTTGAACAGGCCAACGGCGGCACCATCTTCCTGGACGAAATCGGCGACATGCCCCTCGACCTCCAGGCCAAGATTCTGCGGGTCCTGCAGGAAAAAGAGGTGACCAGGACCGGCGGCAACCAGAGCATTGTCGTGGATGTCCGCATCGTGGCGGCAACAAATCAGGACCTTGAAGAGAAGGTCCGCCAGAAGGCTTTCCGTGAAGACCTGTTCTATCGGCTTAACGTGGTTCCCATTCAGCTTGTGACGCTCAGGGACAGGAAAGAAGATATCCCCCTGCTGGTGGATTATTTCCTCGGCAAGATCTGCGCGGAGCTGGAGATCCCCCCCAAGCGGTGCGCCCCTGACGCCCTGAATCTCCTTTCCAGTTACAGCTGGCCCGGTAATGTGCGCGAACTGGAAAACACCCTCAAGCGGGCGGTCATCCTCTCCTCCGATCCGCTTCTGACCACCGTGGACTTTCCCGGCCTCCGTCTCCAGAAAGGAGGGGAGCGCGCGGTGAATGAGGAGCTCTCCCTGGAAGGGATAGTGGACATGAAGCTCAGGGTAAGCTTCTCCAATATGGACAAGATGGAGAGCGGCGACGTTTACGGCATGGTGCTGGAACAGGTGGAGCGGCCGCTGATCCGCTTCGTCCTGGAGAAGACAAGGGGAAACCAGGTGCGGGCGGCGGACATCCTCGGCATAAACAGGAATACCCTGAGGAAAAAGATACAGGAACTGGGAATTGAAGTGAAGCGGGACTAAGGACTCGGGAAGCGGGAAGCGGGAACCGGGAACCGGCAAGCGGCTACACTCAACCACTCAACAAGGAGTTAAACGATGGGAGTCATGGATAAGTTCTTTCTGGCAAAAGACAATGCGGTGCTGCTGGTGATCGACGTGCAGGAAAAGCTCTGTAAGGCCATGGACGAAAAGGTGCTTGAGAAGCTGACCGGCAATATCTCCATCCTTCAGGAAGCGGCGCGCGAGATGGGGATTCCGGTCCTCGCCACCGAACAGTATGTGAAGGGGCTGGGGGAGACCCTGCCGGTTTTGAAGGAAAAGCTCACCGGCCCTGCCCTGGAAAAGATGACCTTCAGCTGCTGCGGGGAGAACGCCTTCCCTATGAAATTACGGGAGCAGAAGCGAAAACAGGTCATCGTCACCGGCATGGAAACCCATGTCTGTGTGCTCCAGACGGTTCTGGAGCTCCTGGAGGCCGGCTACAACGTCCACTTGGTGAGGGACGCCGTCATGAGCAGGAGGAAGGAGAACTGGCAGATGGGGCTGAACACCGCCGCCGCTGCCGGGGCGGTCATTACCTCCACGGAGGCGGCCCTGTTCCAGCTCCTACGGGTGGCCGGCACCGAGGAGTTCAAGAAGCTGTCGAAGCTGGTGCGGTGACGGAGCTGTTTCCCGTCGAACGGCAAAGCCCCGCGGTGATTCCCTGCGGGGCTTTTTTGTGGGACGGGATCAGGTATATGCAATACTCTGAAATACCGGAGATTTCCTACCTGGTTTTTGAACGACGGGAAACTATCACGGCCCAGCTTGAGGGCCACTTGGCTTTGTCAGGCTCCAGAGCCCTTGCCTCTTCTTCCGTTAAAATTATCCCCTTGTACTGTTTTCTTCTCATACCATGCCCTCCCCTCTTACCGACAATCCGAAAGCATAATCTCCCTATCTCTTTCGTCTCTTTTTTTGAAATCTTTAATACTTATCTTTGATGCTCTCGCAAATTCTCATAAATAGTCCCCTCCCCCCTGGCGGGGGAGGGTCAGGGTGGGGGGGGAATTGCCACTATTTCAGCAGGTTGCAGCTTCACCCACCCCCTGCCCCCCTCCCGTCGAGTGAGGGGGAAAAGGCTTTTTGCGAATGCATCATCTTTCATTTCACTGGTCAAGTGAGAACTGAGTTAATACTAACTTATGCCGCCAAAATTTCCAGAGGGCGGCTTCCATTAATGAGAAAACTGGTCTTTATTTTGCATAATTCATATTCATTACTGCCATACCTGCCTGACTGAGACGCGTCACGATGGCGGCGATATTCATATGATTGAGCGAAACAACCATGCAATTCTACGAATACAAGGGCTTCACGATTTATCCAACGCCACGGCTCTCGATCGAGTCGGACACCTGGATGATTAATCTGACGATCAGGCGTGGCACAAAGGTAAAGGTATTCAGTGCGCCCAACTGCTTCAAAACCAAGGGCGAAGCCACCTTCCACTGTATCAGTTTTGGCAAAAAGATAATCGATGCGGAAATTTACGGATACACGACAAACGATATTCTTTGATTGCCGGTGATACGAGGCGAATAGGGATGGCGATCAAGTGATTTCACCGTATCTCTGGTTTTTAGGCGTTTTCCCCGTATTTTAGTGCCCATAATGTTAAGCAGGCCTTATTATTATGCTTTTAAACAGAATAAACATAACTCAAGGGGGATTAGTTTCCGGATGGAAACTGATCTAATACACTCCTTGACGTGGAGAAGACGGTCGTGGTGGTGATTTAGAGGGGAGGGGGAATTATGGTCGGACAGAGCAATAGAGAAATGACAGCCAAAAAGAAATTTGATGTTCTCAGCCACGAAGACCTTGTAAAACTCAGCCATATTGTCTACAAGCTGTTGAGGTGGGATGGCCAGATGAGCTGGGAGGAAGCATTGAATAATGCCTATTATCAGGTATTGGAAGAGAGTGTATGGAGCAGAAGCCAGCTTCTGGAAGAGTGAGCCTTTTTCTACCTGCAAGTTCCCATGGTTTCCATATTTGAATTGAAAGGGGACCGGTTGATCAACCGGTCCCCTTTTATATTGACCGGGCCGCCCTCAGCACGCCCTCATCTCAAACAGCATATCCCCATGAAAAAATATCAGAATACCGTTTAAGGAATTGATAGTTTTACCGAAAACAAAATAAGGATTCGATCATCCGTGGGGACCGGGTAGCGGGACGAACTGCAACAAATAGTGGAGGTAACACATGCGCACTTTATGGAGAATACCTTGTCTGGCCGCATGGTTGTGGATTGCCATGTCAGGCGTTGGTCATGCAAAATCCGTTTACCTGCAAGACGGCGGGATAGTTGAGTGTGAATCGTTCCGGCGGCAAGGGGAGTCGGTCGTTGTAAAGGTGAACCGTGACGTGGTGCTTGAGTTCGGCAGCGGCGAGGTCGATCTCCAAAAAACATTCCGGCCGCACAAAAAGACGGTCAGGAAGCGTTACGCCCATAAAATACCGGCAGACACCGCCGGGGCCTCTCAGCCAAGCCAGGTTGCACCTGTCACATCATCAGGGATAGCGCAACGCCCCACGCCCGACCAGGGACCCATCGCACCTGCTGCCAATCCACAGGCAAGCGCCGCAGTATCCACCCCCATACCGGCTCCCGACCCGGCTTTGGCAAATAAAGCGCCGATGATGCCCGATGCGCCGCCGCAGGTTTCTGCGATTGCAGCCATGGGCTCCTCGTCGGTATTCCTTTTAGCCGGTTCAGGGCTCGCAGCCATCCTGCTCATGGTTGCCGCCCAATGGAAGATATTTGAGAAGGCCGGCCAGGCAGGGTGGAAAAGCCTGATCCCCATTTACAACGTCTATCTGTTGATCGTGATTGCCGGAAAGCCTTGGTGGTGGCTCATTTTGATGCTCATACCGCTTGTGGGCATCGTAATCTGTCTGTTGATGACGATCGCCCTTGCCAATAAATTCGGCAAGGGAACAATCTTCGGCCTCGGGCTCTTCTTCGCCGGAATCGTATTCTTCCCGGTGCTTGCCTTCGACGGTTCAACGTACAACGACTGACGCCGGTGCTCCATGGTGTTTTTCCCGCCCTTTATGTTTCTGCTGATGGGTCACATTTACCCATATGAAGCGCATCCTTCAATCCTTGGGAGCTGAACTGTAAAACGCTGTAGGGCAGCTTCCTCCGCAGAGTTGCACGCGCATCTTCCCACTTCTTGCGTATCCGCCCACATCTCCCTGTCACGGCGGGGAGACCAAGTGTGAATTTCGCTTGCGTCTCGGCCCCGATCATATTATACATGTACAGGATTTTTCTCTTTCCGCCTCGTTTAGTGGTGAGAATACGTCCCGTAAGAGATCCCCCCATCGTTCTTATGTAGTGGCATCGGTACAGCTCTTGGAGCGGGTGCATCCGTATATCTATCAGGCTGTTATAAACCCGCGAGGGAAACAAGAGGGAGAATGCGCATGGATACCACCAATAGCGAGAATACGGCCACGGAATACCTGAGCACCCTGCCGGGGGACGATGTCCGTCAGATAATGTGGCGCTTCGCAGACCGCTATGAGTTGCAGATGATCATTCAGTCCGCCCGGTCCCTGGCGCGCGGCGTGGTAGCCCGGCTGGTGGCGGAAGGAGCTCGCAATACCCACGAATGGACGGAGAAGAAGGCCCAGCTTTTAACGGGCTTCGACGAGGTGGGGCTGACCACTGTCTTCATGGACCCGGAAGACGGCGGCTTCCTTGCCGGGCCAAAGAACCTCGCCCTGGCACTGGTGGCTTTCGAGTTGTCCTGGGTGGACGGCGGTGCGGCCACCTGCTCCCTGGCCAGCAACCTGGCCCTTTCCCCGATTCACGAAAAGGGAACCCCGGAGCAACGGCACACATACATGAGCCGTTGTGTGCCCCCCCTCCCCGGCGAGGATCGCAAACCGTGGCGCGGCGCCTTCGCCCTTACCGAGCCCCTCCCCTACGTCGGCGTCGATACCGGCATTCTCTCCGGGAAGATGCGGGTGGCAGAATGGGAAGAGGGGAAAGAGCCGATCCTCCACGTGGAAAAGCGCGGTCGTTTCATCACCAACATGGGTTTTGCCAACTTCGTGACGGCGGCGGTCGATTCCGACGATGCCCGGATCAAGGGAAGCGCCATGATCATCCTCGAGGAGGGTGACCCGGGCTTGTTCGACCGCGGGGCGACAACTCTCAAGCTCGTGCACCAGCTCTCCTCCACTAGCGACCCGATACTGAGCCTGAAGGTACCCGCCAGCCGCATCATCGGCGGCTACACCGTAAAAGACGGCGTCATCATCCCCAATATCAACCACGGCGATGTGATCGAGTCGGTCTTCCGCCGCACCCGCGTGCCGGTATCGGTCATGAGTTCGGCCAAGCTGCTGTCGGCGGTGGAGCCGGTGATCCGTTACCAGCGCACCCGCTTCCGCGGGGGAGCCGCAAGCTCGCACGGTACCCCCCGCTATGAGCAGGGGCTGCAGCAGAAGGAAGACGCCCTGCAACGTCTGGTGGATGTCTGGGCAAGCGGCGAGGCAGGAGCAGCCCTCGGCTTCGCTGCGGCACGCCTGTTCGACGAGTTTGACCCCATCGAGCGGGAGAAGGAGCGGGTCCTGGCCGAACGGGGGATCACGGGAGCGCGTGCTCAGATGAAGCTGTTCAAGGAGCTGGAGAAGGGCGCCCTCGAATACCTGGCACTG
This sequence comes from Geobacteraceae bacterium, assembly GCA_009773645.1. Classification (GTDB taxonomy): domain Bacteria; phylum Desulfobacterota; class Desulfuromonadia; order Geobacterales; family Geobacteraceae; genus WSYB01. The sequence goes on from WSYB01000021.1 coordinate 165,417, forward strand.
GCAAATCAGCCGGAAGGCGAGCGGGATGCAGCCCGTTTCCAGGAGCTCGCCGCCGACACCCTCGTGCAGTTCCTGATCACGGACTCCCTGGCGAATGTTTTCTGCCCCGCATGCAAACTCTGGAACACCGGGTATGGGGCGACCATGATGCGGGAGGCTGTAAGCCTGATGGGAGGGTACGGCATCACCGAAGACTGTCCCGGCTTCCTGGGGCAGAAGTGGATGGACGCCCAGCTTGAGGCGACCTACGAGGGACCCGAAGCGGTCCAGCGCAGGCAGCTTTCCATCACCATGACCAACGAGCTCTTTCTGGCCCAGTTCCGCCAGTGGATCAAAGATTTGCGCGGAATCGCCGACCAGCGGCCGGGGACCGGAGCCTGTACGCTGGCGAGCGCCATGGAACTATGGCTCTGGACCCTCGGCTACCTGCAAGAGTCCAGGGACGCCGATGGGAAACCCCTTTACCACTCCTCGCGCCATGGAGTGGTCTTCCCGGTCGCCGATGCTCTCTGCTGGCTGCTTACCTCGCGTCAGCAGATCCTCGATCTCCTGGAGCTGGAAGCAAAAGGACCGGAGAACCCCGTGGTGGCCTCCGGGCTGGCCGGTTTCGTCAACTTTTTCAGCGACCTGTGCCATGTCCAGGCTGCCCGGTCAGCCGGCGAAGTTGGGCGCGTCTGCGCCGAGCTGGTGTACGGCTACAATCGCCACCCGGACTGGTGCAGGGATGCCGTCGAGACCTGCTTCCGGGGTGAGCAGCTGGACGCCATGGATTGCATCATGCCCGGTATTGCCGGCTACGGCAGGTCTTTGGGAGATGCGGTGGAGCTGGACGGAACGCATGCCTCCAAGGCCGGGCCTTGCCCACAGGAATCGCTGCAGACCTTCATGCTCCTGCGCCACCGGCTGGACCTCTGCCTGACCGGCGCGCGCCTGGCCAAGGACCGTGCGGCAACGGCGGTCAGCAGGGTGATGATCCCCGAGGCCCTGGACTACCCTTGATGAATTCGAAAAAAGTCCATCTGCTGCGTTACGCTCGTCCCTCGTCACTGCGGCGTAGCTTCCGCTACGCCTCATTCCTCTGGATTCGCAAGCCTTGCATATGGAGCTTTTTTCGAATTCATCGACTTCTCTGAATGGAGAACAGAAGATCATGACCGTTGAACGCCAGACGATGGAAGTGGATATCGCCTGCGTCGGCTTCGGGCCGGCCATGGGGGGGTTCCTTACGACACTCTCCCGCTCCCTGGTCGACGAAAACGGCCAGGCGCTCCTGGAAAGCGGTATCATGCCCGGCATGCCGCTGCAGGTGGTCTGTTACGAACGGGCAGACGACATCAGCTTCGGCGTCTCCGGAGTCGTCACCCGGGCGCGAAGCATCCGCGCATCCTTTCCCGATCTCAATCCCGCCGATATCCCATTGGCCTGTCCCGTCAGCCATGAGAAAGTCCTTTACCTCCTGGACCCTGTGGGAGCCAGCCGCCGTTCCTTCGGGGTACGGGCTCTGGACCGGCTCGTCGGCACCCTGGGAGCCAAGGATCACGCCTGCGAACTCCCCTACATCCCTCCCTTCCTCAGCAAGGAAGAAGGGCTCGTCCTCTCCATCGGCCAGTTCACCCAGTGGGTGGGGAGCCAGCTCATGGCGTCGGGGCTGGTTCAGGTGTGGCCGGGGATGCCGGTGAGCGAACCCCTCATCGATGGGAACCGGGTCATGGGGATCAGGCTTGCTGACCAGGGGACAAACAAAGATGGCTCCCCCGCCCCCGGCTACATGCCGGGGATGGATATCCGTGCAGCGCTAACGGTGGTCGGCGACGGGCCCGTCGGCCCGGTGGGCCAGACGTTGGATCGGCACTTCGGCCTCCCCGCCGGCCATCATCAGCGGGAGTGGGCGGTGGGGATGAAGGTGGTGGTGGAGCTTCCCGAGAACTCCCGTCTTACACCCGGCGCCGTCATCCACACCCTCGGCTACCCCGAGCCGGAGATATTCGGTTTCCTTTATGTCTATCCCGACCGGGTCGCATCACTGGGGATTTTTGTTCCCTCGTGGTTCGACAGCCCGGTGCGCACCAGCTACCGCTACCTGCAGCACTGGATGATGCACCCCGCCATCTGGCCCCATCTGGAAGGAGGGACCCTCCGTTCCTGGGGAGCCAAGACCCTGCAGGAGTCGGGGAAGCGCGGCGAGCCCTTCCTGGTAGGAGACGGCTATGCGCGCATCGGCGAGGGGTCGGGAAGCACCAATGTCCTGACCGGCTCCGGCGTCGACGAGGCGTGGGCAACCGGAGTACAACTGGCCGAAGGGGTAGTGGAACTTCTGAAGGCGGGGAAACCGTTCACCAGGGAGAACCTGGAGGCGGCCTATGTCAACCGCCGCCGCACCAGTTGGGTGGAACAGGAGGCAGAAGCGGCGAAACAGGCCCGTGACGGGTTCCAGCGGGGAGTATTTACCGGCCTCTTCGGCATGGGGCTGACCGGGGTCTCGGGAGGAAGGCTGAACGTAGGCTCCGGGATCAAGCGTCCCTACGAGCGGATACCTTCCCTGAATGACTACTGCCGTTGGAAAATCGCTCCATCGAAGCTCGCAGCGATCCGGCAGGAGTCCGTTACCAACGGTACTTCCCTGGCCGATGCCGTCATGGATCGTCTCGGCTGGCCGCAGATACCCCTCGACGGCAAGCTCCTCGTCTCGCAGCAGGATGCCCTTCTGCTGGGAGGAAAGGTCCAGGCCCCGGCGGGCTATGGCGATCACGTGGTCATCCTCGATCCCAGGCTGTGCGAGGGGTGCTCCCCGCAGCTCTGCGTCGAGATATGCTCCGGCCAGGCCATCACGGCCAGCGAGGGGGGAGGAGCGCCGCAGTTCGATCGGGAAAAATGCATCCACTGCGGCGCCTGCATGTGGAACTGCACCAGACCTCTCTCGAAGAACGCCGAGCGCTGCAACATCGAGTTTAAAGCGGGGACGGGAGGATTGCACTCCGCCGAAAACTGACGAATTCGGATGGTTGAGCAAAATAAAGCAAAGAAACCCTCAAAGACAAAATTAACACGGATGGACAGGATGAACAGGATGAAAGGCTTGGATTTAACCTGAAAACGATTTTGATTTTATCCTGTATATCCTGTTAATCCTGTTAAATAAAAGATTGTGTGTATTTTTGGTTCTGGCTTCGCCGGCTTAGGAATATCACCATACGAGGAGAGGAAGGAATGAACGGAGGATTTCACATTGTTGTCTGCGGGAGCATCGTTCCCGATCCCCTGCAAACCCTTGCCCCGATCGAGGGGCCTACGGGGCCGGCCCTGAAAAACGAGCTGATGCTGCCGGCGGTCCTGGACCCTTGGGCCGGCCATGCCCTCTACGAAGCGGCACATCTGGCGAAGAATGCGCCGGGAAGCAAGGTCTGGCTGGTAAGCCTGGGCCCCAAGGCAAAACTGCAGCAACTGATGATGACCATCGCCCAGAAGGTTTCCTTCGAGCTGGTTGTGCTCGACGGCCCGGCAGGGGGCTTCACTGACCCCTGCGAGGTGGCCGGCGCCCTGGCTGGGGGGATCGAGAAGATTCCGGACCTGGACCGCTCCCGTCTCCTGCTGTTCGGAGGCTGCGCCTCGGCGTCCCGGGATGCCGGCGTGACCATGCAGATGGTCGGCGAGCGGCTCGGGATCACGGATCAGTTCCTGGGAGTGGACGAACTAACGGTCTCGGAAGACGGCTCCCTGCAAGTCCTCGAGCGGATCGAGGGGGGACAGTACCAGGTATCCGTCTGCACCGGCGCTCCGGCGGTACTGGCCTGGGCAACCGGGAACCTTCCCGAGCCACCCAACAACCCGCAGATCGGCATGATGAACATGCGCACCATCATGCCTGCCCTGCAGAAGGCCCAGCCGGCCCCGGTGGGGGCGGAAGGAGTCTCCTATCTCGGCGTCGAGCTGCCGAAACAGCGGCGCGAAACCAGGATCGTCAAGGATCTTTCCGTTGATGAGATCGCCAGGGAAATCGTGGAGTGGCTCAAGGGGTAAACATTCATTGATTCACCCTCCCCCCACCCCCCTCCCATCGAAGGGAGGGGGAGAAATCCCCTCTCCCCTGGTGGGAGAGGGTCAGGGAGAGGGGGATTGATAGACATATTTAATTATGTATGATGGAGACATCTGATGGAAAAAATTCTTTTTCTTGCACATACCCAAGCCGACGGCACTCTGCCGAGCGCGGCCCGTGAGGCCCTCTCCGCGGCCGTCGACCTTTGCCGGGGGCTTGCCGGGTCATCCCTCGCGGTCGGTCTCATCGGCCAGGAAATCAAGTCTGCCGCCGATGCCATCGCGTCGTGCGGCGCAGCACGGTTCCTGGCCGTGACCGGGGCGGAGTTCGCCGTTTCCCGCTACGCTTCCGACGCCGCAGCGATTGAGTCGCTGGTGCGCCAGGCCGATGCCACTCTGATCGTGGCGCCGGCCACCTCCCGGTTTTCCCGCGCCATCCCCGGCGTAGTCCAGCGGCTGCAAGGGCGCATCGAAACCCATATCAGCGGTCTGGACGTTGCCGACGGCAAGCTCCGGGTCCAGCGCTGGTACTACCGCCAGCGGATGGTGGCGACGCTGACCCGGTCCCATCGCCCCTGGTTCCTGGTGGTCGATGCGGGTGTCTTCTCCCCCTGGGAGGGGGAGGCAGGCTCCGCATCCCCCGAAAACGTGGCGGCAGAGTTCCCCGAGAACTGCACCCGCACCCGGGTTATCGGTGTCCAGTCACCCTCCGCGAACACCCAGACCATTCGCCCGGAGGCCGACGTCCTCTTCGTCGCCGGGGCCGGATGGACCAAAAAGCAGGCCGACGGGGAGCTCCATGTCAAGGAGGCCGAGGAGCTCATCCTCGATTTCCTGAAGAAGAACAATGCCTCCCTCGGCAGCAGCAAATCCCTGGTGGACCAGTCGGTGGAAGGGGAAGCGGTCCTCCCCTTCATGAGCCACCTGAACCAGGTCGGCCAGACCGGTTCCACCCCCCGCCACCCCAAGGGGCTGGCGACCTGCTGCCACGGAGAGGAACCCCACGCCGTGGGATGGCGCTTCATCAACGAGCGGCGGGCGATCAACCTCGATGCCAACTGCGGCTGGGCCCAGGGGAAAGCCGATGTCCTCTATGTGGCCGACGCATTCCAGGTGATGAAGAAAGTGAACGAACTCCTCGGCCAATGACCTTTGATCATCCCATCACTGCCGCTCTGCCGCTCACAGTTGCGCGGCTGTAAATCGGAAAAGCCCGCTTCGGCGGGCTTTTTTTTCGTTGCGATACTGGCACTCCGAATAGCAGCACGAAGTCCGGGCTCGCCGGCTGCCATGCGCGAGGTGTCACACGTGGCGACCACAGGTATGATGGCTTCATCGACGAATCGTTCACCCATGATCACTGGTCTGTTGGTCCGACGTTTCAAGTCTGAGATGAGAACCGACAGCCTCCTCGCGCCTGGAGGGTTCTTTGCACCATCAGGCGGAAGAGGTCTTCCATGCCCGCTTGAACGGCAGGCGATTCGATGATGCCAAGGGCCCTGGCAATGGCTTCGAACGTCGCCAATCCCTCGGTGTGGCTCTCTCTTCGGATTCCCCATCCGGTGCGGGGCCCCTCGGGAAGCCGGACCATTTCGGCGTGTTCGAGTCCAGGAAGCCTTCTTCCCATTCTGGCGGCCTGGCGCCAGTTGCCGTCCGGAACCACAAGGGTGACGGGCCGGCTGTCCCGGTCCAGAAGACTCCGGGTGAGGATAGGGACGTCTTCGCCGGGATAGAGAAGGAGGGTTCTCCGTTCGGGAATGTTGAGATCGCTGAAATCAAGGGGACGATCCTGATGGCCGTGAATGCGCAACTCACTATTGGGGAGCGCTTCAAGGGCAAGCGGACCGGTCGCCGTGGTCTTAGTGTGCTCGCGACGATGCATCACGAGGACGAGCCGGGTATCAAGGGGATACCGGGGGATCGACCGGCAGATGCACAGTTGAACATGCATCCGGCATCGTCGGCAACGTTCGCTTTTTTTTGATCTGGAACCCATAGCTATAATGCCTTTTTTATGTCTAACATTTGCTCACCAGGATAAGAAAGCGCTACACCGCAGCAAATCTTACCTCTAGGAACAGTTCCCCAGGTTGCCGCTCAACAACTACCATCTGCCTTTCGGGGTAACATCGATACGTCAAATAGCAATGTTGCCTGGGATTGCTAAGAATAGAGGGGGTAAACGATGCCAAATTGGTTCCCTCGGATCGTGCCGAAGGAGCTAGCAATCCCGGATGCCCCTCGCCATGCAGTCGCTCGCCGATCTCGTGCGTAAAGCTGTAATCTTGAGCAATCAATCGAGGGAAGAGCTTCTCCTTACCCCTCAGGTCAATCAATACTGCCCGGCAATGTACAAAGTAGACGGCACGCTCACGTACGATGGGTCCTTTCAATCCTTCTACACGCTGTTCTTCCCGTACCATATGGTACGCCGTCTCATGGATTGTGGTTTCCAGTTCGAGTGAACCATACCAGACGCCAAATGCTCCGTTCCCATATCGGCTGCACAGATAGGGGTCGGTCTCGAAAGGGTAGCCGATTGCAGTTGTGTAGTGAAACCCCCGTTGGATTACGCCGGCCGGGATTTCAGACTTTACCCGCATCTCCGCAGTAATGGCCACTTCACTTTGAAATTCATCACCGTCAGTCAAGTCCGAGAACAAATCTACTGATTCGCGCAATGAGACTATATTGCGAAACAGGTCGTCGTCGAAATCGCAGGTCTTGTCAAATAGACTCGGCATGAATTAGCGCCCGCGATAGAAGTCGAGATAACGGGCAACCTTGGCAATGCCGATGATTCCTTGTTCCTTCATGACGGCAAGTGGGGTAAGGTTGTCAAAAGCCGTGTTCCGCCTGGAAACCCAAGAGTAGCGGATATCTTCATTCTGCGGGTAAAGCACCCGTAACGCCTTGTGGATTGACAGAAGCCAACCGACGCGATCAAGAATATCACGATTGGCAGGCAACGACTCGCCCTTACCGTATTTTGCAAGCATAGCACGGCTTTTCGGGCTCAGTCCGAGGAGTTCAAGCTGGTCTGCAGTCGAAAGCCCCCAAAGGTTGAACAATTTGATAACCATCTTCGACAGAGCGCTTCGTGAATCTTCGGAAGACAGGTCAATGTCAGCAGTTTTTGCATGTGCGAGTGCCGTCATATAATTCTCCTTTCTGTGTTTATTTATATACAATATTTGTTTACCTGTCAACCATAATGTAAGCACATCTCTATCAAGCGTCATTTCTCGCTAAGGTCCGATCTTCCACCAGTCGCAACCCGCGCTCTGTTCGTTTCCCGGTCTGAAGAGCACCGACAATAAGCCGGGAGGACACGAAGCCAAAAAAGAAAGGGCGCGGTATCACGCCCTTCTCTTCAGCAGTACACACGGGGGAATCGATATTATCAGCCTGCGATCAGCCGCTTGGCAATGATATCGTGGTTCAGCCAGAAAACCGGAGCGGTCGGTTCCCACATGGTGTCAAACATCAGTTTTCCCACCGCCGTGAACACCGCCCGGGACAGGGCGGCGCAGACGATCTCCTTGGGATTCCTGTTCATCTCCAAAAGACGGGCGGAACTGGTCAGCATCAATTCCATCTGCTCAAGAGAGTTGTGGTGCGGCCATGTGGCGTACTCCCTGAAAGGGGCCAGAAGGGGCGCAGCGAGGTATGCATTGGCCTCCGCCAGGAGAGAGTCGATCGACTCATTATCGGGCAAAAGCCGCCGGCACTCCTCCTTGATTTCCTCGGCCGCGGCGCCGCCTCCCTCTTTTTCCAGGGCGGCCAAGAGAGGATAGAGGGAAATCTCCACCCCCAGAAAAAGGGCGCTGGAGTTGGTCTGAATCTCCGGGGAATTGAAGACGGCCGCCGCTATCCCCCGGCTGCAGGCAGCCGCAGCGGCCTCTTCCAGGCGAATCTTGGCCCACCCCGGAAGATAGGGAATATAGGACTGCCAGGTGTAGGCGCCGTTGATGAGGACTTCGCAGCCGTGGTAGCCGTATGCGGCGTAGGCGACTTTCCCTCCGGCGGCGGCAAACCTCTCGCGCACCGCGGCCGTGGCCTCGACCAGATGGGTGAACGTATCGGCCGTCACCTCGTCAAAGCTGATCTTGCACAGCCTCCCCAGCTCTGAATTCCAGAAGCTCTCCGACGAGAGGTAACGCTCCCCCTGCCCTTTGAAGATCCGGTTCAGGAGAGGCATGTAGACCCGGGCGCGGGGTATGCCGCCGGCCATGGCATGGACGAAGAGCACATTGGCGCCGGCAGGGACCATCTTCTCAAGCTCCGCCGCGAACAGCCCGAGGCTTGAGGTAAAGCGCCTGACCCCCGCCTGACGGGACTGCTCGATCCCTTCCCAGTTCAACTGCACCGTTTCCCAATCGTCCGGCTTCACCCCTTTGAGCTGGTCAAGCGGTGAACGCCCATCTTTACCCGGCTCCATATCGAAACCGGCCTCGAGGGGAATATTGATGATTTTCCCTCTCAGGTTCGCTTCGGCCTCGACCAGCTCGGAAGCGTTCAGGGACCGGAGCAGCCCGTCACCATCCCGCCGTCCGATGGTTGTACCGATAATGGTCATCCCCTTCTTCCGCGCCTCGTCCACGATGCCGTTGGCATAGCCCCGGCCGAACAGTTCACCGCACAGGACGAGAACGTCCCCCTTCATGTAGCCCGCAGGCTGCGGCAGTTGCCGCATCGGATTGTACGTGGTCATACCTTCTTTCCTTTCTGCGATTGCTAGTAATCTTCCCGGTGGCTCAGGTTCTCGAACCTGGTGAATTCGCCGCGGAAGGCCAGGTTCACCGTGCCGATCGGACCGTTTCTCTGTTTGCCGATGATGATCTCCGCCTTACCTTTCAGGTCCTCGTTTTCCTTGTCATAGACCTCTCCCCGGTAGACGAACATGATCACGTCGGCATCCTGTTCGATGGCCCCCGACTCGCGCAGGTCACTCATCATCGGCCGTTTGTCGGTGCGGCTCTCCAGGCTGCGGTTCAGCTGGGAAAGGGCCACCACCGGCACATCGAGCTCCTTTGCCAGAGCCTTCAGGGACCTGGATATTTCGGAAATCTCCTGCTGGCGCGATTCGGGATTGGAACCGCCGCGCATCAGCTGCAGGTAGTCGACCAGGATCAGGCCGATATTATGTTCCGCCTTGAGGCGGCGGCACTTGGCCCTCATCTCCAGTACCGAAATGGCCGGGGTATCGTCGATGAAGATCTTAGCCTCGTGCAGGTAGCTGGCCGCCTTGATCAGTTTCGGCCAGTCGTTCTCCATGAAATGGCCGGTGCGCACCCTGCTTGCATCCACCTTGGACTCCGAGCAGAGGAGCCTCGTCACCAGTTGCTCCTTGCTCATCTCCAGGGAAAAAATGGCGGCCGGCTGCTTGTGTTCGGCATGGATGGACGCATACTGGGCGATATTAAGGGCAAAGGCGGTCTTCCCCATGGAGGGGCGGCCGGCGATGATGACCAGGTCGCCGCGCTGGAAGCCGGCGGTCTTGTCGTCCAGGTCGAGAAAGCCGGTCGGCACGCCGGTGACGTGCTCCTTTTTCTCGTAGAGGAGCTCCAGGTTCTTGATGGTGTCCTTGAGAACGGCGCCGACCGGGTAGAAAGCGGGGCGCAGCCGGTTTTCGGATATCTCGAAGATCACCTTCTGGGCGTTATCCAGAAGCTCTTCCACCGCCACCTGGTCGTTAAACCCCTGGGTGACGATATCGGTAGCGGCGGTGATCAGTTTGCGGGTGACCCCTTTTTCCTTTACGATCTTGCAGTAATAGGCAATGTTGGCGGCGGTGGGAACGTAATCCACGAGGGTCACCAGATAGGCCCCACCCCCCACCTCCTCCAGTTCACCCTTCGTTTTCAGGATGGAGGTCATGGTTACAAGGTCGCACGGCTCCCCCCGCTCATTGAGATCGATCATCGCCCGCAGTATCTTCCGGTGGGATTCCCGGTACAGATCCTCGGGGGTGAGGATCTCCAGCACCCGGTTGATCGCCTCATTGTCCAGCAGGATGCCGCCCAATATCGACATCTCCGCCTCGATGCTCTGGGGTGGCAGTTTTCGTAAATCCAATGCTGACATCATCTATACCTGCACTATTTCCAGTTCTATGTTCTCAGTTTGATGTTCAACTCCGTCCGGGGCGTTGAACTTCCCGGCAATATTTTACCGGAGGGCTACTATACCCCGTCACAACTCTCCCGGTCAACAATTTTACTCCCCCATTTCCCGCAAAAAGGAAAGCGACCTGAGCGGCCGGCCGAGATGGGAGGAAATGGCTGCATCCAGCAGTTCCCCTGCTTCGGCAAGCTCATCGGGTGGGAATATGATCGCGCCGAAACGCCCCGTCTGCATGGCCCTGGTGAGGAGCGCAATGGTCGGCGCGGAAAGAGTCCTTCCCCTTCTCCCGCACCGGTCGCACAGAACGCTGCCGGCGGACGAGATACGGCATGGCCCTGAAGCCCCGGCGAGGTCGGAGCCGCAGGAAACGCAATGGGTAAGAAGCGGGCGGTAACCAAGGATATTGAGCGTGTTTATCTCGAAGAAACGCCGGTCCGAGGGAGAAACAGAGGTCGAGTCCAGGTGCTCCAGGTAGGCGGCAAGGAGCCGGAAAAATCTGGGATTGCTCATCCCCTCCGGCATGAACAGGTCGGTGAGCTCGCAGGCGTAGCTTGCATGGCCGATCTTCGACAGCTCTTCGCGGATGTGGGGAAAAATGGTCACGATATCCGCGCCATGGACCTGCGCAAGACCTTCCTGTAAGCCCAACTGGAGTTTCAGGCGGGCGAACAGCTCCAGCGCCCCGCCGAAGCGTCTGACGCTCTTCTTCGCACCCCTGGCTATCCCCTTGAGCTTCCCGTGCTCCAGGGTAAAAAAGGTCGCGATCCTGTCACTCTCGCGATAATCAGTCGCCCCAAGCACGATGGCTTCACACTGCATGGTCTGCATGGTGCTACAGTACCACCCGCACACCTTGCCAGTCAACCTCCCCCTTTTAAGAAAAAAATAATCATTTACCCCATTGACCAACCGCTTCGCTTTTTGATATTGATATCAATATTCGTTTTCCCTAACGGTCTTTACCTGCGGAAAATGTAAGGCTTTGCCGCATGGTTTATTCCCGAACTCTACGTTCACCAGTTGAAATAGACTTTCACTTTCTATTGTTTTGGCAGGATATTGAACATGTCAACGCCGCCTATTTTACCCACAACAAAAGGAGGAACATCAAGCATGAAAAAGTTGTTTGTAATTTTTGCCGCTGCCGTAATCGTCTCCACTTTGACGGCCAGGGCCCACGCCGCCACCCTGGAGGAGCTGCAGCAGGAACTGGACGAGCTGAACGGCAAGGTAAAGGCCATGCAGGGCGGGCGACAGTCGGAGAAGACCGTCCCGGCCGCACCCGAAGAAAGCTACCTGAAAAAGACCTGGGACCGCACCAGGTTCGGCGGTTACGGGGAGTTGGACTACATTTTCAACCGGGAAAACGGCAACGGCAAGGGGGGGAACATTTTCGATCCGCACCGCTTCGTCCTTTACGTCAACTCAGAGCTGGCCGACTGGGTCACTCTGAACAGTGAGCTGGAATGGGAACACGGAGGAGTGAAAGACGAGGTGGAGGGGAACGAGCTTTCCGGCGAAGTAGCCGTGGAGCAAGCTTTCCTGGACTTCAAGCTTGTCCGCCCCCTCAACTTCAAAGCGGGCGTGATGCTTGTGCCGGTCGGGGCCATCAACCTCTACCATGAGCCGACCAACTTTAACTCCTCCGAGCGGCCGCAGCTTGACCGGTTCCTCATACCCTCCACGTGGGCCGAGATGGGTGCCGGGATTCACGGCTCAATCGGGGACAGGGTCGATTACCAGCTCCTGGTGATGAACGGCCTGGACGGAACGAAATTCTCCGCCAAGAACGGGATCAGGGAGGGGAAGCAGAACTTCGACAAGGACATAAACCGGAACAAGGCAATAACCGGCCGGTTAGAGATCCGGCCCTTCACCAACCTCTACACCAACTTCTCCTTTTACACGGCGAACTCTGCTCCGAGCGGCAAACCGACCGCCTACACCACCGTCGCCGCCTTCGACGGAAAGTATACGATCGGCAACTTCGACATCGCCGGGGAATACGTCCACATCTACCAGAACAACCCGACAGCGCTGGAAGTCGCCGATATCGGCCACAATATGTCCGGGTACTGGGTGGAGGGGGCTTACCACGTGATGCCAAGCGCCTGGAAAAGGGGAAAGCTGGCCGAGGCAGACGCCTTACTCTTTGCCCGTTACTCCGAGTTCAACACCCAGGACGGAGGGGCAGTTGACCCAAGCAAGGTGAGCGGGAGATTTGACCGCAATTACACAACCGTCGGTCTGGTCTTCAAGCCGGTGACCACCGTCGCCATCAAGGCCGACTACCAGATATACGACGACCACAGGAAGGGGGGAGAGACCCCTCTCGACAACGACAAATTCCAGGTCACCCTCGGCTTTGTCTTCTAAAAAGGGCGTCCGGCCAAACCGGACGCCCCTCACTTCCCGCCCCTTACTCTCCTGAGTCCCAGCCGCGCCAGAAACTTGCCGAGATACCTGTTCAGGGGGTGGGATCTCCGTAACTTGGGGAAAAGTGGGGGAGCCCTCGGCGCAAAGGCATCCAGCTCGCAGATGATCTCCGCATTTCTTTCGAACTGCACCCCTTTCCTGAAGGTATCGAGCGCTTCCTTTTTTAACCCGGCAAGAAGGTAAATCTGCCCCAGGTTGAGGTAGAAAACGGAGTTTTCGGGCTCTTTGGAGATCGCCTCCTCAGCGAGGGCAATCGCCTCGTCAAATTCCCCACGCGACTTTGCATTGGCCAACGCAAGATAGGAGCAGCCGGCGGGGGTCCTTTCCTCATGAACCGCCTGTTCAAAGCAGACGCGCGCCAGATAGAAATGGTCATGACTCAGCGCATCAACCCCTTTGGCGAAAAATTCTGCTGCTAACCTGGATGACATGGTGCTCCCTCTTTGCGTGGTTGCGCCGGCGACACATGCCGTTACATTATTTATTCGGTTTCCGGTTCCTTAAACTTAAGGTCTGATCTCTATGGGAACGCCATTCGGGAGAAGCCGCCAGCTTTCATACATCTCCTCCGTTTGTCCGGTGAAAAATTTTTACCGGGGTCTGTTGAATTCCGCCCGAACGACTGTAAAGTAAAAGCAGACAAATGTTACTGAGGGAGGTGGAAAGATGAAAGGGACACTTTTATTCATGATCGGTCTGTTCCTGCTCTGCTCGTTTGGCTGCGCCACGGAGGAGTACGTAAGGAAGCAGGTGGAGCCGGTCGCCGACCGGATCGGCAAGATCGAGAACAGGGTTGCGGGGATCGAAGCCAGGTTGGCGGCGCTGGAAAACAGACCGGTGCTCTCTCCCGCCGACATTGAGGCGGCAAAGAAAGACACAGCCGAAGCCAGGGCCCAGGCCGAGCAGGCAATGAAGGGCGCGCAGGACGCAGCCGGCAAGGCTGAATCAGCGGCTTCCAGGGCTGAAACGGCGGCCGACAAGGCGGAGAAAGCGGCGCAGAAGGCTGCGAAGGCATTTGAACTGGGGCAGAGAAAATAGCCCTCCTTTGTCATATGTTTATGGGGACCGGATTTCCAAACTTCCGATCCCCTTTTTATTTGCTGATATCCACCGGTATCCCCTTCCTCTCGCCGATGGCCTGGAACAGTTTTTGCGCGTTCACCCCGTTGAGGAGGTTGTTCTTTATGAGCAATCCGGTAGCTTCGTTAAAGTAATCGATGTTTTCAAACTGATCTCTGTGCGCCTCGATATAAACCTTCCCCCCCTTTACCCCCACTTTGACGGGTTGTCTCACAATGGTTACCCTGGCGCCGACAGGGACCCGCTCGAAGAGGTAAGGGATATCCTCCGGATAGAGCCTTATGCAGCCGTGGCTGACCTTTCTTCCCACGCCCCACGGCTTGTTGGTCCCATGGATAAGGATGTCCCGTTCTGAAAGCCTCATGGCGTGGCTGCCGAGCGGGTTGTCCGGCCCCGGTGGCACTACTCTGGGGAGTTCGGGCTTCTCTTTCATAATGGATGCGGGGACATGCCAGCTCGGATCTTCAATTTTCTGTATCAGCCGGAATTCCCCGACCGGCGTATCGTTTTCTTCGCTCCCGATCCCTATGGGAAAGGTGATCACCAGCCGTTCGTCGCCGGATGTAACGAAATAGTACAACCTCATCTCGGAAAGATTTATGACGATGCCGTCGGCCGGTGCCGCATCGGGCACGATCCATGAGGCAGGAATTACCACCTTTGCGCCTTTGCCCGGCACAAAGGGGTCGAGACCGGGGTTCGCCTCGGCAATCTCGTTAAAGCCGAGATCGAAGCGCCGGGCGATTTCCATGAGGGACTCCCCCTTTTTGACGGTATGGCTTCTAACCCTGCCGATAACCGCTTCATCGGCGCTGTATGCTCCCCCATGGGCCTTTGAGACGGTGAAAAGAAGGCTACAGAGCACCAAAACGAGGATAACCGTTCTGCTCATGGTGAACCCGGCAAACGCTGATACGTGATAAAGGTATATGGGAGCGGGGCCTCCACCTCTTTCCGCTCGACCTCGATGAACGCATCCGGGATCGCGGGGAAAAAGGCGTCCCCTTCGAACTCACCGTGGACGATGGTGACGTAGACCCTCTCCGCAAGGGGGAGCACCTCCCGGTAGACCTCGCCGCCGCCGCAGACAAAGACCTCATCCGCATCCCCCGCCATTAAGAGAGCAGACCGCAGGTCATGGGCGACCAGGCACCCACAGGCCCGGTATCCCCCCTGCCGTGTGAGGATGATGGTCGTTCTCCCGGGGAGGGGGCGGCCGATGGATTCGAACGTCTTCCGTCCCATGATGAGGGTGTGCCCCGTGGTAAGCTCCCTGAACCGCTTCCGGTCGGCCGGGACATCCCACGGGATGGCGCCGCAACGTCCGATCACCCGGTTTTCGGACATGGCCGCAATGAGGGAAATGCGCATGGTGACCTTTCTGCCGCCCAAGGCGGCATGAACAGGGGTGAAGCTTTTCAACACGCATGCTATCACAAAGGGGATAAAAACGGGAACAGGGATTTTGCCGATAAAAAAAGGGGGTGCAGCCACAGGCCGCACCCCCTTCCGGTTAAGCGGGGACAGAAGGTTTAACGCTTGAACTTTCTCCGCAGGAGCCCGAACCCGGCAAGACCCGCGCCAAAGAGGATGAAAGTGGACGGCTCGGGGACCGTATTGGTATTGTTATCTATCGGCCGCAGGTTCGGGTCAAACCAGATGTGGTGGTTGTTTACCACTCCGGAAATGCCGGCCAGAGTCGATCCCTGGAGGATTTCACCGTTGGACAGGCCGTCGCCGAAGCCGACCGCGGCCTCTGTCCCGCCGAAGCCGCCGGAACCGCCACTTGCGTCACCGGTTTCCCACTGCATGGTTTTCCAGAAGAAGCCGATGTTCCCTTCCCCGACGGGTACCGCATAACCAGGGCCGCGGAGGACGAGCTGGAAGCTGTCCAGCTTGTCCGCATGGCTTGCGAAATAGCCTACCTGATCCCAGGTGACGATTATCTGGTTGGTGATGTCGTTGCGCAGATACACCAGGCCGCTTGCCGAGTTGCGGGTGTCCACGTCCGCGAAGAACGGCGAGATGATCGGCTGCGTGGCCCCCTGCGGACCGCTCGGCGTGAAAGACCCTAAGGGCCCGTTAAAGGTGATGTTTCCGTTGTTGTTGATATAGAACTGCGTGTAGTTCTGGCCGAAAAAGGGGAGGGTAAACCCGAGCGATAAAGCGCCGGTGGAATGATCATCGTTCCGGGCCATTACGGAACTGCCGATCCCTCCGCCGATGATGTCGGTGTAGTACTGGGTCGAGGGGGTCAGCGCGCTTTGGGGAATAGTAACCACCGTGGCGTGTGCGGTCCACGCCGTTCCCAGTGCGCACAAAGTCAAACCAAGAATTTTTAATAGTTTTTTCATCTTTCTTATGCTCCTTTCCTTTAGATGCGTTTATCGTACAGCTTTACTTCTGAAAAACCCGACCTTTCCTCCCCTCCCTCCGTATGATGCGCTCGCAAGCCACTTTTGTGAGATACCAATAACGAGCATCCTTTGTTAATCTGGAGCTAAGCAACTTATGTGCCACCAGACAACACGCTGATATTGTTATTATTTTCTTGGTCGCCGCACAAACCAGTAAAGAAACCCGACAGGCAATCACCGGGGGCGCCTTCTTTTTTCAGGGGTTTCATGGCAGGAATTGCAAGCCGGTTCTAAACTGAGGGATGCTGAAGGGCGGACCTCCAAAAGGAATATGTGGTCTCCCGGCCGGCAAAAAGTGTTAAATAATTCGACATATTCAGTCGGGATAATTTACACAAGGAGGGGTTTTTCTGAAAGTTCAAGTGGGTTGAAGTAAGCCGATTTGCGGAATATTCGGTATGCTCGGTAAACAAACGGTGGGGGCTTGCGGTTGGAAAAAGGCCCAGGCGGGCCGGCACAGCGTCCGGCACGAGGTCGGCCGCGGGCTACCTCATCTTTACTACGGTCACACCGCTTCCTCCTTCGAACGGCTCTCCGCCGCGGAACTCTCTCACCAGGGGATGGCCGTCGAGGAATTCGCGCACCCCCCGCATGAGAGCGCCGGTGCCGATGCCGTGGATGATCCTCACCTCCCCGATCCCCGCCAGCGAGGCATGGTTGAGGAGCGGCTCGATCCGCGCCAGTGCCTCATCGACCCGCAGCCCCACCAGGTTGAGCCGGGTCTCGGCCTCCTCTTCCGTCACCTTCCGGGAGGTCTTCACCGCCTTGGCGGCTTTTCCCTTTTTCGGGGCCACCCCGACAAGCGGCACGTCGATCTCCAGGCTTCCCGCCTTCACCCTTACTCTTTCATGCCTGCGGTCAAGGGATACTACCTGCGCGTCGTAGCCGAGGGACTTGACAAAAACTGTGGCCCCCTCCCGAATCTCGTCCGGGGCAAGGGAAGGCTCCGGGCGGAGCGCCTGCAGCTTCTCCTCCATCTGCCGCTCCTTCTCCTCGAGCATTTTCAGGGCCTCGCGGCGCTTTTCCCGTTTCACTTCTTCCAACACGGCACGCGCGTCACGTCTTGCCGCCTGGATAACGTCGCGCGCTTCGCTGTACGCCTTCTCCAGGGTCTCCCTTTTTTCCCTCTCGGCGGCAGCAAGCCTCTCGGAGAGGAGTCTCTCCTTTTCCTCCAGTTCCCTCTCTATCCTCTCCACGTCACAGAGCGCCTCTGCGTGCCTCCTGCTCTGTTCCTGCAGATCCGCCAGGAGTTCGTGAAATTCGGTATCCATCCGGCCGAGCATCCCCTTGGCAAAGTCGATGATCCGCTCGGGGAGGCCGTAGCGCCGGGCGATCTCGATGGCGTGCGACTGTCCCGGCTCCCCCGTCTTCAGTCGGTAGCGGGGAGTCAGCGTCTCCCGGTCGAACTCCATGGAGGCGTTGACCATCCCTTCGGTCCTGTGGACAAAGCCGACAATATCGGTCAGGTGGGTGGTGGCACATACCAGTGCCCCCTTGTCCTGCAAATCTTTCAGGATCGCGCAAGCAATGGCGGCTCCCTGGAGCGGCTCGGTGCCGGTCCCGAGCTCATCCAGCAGCACCACCGTGCGCGCGTCTGCCCGGCCCAGGATTCCCGTGATCCTTGATATGTGACCAGAGAAGGTGGAGAGGCTGCTCTCGATGGACTGTTCATCGCCGATATCCACGAGAAGCTCGGAGGCCAGAGGAAAGACGGATGAAGAGGCCGCAGTAACAGGGATCCCGGCGAGCGCCATGATGAGGAGAAGCCCGGCAGTCTTGATGGCGATGGTCTTGCCGCCGGCGTTGGGACCGGTGATGACCATCACCCTGTTCAGATCCGGCTTTTTCCGGATAACTGCGTCGGCTTCGTCGTCGCCGAGGGAGAGGTCGAGAGGTACCACCTCGCGCCCTTCCCCTTCCCGCTGAAGAAGCATGAGAATGGGGTGCCGCGCCTCCTTGAGCCTGATGGCAGGCGCATCGGTGATGCGGGGGGCCTCCGCCCGGAGCAGGTCGGCAAACCGTGCGATGCTGTTCAGGCAATCCAGGCGGACGAGGGTCGCAAACTGGGCCTCGATGTCGTCCGCCTCCTCCCTGATCCACCGGCAGATCTCCCGCAGAATGCGGATCTCTTCGACCTTCACCTCCGCGATCAGGTTCTCCAGTTCATTGGCCAGGCCGATAATCTCCAGAGGCTCCATGAAGGCGGTCTCGCCGGAATTGGAGACGTCATGCACCACACCCTGAATCATTCCCTTGGAATCCATCCGCACCGGGATGACCCATCTCCCCGCCCGCTGGGTAATGAAGTCGTCCTGGAGGAAGATGGCGGTCTGTTTTTCCCGGACGATCTCCTCCAGCTTCTTCCGGATCCGTGCCGTCAGGTTCCTTTTCCTGGTCCTGAGCTCAAAAAGGAGCTTTGATGCCGTGTCGAGGATATTCCCCTCGCGGTCGACGGAATGGACGAGGGACTCGAGAATGCCGGGGAACCCCGTAAGCCCGCCCGCAAGTTCCTGCAGAAGCGGGATGTCCTTCCGGTAGGCGAGCTGCTTGGCAATGTCGGACATGGTCTCCAGGACCGGTACAAACACGGCCATGTCGCGGGGATCGAGAACTGCTCCCTCCGGGCGAACCGCCGCCATGACCGGCGAGATATCCTGAAACGGGGAGAGCCTTAAGGGAGCCCCCACCTGGGAGAGCCTTCTGATCTCCTCAACCCGGCCGAACCGCTTTTCTATCTCCTGCCGGGTCTGGAGCGGCACGATGTCCAGCACCGCCTGTTGCGAAGCGTCGCTGTTGGCAAAGTCGGCGATTGCGTGGAGGATCTTGTCGAATTCGAGGGTAATTAGCGTCTCTTTTCTTACCAATTTACATCCTTTGTACGTGAAAGGTGAAAGGTGAAAGGTGAATAAATCCTCCTCACTCCTCACTCCTCACTCTTCACCTTGCCGTTATCGTACTTTGCACGCCCTTTCCTTTTTCGCCGCGCCTTCTGCCTGCGGAGCTTATCAAGCTTCTGGTCACGGGAAGCCGTGGCGCCCGCGAGCGCCTCGATCCGCTCCGCCAGTTCGCGGCGGGCGAGAAAGCGATTTATGGACTGGCTCCTCTCACGCATGCACTTTACTTCAATGCCGGTGGGAAGATGCTTCAGGTAGACGCAGGTGGAGGTCTTGTTCACGTGCTGCCCCCCCTTGCCCGAAGAACGGACGAATCGCTCCTCCATATCCTCTTCCCGGATACCGAGCTCCTCCATCTTCTCCAGGAGCCGCCGGTTTTTCTCTTCGTTTACGGCAAATGAGGGCATCTGTGCGATCTGTCCGTGCGGATGTGAGTGGGTCCTGAAATGAGACTATCACAAGTTCGGGTAAAGCAAAAGCCCTTCTCCAGCTCGACAATGAAACGTCCCTCGTCCTCAAACAGCAGGGCCTGCAACCCCCGCGATCCGGCCCGCTCCACGTTCGACGGCATGTCATCCACAAAAAGGGCTTCGCAAGGGAGGACATTCAGGGTGTGAACGACGTCATCGAAGACAGTCGCGTCCCGTTTCCCTTTTCCCAGACAATAGCTGTTGAAGACCCGGTCGAACTCCCGAAAGAAATGATCGCGGGTGTCGAGCCGTTCCAACCAGTCGGTCTGATCGCTCAGGATGGCGCAAATAACCCCCTGCTTCCGCAAGGCACGGACCAGCTCAAGCATCCGGGGGCGAAGGATGAAGCGTGACAGGACCTCGCGGGAAAGCTCCTCGTCTACACCCTTTATCCCCGCCAGCTTACGCATCAGCGCCCAGAAGTCCGCCTCGCTCCCCCGTCCCAGGACGTAGCCCGAGTCGTAGACCGCGTCCATGCCGATCCGGTGCACCTCCAGGGGGTCGAGCCTCTGACGCCGGGCGATTGCATGGAGCCCCTCGCGGAACCCCTCCTCGGCCAGCACCCCGCCGAAGTCGAAGAGAGCCGTCCTGACAGGCGTCTTCCTTCCCTTTTCTCGCAGTTTCACACTGACGACGGTCTCCCACATTCCGGTGTCGCGCCACCCCTCATGGAGGTTCTGCGGAGCAACGACCTTTACCTCGTCAAAGCAGATCACGGATCTGTCAAGCACAATCCGGCGCGCCAGGGCCTCCTTCTCCCGGAGAGGCATATCCTTGTACATGAGGCTCAGGTGGGGAACGAGCTGGTAGCCGGAGTCCTCCCCGCCCGCCTTTATCCGCTCAAAGATCACGCGGAGTGTCTCATTTTCTTCGAACTCGATGAAGAGGGTTTTGAAGAATTCCTCGCTCCAGCCGATTCCGCTAACGACAAGGGGAAAGGGCTCCATCCCCTCCACAGCGGCAGCCACCACCCTTTCCAGCGCATCAAGGTCGGTGAACATTCCCGAATAGACCGTCACGTGGGGTTCGAACGGGGGTGCTTCGAACTTGCTGCTCAGTTCCTGAATGAGCGCTTCGGCATACGTGAAGTCGTTGCCGGACGGAGTGAGAAAGACGGAACACCGCTTTGGCAAATTCTTCATGGCCCCTTCCCCTGAACATATCCCGTTTGTCATGGCAAAACCTCGATCCTAGGAGTCTGTAACACTTGATACAACGCCTAATTTAATTCCCTCCCCCCTGGCGGGGGGGGGTTAGGGTGGGGGGGAAGTTGCCACAAAGACACAAGGTTGCAGCCTCCTAGAACCCGATGACGCCGGTCGGCACCTGATTCCAGAAGGTGACGATGCCGTTGTGCCACTTGACGACCTGAACGCTCCCGTCCTGGGAAACGACGATGGCGATGGCGTCATGCAATTCGTGGCAAAGACGGTAGGCTGCGCGATGGCGGGTGCCGACCCCCTCGCTCCGCTCGAGGACCGTCTGTTCCCCCTCATTGTCGAGTGCCCGGGCGACCGTTTCCACCTTATCGATATCGCCCGAGATAACGGCGCCGAAGCCGAGAAGTTCATGCCGCTTGGACATGACCACCGCCCCATCGACCGCCGCAAGGCCGGCTATGAGGTGGGCGACCTCGAAGAGGGCCTTATCGAGGCGGGCGAGCTCTTCACCCTTGCTGCCGGCGTAATCGCGCCATCCGATGACCCGCTGCGGGCTTACGGGGTCGGCGCAGACCGCAGCAAAGGTGTTCATGATCGCGACAAGGAGGGTGCGGAAGCGCTGACGGGGTTCCTCCTCGGTGAACTGGTACTTGATGGTCATGTAGCGGTTTTCACAGCAGAGGGCTGCGGCCTGCTCCTGGGGGAGGTAGATGAGTGTCCCGCCGTGGCGGGTATTACGGATGTTGCTGATGATGCGCTTCACCACCTGCTGGCTCAAGGTCTTGATGAAATTCGGGTCGAGTTCCGCCCAGGGGGCCTTCGCCTGTCCGCGGGCTTCCCGGTGGAGGGCGAGAAGTTCGGCGCGGACAGAGGCGAAACTATCCGGGAGCCAGCGGGAAGTAAAGATATCTTGGGACGGACAGTTGATCTGCCCGCCGTTCAACGAAGCGACCATGACCGACCCCCGGCAGACTGCGATACGTCCGGGGCCGGTCACATAGAGTACGAGCGACGGAGGAAGAGGAACGGCTGTTTTCTTTCCGCCGTAAAACGACTGCATCCAGCGCGGTCCGGAGTGGACAAGCCCCCACATCTGGATTCCCTTTGCCGGGTCGACCCGGACTCCAATGAGGGACCGGTAAAAATCGGCGGCGGGGGAGAGGCGCTGCAGCTCATATTCGTTGAAGGGACGTGGTTCGGTGAAGATCAGCCGGTGGAGGCCGTCGGGCGGCCCCTCACCGGCGACAAAAAGCTCCGGCTCCCTGACGATGAGCCGGAAGTTGACCGGCCGCTCCTCCTCATGCATCAGGCTCGCCTGGTAGCAGGTGGAAATCAGCCGTTCAAGCAGTGGGGGATCAGGCAGCCGGTCGGAAAGACCTTCCATCCCCCTCCCCTCATCCTCCGCCGGCGCCACCGGTTCATCCCACCGTTCAAGGAGAAACGAAACCAGCTCCTGCGGATAGGCGTGCATTACTTTGATTTCGCCGCACGGCACTCTATCCATTTCCCCCTCCGGTTTTCCATTTATACACAACGTCAATTCTGACGTTGTATTATGTAGTTGTGCATAAAGTATATCAACAAAACAGGCAAGGCACCGTTTTAAAACGCGAAGCGCCGTGAAGTTTTTTTCGTCCTTCACGGACAACAAGGAAGCTTTCCGGTTGCGTCGCAAAATATCCGTGTTACCATTCTCCAAACCGGTTTCAAATCCTATCGGACCCGGAGGTAGCAATGAGAGGGCGCATATCGGCTATCCTGCCTGCAGCGGGACTATCGCGGAGGATGGGACGCTGTAAACAACTGCTCCCCCTTGGCGACAGGCCGGTTATTGACCGGTGCATTGAAACTGTCGCCTCAGCCGGTATTGCGGATATAGTAGTTGTAACGGGAGGCCCGCATGGAGACGGCATTGCGGATGCTGTCCGGCATCTTCATGTGAAAATTGCCCGCAACGAAGCCCCGGGCAGCGACATGGCGGCATCCGTCCGTATTGGTCTTGCCGCTGTTTCCTCCAAGGCAGATGCCGTTCTGGTCTTCATCCCGGACCACCCGCTGGTATCGACAGCGACCTGCAAGGCCATCCTGGAGCGCCATCTCATGGAGTCGGACGCCATCATCGTCCCCACCTTCCAGGGGAGGAGAGGACATCCCCCCCTCTTCCCGCGAGCTCTGCTGGAAGAGCTGGCGTACCTCCCCACCCTGCGTCACATCATGCAGAAGCATGGGGGAATTGTCGCCCTGCTGGAAACAGCCGATCAAGGCACCGTGCAGGATATGGACACCATGGAGGATTACCGGAAGGTCATGGAGATATTCACCCGCACGACCCACCCGACAGGTTAAGTGCCCTGCCGGAGAAATACCTTCCCACGGATAGGACAAAAAAATTTAACCTTTTGCAGTTGATTTTTTTAAATATTGTCGTAACATGCACAACTGATGTTACCGTTACTCCAGCAGGCCGCCACCTTTAAAAGGAGAAAAACGAATCATGACTGTCAATGAGATCAGAGAACTGGCTAAGAAGAAGGGCGTGAAAGCAGGAAAAATGAAGAAGAGCGAACTTGTCCGGGCCATCCAGCAGGCGGAAGGAAATCCTTGTTGCTTTGATACCGGTCATGCGGCCGAGTGCGGCGAGGAAAAATGTCTGTGGCGTGAGGATTGCTCCTGATACCGGAGTTGTCTTCAAAATGATGAACATTCCGGAGGGACAGGGAAGGTCACTTTGCAAGGCTGAACTGCCTGACTACCTCCTCAAGCCCTTCTGCAAGCCTGGCCAGCTCACCAGATGCCTCTGAAGTCTCATGTGAGCCTTTCGCCACTTGCCGAACAACCTGCGAGATATCATTAATGTTGTTATTTATCCCGTTTGTTGCGGCGGATTGCTTATCAGCTGCCACGGCGATCTGTTGGACCTGGCCGGCAAGGGTCCCGATGCTCGCCAGGATATCGTTGACCGCTTCCTCGGATTGCGCAGCCTCCCGCGACCCTTCCTCGACCTCACTCACCCCCTGGGTCATAGACACCACCGCGTTCCTGGTTTTTGCCTGGATATCCTTGATCATGCCGCTGATCTCTCTCGTGGCCTTGGAGGTGCGTTCTGCCAGGGCCCGCACCTCGTCGGCAACCACGGCAAACCCTCTTCCCTGCTCTCCCGCTCGTGCCGCTTCGATGGCGGCGTTGAGGGCAAGGAGGTTGGTCTGGTCGGCAATATCCTCTATGGTACCGACTATCTTTCCGATATGATCCGAGCTTTCGCCAAGGGCTTCTACCGCAGCAGCAGTAGAGGTCACCATCTCCTGAAGCCTCTCCATGACGTCGATGGTCCTGTGAACCACTTCAGAACCCGTCCGCGCATGGTTGTTGGCTTCACCGGCCGCGGAAGCCATCATACCGCAGTTCGTGGCAATTTCCAGGCTCGTCGCCGACATCTCCTCACTCGCCACCGCCACCGTACCCGTCTGGGATGCCATTTCTTCAGCCCCGGTTGCAATCTGCTCAGCCGTCATATGCAATTGCCGCGACGCCGCGGCAATATGCTCGCTGTTCGCTGCGATACCGGCAATAATACCCGCCATCTTCGTCCTCATCCTGTTGACCCCTAGCGCCAGCTCTCCCATCTCGTCCTTTGTGTCAATATCGACGCCTTCGGCCAGGTTTCCCTCCGCAACCCCGCTGAGGTTTTTCGTAATCTTCGCCAGCGGAGACACAAGAGACCAGGAAATCAGCCATCCGAAGAATATTCCGAGGAGGATGGTTATGATGGTGACCACTGTGAGCATGCCTGTCATGGTGTTAAATATGGTCATGTCGTTGGTCCCGCGGCTGCACCTGTACATGCCGTAGATGCCCAACGCACAGACCCCCGCAAGCCAACCATTGAAACAGACTACAAACAAGGTCAGTTTCGCTTTAAACCCGAGATCCAGATAGAACTTCCACAGTTTTGCAAAGACCTCCATAAGGCTTTTCCTCTCCCCTTGTTCCTGCTGCTGTATCGATACTGCCAGTAATTTTATCGGCCCCTTTACGGCAAACTTTAAGTTCAAATCTCCCTTTTTCCGATTTATTAATATTACTACCCCCCTGCCCGCTTAACCCGGTAGCCGCGCTTTTCCAGCTCGGCCATCAGAAGGTCGCAGTGGTCCCCCTGGATCTCAATGGTCCACTCCTTTACTGTGCCGCCGGTGCCGCAACGGCGCTTCAATTCCCCGGTCAGCGCATTCAGCGCCGCGGCATCCAGCGGTACACCTGTTATTACCGTCACGGTTTTCCCGCCCCTTCCCTTTGTTTCACGCTGCACCCGCACTACGCCGTCGCCAGGCCGGCGAGCCGGCTTTTTGCGACAGACACAGCCGGCAACAGGTTTCCCGCATCCGGGGCAAACCCGCCCCAGTTCCGACGAATAAACGAGCGGTGCATCCGCTGAATGTCTCTTCTTCATTTCCTCTCCTCCCGGCCGATCAATCTTGGCCGTGGCCCAACAGCAAAGGCCCCCGGCGAATTGCCGGGGGCCTTTGCTATCTTGAACAGTTACAGAAATACTCCCCTTCTATTTTCCCTTTTTCTGCTGTACCGGCAGGTCGTGGACATCCAGGTGACAACCCAGGCAGTTGGGGAACCTGGCCAGTATCTCTTTCTTGTGGGGCGCATCGTGGCACTCGGTGCACTTAGGCACATACTTGTGGCGGGTATGGTGACAGGTGGCGCAGTTTACCTTGCCGTGGAGGCTCGGTGTTTTCTGCCACTTGGCGTACACCTTGCCATGACAGGCGGCGCAGGTAGCACCCGGCGTATCCTTGGCATAGGTAATCTCCCGCGGTTTATGAACCGGATGGCACTTGGTGCAGGTAGCCAATTCCTGCCCAACGTGGTGCGGCTTGTGGCACTTGAAGCAGGAAGGTATATAGCCGTGGGCGGTATGGCATTTCTGACACGCGACCTTGCCGTGCTTGCTCGGAAACTTCATCAACTGGTCACGGGGGCCTGCATGGCACTCGGCGCATGCATTGGTGAGACGGGTCGTCATGGCAACTTTTTTCGGGGCGTGGGGGTTCGCGTGACATGTGGCGCAATCGGCGATTGTCGGTCCATGGGGCTTGGCATGACAGGTGGCGCACTTGGGCATCAGCTCATCCCACCCCCCTTTTTTCGGGTTGTATGAATGGAACGTGTTGTGGCATTTCTGACAGTCGAACCGGTGCTTTCCGCCGTCATCCTTGAGTGCCCGAAAAATGCTGCTGTGGCACTGGCCGCACTGGGTGGGAGTCAGGGGTTGCGGCTCCGTTGCGTAAAGCTCCGCAGCCACGGGAATATTCACCGTAGCGACCTTTTTCGCCTCTTTAGCGGCAAATGCCGCGCCCGCAAGCGCCAGTAAAAGCACCACCGCACCTGCGATCACACTCTTTCGTTTCGATCCGGATAATTTCAGCACGTCTCTCTTTCCTCCTTGTTAAGGTCATTGAATATGCGCCGGCAACGGGCAGACGCCCGCCGCCCGTTATGTTAATTGGGTGCTATTAATACATCGTGATGAATTCCCTTGTCAATATGAAAAACGGAAGAGGTAAAAAAACCGGCTTCCTAATGTCCGTATTCGCCCGTGGTGACTTCCACCACTCTGCCGTTTTCGAATTTGAGGCGATAGAGGAAGCGTGCGTACCGGCGGATTAATTCGCGGCGAATAATATCACTGAGTCAGCCGGTAAAACATAAGTCCCAGGTATTCGTGAAGCGCGGCGGAGGTGCACCGAAGGGCCCCGACAGAGGGGAGGTAATGAAACAAGCTGTATTCCTCGCGCACCCCGGTTATTATGAATGCCGGCAGCGGTTGCGTCGTCACCCCCGCCCGGTTGAAGGCGGCAACGGAGCGCCGCATGTGGTATGAGGACGTCACCAGCAGGGGCTTCCTGAAACCGTAACGGGCGCATATCTCCCGGCAGTACCGGGCGTTTTCCGCGGTGTCGCGACTCCGCTCCTCCACGACAATCATGCTCTCCGGAACACCGAGATCCGTAAGAAACCTTTTGAGCACACCGGCCTCGGAGGTCCCGCCTTTCAGCCACGCCCCCCCTGAGGCGATTACCGGAACATTCATTCTCTTTTGCGCCCGCACTGCGGTAACGAGCCTGGACAGGGCTTCTTCCGACGGGGTGCCGCGGCCCGACAGATCCCTGGCGTATTCGTAGATCCCGCCCCCAAGCAGGATGATGACATCGCCATGAAGTGAGGCGGGAATCTTCGCCCCCTTTTCCAGTCCGCCCATGAGGAAGTCCGCAAAGGGGGCCGTGGAACAGAACCAGAGAAGCAGGGCCAGCACCGCATTGAACACCCCGGCTTTCCAGTTTTTTCGCCGCGCCAGCCAGACCCCGGAACAGAAGAGGAGAACGATGAATATGCCGGGCGGCAGAAGAAAGGCCGTGAGAAACTTTTTTATCGCAAACATGCCGGCGCCTCATTTCCCCTGAAAGGGAAAGGATTGTCCTGTCATTCATGGCCTGCATAATACACGCAGAGCCGAAATCTTTAAACCTCTAAAAAGTATTGCGCCATAGATTTTCACGGATCAACAGATAAAACCGTTGCCAAGCCCCCATAAAAGGTATATTCCATTTCCGAACCACTCTCTTTATGCAACGGACAGGTGTATGACGGCGACATTGATCATCCCCATCATCGTTATGGCGCTGGCTCTCTTCTCCCCCTCTGCCGCGCGGGCCTTTGACAACGAATCCTTTAAAAGCACGCAGCGGGAATATACCCTGCTTGCGGGGTACGGCATCACTCACAGGGGTTTCGGTGCGACCCGCACGCAGGTGCAAACCTGCGACGCCATCGCCCGCTACGGCCACTTCCTTTCCGGCGAGCTGGGTGAAGGATGGTACCGGGGAAGACACGAACTCCTGCTGGAACTGCCGCTTCACCTGGCGGTCGATCCGAAGGAGCGGGTCATGACCGGCGGGTATCTCTTCGGGAGCTGGAAGTTCACCTCCCTGAACGAATTCGTCCCCTATCTCTTTGCCGGCGGCGGCGTCCTCTACGTGGACCTGGGGCTGCCGAGCATGGGAAGCCGCCTCGACTTCTCCTATCAGGGGGGGACCGGCGTCCACTACTTCATCGGCAAAAACACCGCCCTTAACCTGGAATACCGCTACCACCATGTCTCCAATGCCGACACTGCCGAGCCGAACGAACCGCTCAATTCCAGCAAGGTCCTCATCGGGGTGTCGTTTTTTCGCTGACCGATGCCGGGTCTCTCCCTTTTGTTCCTCCCGGAAACGTTTCCGTTCATGCAGAGGATACCGGCGCAAATTTTATTATTACTAAAATATTTTCTGAATGCCGCATCTGGAGAAAAAAACAACCTGTTGACAAAAAGGCGTCATGCACTTATAAGATTAAAACACCGTTTATTTATAATAAATAATTGGAGGGGCAGATGACCCTTTTGGACAGCATCATTGAACAAAACAAGACATTCGTCCGCCCCGGGGCCTTCCCCCCTCTGGCAAAGAACCCCAAAAAACAGTTCGCCATCTTCACCTGCATGGACACACGGCTGGTGGACTTCCTGGAGCCGGCCATGGGGATCAGGCGGGGGGACGCCAAGGTGATCAAGAATGCCGGCAATACGGTCCTCGACCAGAACGGCGGGGTGGTTCGCAGCCTTGTGGCGGCCATCTTCATGCTGGGGGTCGAAGAGGTCTTCGTCATCGGGCACAAGGATTGCGGCATGGCGGCCGTTGACCCTGCCCACCTGAAGGCAAGGATGATCAAACGGGGGATCGACCCCCACGCCATCGAGGCGCTCGTGCCGGACCTGGCCCAGTGGATGGGGGCCTTCTCCTGCCCGGTGGAAAACGTGGAAAGGGTGGTCACCATCATCCGGGAGAGCCCGCTCATCCCCAGGGACGTCCCTGTACACGGACTCATCTTCTGCCCCAACGACGGCCATCTGGAGGTGATTGTCAGGGGATACTAACACTAACAGGCCGTAAATATTTGACCCACTTATTTCATTTGAAGCCTTGCAATATACGGCTTCATGACGTTTTGTTTGGTTCAGATTGTCGCGTGTCGGGGCCTGACCCCTACGGCTTCTACTTCAGATTGTCGCGTGTCGGGGCCTGACCCGAATGGCGCTAGTTTAAGGTTTCGCTGCACGACATCTGTTCCGGTGAGGGACCGCTTTCATTTCACGTCTCGGCGCAGTCAACAGCTGA
>WSYB01000067.1 GCA_009773645.1 Geobacteraceae bacterium
CACGCCTCCGTAGGATACCCGTGGGGGAACACGGGGTCTGGTCAGTGCCTTACGGGGCTCAGCCAGACAGTCTTCAACGCGACATCGTGTCGCGGAACGAGTCGATGCACGGCACGTCCGATATCGGGATGTGGTTCTGCACATGGGGGATGAAGGGCGACATCTTCACCCACCGCGAAACGTTCCGGCGCCTCTCCCCCGTCAATTACGTCGACCGCGTGACCACGCCGACCCTGATCCTGCAAGGCGAGGCGGATGATCGTTGTCCCATCGGGCAAGGAGAGGAGTTTTACATCGGGCTGGTGGCAGCGGGGAAGGCGCCGGCCGAGATGGTGCGTTATCCCGGCAGCAGTCACTCATTCCGCCTCAATGGCCGCCCGAGTCATCGGCTCGACTACTATCGGCTTATCGTCGAATGGCTGGAGCGGTATCTGTTGAAGAAACCGGATGGAAATTAGGAGACATCCCCGCAACATTCGGTCATCTGCCGATGATCTGGTCCACCCCGAAAATCGTGTCAGGATCCCAAAGCTGCTTGATTTTGCAGAGACGGGGATAGTTCTCACCCCAATAGGCCCGGCCGAAATCGGTCAGGTCCGGATCGGCGTAACCGGGATAAACACGGCTGCTGAGGAGGGGGGACATCTTAGCGTGAGAGCTCCTGGCCCAGCTTTCATTGACACGGTCCGCCTCCTCTCCGAGGTCCCGGCCCCACATGGCAACCATGTTCAGGCAGAAGAGCTGACTGCGGTGGGCAAAGGCAGATGCGCCCTGGTCCCGGTCATGGATTGCTCCGTTGGTGAACTCGAAATTGATGCGGCCAAGGTCCGTAGGGGCTCTCTCACAAAGATCCACGAGCGTTTCCACCGTATCGGCGCCCAAAGGCCGATCCACCATGCCGCTTTTCCACAGGGCCTTCTGCGGCTCCGGCACGGTGGCGCTGAAATATTTCTTTAACTCCAGATAGCTATGGAGGTGGCCAATCTCTTCAATCGGTTTGGCCAGCTTCAGAATGGGGTCAGTTGCCCGGTCGGCCTCATCTGTCGGCCCGCGGTAAAGGTATACCAACAGCAAGGCCGGTCGTCCCCGATGATGGCGCAACGAGGCGAAGATCCCCAGTTCACGGGGAGCGCTTTCGTTCATGTACGTGAGCATGGCCGGCACCATCTTTGCGGCTGTTTCGATCGGGTAGATCGCGACCCCACATCTTAGCCGTTGCGGCACCTCGTACAGACGGAGCTTCAGTGACGTGACGACGCCGAAATGTCCGGCGCCCGCTCCCCGCAACGCCCAGAGCAGCTCGGGATGCTCGGTTTCACTGACCGAATATATCCGTCCGTCCGCGCCGACGATGCGGGCACGGATGAGATTGTCCGCAGCGAGGCCATGAAGGCGCGACAGAATCCCCCATCCACCCACGAGTACAAGGCCCGAAACCCCTACCTGCGACTGATGACCACCCACGGCGGCCAGCCCGTGCCGGGCTGTCGCTTTGTCCAGATCATTCCATCGCGCACCAGTTTCTACCAGAGCCATACGTGATTTTACATCGATACGAATCCCTTTCATGGGGGAGAGGTCTATCACCAACCCGCCGTCTACAACCGAATGGCCGGCCGGGCTGTGCCCTCCCGCCCGCACTGAAAGAGGGATACCGTACTCGCGGGCCAGACGCACGCACCAGACCACGTCTTCCTCGTCGGCACAACGGGCAATCATCGCCGGCCGGCGGTCGATGCTTCTGTTGTAAACCTGCCGGGCTTCCTCGTAGAGTCTGTCCGAGGGGAGAACCAACGTGCCCTTAAGGACCTCACCAAGCTTAGAAACGGCTCTGCTCCACATGGCCTCGATCCTTCCTGTCGATTCCCGCTGTTCTTCTCCGTCAGTCATGCTCCTTAATCCAGTCCATTGTCGTTGGCGCTTGTATGGCACCTGCTTTTTGATAGTTATATATATTATAGCATGTGATCCCCTTTCTGTTATCCACACTTTTGCTATACTTCTGAGAAGAGTGGATCGTGAAAAGATTTCCGTTCACTTTCAGACGTGTTGCCCGTGAGCAGGCGGGTGTAAAGAGAAAGAACGGTGAAGGCGAGGAATATGGGAACGAAGCTGGCCATAGCCGGCGCGGGAATGACCGGCGCTTATCTTTTCCGGCTCCTGAAAAACGAAGGATGCGAAGTTCATCTCTTCGATCGGGAGCCGGTGGGCGAATGCGGCCTCACTCCCTGCGCCTGGGGAACATCCGCGGACTTTATCAAGCTCGTGGAGAAGGCGGGGCTTGCGGCGGAAAAGTACATTCTGCGCCGCCTTGATTACATTTTGATTGATGACGTGAAGATCAAGGCGGACCTCATCACCTTCGACAAGCCGCAACTCGTCAAAGATCTGCTCAAGGATGCGGAGATACGGTTCGCGCCGCTGCCGATCAGCAGGTATGACAGGGTAATAGATGCGACCGGCGTATCCCGTGCCCTGCTCCCCTCCATTGAAGACGACATCATCCTGGGATGCTGCCAGTATCTCATTGAGACGGCGGAACCGCTGGAAAACCGTATCAAACTCGGCGGCATAGGCTATGCCTGGTGCTTTCCCCTTTCCCGCAATCTATACCATGTCGGTTGCGGCAGCCTTGTGGCGGATCCACAATGTATCCTCAAAAAGCTCGGCTGGCTTGAAAGCGCCACGCCGCGTCATGAAAAGAAGATCCTCTACGGGTGCGGAGATGGAATCTGGGGGGTCGGCGAAGCCATCGGCTGCGTGGCGCCGTTGGCGGGGGACGGCATCGTACCGGGAATGCGCAGCGTGCAGCTTCTGCTGGACGCGTGGGACAAGCCGCAGCAATACAGGGAAGCGGTGCTTGATGAATTCCGCTGGATGAAGGATGAACGGGGTGTCATCGACAGGTTGCGAAAAGCGGAAGGGGTGGGAATCCGGGATGCCCGTGTCCTCAGAAGAAATTCGCGGCGGATGGGCATGCAGGTGGGCCTCAGGGAAGCCATCGCATTGTTGAAGAATCTGGGATAATAGCGGGGAGTCGAGGTTTTTCAGGTCTATGGCAGCGAATCTCTCCAAACTGGGAGTTGTATATCGGTTCTTCTCCGGAACCGGCTTCTCTTACGATCAGGTGGCCGCCGTATGCACGTGCGGCTTCGACAGATACTGGAAGAAGAGAATCATCGCGGGAATTCCCGCCCATCCCGCCCGCATCCTGGACCAAGCCTGCGGCACAGGGATCCTCACACTGGAGATCGCCCGCGCATTTTCCGGCTGTCGGGTCACCGGTGTCGAACTGCGCGATGAGTATCTTGACATAGCCAAGGGGAAGGCACGGTCATCGGGAATGGGAAATGTGCGGTTCATTCTCGGCCGGGCGGAAGACGTGATGCCGGGAGAGGAGTACGATTGCATCACCTCCTCGTATCTGGCGAAATATGCCGAACTGGGACCCCTGATAGCGAATGCCGGGAAGATGCTGCGCCCGGGCGGCCTCATCATCATGCATGATTTCACCTATCCCGCAAATCCGGTCTTCCTGTTCCTCTGGCACGCCTATTTCCAACTCCTGAGAACGGTCGGGAGCAGGGTCTATCCGGAGTGGCGGACCGTTTTTCATGAGCTGCCTGCATTCCTCCGGCAAAGCACGTGGCTGTCCGAGGCGCTCGCCACGCTACGGGAGTATGGCTTCTGCGACATCACCAGCGAATCGCTCACCTTCGGCACGTCGGCCATCGTTACGGCAAGGAAGCCAGAGGCCTCGCTCCATCGAACATCCGGATGAGGTCCCAGGGGGCCTTGCTCGCCAACCTGTGCAGGCCACCACCCGCCGCATCCCCTCCTATCTCCGCTGCCGCGGAGCGCAGGCGCCTCTCCTTTTCCGCTCTCATCGACGACGCCGCCGCCTGGAAATGCTGCAAAGGCTTTCCCCGCAACTCCAGAGATTCCCGCCCAAGGGCTTCGAGAATGTAAGGCCGGCTCTCCCCGACAAAGAAGAGGAGTGCCGGAGCAATGGCGGTCATTTCGCCTGCCGTTATCGAGCGGGTCCGGAGAGCGCGTTCAACGTCGTGGAGGTCATCCGCTATCTGATAGGCCTCGCCGATTTTCAGGCCATAGCGGCACCACGCCTGCCGCAGCTTCTCACCGGCCCTCGCCGCCACTGCCCCGAGTTTGCAGGCCGCGCCGAAGAGGACGCCGGTCTTTAGGTAGATGATTTTTTCGTAGAGCGCCCCTTGCACCCTCCCCGCCGCGATCTCCTCCATGAGCGCGGAAGGATTCAGCGGCTCCCGGTAGGCCCCCCGTGAGACCTCGGCGATTGCCCGTGAGACGATCAGGCCATCCTCTCTCCCCAGTTCGCTCATCATCTGAATCGCCGAGGCGAAGACGATATCGCCGAGGAGGACGGCCCTGCGGGCTCCTTCCAGGGTCCAGATGGCGGCCTCATCCCTTCTCGACCGGTGCTGGTCCACGAAGTCGTCATGAATCAGGGTGGCGGTCTGGATGAGCTCCACGGCAACGGCCCGGGGGAGGGCATCTTCCAAGGTGCCGCCGAGGGTCGTGGCGACCAGGCAGAGCAGAGCCCCCCTGATTTTCTTGCCGGCAGTGAGGAGCTTCTCCCCGCCCCAGGAGTGCAAGGGCTGCGTATCCCCCAGGAGGCGGTCCAGCTCCCTGGCGAAGGCTGCGTCCAGCGACGGTTTCATGGTTTGCGCATACTCTTGAAAGTGGTTTTGCAAGGGAGGTCCTCCATGCGTGATTTTTATCCTTGATGATCTGAGTGCTACCCGGCTCTCCAGAGCAGGAGCCCTCCTCCCAGGAGGATTACCCCCAGACTGATGCATTTGAGGAGGGTTTCGTAGCGCTCAAGACGGGCCTGTTCCTCGCAGTTTAGATTCGGCCACCTCCGTTTGAGCTCCTTGTAAGGGCGGGAGACCTTGATCTCTACGGAGCTGAAGAGCCCCATGGCTACGGCCAGAACCAGTGCGGGGACCGAGATCCTGTTCGTCTGCATGACATAGCCCGCCAGAACCGGCAGCGCCCCCCAGGAAAAGGCAAACCACCGGTCCGTATGGAACCTGCCTGCAAACCACTCAAGATTATACGCGAAAACGAAAAACCCTTCCGGAATGGCTACGATCCAGAGGAGCGGAACATGCAGAACCATGTAGTAGATGGCGATGCCGTAGGCGAAGACCAGAGAGAGGATGGCCACGAGCCAGAGGTGGGATTTCGCGAAGACGGTCCCCCAGGGCTTTATCCCCTTGCTTCCCAGGGCATCCAGGGCATCCAGGGCATGGGCCGCTATGCCCAACCCGAGGAAGTAAATGATTACGATCGCCAGCACTCGCTCATAGAAGATGCGTTCGGCAAGAAGAGAGCCGATCACCGAAAACGACAGGACCATGCCGGTATACGGCAAAAAGAGGAGCCCTATGAATGTTCTGAACTTAAGCGGTCCAAATTTCGGCACGAACCATTCCGCCCCTCTGCCGGGCGCGTTGCTATCTGTCGGGTTGACCATCTCCTGGATTTCCTCAATTGATTCGGAAAAAGCCGTCCGGAATAACGATCGAGGTTCTCATATTCCGGAAGATCACTTTTCTCTTGGGAATGCCGTCCGGCGTGAACTCCTTAACTCCCATGGGGAGCCAGCGCGTCTTGTCGATGGAAAAGTGGTACAGCGTCAAGACACCGGCGAGGAAGTGGTCTTCCGCCAGGACCTCAATGAGCACCCGGCCGCCGCCCTGCCCGGATACCTTAATCTCCCCGTGACGCCGATCTGTGAGGCTGTGGGCGATGTTTCGGATAAGAAGGCCAAGGTCGGTCCGGTCGATTCGCTGCCCTGCACCGGTCCTCAAAAGCGCGCTGTCGGGAGAGAGGTGGAGCTTCAGAAATCCGGCCCATCCTCCGGGCTTTACGAAAACTTTGCCATCCTCGTCGGGATAGACAAGGATCATGCCCGGATAGGGGGACTCCATGTCGATACGCACATGATTGGGTTTCCTGAAGGTGTAGAGGAATCGTTTCGTCTCGACGACCTGACCCCCACGGTATTCGCTGACCTCTGTCTCCGTTTGGTATTCCCCCACCTGTGCATAGGCTGCTTCCATCTTTACTATGATGCCCGCAGCCGGTTCTCCCTTTGAAGGCGAGATGCCGGCCTCCAGGTCCGGGGTGAACGGCATGACCAGGATAAGCAGGCAGATTCCTGGAATGGTCCTCTTCAAGGCTCTCCCGGGTATTCTCGAAGGTGATAAGAATGTGTTTAAGGATGCCAAATTCTAACATGGAATGTGCGCATCGTCAAAAAGGTCACCCGTAAGTTTTTATGTCTCACAATGGAGTATGGCGTAGCATATAAATCCCTCGCCTTTACTAGGATGTG
Organism: Geobacteraceae bacterium; assembly: GCA_009773645.1. Taxonomy (GTDB): domain Bacteria; phylum Desulfobacterota; class Desulfuromonadia; order Geobacterales; family Geobacteraceae; genus WSYB01. The sequence goes on from WSYB01000067.1 coordinate 6,380, forward strand.
GGGCCTTTCAATGTTACAATGTGATACCAGGGGCTCGGGTCAAATGAGGTGCAGGCTGCTCTTTGGGGTTGGACGAGCTGAATCGTTAGAGAAAAGGAGGGAACACAATGGATACTCTCGAAGCAATCACAACCAGAAGAAGCGTGCGCAAGTTCTCCGACAAGCCGGTGGAGGCGGAAAAGCTCCGGGCGGTGCTGGAGGCGGCGCGTTTGGCCCCTTCCTGGGCGAACCTGCAGTGCTGGCGGTTCGTGGTGGTGGAGGATGCCGGGGTAAAAGGGAAGATCAGCGAGCTGTCGTACGTGGAGGCGTTCTTCAAACCCAAGGGATACAAGACGAATCCCGCGCAGAATGCCTTGGCCTCCGCGCCGGTGGTCATCGTCGCCTGCGCTGAGCCTCTGGACTCGGGTGATCTGCGCGGTCAGCAGTACTACATGACCGATGTGGGCATCGCCACGGAGAACCTCATGCTTGCCGCCCACGCCCTGGGGCTGGGGAGCGTGTTCGTGGGAGTGTTCGATGAGGAAGCAATGGGTGATCTGCTGGGCATTCCCCCGGAGATTCGCATCGTGGGGCTCTTCCCCCTTGGCTACCCGCTGGAAGAATCGAAGGGAGGGCCTCCGCGAAAGCCACTGGATGAGATCGTCTTTTACGGGAAGTGGAAGTCATAGGCTGTTTATAGGCTGGGGTGCGAAGTGAAAAAGGTGCGCCGGCTGTCTTAATGTCGTGACGCCGGCGCAACCTTAAGGGAAAAACGCAGGTATGTTATTTTCTGCCAACCGAAGCCAGTAGAGGCCACAAAGAGAGTTTTTTGAGAAGTTCCTTTTCCTTCTGAATGACCCTGGAGTAGTGGCTCCAGATATGGTAGTGCTCCAGGAGAAGAACGGTCAGGCCTGCCAGGAAAGTCACCATGAAGCTTTTGTCCAGCGCATTGGAGAAGAAATAGAACAGATAAAATGCCGATCTGTGCCCTAGCTGTGACCAGATGCTGCCGGGTTCGGCTTCGTTTCCCACCCGCCCGGCAATAATAATCAGGGCGGAAATCGTGGATACGGCCAACACTGCGTGTATCAGGTAGGGGGCGGGGGCGCAGCCGAGTATCACCCTGATGTTTTCAGGGAAGGTCTCGAGTATGTTGATATCGCGACATAACAGGGCGATGATGCTGATCAGGAGAAATGCCGCAACTCCCCAAAGCCCCCGGCGGGAAAGGGCGTGCAGCGTATTGATGTTGTCGAGAATCGTTTCCCTGTATTGACGGGAATCTGCGGCAGTGTCGCAAGCTTTGCGGGGATTGATTTTAGTTCCCGGTTTCACGTGTTCGATAATATGTTCTAACATGACATTTCCCCCTTTCTTTCCGGTGGTTGAGGCTTCTCGACCACCCCAAGTTCAGATTAACAATTAGAATATACTAAGGTATAAGCAACCTTGATACCAATAACGTTAAAAACTGGTAATTAAATAATTATTAATTTGGTTTGCTCAGTCATTCCGATGCATTACAGTGCACTAATCTTTTTGATTGCAGCCGGCACGAGGGGCTCCCGTTTCCGACGCGTGTTGGTATGGCAAAAGGGAATAACGAACAGATTGTTGCCTGATTACAAGGAGTTAAATGGGATTAGGAGAGAGAGGCGCGGATAAGAACATGCAGGATTATTTATTGCCGGACAGGAAAATTCTTGTTCGGTAGGAAAATATGTGAATTAGCCAATGTGTTTATGTTAAGTTTAGCGGACTCGCCAACTCCTTGATTTTGATACTCAGTCTTGTATACTGACGGCAATGGAATTGGAGTTGCCCTGCGGGTGATTTAACAAGAAAATACTCTGCCTTCATTGCCATGCCTGTCAATAAACCTAAAAACGGCAATTGGACACGGATTAACACGGAAAAAGCGGATTAAAACTGATAATTCAAGGAGATAACCGGGTTACTACCACAACCTTTTAATTCAAGGAGATAACCGGGTTACTACCACAACCTTTTGGGTTAATGCTCTCAGTGGTTTAAATCCGTGAAAATCCGTATAAATCAGATTTGATCCGTGTTCAAAATACTTTTTCTAGGATAAAACGCTAAAAGGAAAGAAAGCCCTATGAAAATCGTGGTTCTCGATGGTCATACCGTCAATCCGGGAGACAACCCATGGGACGGGATTGCGGCATTCGGCGAGCTGACGGTGTATGCCCGCACACCGGCAGACAAGATTGTCGAGCGGGCGAAGGATGCGGAGATCGTCCTGCCAAACAAGACGCCGCTTTCCGCCGAGACCATTGCACAGCTTCCGCTGCTCCGCTTCATCGTCGAGCTTGCCACCGGCTACGACAGTGTGGATGTGGCGGCGGCCGGCAGGCGCGGCATTCCCGTCTCCAATGTGCCGGAGTACGGCACCGATTCCGTGGCCCAGCATGTCTTTGCCCTGCTCCTCGAGCTCTGCAACCGGGTTGGAGAGCACGCCGCGGCGGTCAAAAATGGCGAATGGTCCGCCTCTCCCGATTTTTCCTTCTGGAAAGCGCCGCTTGTGGAGCTTTCCGGCATGAAGCTGGGAATCATCGGCCTTGGCCGCATCGGCCTCAAGGTCGCTGAGATTGCCCACGCCTTCGGCATGGAGGTGCTGGCGTTCAACCCCCACCGCAGCAACATCCCCACTAGCGTACCGGTAACCTGGCTGGAAATCCGCGAGATATTTTCAGCGGCTGAAGTGGTAAGCCTTCACTGTCCCTTGGTTCCCGAGAACCGGGGATTTGTCAACCGTGAGCTGTTAAGCTCCATGAAAGAGAGCGCCTTCCTCATCAACACCGCCCGCGGGGCCTTGGTGAACGAGGCGGACCTGGCTTGGGCGCTGGACAACGGCAAGATTGCCGGGGCTGCTGTTGACGTGGTTTCCCGTGAGCCGATTGCAGCGGACAACCCGCTCC
>WSYB01000022.1:0-55776 GCA_009773645.1 Geobacteraceae bacterium
AAGCCGACTCTTGCACCAAGCCCGGCAGCCTGGCAGCGCTATTACGTCGTGAGGGGCTTTATGCTTCCAACCTCAACACCTGGCGCCGCCAGCGGGATGAAGGAAGCCTTGCGGCGCTTGCGCCCAAGCAGAGGGGCCGTAAAGCGTTAAAGCCCGATCCCATGGCCGTCGAGAACGAGCGACTGCGCAAGGAGAATACCCGCCTTGCCAAGCGCCTTAAACAGGCCGAGTTGATCATCGATGTCCAAAAAAAAGTCTCACAGATCCTGGGGATCACCTTGGATACGCCACCAGAGAGCGAGAGCGACTGATGGAAGCTGTCGAAATACTTGCCCCTGATGTGGGCACCGATCCTGCCTGTAAAGCCCTTGGTGTTTCCCGTGCCGGGCTGTATCGCAGGCGCGCAATCAGCAAGACAGCACCGCGTGTACCCCAAAAGCGCCCTGCGCCGCCACGGACCCTGCTATCGGAGGAAAGGCAGTCGGTACTTGATACTCTGCATTCCGAGCGGTTTCAGGACAAGGCACCCCATGAAGTGTATGCAACGCTCTTGGACGAAGGGGCCTATCATTGCTCTATTCGGACAATGTACCGAATTCTCGAAGAAAACGCCGAAGTCAAGGAACGGAGAAATCAGTTGCGGCATCCAGACTACAAAAAACCGGAGCTTCTGGCAACTGCCCCAAATCAAGTCTGGTCATGGGATATCACCAAGCTGCTGGGGCCTGAAAAATGGTCCTATTTTTACCTATATGTGATTCTCGATATCTTCAGCCGCTATGTGGTTGGCTGGATGGTTGCAACCTGCGAATCATCGGAACTGGCCAAACGACTGTTCAAAGAAACGTGTGAGAAACAAGGCATCCAGAAAGGACAGTTAACGATCCACGCAGATCGCGGCTCTTCCATGAAATCCAAGCCGGTAGCTTTTCTATTTGCTGATCTTGGGATTACCAAAACGCACTCAAGGCCACATACAAGCGACGACAACCCATATTCTGAATCCCAGTTCAAAACGTTGAAATATCGACCTGATTTCCCGGAAAGATTCGGCAGTATCGAAGACGCAAGGTCGTTCTGCCAAACATTCTTCCCTTGGTACAACCAGGAACACAAACATTCCGGCATCAGCCTGCTTACACCTGAAGTGGTACATTACGGCAGAGCTGATAAAGTCATCAGATCAAGGCAGACCGTTCTGACTGCTGCTTATGAAGCCCACCCCGAACGCTTCGTCAGAAAAATGCCTTTACATAAACCATTACCGGAAGCGGCATGGATCAATCCGCCAAAACCGGCGACGAGCTAAAATTCGCTACACTAAATTCGCCAGGTAAGTGTCTCAAAGTCATTGACAGATTCCGAAATGTCGATCCGTAATATGGCTTATTTTCTATAATACATACGCCCTGCAGGTTTGGTTTTAGCAATACTATGTCTGGATATATTCCGGCGATGTCACCCTTTGTTGTAATCCGATCTGGATGGTTCGTCAGATCAAGTCCAAACCTCGAACCAATTAGCGGTAAGAACTCATCTGGCCCAGGTTCCAGTAATATCTCTCCCGCAATTTTCAACTTGGTAGAATTCTTGCGGGATTCGAACCACGGCCCACTATCTGATGGATCATCAATACAGGCAGTTATAGGTAAAATTGGTGTATGAACACGAAAGAACGATTCAATGCAGGGAGTCCATAGTTCAGATTCCTTCCCCGGATACTTATCTGTAAGGTAGGTCGCATTTTGCATCTAATCTTTTCTCCTTTGTGGTTGCGTAACATTGTGGGAGCTGACCGGCCCGATTTATTAATTGGCCGGTCCTGCTTCCTGGTTGGCAACTTCACTATTCGTCTCGCTTCTGAAAAATGGAAAATGGAGACGCGACCCTTATACTCTCCTTTCGAAAAGGGGATGTAAGATTTGAAATCTTTTTAATATAGATATCATTCGGTGGCCATGCCATAAACTTAAACGTGATCGATGTAATTCTTCAAAATTGACAAAAAAACGCCGCGGTTCCCCGCGGCGCCTTATCATGGAATAATTTTCCCTGTCTGTTGGTGTACGTCTTCCGCACTTACATCTTTATCCGTAAATCCTTAGCCAAAGCCTATATATCTATAACCTTCTGATGGGGCCTTGGTAGCACGAGTTGTAATCTTTTTGAAAAGATTCTTAGAGAGGGTAGGGTGACTTTCTCGGAAAGGGCTGTGTTATTTTATCCTCTTATTGATGTTGCTGACCAGTTTCAAGAGGCAATTTCTCATCTCAATATTCTTAACTTTTCGGAAAGCCGATAATAGCTCTTCTTCCTGCATGGTAGTTGTTACATGTTCAACAGGCTTCTGCGCGAAGAATTCACATACCGAGACCTTAAGTGTCTTGGCAATTTTTTGGAGTTTTATGATGTTGAGAGTTGTTTGTCCACTCTCGTATTTCTGCATCTGTTGCGAGGATACGCCTACCATCTCCGCCAGCTTCTCCTGCGATAGACCGGCATTCTGTCTATACTTCCTAATTCTGCTCCCCAATTCAATCGAGTCAACCATATCATCCATAACGGACACCATCCCACGCAAAGATACATGTATGGTAAATAGTTGACTACATATTCAAATTAGGTTAATAATGCGCTATTATCCCCTTATAATTAGGAAATAATTAAAATTTATTGAAAAGCTTACAAAAATATATATGATAGGCATGCGGATTATCGGTTCATTGTTTAGTTTAAAGCGGAATACGGCCGCCAATCAGAGGGGGTACGAAAAACGGATGATCGGACCTCAATTTAGGTAAAAGTTTACATATGACAACTTTGTTTACATTACCCACAATCCATTGGGTAGTAAGCCTTTGCAGCTATTACCGTGGAATACACGTTTCCGCTTCCATCGTATCAACATCTATTGCTTCCAGTCACAGCTTCTAACATACCTACTATGTGGAGGAGGGAGGTCTATCATGTCTGTCTTGCAGCGCGCGGTTGCGGTAGTTGTAATGTGTGTTTTCGCCACGGGGGCGCTGGCGGCGACCACGGCTGAGATCGACCAGGCCCGCAACAAGGGGCTTGCCTGGCTCTTTTCCAACCAGAAGGGGGACGGGAGCTGGAAGGCCTCCTCCGGTCTGCAAAACCAACCCACCGCTGCGGCCCTGGAAGCGTACCTGAACGCCGGGGTTAAGCAGGGCTACTCTTTTGCTGCGGCCCAGGCGTGGCTTGGCAACGCGGAGGCACTCTCCACCGACAGCCTCTCCCGGCAGAGCATGGCACTCTACAAGTCAGGGGCCAGTGTGACCGCGCTCATGACCCGCCTGACCGCCATGCGTCACGGCCGCACCAAGAGTTGGGGGGCCTACGATCAGTACTACGGGAGCTTTCCCGACACCTCCCTGGCCATGGACGCCATCACCATTACCGGCACCACCTATGCCGATACCGGCACCTCGCTCGGTTTCATCGGCGGCCGACAGAACGCCGACGGCGGCTGGTCATTCACATCCGTTTACGGGGAACCAGGAACATCTGTCAGCCGGGTCATCCCCACCTCCCACAATATCGCCACCTTAAGCCGTTACAAAACCAAAGGATGGGTTGTAGACACCAACATCACCAACGGCGTCAACTGGCTTGTCGCCCGCCAGAAGGCGGACGGCGGCTTTGCCGATGACACTGCCGCAACCTCAGGGAGCGCCTATGAGACGGCACTTGCATACCTTGCCCTTTCGGAGGCAAAGAAGGCAGGGAATGCCGCCGCCGTCGGCGCTCAGACGGTGATGGACAACGCCCAGAACTTTCTCATCATCCAGCAGCAGGCGGACGGCAGTTGGGGGAGCGACCCCCTTCAGACCGCCCTTGCCCTGCAAACCCTCCCCGCAGCCACCCTCACGGACACCGATAAGGACGGCATCCCCGACCTGGTGGAGACAGTGCTCCTCACTAATCCCAATATCGCCGACACCCGTGGATTTGCCAAGGGGAACGGCCAGAGCGTCTCCGGCGTCACCGCGCCCATCTTGCTCGCCTCGGCGACGGTAAAACGCTTCTTCTCCACGACCCTGACCGCCAGCGGAGGAACGCCGCCCTATACCTGGGGCTTGATGTCGGGGAGCCTGCCGGACGGGCTCGCTCTCACCGCCGCAACCGGCGCCGTGAGCGGCACACCGACCGCCATGGGGAGCTTCAATTTCATCTACAAAGTGACCGACACGGTCGGCTCCAGCACCACCACGACCGGACAGATTGCTGTCAGCAAGTCTGCGGTCAGAAGCAAATATCCCGTCATCACCTACTTCGGGACCCTTCAGGCCGCCTATAACGCCCAGCCGGACGGCGGCACCGCCACCGTCGAGGCCATGGACACCAGTTGGAGCGAAGACATTACCTTCGACAGGAATGTCACGGTGACCATCAAAGGAGGGTACGACGACGCCTTCACCAGCCAGCCCGGCATCACCACCCTGCAGGGTATCCTCACCATCTCCGGCGGCACCGTGACCATTGATAATCTTGCCATTCAATAAATATGAAGATAAAGGGAATCGGGGGGACTGTTATGACCTTGCAAGCTTTGCTTTTAAAACGTGGAGGGATTCTCATTTGCTCCGTTGTGGCGGCTTTGAACTTTTCTGCCGCCACCACCTTTGCCGCCCACCGCGACCCCGCGCCGATACCGGACGAGGTAGTCGAACGGCTGGCCAATAATCGGCAAGGGGGAGATGATCCGTTAGCTTTGGCGCTTGGCCGCCACCTGGACGAGGCAACGGAACTCCTCCGGCAGATGGAGGACGAGGACAACAGGCCGGTTTCTTCCGACTCAGTTGTGGCAACTAAACGGATGCTTCTGGCCGCCAAGGGAAACGAACTTACCACCCTGCGGAGCGAAATACGCGCAAAGCTTGCGGAAACAAGGGGACGCCTCGTTTCCCTGGGGTTTATCGAGAAGGTCAGAGAATGGGATGCGCTTCGCTTGCAGGTGGAGGAGAGGTTCGAGCGGATAACACGGGCGCTTGCGGAGGTTAAAGACGCCCCTGACAAGAGATTAAGGGGAAAGGCCGCAGCCTCGGCCCGCCGGGAACTCCACGACCTCCACGGGAAGGTGAAGGAGCGGGAACAGTCCCTGGGGGATACCCCCCTTCCCACCTGGAAACAGGACGAACGGTCGATTCAATTGCCCGACTATGACCATGCCGCACCCCCTGTCTATCTCCTCTCCCAGCCGCGCACCCTCAACAACCTCTACGCCTTCAGCGGCAATACCCTTCTGGCCGCACTTCCCGACCCCGTACCGAGCGAGGCGCTCAGTTGCGGCTACACCGCCGCCGACCTGGGGGAAAGCCAGGAGGTGAAACTCACCCCGGAGATAAAGGCGCTTGCGGAACAGCTCGGCTACTCGCCGGCGAGAATCTTCGAGTACGTCGCCAATGAAATCAGGTTCGAGCCCTACTACGGCTCCCTCAAGGGGGCAACGGGGACCCTCGTCGCCAAGGGGGGAAACGCCACCGACCAGGCTTCGCTCCTCATCGCCCTTCTGCGTGCCGCCAACATCCCGTCCCGTTATGTCAAGGGGACCGCCAATTTTGTCAACGACCCGCGCATTCAGCGCTGGGTCGGCGCCAAGAGCTATACCGCGGCTGCCAATATCCTCGGCATGGGGGGGATCCCCTATGCCTTCGATTCGGCGACCAGCACCGTGCAGTTCACCCACGTCTGGGTGGAGGCATGCGTTCCTTATGCCCATTACCGGGGCGCCCGGCTCGACAACGCCGGCCACCGCTGGATTCCCTTAGACCCGAGCTTCAAGGACAAGAGCTACCAAGCGGGTATCACCACCAGCGTCAACTTCGACTACACGAACTACCTCGCCGCCCGTACCAACACCCTTCCCTTCGAGGCGTACGAACAGCAGGTGGAAAGCGCGATCAAGACGCTTGCCCCCTATTACAATAACAACACCCTGGAGGATGTCCCGTATGCTGGGCGGCAAATTCTGCGCCGGGTGGACATCCTCCCCGCCTCGCCCCCCTACGAGATTGTCAACTTTGGCGCCTGGGGCGGCGGGATAACCACCTCCGACACGGCGGAGGTGCCCGATATTCACCGCAACAAGTTCACTGTAATCGCCATGAACAGTGCGGGCACGACCCTTGCCACCACAACCCTCTCTCTCCCCGAGACGGCCCTTTCCCGCACGACCCTTTCCTTCAAGGGGGCCACAACCGCCGACCAGACCGCCCTCGACGCCTGGAGAAACGACAACAATCTCAACTCGGCGATCCCCTGCACCATCAACGTAGTCCCGGTCATCAAGAGCGAAGGGGTAGATAAGGCCGTGGGAACTTCTTCCGTGGGGCTCTGCACGATCGACAACCAACTAACCCTCACCGTCTCCCTGGCTGAGCTTACAACACCCACCCTCAATTCCATCACTTACAGGAACATCGGCGCGGCCAACTACCATGCCCTCCAGGCCTATGCCTTCCAGACCTCCGACCGTCTCCTTTCCGAGCGGAGCAAACGGCTCCTGGACACTGTCCGGGCCACGGCTAACCCCAACACCAACCAGGAGGAGACCGAAGGGGAGTTTCTCCATTTAGTGGGGCTCAAATATATGCGTTATGCGAGTGATTCCCTCAAGCGCATAGGCGAGTTGGACGGCGGTTCCGGCGAGAGCGGCAACAACCTGGGGTTGACCACCGCCCGGATGAAGGTGCAGTACCTCTTTGACCTCCCCTTCGCCGTCAACCGTGAGGGGTTCCTGGTGGATATGCCGGGGTTGCTCTGCCGCAACCGCGACCTCTCCACCGGCGGCGCAATCTGGAAAACCTTCAAGCTCTCCGGCTACGCCGCTTCGGCGTACGAGTCCTACATCTGGCAGGAGAACTCACGCCTCGACGCGGTTTCCACTGTCCGGGGGCTCCAGTTCGCCAAGGAGAGCGGCATCGAGATTCTGACCCTCACCAGCGCCAACTGGGCGGCCAACAGCTCGAAGTTTACCACCAACGCCAATTCGGCCCTCAACTATGCCCAGTCTCAGGTCGATTCCATCAAGACCAGCTACATCGACCAGGGGTACACCGTCACCATCCCGAGGAGTCTGATTCAGTACCAGAACTGGAAGGGGGCCGTTTATGTGGCGGAGAAGAACAACATCTCCGTTGATGGTACGGCCAGGGCCACCTATGCCATCGGCCAGTACGCCGGGGGATACACGGTTTCAACCCCGGTCTCATACAGTTATAATCCGAGCATCGACACAGGCTACGTGCAGGCCAGCTTCGGTCCGACCTCCGGCACCCCGCCTCTCTCGGCAGGAAACGGCGCCGTCGGTCCCGGCTTCACCCCTTACAACCCCTTTGAAGGGGACCCGGTCAACATGGTCACAGGCAACATGTACCACACCGAGCGAGACCTTGCCGTCAAGGGACGCGGCGGCCTCCCCATCGTCTTCGAGCGCGCCTACAACAGCAGAAACGCCCAGGACGGCCCGCTGGGCTTCGGCTGGACCCACAGCTTCAACCACTACCTCTCCTTCAAGGACGATAACTACAACGGTACGGGTGATGCCGCCGACACGGACGGGATCACCTCGGCGGTCTCCTGGACCGATGGCACCGGCTCCGAAAAGTTCAGGTGGCCGGGAATGGCAGCGGGGTGCCCGTGGGGAGCGCCTTCACCCCGCCCAAGGGGTTCTTCTTCCAGATGTCACGCAACGGAGACGGCACTTACACCGTCCGCGAGAAGAACGGCCTCACCTATACCTTTGAAAACGTAGCGGGAACGGTAAACCATAAGGCGCGGCTTACTGCCATCCGTGACCGCAACAACAACACCCTGACCCTGAACTATACGGGAAGCCCCCTCACTTCAGTAACCGACGGCCTCGGGCGCAGCCTCACCATCTCATACAACGGTAGCCGCATAAGCGAAGTGAGCGACTGGACCGGTCGGAAGCACCAGTATACCTATGACGGGAACGGCAACCTCACTGTCTATAAAAATCCCCTGGCCATAGCGGGCAAACAGAACCCGGTGAGCTATGACTACTACACGGCTTCCGACGGAATCAACATCAACCACGCCATGAAGAAGTACACCCTGCCGCGTGGCAACGGGATGACCTTCGAGTATTACAGCAACGGCCGGGCCTTCAAACACTACAACACCCTGAATGAGACCACCACCTTCACCTACAACGATTTCCGGCGCGAGACGGTGACGGTGAATGAGCGGGGCTTTACCCGGCGTTTCTTCTTCGATGAATACGGCAATCCCGAGAGGATCATGGAGGAGAACGGCGCCGAGCGGGAGTATGCCTACGACCCTGCCAACCCTTACAACCGCACCTCCAAGAAAAGCCCGGAGGGATACTCGACAGCCTACCAGTACGATGCAAGCGGCAACGTCACGCAGATCACCAACCCGTCAAACACGACGGTACAATTCAGCAACTTCAACGCCTTCAACCAGCCGGGAAAGGTGAAGGACGCCATGGGGAACTATGCCCTGCTCAAGTATGATGCCAACGGCAATGCGGTTCAGGAGATAAAGCTCAAGAGCGGCATCGGTGCCGCCATCGACCCCGTTACTTATGTTCCTGTGGCCTCCGACATGGTCGCCTGGACCGTCAACACGTACGACGCGTACGGCAATCTCCAGAGTTCGCGGCGTGTGCGCGACTTTGCCGCTCAAACCGGCCCCACCGTCGAGTATACCTACGACGTCCAAAGTCTTAACGCCACCACAATCACCCGCAGAGGGGACAAGAACGGTGACGGCATCGTAGTCGCAGGAGAATTCGACAGCGCAAGCCTCACTTACGACGCCTTGGGACGGGTCAAGACCGGGATTAACACCGACTGGTATCCGACACAGGTAGAATATGACGATGTTGACCGCGTTGTGAAGGCCACAGACGGCACGGGCAACCTGCGCGACTACGCATACGACCCCAACGGCAACCCGGCGCAGGAGAAACTCGTCCTGACCATAAACGCCATCCCGACGCTTCTGGACAGCAAAAGCGCAGGCTATGACCTCTCGGACCGGAAGCAGTCCGCAACCGACGCCGGCGGCTTTGTCACTGCCTACCAGTACGATACGGCAGGGAACGTGGTCAAGGTCACCAACCCGGACAACTACGCCCTCTCCTTTGAATACGACGAAAACAACCGCGTTCTTAAGGCCTACGACCAGGAAAATAACGCTGTCACCAGGACCCTTGACATGGATGGCAAACCCCGGACCATCACCGACCCCAACGGCAACACCGTCACCTATGAGTATTACGACGCCGCCAAAGACGGGCGGCTCAAAAAGGTTACCCAGCCGAAAATCCAGACCTATACCGCCGGTCGAGCTCTCCAATACGACTACGATGCGAACGGCAACGCTACAATCGTTACCGACATTCCCGCCGACGGCACGGCATCCCGCACCACCACGACCACCTATGACGAACTGAACCGGCCAGTACGCATCGTCGGACCGTCTTACACCGACGCCACCTACGGGGTTATCCGCCCGGTGACGAAGTTCAATTACGATAACTTGGGGAATCTCGGCCAGGTCAATGCCGGGAGAACGGACAGCAGCGGCACCAACCCGGCGTCCGACGTGGTCACACCGCAGATGACCTACGCCTACGACGACTTCGGCAGAAAGCTCAAGGAGACCGATGCGCTCGGCTACTTCTGGACGTTCGAGTACGATACAAATAACAACGTCACCACCGTGACCGATGCCAAAAGCCAGACCACCGGCTACACCTGGGGATACGGCCATCAGCTCTTAACCCGCACAAACACTGCCGGAAACGTCACCTATACCCGTAACGCAGTCGGGCAGGTGCTCACCGCCCAGACGCCGGAAGTGACCTACACTTACACCTATGACGAAGCCCATAGGCTTTCAAGCGCCACCGACAGCCGCGGCAGCAAGACCTTGAGCTACAGCTACAGTCCCGGCGGGCTCCTTAACTGGTTGATGGACTCGGACGGCAACCGCACCGACTACCTGTACGACCCGGTGGGGAGGCTTTCCGGCATCTGGGCGGCCAATCTCGACTATGTCACCTTCAGCTTCGACAAGGGAGGAAGGCTCACCGAGAAGTGGTTCCCAAATGGTGTCACCGCCCGGTACAGTTACAACGCCGATAACAGCCTCAAGCAGGTGGTAAACCGGACAAGCGCCAGTTCCATTCTGACCCAGCACGACTATACCTATGATGGGGTAGGTAATCGCAAGACCCACACCGAGAAAGTCAGTACTACTACGACCTCTTACACGTACAGCTATGATGAACTGAGCCGGTTGACGCAGGTAAGCAACGGCAACGCGGCCCAGCAGGAAAATTATGGTTACGACCCGCTTGGAAACCGGCTCACCAAGCAGGTGAACGCCACCACGCCCGTTGTCACCGCCTACGTCTATGACGCCGCCAATCAGTTGAAGGAAATCCATCAGGACAGCCCCACGGGTACGCTTCTGGCAAGCCTCCTCTACGATGCCAATGGCAATATGTATCAGAAGACTGAGGGCGCGACCACAACCACGCTCACCTACGATGCCCTGAACCGGCTTACGCAGGCAACAAAGACCGGAATCCCTGCTCAGAGCTACTCCTATGACGATCAGGGGAGAAGGATCGCCAAGTCAGTTGGGGGAACTTCAACAAACTATCTTTACAATGGTCCTGACATCGTGGCAGAGTATGCGACCTGGACCAGCCCCACAGCGCAGTACACCCACGGGCCAAACATGGATGATCCAATTATCCGGGCAACTGCCACGGCGGCACAGTACTATCACCAGGACGGCCTTGGCTCCGTGGTCGCCTTATCCGGGCCGACCGGCACTACGGACGGCACGCAGCGCTTCGACGCCTGGGGGAATAAACTCACCTCGACTGGTACGATTCCAGTTTACGGCTATACCGGACGCGAGCCAGACGAGACGGGGTACATCTACTATCGGGCGAGGACGTATGACCCGACGATAGGGCGGTTTACGCAGCGGGACCCAATTGGCTTGCAAGGGGGAATTAATCTTTATGCATATGTCCAAGGGAATCCTGTCAACTTTACCGACCCGAATGGAACGCTTGCCTTCCCTTGGCATGGAGGAATTACCTATGTGGCGGCGCGTAATTCAGGGTATGGAGTTTTGGACAGTATCAATCTTGCCTGGCATTCAATGGCCGCAGATGCTGGAACTCAGGGGCCAACGCCAGATAATACAGTGTATCATGCAATGCGAGGTACTTTCCCGAATCAAGACAGACCACAATCGGCGGAACAGGCAATTAATGCAACAAAGGATTTTATTACCTACAATTCTCAACCAGACAATTTAAAGAACCTCGGTACAGCAGCGCATGCCAGTCAAGATTTGGTGACACCTGAACATGCTGGCAAAATCTGGCCTCCAGAAGAACAATCTTTTGTTGATAAGGCGTTGGCCTATGTTAAGCACTTTGCTGGAGACATATTCCCTTCGTTTAGTACCATCGGTGACGCATATGACAACACCAAACAAGCACTTACAAATGCTCAGACAGGACCGACAAATGTAACTGAACCATTTGATATCAACAAGATGGGGTATGGATATAATTCAAGCAGCCAGCCATCTGCAAGTAATCTTCAAACTATTGGGAACGCCACAGCTCAAGCTCCGTATTCTGGAGGCCAAGCGGCGGGATATAACCCGAGAGGAGGCAAATAATGAGTGCCTCCAAATGGGTAATATGTTTGGTTTGCGTGGTGGTGATTTTTTCAAAAAGCCTGTCATGTACAGCAGAAGATGGAAGTGCATCTATGGCTAATAAGGAAGAAATGAAGGCAAAAGAACAAGAAAGAATCCATCAAATGTATGCCACTGTCACATATGGAAACGCTTCGGCTCCTGTTGGTGGATTTCTGCTGGTTCGTAATGGCAAAGATGTTTGTGCAGTTCGTTTTACGGAGTTCCATCGTGGACATGATGCTAAACCTTCAACAGTTTTTAATTCCGGCGATGAAACCCTCTATGCTGAATATGACTGGTACTATCAGGGTGATGGAAGCGACGATTTCACCAAGTCGAATGTCAAATCTGGCCATGAGAAACTAAAACGAGGTCATATGGTGGGTATTGGTCGTTTTTCTTTCCAACTTGGAACAACTGCGATAGCTTGCGGTCCTTTTAGTCTGGCTTGGATTTATCCAAATAACGTTGCTTTCAATCTTACGTACAGCAGAGAAGGCGATGTTGGAAATGAGTTAGCACCAACTAAATGGAAGGATATATTTGAAATCAAAGTGCGGGAACCTCGCCTGAAGTGGTATCGTTTCGATGAAAGTCGCAAGGATATATTTATTCCTGTTGACCAGCTTTTATGATTAAGAAGCAATTATTAAGGCTATTTCGCTGAATCTGCACAGTAAAACCGACGGAGCATACCGAACTCATCTGCTCATATAGATCAAGAATGGCATCAATTTGAAAATATGTCTACATGGGAAACTATTGTACATATAGTAACATATAGTAAAGGATTTGGTCCCTTGAGAAAAGCGCCGCGGAAATACCACGGCGCTTTATTAACAGGCGGGTTGCGTGATTACTTGAAATCAGCGTATTTGGATATTACCAGATCGGTATCCCTTGCCTCTTTCAGATGGCACTCATAACAGTTCTTCACCGGGTCAACAGAGGATGGCTTTCCGTCCGGGGTAAAGCCGGCAAAGAGCCATCCTCCCGTATCCTTGTACTTCTTGTCCTTTTTCATGAGGACGACCATGTTCTTTTTCCCGAGGGTCGGCTTGCCCCCCTCTTCCCTGATGTTGTAGTAATCCACCACGAACCGGCACCCCTCGGGATACTTGCCGCCTCCCTTATAGACAGGCATGGCCTTCTTGTCCGCATAGATGTAATGTATGCCGTAGAAAAGGGACTTCTTGTCGTTCACGACCTTCTGTTTACTCTTCTCCCACTTTTCATATCCCCTGGGAAGGGAAACCTTATCCGCTCCCCCCGCAATCGCGGCGATAAACACCAGGGAAAGAGCAAACAGAATGACAACTCCTTTTTTCATCACAACCTCCTCTGGGTAGAATTCTTTGAGTATCCTATTTCTTTCCGTAAGGAGCCCCTTCTTCTGCAGCCATCGGCACTTGTTCCTCTGTGGTCCTGGTCAACGCCTTCCTGTGCCTGCTCAGCACATGGATAATCTCGACCATCAGCGGGATATCGTCCTCATGGAGCAGTTTCAGCGCCCTCAGGAGCTCGCTCCCTTTCTTCGCCTTGACAAGCCGCTTCAAGTCGGCAAAAGGAATCCCGACCAGAACGGGCGCGGCATCATCCTGGAAAAAATGGTTGACGGAAACCGAAAGCGCCTCGCTTATCTTCAACAGTATCTTGAGAGAGGGGAGCTGTTCTCCCCTCTCTATTTTCCCGATGTAGGTGTAGTCCAGTCCCCCGCTGACCCTGGCGGCAAGCTCTTTCTGAGTCAATCCTTTTCCCATCCGCAGACTCTTTAAGCGTTTCCCTATCTCAACCTTCAAATAATCGCTCCCGAATTGAATTATCAGAGGGAATTCTCCATTCCATGAGAAGCCGTCCCATGTATAACCTTAATTCACGGGGATGTCAATTGCATTGCAGACAGGACAAATAGTCATATTATGCTTGACATTATAGAAAATATGTCTTATTTTCCCCTAAAAAAGGACGCGAAGAAGAGTGGACAAACTTCGTATTTTAAAAGAATTTGAAAAATTGACGGCCGGAGATGCCCTGGATACCGACGAGTTCAGGCTCTACCTTCTTCTGCTCGCCCATTGCGGTGACACAAGGAATGGAGAGATCGCTTACCGAACTGTCAGAAGGGCTCTCGGGGAGGGCTTCACCCCGGTCAGGCTGAAGCAGGCCTGTCACAGGCTCTCTCTTTACAATCTGGTTGAGATTGTATTCACTCGCCAGGACACGACCGCCGGTGACGATTTTACCCTGATCTACAGAATCTATTCGGTGGGAGAACAACGAGAATGAGCATGGAAAGCGAAGAAGACGGCGGCATCCTCATTGTAGACGACGACAGGGACTACCTGGAACTGGTCAGAGGCTTTTTTGAGCATGAGGGGATGAAGGTCCACTGCGCGACGAGCGGAGAAGAAGCTCTCCGGAAGATGGAGAAGCGCAGCTTCACACTTATGATCACCGATCTCAATATGCCGGGTATCGACGGTTTCGAACTGGCAAGGACGGCCCGGACGATAGCGCCTCGGATGCTCATCGTGATGAGCACCGGCGACATATCGCCGGAGATCCCTCACCTGGCCATGGAAGCCGGGATAGCCACGGTACTTGCTAAACCCTTCCGCCCGGAAGAAGTCCTGGCGATGGTGAGGGAGGGAGAACATAAACAGCGCCAACAGAATGACTTGCCTCCGCAAGGGGTTGATAAACGGCATAACTTCAGTTGGAATTACTGGAGGTGCCCCGTATGTCACACCAATTACCAGGGGTGGAGTCCCTTGAACATATGTTCCAGTTGCGGTTATCAAGAAAATTAGCCCGGCCTACGATTCCCAGCTTCAGCATCCGCCTTGAGAGTTCGGGTCCGGCGAGCAACTCCCCACGGAAGTTAAATCTTCCTTTTCGTTCTTCCGAGCTTCAGGCTTCCGCGCCCAGGTTTAGAACGTCGCCTGCACCTGCAGGTAGCCGTAGTTGATATCCTTGCCGCTTCCGGTGGCGTCCTTGAAGAACTTGCCGGTAAAGTAGCGGTTGGCGCTCGCAAAGAGGCACACCTGTTCGGTAAGCTTGTAGGTGAGAATGAGGTTCGTCTCGAAACCGACATCTTTGCTGATCCCGGCCGGGGTCTTGACCGCCCTGAAGTAATGGCCGTCAAGGGAGATGTTGAACTTATCGGTGACGTCTACGCCCCCCCCCGCCGTGAAGACATGGAGGCCGCTGGCGTGCACCTCATTTCCGCCCGCGTCGACCGCGGTCACGCCGGAGAGGTCGCCGATCACGCTCATGTCGCCGATAAGGGGGGTGTCGTTGTTCGGATTGTGGAATTCGCTGAATTTGCCTTCAGCCGAATCCGAATCGCCGGAGCCGAAGGCGTAGCTGAGGAACCCTTTGCTGGGGTAGCGGCCAAGGGCCGGGTCGATGGTCAGGTCCACGTGCCCGCCAAAGGCACTGATGTCGTGATGGAAGGAGTCTTCGATATGCCGGCCGAACTGGTAGACCGGCTCCACCTCAATGGCGAGAAGCTTGCCGAGCTTGGAGGTTAACCGCGCCCCGACGGAATAGGTTCTCTCGTCTTTTCCCTCGTGTGTCAGCCCCTCCCCGCCTGTCTCGAAAAGGCCATACAGGTCGATCTCCAAGTCTTCGCTTAGCGTATAGTTTCCGTATATTCCATACAGCTCACCCGTGATCCCCCCCGAGTTATCCTTCGTATACTTCCCGGCAAAGAAGTCCGTTGAAAGGGACTCCATGGGCTTGAGGGTCAGTTTCACGGCATCGAAGCTAAGGCCGTCGAAGAAGGTGTCGGCCCCGAGCATGAAGGTGCTCCCGTACACCAGCTCCTGCCGCCCTGCTTTGAGGGTGGCCTTCTTGTTTGGGAGACCTCCTTCCAGGTACCCCTGGTAGAGTCTCACCTTATCGAAGTTCGTATCGTTGTAAAAGGCGTACCATTGTCCCTCGACCTTGGCGATCAGATAGCCGGTAGGGGTAAAGGTCAGCGAGGGACGGACCCGAATGAGGAGCCGGTTGTCGTTATTTTCCGGTGTGAAGGTGAAATCGGTAAAATTGAAATTATTGGTGGATTCCCCCCTGACCATGGCGTCGAATCCCAACTTGAGCGGGCCGAACTGTAACGGGTCCTTCCCTTCTTCATTAGCGCCGCTGTGCCCTTCGTGATGGTGGACTGCGTGGCTAACCCCCTTCTCCCCCTTCTGGCTTTCCGGCACGGCAACCGCAGTCCCTGCGGCCATTAATAAAACAGATAGCAACACCAACATCTTCTTAAGCATCTTTCTACCCTCCGTTATTGTTTGTGATGAGAAGGCAGTTCAGGCAGTCCCTGAGCGTGCAGACCCCGCAGGCATGGTGCATGAAGACGGGGATATCATTCGCCCTTGCCGCATTCATCGCCTCCTTCTTCACCCGGTGCGAGACCTTGTTGGTGAAGATCACTATCGCATCCACGTGCTTTATCTTCGAGTCGATATTCACCTCCGACCGGTTAAAGACCCGCAGGTCGATGCCGACTCTCTCAGCTTCCACCAGGTAGTGCCTCTCGAGCCTGTCCATGCCGCCGATCAATGCGATACTCATAACCCTTTCCTCCCCATACCTGTCATTGAAACCGTTACCCGGCGCAGCGGTGCCCCTCGCCACCGGGAAAGAGCGAAAAATTGAACCCATACCCTCCGACCCTGAAGCATTCCAGAGGATTCCCACCCATTGCAAGCTCCACGGCCATGCGGCACCGGCACTTCCGATGGATATCAGCAAGCCTGAGGCTCTCGGCGGGAGCTCCGTAAATCCTCCACGGCCCCTGACAGGTAAACGGCAGTCGCGCCCACCCCAGAAAACCGACTACATCCTTCAGGGGATAGCCGAGGAAGACCCCGATCTCGTGAGGGAAGCCGTCATCTCTCATCCGTTTTTCCAGTTCGCTGAGGACTCGTTCAAGATTGGACGGAACCTGGTAGCCCGCCTTCCGGAGGACCTTCTCGACGCTCCGAACGGCGAGAAGACGTGCCAGGGCTTCCGGTTCGTAGAGGAGGATAAGGAGTGTCTCTCCCCTGTCCACAAGCTCGCGCACCCGAAGGCCGCTCCCCTCCACGAGCCTCTTTCCGTGCCTCTTCCAGAGATCGTACAGGTTCCGTCCGCAGGGGCGGCGGCGACCGTCGAGCTTCAAGAGGTTCGCGGGCTTCACCCCACCGAGAACCTCGGAGGCCTCAAGCGCCAGGTAAGCGGCAAGACATTCGCGATCACTCCCATACCGGCGATAGACCGCCTGCCACGTGGGTCTCGCTGAACCGCCCCTGCCATAGTGTAGTGCCTTTCGATTCATGGTCCAGCTCCCCCATCTCCCAGGGACACCTGCCGCCGGAGATTTTGTTTTTGACATTCACTTTCATTTATTTCCGCAAAAAAAGGGGCTTCCCTTGCCAAACGTAGAAAGCCCCGACTCCTTATCTCCTGACAAAAATCTCCCGCGCCATGTTGGTGTCGATGGCGAATTCGGAAAATCCGACCCGGAAGATGTATGAAGGAAAACTCTGGAGCAGGACGATCCGGTTGCCGGGGAGGACCCCCATGGCCATGAGTTTCCGCATCTTTTTGTCGTCCTCGGTCTGGATATAGGCTATTTCTCCCTCCTCGTTGGACTTGAGTTCGGTCAGCGGCACCACCCCCAGGTCGCCGCTTCTTCTGGCTTCCTCGCAACAGTCGCCAGGAGGGATCGTTTTGCCGTGGGGACAGGTGGACGGATGATTGAGCATGATGCATATCTTGGTATCCACCCCCTCATGGAGGAGGTGTTCAAACTGGCAGGCCTTGTCATCGCCGGTCTCGCCGCGGATATTCAACACATCCATCATCAGCCGCTCCGCCAGCCTATGACGGCGGATAGTCATGCGTCCTTCTTCTTTGCCTTCGTTACGGAAATAGACGCGCCCCTCCTTGACCTCAATAAAAGCCAGAGCGGCGAGCTCATTATAGGCGGGGTCAGCGGAATCAATGCCGATATTTTCAATATCGGCAAACCCGCGCCCCTCCTCTTCCACCGCTATCCACAGCGCTTCCAGGATTTCTTCCGCTTTATCAGACAGTTTCATAATGAGTTCTCCTTTTTTCTCTTCATCAGATTCTTCAGCTTTTTTAGCACCTTCAACTCAAGCGGGTTTTCGTAAAAGCAGCGGGGACAGCGCACCATACTGCATCCACCCGGCTTGCCGCATTTGCCGCACCCCCTGATCCCTTCTTCCTCGGCGAACTCATGTCCGCAAAATCCACACCGAATCACAGCAGCCTCGTAACAACAAGAAACTCGTTGAGCACCCAGCCGCTGCCGAAAGCCAAACCGCTGACAAACAGGCCGATGGCCAGCGCCACCTTCATGCCCCGCTCCCGCTTCATGATGAGAAACTGGGCGACGCAGGGGATGAAAAGGGTCAGGGTTACGGCTGCCACAGTAAGCTGTCGCCCGTTAAGTATACCCTTGGTCTGCAGATCGTAAAGCCCGGCCGCCCCGTAATCCCGCCGGAAAAAGCCGAAAATGAACGCCACGGCCACCTCTTTGGGTAAACCGAGAGAGGCCATCACCGGGCTTAGGCCTTCGACCGCCTTCTCGAAGAAGTGGGTGATCTTGCCGATCCAGAGCAGCACCGACGCAAGGATGAAAAGCGGCAGAATCTCCATGAAATACCACTGCATCCGTGTGTAGGTCTTGGTGAAGACGTTGGACAGCTGCGGCAGCCGCATCGGAGGGAGCTCCATGTAGAACATGGGGGTCTCTCCAGGCATCATCCGAGCTGCCAGGAAGCCGATAAAAAGAAAGATCAGGAGCAGACAGACGCTCCAGACCAGGAGCGCGCCTGGAGCCTTGGAGAGGAGCGCCAGTATCACTCCGAGCTGCGCCGAGCAGGGGATGGCCAGTGCAAGGAGCAGTGTGGCAATGATCCGCTCCCGCACCGTTTCCAGGGTACGGGTCACCATGGTGGCCATAGTGTCGCAGCCAAAGCCAAGCACCATCGGGATCACGGCGCGACCGGTAAGGCCGATCTTCTTGAATACCCGGTCCACCAGCAGCGCCAGACGTGGGAAGTAACCGCTATCCTCAAGCAGAGAAAAAAACAGGAAGAAGGTGGCGACGATTGGAAGGATGATCCCCACTGCGTAACGAAGCCCAAGAGTAATGACCCCGTATTCCCCCACGAACAGCTCCTGGAGGATATCCCACGGGATGACCTCCTTGACCACGCCGGTGATCCAGGGATTGAAATATCTCTCGAAAATGGTCCCCTCCAGAAAGTCCACCAACGTGCCTGCGCCGAAGTCACCGACAAACTTGTAGAGGCCGAAATAGAGCACCACCAAGAGGAGCGGTATCCCCGACACCGGGCTGACCGCCCATCGGGAAAGGCGCTCGCTGAACGTTATTTTTCGATTGGCGGGCACGGAGAAAACCCCTGCGAGGATACCCTTGACAATCCCCTTCCTTTCAAGGGAGAGGTCGAGGTGGAACGATTCGCGGCGCTCAAAGGTCTTCTGCCGGATCATCTCCGCGATGGCCGGGAATCCTTCTCCTTCCCGCTCACGGAGCAGGGCGGTCACCTCCTCGTCCCGCTGCAAGAGCAGCAGTGCCAGTGATTTGTTAGACAGGGGGTAGTCGCCTCTGATGAGCCGGGCCACGCTCTCTATGTCTTCTTCAAGCCTCTTGCTGTAGCCGAATACTGCGTGTTTCTTCCGGTCATAGCCGGCAATGGCACGCCGGATTTCGTCGAGCCCGCGTTTTTTAGCCGTGGCTGCGCCGATCACCGGAATGCCGAGTTTTTCCTGCAGCAGCGGGATGTCAATCACGAGCCCCATCCGTTCCGCCTCGTCCATGATGTTGACTACCAGCACCACCGGCAGCTGGGCGTCGATCAGTTGCAAGGTCATGGTCAGCATCCGTTCAAGGTTCCGGGCGTCCAACACGTGCAGCACCACGTCCGGCGACTCGCTGAGGAGGATCTCCCGGGCCACCCGTTCCTCCTCGGTGATGGGTAGCAGCGAGTACATCCCGGGCGTGTCGATGATCTCATACCGGTCGCCAATAACGGCGGAACCGCGGGCCACCTCCACCGAGGTGCCGGGGTAGTTGGAAACAGTCACGTAGGCGCCGGTCAGGGCGTTGAACAGCACGCTCTTGCCCACGTTGGGGTTGCCCACCAGCGCAACTTTCTTCGCCGCACCATTCGATTCACTGGAGGCGGAATGACAGGAAGCCTTCTTCTTGAATAGTCCCATTTACCTTACTTCCCTCTTTCTTTACTATTTGCTAATGATTATCACTTTCATATTAATCGGAAAATTTTTTTGCTTACTTCCTGCACTTGGCACACATGCCGTACAGCTCCAGCTTGTGCGTCTCGATCAGGAAACCGTGGCTGGCAGCCACCTCAGACTGGAGCTTTTCGATGGTCTCGTTTTTAAACTCCACGATGGTACCACAACGGGTGCAAACCAGGTGATCATGGTGCTCCCCTTCGGCGACATGCTCATAGCGGGTCTGGCCGTCGCCAAACTGGATCTCGCGGGCTATCCCGGACTCGGCGAAAAGCTTCAGGGTACGGTAAACGGTCGCATAGCCGATATTCGGATGCTTTGCCCGGAGCTTCAGATAGAGATCCTCGATGCTCATGTGCCGGTCCGACGAGAGAAAGTAATCGAGTATAACATCCCTCTGGCGAGTGGACTTGAGCCCTTTCCGGGTAATAAAGTCGTGAAAGATCTTCTTCTTGGCCCGTTTCATGCGCGCACCCCGATTGAAAGTGATTTTCATATTACATTTCTTCATAAGGGATGTCAATTATTTTTTCCATATGGCAATAACAAAAGAGGATGCGAAAAAGGAAAGGAGGATACGGAAAAACACGGAAAGCAGACCCCTGCAAACCGGACCGGTTTCCGGAATACAGGTCAATGTAAACGGAAGGGGAACCATCAAAGGAAAAAGAAAAACCGCTCTATGAGCGACTTTTCTTTTCATGAGGAAGGAAGACGGTTATGATTTGCTTACTTCTGCTTTTCTTTCTTTGGCCGCACCCTTGGCAAAACCAAGCATCAGCATGACAACCGGCAGAAGCTGACCAATCACGATCAGGGCACACATCCCGAGAAATATCCATACGAAGACCCCACTATTGTCTTCCTCCGCTCCCGATGCGGCAAACGCCGAAGAAGTGGTGGCTATCGCTGCTATTATCGCATGGATGAGAGTTTTCATGATATCCTCCTTACGCATATAACTTTCAATTAATAAACAGTATATCGCACAGGGCAACCAGATGTAAATATTTTTATTAAACCATGACAATCTGTTGGAATATCTACCATAAACACACGTAAAAATTGTTCGGGTCCGTTTCGGAGAAATTCGCGTGAATTAACAGTATGCATTTTTTTGAATATATGGTAATTTTGTCGGCAGGAGGTTATATTTATGAACGATCTGTTGCTGATGGTGGGGATTGTTGCTGTCTGGGTCGTACTACAGAAGTATGTCCTCCCCCGCATGGGAGTCCGGACCTGAATGGCCGACTCATGCGCCCCGGGGACCGGGGAAAAGAAAAACGTGAAGAGTGAGGATTAAGGGCGAGGAGTTGGTTGAGTGGTTGAGTGGTTGAGTAGTAGTAACTACTTAACGGCTCAACCATTACTCGTCATGGAATTCAGCGCGAAGTCTCCTCCAGCACCACCAGATAGCCGTCCGGGTCAAAGCACCAGAGTTCCTTCATGCCGTAGGGCTTTTCCTCCAGCGGATAAAGTATCTCCAGCCCCTCATCCACCAGGGTGTCGTAAATATCCTCTATTTCTTCCACACGCAAATGTATGGTCATCCCCACCCCCTTCGGGAATGTGGTAAGGCGCTCTTCCAGGACCGGATGGGTCCGGATCACCGCGGCTTCCTCGACGAAGATCAGCTCCCAGCCGTCCTGCTCCATGACAAGGTGCTCAGGGGCGCCAGGCGCCGTTAAGGCGCGCCGTACCGGCAGCTCAAGGATTCCGCCATAAAAGGCTTCGGTGGTCAACAGCTCGGCAACCGTAAGTTGTATTGAGACTCTCGGTTCAGCCACTCCTCACTCCCCGATAGCTCGTAGCTCGAAAATTCTGCTTCCAGCTTCCCGCTTCTTTATTACTTCCCAAACAGGACACTGGTATAGCTGCCAAGCTTTGAAAGGTAGTTGGTAAAAATCAGGACTCCGACAATAATGAGAAACCCCCCGGTTATTATCTCAAAGATGCGGATATACTTCTTGAAGCGGTTGAATAGGTTCAGAAACTGATGCATGGCCAGAGACGCCAGGAAAAAGGGGACGGCGAGCCCCATGGAGTAGATAAAGAGGAGCGCTATCCCTTTAAAAACGGTATCCTCGGTGGCGGCCACCATCAGGATTGAGGCAAGGATCGGGCCGATACAGGGAGTCCAACCGGCGGCGAAAGCAAGCCCCACCAGGAAACTCCCCAGATATCCGGCCGGCTTGCGGTGTATGTTGACCCGTTTTTCCCCCAAGAGCACCCCGATGGGAATAAGACCGGTGACATGGATGCCGAAGAGCACGATCAATACTCCTCCCACCTTCCTGATTATCGACATGTGCTGCTGCAGAAAACCGCCGATAAAGGTTGCCGAGGCCCCGAGGAGCACAAAGACGAACGTGAACCCGGCGATAAAGATGAGGGAATGGATAATGGTCTGCTGCCTGACCTTGTGGGATGGGTGTTCAGCCTGCAGGTCAGCAAAGGAGATGCCGGTTATATAGGTAATGTACGAGGGGATGAGAGGAAGAACGCACGGGGAGAGGAACGAGAGAAGTCCCGCGATAAAGGCGCCGACAAAGGTGATGTTACTGGATTCCATGGCTTACTCCGTAAACGTGAAGTGTCTTTTCACCCTTCACCCTTCACTGTCTTATGGCGTCGTCCAGATACTTGACAACCGCCGGGTCGCTCCAGTCCATGGGGCCGATGATCTTTTTCAGTATAACACCCTTCTTATCAACGATAAAGGTTTCGGGCACACCGGTAATGCCATAACGCTTGCCGGTTGCCTGCTGTGGGTCAAGGAGCGCAGGGAGGGTCACTCCGGCCTGTTTGAAATACGACTCGACCGCTTCTTTTCCCCCTTCATCGATGGAAACCGCCAGCATCTGGAAAGGTTTCCCCGCCATGGCCGTGTTCAGCCTGACCATTGACGGTATCTCCTCACGGCAGGGGGGACACCAGGTGGCCCAGAAGTTCAAAAACACCACCTTTCCCCGCAGATCGGCAAGCCTTACCTCCTCCCCCGCAATGTTCTTGAGTTTGAAATCGGGGGCAATCCCCCCTTCCTTGGGGGGCGCCTGTTCCTTTGCGCAACTGCATACTGCGAACATTAAAATAACGAGCAGCACATGGATATACCTTTTCATTTTTTCCGCTCCTGTGGGGTGATATTGTACTTTTCCATTCTGTAGATAAGGGTATGGCGGGGGATCCGGAGAAAACGGGCCGCGGCGGTCTGGTTCCAGGCGTTGCGCTCCAGAGCTTCCATCACGATTTCACGTTCCAGTTGCTCCAAAGGATACCCTTCCGGCGGCAGATTTACCACCCCCGCCACATGAGCCCGTCCCGTCCCCCGTACTTTCTCCGGCAGATCCTCCGCCCTGATGACATCGCTGTTGCGCATGATCAGCAGACGCTCCACGGTATTTTCCAATTCCCTGACATTGCCGGGCCAGTGATAGCTTTTCATCACTTCCAGGGTTTCAGGTGCGAAGGTGACCCCAGAGCCTCCGTGCTTCGCCGTAAAATGCCTGACGAGAAGCGGAATATCCTCTTGCCTCTTCCACAGCGGAGGAAGGTGCACCGGAATGACAGCGAGACGATAGTAGAGGTCGTCCCGGAAGTTTCCCTCCGCTATCGCCTTTTCCAGGTCGGTATTGGTGGCTGTCACTACCCGGACATCCAGCTTCCGGGAAGAGGCACCGCCGACCGGCTCGACAACCTTTTCCTGCAAAGCGCGCAACAGCTTCGGCTGGAGCTCGAGCGGCAGATCCCCCACCTCGTCCAGAAAGAGCGTTCCTCCCTCGGCCAGCTGGAACTTGCCGACCTTGTCCTTGATGGCGCCGGTAAACGCTCCCTTGACATGGCCGAACAGCTCGCTTTCCAGAAGATCCCGGGGAATGGCCGCGCAGTTTATGGGAATAAATGGGAAGGCTCTGCGGGAGCTCAGTGAATGGATCGCCCTGGCCACCAACTCCTTGCCGGTTCCCGACTCGCCGGTAATCAACACCGTCGCCTCGGTATCGGCCACCTTGCGCACGATGTCAAAGACCTCCTCCATACTCCTGGAAATGCCGATGATATTCCTGAACTCGGCCCGGTCGGTCAGTTCTTCCTTCAGGCGCTGGTTCTCCTCCGACAACCCCCGCAACTCAAGCGCCTTTTTCACCATCAGCTTGAGTTCGTCCCGGTTGAACGGCTTGGTGATATAGTCGTAAGCGCCGAGCTTCATTGCCTCAACCGCTGTTTCAACGGCGCCGAAGGCGGTAATGACGATCACCGGCGTAGAGGCTGAGCGCTCCTTGACAGTCGCCAGGACCTGAAAACCGGTCACCCCCGGCATTTTCAGGTCGGTGATGACCAGCGCGGGCTGCCGTTCGTCAAATGCAGCCAGACCTTCCTTGCCATCGGCGCAGGTCCAGACCTCGTATCCTTCCTCCTGCAGGTTATACTCCAGCACCCGGCGAAAAGAGGTGTCATCGTCTATGATGAGAATTTTATGGGTCATACGCATTATGCCTCACTGTTCCGTAAATAGGGCGGTCGTGAAAAGTGAAGCGTGAAGGGTGAAAAAGGCAAAATGCGGGTTTTCTCTATTCACCGTTCACCGTTCACTGCTTTTACACCGGGAGCCTTACCCGGAATGTCGTCCCCTTCCCTGGTCGGCTCTCGACATCCATTCGGCCGCCGTGGCTCTCGATGATCTTCTGGGCAATGGAGAGCCCCAGTCCTGTCCCGCCTGTCTTGGTCGAGAAAAACGGCTCAAAGATACGCCCGAGAACCTCCGGCTCCATCCCTTCGCCGGTGTCGACAAAGGAGAGTTCAATTGCGGCCGGGTTCCCTTCCCTGGGCGCCAGATAAGCAGCGCCGATGGTCAGGCTCCCCCCCTGTCCAGTGGCCTGAATCCCGTTCAGGATGAGATTCAGAAAAACCTGGTGCAGCTTTTCCCGGTCGCCGTTAATCGGTGGAAGTTCCGCCTGCTCGATATTCAGTCTGACGCCGCGAGAGGCCGCCTCGCCTGAAACCAGGGCAACGATCTCCTTAAGTTCTGCCAGGAGATCACAGGTTTCCCGCTCCACCGGGAGAGGACGGGCCAGACCGAGGAAATCCTCCACCACCCGGTTGAGACGGTCGGCCTCCTTTACCAGTATCTCCAGGAACTCATATTTCCGGTCCCCGGGACGAAAGTCGTCCCTCAATATTTCAGCGGTCCCCCTGATGGAACCGAGGGGATTTCGTATTTCATGGGCCAGCACGGCCGAAAGCTCCCCCAGCGCCGATAGCCTTTCTGCCCGCCGCAGTTGCTCCTCAGTTTTGATGATAAGATCGGCCTGGCTTTGCAGTTTCCTGTAGGATTCTTCAAGCCCTTTGGCGGTAAGTTGCAGCTCCTCCCTGCGGTTCTCCTCCTGTTGGGACAGAAAGCCGGTAATACCGCCGACGACATTGTACAGGACGATCTCCAGAAACTTCTCCAGCTCCAGGGTGGGACGCGCCCCCCATTGAAAGAGGATATGGGGCGCATACATGATGCTGATGACAATGGATGAGATGATCCCTCCCTTCAGCCCGAACCAGAATGCGGCAAGAATTATTGGTATATAATAGAGCCGCTGAAATATATCGTGGAGCATCGGCAGATGGAGGGGGGTCAGATAGTGAAACAGACTGATCCCTATTATAGCGACAGCCAGAAGCGTCACACGCACGAGGTTTGATCTCTTCATGAAGACACTTTTAGTCCAGTAATCGCAGGAATGCAAGGATATTTTAGGAAGGCGTGAAAGGGGAGTCAAAAAGGTGGCAATGCAAGCGGCTCTTGAGAGAGGAGCTTATTATGGGCGGGATCCCTTCCCTTTTCTGTGGAGACCGGTAAGCTCATGAAGGATTTTCCGGGAGTTAATGGCGAGCGGGAGAAGTTTTTCATGCTTATCAAGAACTTCTTCAAGCGAAGTGCCGTCATTGATAATGATGTCATCTTCTCCGAAATAGGTCTTGGCAAAATGCCGGCCATCCTGACGACAGAAGACCCTGATCTGATAACGGTCGCCGAGAACTTCTATCTCCGATTCGTGTACAAGGATTTCCTCGATCATGACATACCCCGGGCAGCAAGCGCAATAATTAAGATAATCAAACACTAGCAATTATCACGCCAATGCGAATGGCTGGGTAAGTCTTTGTAATTGCGAAGGAAATTTGTTGAATCACTTTAAGGAGGGGTTCATCGACGGTGTTTTAACCGTTCAGGACTGCCATTTAACGTTCGCGGGTCACCACATAATCAGCCAGATCAATCAGAGCGGCCTTTTCCTGCGAATCCTCGAATATCTCCAAGGGAACCTTTGAGCGAACAATGTACTCTTTCGCCGCCGCTATCGTGTAGTCAATCCCCCCATACTTGTGAACCAGATCAAACACCGTCTGAAAATCCTCCTTCTCCAGGAGATCCTTTTCAATGACGTCGGCGATCTTGCTCCGTTCATCAGGGGTACACTGCTTCAAGGTATGAATCAGCGGCAGGGTTATTTTCCCCTCTTCCAGGTCGTGCCCGATGCTTTTGCCAAACTGTTCCTCACTGGCAACATAATCGAGCGTATCATCCATGAGCTGGAAGGCAATCCCCAGTCCCATACCGAAATCCCGCAGCGCGTCTTCGCGCTCAGGAAAGGCTTTGCCGAGAACGGCCCCAGCCTGGCAGGCGGCGGAGAGGAGGATGGCGGTCTTGCATTTTACCACCTCGATATATCGCTCCTCGTTCAAATCGAGATCGCTGGTGCAGACCAGTTGCAGCACCTCGCCCTCGGCAATGATCGTGGTGGCGTTGGAGAGGACCTGCAGAACCTTCAGGTCGCCATTAGCCACCATGAGGGAAAAAGACTTTGAGAAAAGGAAATCGCCCACCAGGACCGACGCCTCATTACCCCACAGGGTATTGGCGGAGGCGATCCCCCGGCGAAGATTGGCGTTATCGACAACATCGTCGTGGAGCAGGGTCGCCGTATGAATAAATTCAATAACGCTGGCCAGCGGCACATGCCGGTCCCCCTGGTAACCGCAGAGCTTTGCCGCAAGCAGGAGGAGAGCGGGACGAATCCTCTTGCCGCCGCTGGAGAGGACATATTCCCCAACCTTGCGGATGAGCGGAACATCCGACTGGAGGTCCTCCTTAAACTGCAGTTCAACGTTTTTTAGGTCTTCCCCGATGAGGGCAAGCGCTGCGTGCATTACCGGACCCCTGCGTAATTTTGGGCCATATTATAGGAATTACGCATGTTTTGTCAAAGTATTTCTAGGCATAAGGCCCATTGGCCGCTGTTTGCGGCTGCACAAATCTCATGAAAGGTTGTTTTTCCAACGTTCCATCCCCCTGGTTCGCACAATAACGCACCAATTTCATTGATAGGAATTTGTTGTAGAGAAGGATGTCCGCAAATATATATGATATAATTTCAACTGGCGTCTGACCAGTGGAAAAGGGGGAGATCGCGATGATGATACGGGTGCTCTATCACGACAACAGAAGCGGCACGGTAAAAGACTACCAGCTCGACGACCTGATAACCGCCGGTAAAATTGTGGCATTCCGCCGTTCAAACGGATGGGTGACTATCGGACATGACCCGGTAAGGGGAAAAGGGGGAGAGTATGACGGGCAGGAAAGAAGGAAAAGAGCCGAAAAATTAGCCAAGCCGGCGGATTTTTTCGGATGAGGATGGGAAAACCGTGCAGGTATCATAAAAACGATCTCAGAACTTTGCCAGGAGAGGTCACCGGCTCCGCAAGACAATTTCTCGGAAGCCGTCCTCCCGAAGATCAGATGCATACATGCGGAAAATGAGAACAAACTCCCTGAACAGCCTCTAATCCACTCATTTCGACGGACGCGTCCCCTTGAGGTGGATGTACCAGTAGGCAAAGGCGACAAAGACCACTCCGCCAACGATATTCCCGATGGTTACCGGCAGCAGGTTTCCCAGGAAAAACTTCCCCCAGGTGAGACCCGGCTCGTTGAGGTGCAGTTCTGCGGCCAGCATGAGCCCGGTGGGAATGAAGTACATGTTCGCCACCGAGTGCTCGAAGCCGCTCGCCACGAAGGTCATGATGGGGATGTAGCAGGCAAGAACCTTGCCGGTAACGTCGCGTGCGGCGGTCGCCATGAAGACTGCCAGACAGACGAGCCAGTTGCACAGAACGCCGCGGACCAGGGCCGCCTCGAAGGGGAGACGGCACTTGGCGGCTGCGATGGCGATGGCGTGCTGCGCCAGCTCTCCCCCCTGCCAGAGCTGGGAACGAAACATGAGCCAGGCGAAAAATAGGGAGCCGGCCAGATTGCCGATGATGACGATAAGCCAGTTCTCCCCCAGCTTTCCCCAGGGGATTTCACCGTGCAGGGCCGATTTGACCAGAAGGCTGTTCCCGGTGAAAAGCTCTGCGCCGCAGATCACCACCAGCACGAGCCCCATGGAAAAGACGCTCCCCCCCAGCAGGCGCGAAATACCGACACCCGCCGTCGTTGCGGCGTCCTGTGTCACAACCGTCGCCAGTTGGGAGCCAAAGGCGATGTAGAACCCCGCAAGGAGGCTCAAGACCGCCGTCCTGAAGCGCGATTGGGTGACCACTCTCCTGCCGCTTATGACAATGGCCTGCACGGTCTCCGCCGGAGTCAAAAATCGTTGTTCCATAGCACTGTTCCTCGCCGTAGAGGTGAGGCAGGAAACCAGAAATATTCCAACAAGTCAAGAAATATTATGACCTTATCATCACCAGCAGCATCTTGAATCTCTTCGCGGCCTTCACCGCATGGGGGTGGTTGGCAGGCATGATGATCATCTGGCCGGCGTGCAGGGCGTATTCAGTCCCCGAGATGGTGATCTCCGCCTCCCCGTCGACCACCTGGACAAAGGCATCGAAGGGGGCCGTGTGCTCGCTTAGTCCCTGCCCCTCGTCGAAGGCAAAGAGCGTTATCGTGCCGACCTTTTTATCAATGAGGGTCCTGCTGACCACCGATCCGTCCTGATACCCGATCAGGTCGGTCATTGTCAGCACCTGTGCCGCAATGCCACCTTTTTCCTCAGTCATGATTCCCTCCCCGCCCCGTTAAAGAAGCGCTCCGATGGTTTTGCCTGCGCTGCCGGGCAACAGCGTGTATATTTGTCATAACTGTACCGCTCTGGCGTGATGATTCAATTGACGTACGTCAATTACCATCGAAAAACTCGGGCAGCATGAATCATCTCTTATGGCTCTCCCTTCTCCCCATAAACCTCGCAATCCGTTCCCTGGTTGCCGGATGGGTGGATAAGAAATCGGCAACCCTCTTTTCCCGGGGTTTGGCATTCTTATCCGTTCCTTTGTCGTGCTCGTCCTGCAGACGGGCAAGGATGTCGGCATAACAGGAGAGAGGGATACGGTGCTTCGTAAGGTATTCCACTGCCGCATCGTCGGCCTCGGTCTCGAACTCCCGGGAGAACCCGGCGTCGATGAGCGCGGTGGGGAGGGTTGCGGAGAGGGAGGTGGCAGAGAGAACATCGCCGGTAACGGTCGCGACGATGAGACCCGTGGCAGAATTCTGGAGCACATGCCTAACGGCGTGACGATATCTGACGTGACCCATTTCATGGGCGAATACCGCCATGATTTCTTCATCGCGCCGGGCAATCCTTACCAGATCATCGGTGACGACTATGATACCGGACGGCAAAGCAAAGGCGTTGGCGCCGATTCGTTCGCCTGTCCGAAATTCCAGCCGCAGCGACCGGCCATCGGGCATATCGGCCGCGACCTGCTGGAAGCGTTTCCGCAATTGCCGCCGGCGTTCTTCGGGCAGCCGGGAAGGAGCCATGACCAGCCGATCCAGCACGGCCATGGTCTCTTTACCAAGACTGGCTTCCGTGGCAGGGGGAATGGCGAAGGCGGCCTGCCGCGCAAGAACCGGTATGCCGAATTTGACCAGACCCCAAAAGATCGCAGCAGTCAGGATAAGGGCTAAAAACGCAAGCTTAAGGCTGCTTTCCCAGCGATAGAGCAGGGGAGATAACCTCCCT
The DNA here is from genome assembly GCA_009773645.1 of Geobacteraceae bacterium. GTDB lineage: Bacteria > Desulfobacterota > Desulfuromonadia > Geobacterales > Geobacteraceae > WSYB01. Next base: position 30,069 of record WSYB01000022.1, read on the forward strand.
CTCCCTTGCCGACTGATCAACGCCTCAAGAATGGCACTATCCTCTATCTCACACCGGGCACCGTCGGGGAAGCGGAGTGATCGGCGTATGCTCCCCAACTGCGGCGAAATCCGGATCTCGGCAAGGGGAGAGGATACGTCGATACCATCCCCGCTGACGTGCAGCCGCTCACCGTCAAAGAAGAGCGAAACCTTCCGCCGCGCCGAACTCTTCCCGTCGTAATAAACTCCCTCCGTCCCGGTCATAGGGCCACATCTATACCGAAAATATCGCCGATTTCTTCTCCTGCGGCGCTGATCTCCTCCTGAGCGCCGGCAGCGAAACCCTCCAGTTCATCCAGCGCCAGGATGGCGAAATGATCGAACCGGTAACGAGCTATGCGGATGGCGGCCCAGGGGATCAACAGTCCGAACGAAAGGGCGATAGCAACGGCATTGGAGAGATAGAGCCAGGCCATGTCCCTGGCCCGCAGGGTGCTTTCGAGGCGGTTATCCGCGATGCGCGTGCTGTTCCATGTCAGATTGGTCAGCGTGGTATTCACGTAAACCGCAACGAAGAGGTAGAATGCAGCCATTACGATCATCGTAACGGCAAAAACAGCCGCGGCCGCCCGCCGGATGGGTTCCTGATCCATCTTCCCCCCCTTGGAAAGCGCGGCCAGCGTATCCTGGAAGGGAGAGGAGATGAGGAACGCAGCAAGGGCAACCACGAGGACAGTGGCGACAAATCCTCCGAAGGCCTTGAGAAACACGAGATAGAAATCCTTTGGACTACCCTCGAATATGAACGGCGTCTTTCCATACTGGCTGTTTTCAACGAGGAACTTTTTCTGCCGATACACGACGTAGGGGATAAGGAGCCCCAGCGACAGCGGAACCAGGAACGCCAGGCCGAGGAAAATTTCGTAGGCCTCCGCGTAGTTGGCCCGGAAGTTGAATCGGATGTTGCGATGGTCGGAATTGCGGGCATTGAAAATCCTGGACCGGACGATCAGCCACGGCATGGCGGCTAAGAAAAGAAGCCCGAAAAGAGACCCAAGGATCGGAGAAAGCCGCGACCCGAGAGAGTAACCGACAAAAAGGGCCGCCCCGATGAGCCACCCTCTGAAAATGGCCATGGGGTCGGCAAGATAGTCGAAAGGGGCATCGTCGAGGAGGGTGTTGCCATAGAAATAGCGGCGTTTCCGCACCTTGGCCCAGGCGCTGTAAACCCCCAGTGTGAGGACGGTCAGAAGGATGTTGACGATCCATATCCCGAAATATTCTGAGGCCTTGCCGGTAAAGGCAAAGTTGAGGGTGCGCGCGGAACGCGGCGGGTCGTTCATGGAAGTGGGAGAAGCAAGCCGGACGGGAGCTTCGGGCGGCGGGCTGCCAGAAGCAGGAGCGGAAGGTAATGGAGGCGAAGGAGGTACCGTCCCTTTGCCGACGCCCGGTTCCCCGCTGTGGTACATAAATTTCCGGTTGCAGTGAGGGCAGGTCACCCGGACCGGTCCTGCCGGAATAGCATCCTTCCCCATGTCTTTTGAAAACCGGCAGTGCGGACAGGTTATCGTTACCATAAACGCCCCCTTCCGGTAAAACCATCGATGCTTCACCCTTTACAAACAATCGGAAAAGTTTAACATTACTCAAATATTTTTTTCCGTGCCGGAGGGTTTTGGCGGGGATGTCTCTGATGGTGCCGGAGGGGGATGTCCGGGAAAGGAGCGGTTGGTGGAGAAAGACGGGTTCTTAGTAGACTCGGGCGACAAATTCCGCAACGCACGCCGGTTTCTCTTTATTTTCCATATCGACCGTTATCAGATAAACGATCTGGACACCCTCACCCGCCTTCTCCGCGCTCTGAAGCACGGTCCTGGCCCTGATCCTTGAACCGACCACCACCGGCGCGGGGAAGCGGACCCTGTTGAGGCCGTAGTTCACCCGCATGCGCATTCCCGGATAATTTTTCTGAAAATGGTCGGGATGGTTGCTTTCCGTGAGAAAAGGAAGCAGCGACAGGGTAAGAAACCCGTGGGCGATGGTTGCGCCAAAGGGCGATTCCCTGGCGGCACGCTGCGGGTCAGTATGGATCCACTGGATATCTCCGGTCACTTCGGCAAATTTGTCGATCCGCTCCTGAGTGATGGTCACCCATGGGCCGACATGGATTTCCGTGCCGAACTTCGGCTGTAAAAACTCCATTAACCTGTCAGCAGCAGACATCTCTCCTCCGGGAAAAATATTGGTTCATTTCGTATTTAAGTTGAAATACTGAAAACAATCAAAACTAGTCTCTCGCAGAGCCTGCAGAGAGCACAGAGAACCCAATAAAACCTTTGTATTTACGCTTTTCTCTGGGTGCTCTGTGGACTCTAGCGAACGAAGTGAGCGGGCGAGACAAACGTTCTTCCTGCTTTTCAACTATTGTACGAAAGACCAAAAATATTCAGTCACGCTCGCGCCAGCCGGCAGCGCCGATGAGGGGTACGAACTGTACGTCGCAGAGCTCCTCGCTGTGATATTCATCCGCGGCAACCCGGCGCACACGGATGAGTGTCTGCATATGGAGGTGCGGCCCTACCGGAATGACCAGTCGTCCCCCGACGGCGAGCTGTTCCATGAGCGGCTTCGGCACCTCCGGCGCGCCGGCCGTTACCACGATGGCTTTATAGGGTGCGTATTCGCGCCAGCCCAAGGTGCCGTCACCCACAAGCACGCGTATATTGTCGTAACCGAGCAGCTTGAAGCGCTCTGCAGCGCTTTGCGCCAGACTCGCGAAATGCTCGACCGTATAGACCCGTGCCGCGATCCGGCTTAACACGGCGGCGGAATATCCGGAACCGGTCCCGATCTCAAGTACCGGGTCAGCCGTAGAAAGCTCCAGTGACTCTGCCATCAGGGCCACCATATAGGGCTGGGAGATGGTCTGCCCTTCTTCGATGGGGAGAGGACTATCCTCGTAGGCAAAATCCACCAGCTTTCCGGGGATGAATTCTTCCCGCGGCACTTCCCGCATCGCCGCGATAACGGCGGGATCGCTGATGCCGCGGGCGATGAGATGATCGTTGATCATAATATCGCGCAGCTCGGAGAGGTTCTTCATATGAGCGCTCCCTGGTGAGGCTTTACCGGCTAAATTCGATCGGCTGGGGGCAGGCGCTCCCTCCTGCGTTGTAATCATAGACCATGCGGGCGCCGTAATCGACCCCCAGCGACATGACCGCCAGGAGCACGAGGAGCATGAGGAGAAAGAGCGGTCTCCCCTTTTGCGGGAAAGGGCGAAAAGACGCGGCCCAAAGGGCAAGGACGATGCTAAGCCCAGACGTCCAGAGCATCAGTTCCTTATGCTCCTGGAGAAGACGCGTCCGGACGGAGCGGGAAACCATCACCCCCGGTTCGGCGTACAGGCCGGTCCCCGCCGCTGCTGCCGAGGCAAGTGCCCCCAGGACCAGAAGTGAGAATGCCGTAGTCGCCAGGGACTCCTTGCGGAAACGCCATGCCAGAAGGTAGAAGAGTGAAGCACCGGCCAGAAAGGCGATGGGGAAATGAACGAAGAGCGGATGAACGTTCTGTAGGTGCTCCACTCCCGGAAAAAGAGCCTTCAGCATGGGCCTACTTGACCGACTCGACCGTCAGGAACTGACTGCCGCCGATGGCATAGACCTTGCCGGTGATGGCGGCCTGACGCCCGACCTTGTCGATGACGGCCTTCGGCAGCGGACTCTTGTCCTTGTTGGGGAGAAGGACGTAGAGCTTGTCAGTCCCTTTCTCCAGGAGCCCGGCCGGGATACCCTTCTCGATGCAGGTGATGCCGCACGACCGGTGGCTCTCCCCCTTGGCTCCCATCAGGGCGTAACAGTAGGTATCGACAACCTCCCCCGTGACCGTCACCGAATCTTCTGCATAGACCGTTCCGCCCGATGCCATCAACAAGCCGGCCGCCACTCCGAGAATCGCAATTTTTTTCATTGTCCACTCCTTTCATTTTGTCATTTTGTTTTACACACGCCGTTAAAGCTTACAGATAAAAATGTCATAGTCAAGCCGCACTGCCAGCTTTACATAGAGGGGAGGCCGGCCATTTGAATGAATGGCGAACGGCTTTGCTGAAAGCTTCCCGTCATACCTCCCGGAACGTAAAGCTCCTCTCCATCTTGTCATACGGTTTTCCGTCCAGCTCAGCATAGGGGTAGATGAAGTAATTGAGCTTTTCTCCCTGCTGGGATGGTTTGAGCAGGATATCGCGCCCCAGGGTAAACTCAACCCGGTTTTCACAAAGATTGCCGAAGTAATACTCCTTCCTTGCCTTGTTCTTGCTTGCCTCCGAGGCATCCACCGGGATCCAGCCTTTCCCTTCGATGTAAAACTCGGCCCAGCAGTGGTATCCCCCGATACTCCCCTCTTTTTTCCCCTCCGGGATGGGGAAGCCGATAATGAACCGGGCCGGGATGCCGCTTGCCCGGCAAAGACCTATAAGCAGGGCATGAAAGTCGGTGCAGTTGCCGCGCTTCAAGTCACAGGCGTAGTTGATGTCACCTCTTCCCCAGCCGGTGCCGCTCTTGTCGTAGGAAAGGTTATCGACGGTATAGTCGTAGATGGCCCGGGCTTTTGCCAGGGGAGTGGCTTTCCCTGCAGTCACTTCTGCCGCAAGCTTCCTGATTCTGTCGTTCAATGGAACCAGGCGGTCCGGCGCCAGGAAACGGGCCAGCTCTTCTCTCGACGCTGGTGCTATGGTGCCGCTTCCTGTCAGGTTTCCCTTTTTCTCGATACGGGTCACTTCGTACTGCAGTTCGATTTCCAACTCTTTTGCAGGGGCCTTGACTCTGCCGAACAGCAGGGAATTGCCGTATTCGCCCTCCTTTTTCGGTTCCAACGGAACCGGCGCGGTCACCTTGGCAAGCTTCACCGTCTGTTCCCCGTTGCTTGGGGCGACAGGAATCCATAGCTTCATCTCGCCACCGGGGATATCTTTCACCTTAACTTTGTAACTGAAGAGAAAATGCCTCTTTTTCGGCTCCGCTGTAACCGCCCCATGCGCCAGGGCGCTCAAGACCGTCAGCGTAACAACCAGCAAAAAGAGGTACCGGTGCACGCGCATAAACACTCCTTTTCGACGTTTTCTCATTACGAGAATGAAAGCTATAAAAAAGCCCCCGGATAAGGGGGGCTTGCAAGCCGGAAATCTGACGGTGCTCCGGGGATTACTTGATTTTCTTGATTTCGGTCCCTTCGTAGGTGTAGCGGGGCTCACCGTTTACCTTGTGAATCTTGGTGTCGATCACCTCCAGCTTGTCCCCTTTGGGAACCATCCAGAAGTCTATGTCGATGACATCCTTTCCTTCGGTGGACTTGAAATCACTGCAGGTGAAGTAAATCATTTTCCCATCCTTTTCAAACATGCGGACCGGATCGTGAATCTTGTCGAGCTTCAGCTTCCAGTCCTTGTCGAGCTTGTCGTCATGAATGACGAACACTCCGCCGGTGGCCTTGGACTGGGCCTTGACATGTTCTTTGATCGACTTCTTCACGAATTTCGCGGTGACAGGCTTGCCCGGATGCTCTGCCTTTGTCTTCTCGACCTCTTTTCCCGGATGCTCCGCTTTCGGCTTTTCGACCTCCGTCCCCGGCTGTTCGGCTGCCATGCAAACTCCTGCTGCCAGAACCGCTGATATTGATGCTGCCGCAACATACAACCGTAATTTATTCATGGTGCAACCTCCTCAACTTAGAATGTCAATACCATTAAAATCTTAAAGGGAAAAAGCCGACTGTCAAGAAAGCCCGCGCGGATTGTCAGAACAGCAGACGACATCGGAGTTTCCTCCCCGGTTTATCTTCGCTTTTCGCAAGCCGTTATAAGTAGCGGTGCAGAACAACATTTGTCTTGCCCGGTATTTTTATTGTTTCGATGGGCACCTTTGCGTGCCGTAGGAACAGAAAACGCAGCAATCTCCCGGCTTCGGCCTCAAGACGGATTTGCAGTTTCCACACTCGTAGAAGAACTGGCAGGCATCGGTCGGCATCGTCTCCTGTTTTTTAAATCCACAGATAGGGCAGGTGATGATAGATTCGAGTTCCATGGTTCCTCCATTTAATCTTTTCACTTGGGGAAAGATAGGGATTGTAGTTGACGAAGCCCAAGCCCAGGGAGCTGAAAACCCCCGCATAGGCCGGCCAGCAAGCGGGGCAGGCCAGCTTCGGAAGGAAAGCCAGGCCTATCCCCGGGAGCATGGCCGCCATCCCGCGCCAGCCTATTTTGCCGCCACCCGCCGTTTCCGAACACGGCTTCGCTTCCTTCTCCTGCAAATGTTCAACCTTCTGCATCGACATCCTCCTCGCTTTCCATCGCCTCCAGGATTGGACATTCGCTGACCGGACCGCGCCTTTCGCACTCGGCAGCCAATCCTGCAAGGACCTCCTTCATCCTCTCGAGGGTTTCCATCTTCTGCTCGATCTCCGCTATCTTCGCAACGGCCCTTTTCCTGACATCCGCGCAAACTGTATCTGGGCCGACCCGTAATGAAAGGAGCTCGGCGATCTCCTTGAGCGAGAACCCCAGCTCCTGCGCCCGCTTGCTGAATCGCACCCGGTTTACGGTCTCTTCCGGATATGCCCGATAGCCCGATTCCCGTCGCGGGGGAGGTGGTATCAGCCCTTGCCGCTCGTAGTAGCGGACCGTCTCGATATTCACCTCGCCTCTTTTGGCCACCTGGCCGATGGTCAGACCTTTCATCTATTCCTCCTGATCAAAAGGATAAACCCTGTACCATGATACAGGGTCAAGGAATTTTTGCAAAGGACCGGCGGAGTATCCCGGTCATCTTCCGACGGTGACGAAATAAAAAAGTGCGCCCTTCCTTGACAAATGAAGCGGGGCGGCTATATTAAAACAGACCGCATGGTCGGTTTGGAGTAAATAAGATGACAGGCAAGGGTGAGATCACCAGACGTAAAATCCTAGAAATTGCCACTGAGATCGTCAACCGGAAAGGGTTCGGCGCAACAACGATTCAGGACATCATATCGGCTACGGGAATGCAAAAGGGGGGGATTTACTTTCATTTCCCGGACAAAGATGCTTTGGGCCTCGCCATCCTGGAGAAGGCGCGCGAGGATTTCATGCTGTTTCTCGCGACCGCACTTTCCGGAGATTCTCCGGGGGCTTGCCTGGAAAACTTCTTTCGTCAGGCTGTCGAGAAGCACCTGGCTGCCGGTTTCATCGGCGGCTGCATCTTCGGCAATACTGCAATCGAATTCAGCGACACGGACAGCCGTTTTGCTGCGGTCATTGAGCGGGTATTCGACGATTGGATCGAGATGATCCGGCGGACCGTATCCGCCGCACAGGATGCGGGAGAGGTAAGGACCGACATCCCCGCGAAGGAGCTGGCCTTGCACATTGTGGCAGCCATCGAAGGGGGGATCATGCTCTCGCGCCTCAAGAAGAGCGAAGAATCGATGAAGAAATGTCTCTACACCGTGCGCATGTTCCTGCAGATGCAAACTGTATGACTTCGCCATCGCCGTACACGAAAGGAGAAATCGGATGCCACGAATAGGCGCAATGAAACTGGAAGAAGTGTCTGAAGATGTGCAAGCGATATTCAAGGAAATCGAGGGGGCCTTTGGGATGGTGCCGAACCTCTTCAGAACCTACTCCCACCACCCTCCCCTGCTCAAGGCCAACTGGACCAAGGTCAAGGCGGTGATGATGGAAGGGACTCTGAGCCCCAAGGTGAAGCAGACCATTGCCGTGCTGGTATCCCGGGATAACGGCTGCGCGTACTGCGTGGCGGCCCATACCGGGGCGCTGAAGGCCATCGGGGTTTCCGACGACGAGATCGGCCTTATTGAGCAGAACATCGAAAAGGCCGACTTCAGCGAAAAGGAAAAGGCACTCATCGGTTTCGCCAGAAGGGCGAATTCCTCGCCACTGCGGATTGCGGATGACGAATTCAACGCCCTGCGCCGGGCTAGGGTAACAGATGCCGAGATAATCGAAGCGCTGGGGGTGATGGAGCTCTTTACCGCTTTCAACAAGTTTCTCGACTCCCTGCAAGTGGATATCGACTTCTGATGGTATAATTGGATCGGGAAGAACGGGGTTTTGGAATAAATGAGCTTTCCGGATACAGAGCGGGGGAGGAAAGACCGTTTGAAACGCAGTCCGGTGCTCAAAATACTCATGCTGATGGCATTGGCTGTTCTCTTTCTGCTGATCGCCAGATACTCGGATATCGCCTGCACTTTAAGCCCGCAGGCCATCACGGCCCGGCTGGCGCGGGCTGGGGGATTCGCACCTCTTCTATTCATGGGGATCATGGCGGTTACGGTGGCGAGTCCGCTTCCGAGCCTTCCTCTCGACATAGCGGCCGGCGCGTTTTTCGGCCCGGCCCTGGGGACGTTATACTCCGCGACTGGAGCCCTGGCGGGAGCGATCATCAGCTTCTCCATCGCCCGGCTCCTGGGTCGGGATATGATCGAACGGTTCCTCAGGGGGCATATCAATTTCTGCACCGCCTGTTCCGACAGGCTTTTGACGGCGGTTATTTTCTTTACCCGGCTGCTGCCGGTAGTTTCGTTCGATCTGGTGAGTTACGGCGCCGGCCTGACGAAGATGTCGGTCAAGAGGTTCAGTCTGGCGACCTTTCTGGGGATGCTTCCCCTCACTTTCATCTACAACTATTTCGGCTCGGTACTGGTCATCGACAGGCATCTTGCGGTCGTCCTGGGACTGGTCATGGTGTTCCTCTTCTTCCTGGTCCCGTTCTGGATCGAGCGCTATGCCCCTGTGACGATACGCGGAATGTTCCGGCACCATGCGCCGGCCACCATCCCACAACGTGCTGACAGCCCTGAGATCGAAAGGACCGGAAGCAGCGGGAAAAAACCCATGGGTGGAACCATTATCCTCAACAACGGCCCCATTCCCGAGACGAAACCCGACATCGAGATTGCCGCCCTCCTGCGTAGCGATATCAACCGGCTCAAAGGGGAATTCTACGACCTGGAGCGTGGTCGGGTCGACTACAAGGCCATGCGCGGCTCTGACGCCTACCGACAGTATGTGGAATGCACCCGGCTTCTGCGCGAGTACGACCTTTCACGGCTCGGCACCAGGGAGGAGAGGCTCGCCTTCTGGGTCAACCTGTACAACACCCTGGTCATCCACGGGATAATCGAACTGGAGATACGGGAAACCGTCAAGGAGATACCGCGCTTTTTCCGCAGAATCGCCTACGAAATCGGAGGTATGGTCTTCACCCCCGACGACATCGAGCACGGCATCCTGAGAGGGAACCACCGCCCTTTCCATCGTCTGCTCCCTCCGTTTTCCCAAACGGACCCGCGACGCTCCCTTATCATTTCTCCCCCCGATCCGCGGATTCACTTCACCCTGGTCTGCGGCAGTTCCTCCTGTCCCCCCATCAACTTCTACACTCCGGAACGGATCGAGCAGCAATTGGATATCGCGGCGGCAGGCTTCATCAACGGCCCGGAAGTGGAGGTCATGCCGGAACTGAAACTGCTGCGGCTTTCTCCCATCTTCCGGTGGTACAGCCCCGACTTCGGAGGGCACAGTGGGATCGTTGAAACCCTGGTCCGCTACCTGGATCAAGGGGATGCCAGGGATTTTCTCACTGCCCATGGGACAACGGCAAAGATCGAGTGGAAATTTTACAACTGGCGGCTGAACAGATAGGAAGAACAGGAGGTTTTCTTTGGAAACGAGCATCACCACGCTGGAAAACGTAAAGGAGTACTACGGAAAGATCCTCACCGGGTCAAAGGACCTGAAAACGAGCGCCTGCTGCAGCATCGAAACGCTGCCGCCGCCCCACCGGGAGATCCTCTCCCTGATCGACGACGAGATCCTGGAGAAATTCTACGGCTGCGGCTCGCCGATCCCGCCCGCCATCGAAGGGTGCACGGTGCTCGACCTCGGCTGCGGCACCGGCCGCGACGTCTACCTCGCCTCGCGCCTGGTGGGACCGGACGGCTACGTCATCGGCGTCGACATGACCGAAGAGCAGCTGGCAGTGGCCCGCCGCCACCGGGAATCGCAGACGAGAAGGTTCGGATTCGCAAGGCCCAATGTGGATTTCCGGCAGGGGTACATCGAGGACCTTTCGTCCATGGACATCGAGGACAATTCGGTCGATCTGGTGATCTCCAACTGCGTGATCAACCTCTCCCCGGACAAGGAACGGGTCTTTACCGAAATCTTCCGCGTCTTGAAGCCGGGAGGGGAGCTCTATTTCTCCGACGTCTTTTCGGGGAGGCGGGTTCCCGAAGAGTTGCGAAACGACCCTGTCCTCTACGGAGAGTGCCTGAGTGGAGCCCTTTACATCGAAGACTTCCGCAGGCTCCTGGGGAGACTCAACTGCCCCGATTACCGGGTCGTCTCCAGGAGACCAATCACCATCGACAACCCGGAGGTCGAGGCAAAGGCGGGGATGATCGACTTCTACTCCATGACCGTGCGCGCCTTCAAGCTGGCGAGCCTGGAGGACATCTGCGAGGACTACGGCCAGACGGCGGTATACCTAGGCACAATTGACGGGATGCCGCACCGCTTCCCCCTCGACGACCACCACCTCTTCATCACCGGCAAACCGATGCTGGTCTGCGGCAACACCGCCGCCATGGTCAATGAGACCCGCTTCGCCCGGCACTTCCGGGTGAGTGGTGATCGCACGCATCACTTCGGCCCGTTCGCCTGCGCCCCTGCTGCGGCAAAGGGAGCGGAGGGAGATCCGTGCAGCGGCGGGGCCTGCTGCTGATCGGCAAACCCATCTGAGGCTCTTGCAAAACGTCGCGAGGGATGCAAGGCTGTGTAGGGGCGTCCCTCGCGGGCGCCCTTGGGCGGGCGCAAGACCCGCCCCTACGAGCGAGCGGCAACACCGCAGACCGGCCCCGCAGTAGTTTTGCAAGAGCCTCGTCGATATTGCCAAAAGTTCTATGAAAAGAGGGGGGGAAGAGTGAATGAGAACCCGACATGGCAAAGCTTTCCCGGCCTGTCCACAGAGTGGTAGCCGGGGTTCGTTTGCTGGTGGGGGAGCGACTCACCCCGGCAAGGCTCACCCCTCTGTGGACAGGCGAGTGAAGGCGGTTGCTTAACCGTGAAATCGGGCGGCAGTAGATAAGAGAGAGCGAACTAAGCTCAAGACCAGTTCTTTGAAAAGAGAAGGAGCGTGGGTCAGGCGGCGAGAGATAATATCTTCGTCCATTTGCCCTGAATCGTCGTGATCCTTTGAAGTTCGGGCAACGACACAGGCGGTTCATATTCCAGGGACATGTGGGGGCGGAGAAAGTTGTAGTGGGTGACGAACAGAGTGGTCAGCGCCACCGCGCCATTGAAGCTGTTGAAACCGGCGGCGGGTCTGACGTGGTATTTGAAGGTCCTGTTCAAGCGCTCGATCAACTGCTTTAACGCCCGCCATTCCGTGGATTCTGCGTCGAGATTCTGGAGACCGATGACCTTTCTGTGCTGAATTGCCGGGTTGTCTTCCTTCTGGGAATTCAGGTAGTGGATACCGGCAGGATAGGATGGATTGCCGTCGGTTACGAGGATGATGTTCAGGTCTACAGCAGCGGTTCTGGTGGCTTCCTTCATGGCAACAACCGCTGGCAGGGTTCCCCGGTTGTCGGCGACGTGATAGGCAGTGATCTTAAGGCTCTGGGATGAGATGAAGAAAAAAACGTAGTGATGCTTACCCAGGACCTTGATGTAGGTTTCATCACCTGCGGAGACGGAGTCGATGCCGCCTTTGTGCTTCAGATTGAAGCGGTGGCAGTAAAAAGCGGCTGCTGCGGCATAGTTCAGCACCGTCTGATAAGAAACCCTGACATTGAAAACGTCCCGCAAAATGGCTGCGGTTTTTCTGGCCGGGACCGCGAACGAGACGTAGAAAGCGAGGATCAGGCCAAGAACATTCTCGGAGTTATGGATTCTCGTTAGATCGACGGTTGGTTTTTCCGGAGTTGAATGATCAAGCTCCTCGATCTTGAAATGATACTCCCGGTACTGGTAGGTGAGCTTGAACTGAGAGCTGCGCTCCTTCATCAAAACGCGTTCGTCTGGGTTGAGTCTGGCGATGGCCTGTAGCCGATGGGGACAGTTATCGTTGGAGCATTTGTGAATGGTAACTTCCGTCTTGGACTTCCAGACGAAGAGCGCCAGACCGCAATGGGGGCAAAAGAGCTTTGACTTCCTGTCGTTCCTGAAACGGTGCGTAACCTGGAAGAGATGCCCGCACACCTTGCACCTGATCTGCGAGCGTTTCTTGCCGTCGTTGAAGTAGAGATAATCGTGGGGCGCCCGACAGCAGAGACAGGCAACCTGCTCCGGCACTCGCGGGGAATTACGATGAGGCTTGACGGGAGCAAGAGGCTTGCCGTGAGCCGCCTCGTACTCAACTAAGATTTGCCGGTAATCCTTTGGTTCGGACTCTTTTTTTTACCGGCAGGCGGTTCCGTCAGAGGCGGCAGCGGATCAACCGTAAAGCTTCGGTAGTTGGGGTGTTTTTCTTTGAAATCATCCTTTGGTTTCACTTCCGGGTTGCGATCCGAAAGGACATCCGACAACCCGACAACGATCTGTTCAATTTCCGTTTTCGTGAACTTTGAGCAGATCCAGATAATGAACCGCGCAATTCTCGACGTTGACATGAGTTTGCTCTCCCTTGAGACGCCTGAACAATGCTTTTTAACCCCATTCCAGGGGGGAGGCAAGCTTTTTCTCAACAACTTGTTTAAATCAAAAGCTTTTCTGTCAAAAAGCTAAGAATTTTTTGACACTACCGCCTCGTCTGAAAGGAGAATGTCATGACCCTGGTTTTCGCCATCTGCATCGCGCTGTTCCTCGCCTACGCCAACGGGGCGAACGACAACTTCAAGGGAGTGGCAACACTGTTCGGAAGCGGCACCACCGATTATCGGCGGGCACTCCTGTGGGGGACCGTGACCACCGCGGCAGGCTCGCTGATGGCGCTCCTGTTTGCCCAGGGGCTTCTCGCCGCCTTCAGCGGCAAGGGGCTCGTGCCGGATGAGGTGACCACCATGAAGAGCTTCCAGATGGCGGTGGTCTTCGCGGCAGCGGCCACGGTCATGCTGGCAACGCGGTTCGGCTTCCCGATCTCCACGACCCATGCGCTTACAGGCGCACTGGTCGGGGCGGGAGTTCTGGCCTCCTCCTCCGGGGTCAATTTCGCCAGGCTCGGCACGAGCTTCTTCGCACCGCTCCTCGTCAGCCCGCTCCTGGCAATCATTTTGGCCCTGGTCATGTATCCGCTGTTTCATTTCGCCCGGGTCCGGCTGAAAATATCGCGGGAAAGCTGCGTCTGTGTCGGCTGCGAGCCGGCATCCGCCGTCCCTGCAGTAGTGAGACCGGGTGAGGCGGTGGCAATGACCGCCGTCCAGATTGTCCCGACGATGACAGTTGGCAACCAGACTTCATGTCAGGAAAGGTACAATGGCCAGCTTCTCGGAGTCAATGCGAGCACCGTCCTGGACGGCCTCCACTACCTGAGTGGCGGCATCGTGAGCTTCGCCCGGGGCCTGAACGACACGCCGAAGATCGCCGCGATCCTCCTCGCGGGAAGCGCGGTCTCCCCGACCGCTGCCATAACCGGCGTAGCGCTCTTCATGGCTGTTGGCGGGCTTCTGAACGCGAGGAGGACGGCCGAAACCATGGCCCACCGGGTGACTGCCATGAACGCCGGACAGGGCTTTACCGCCAATCTGGTCACCGGCTTCCTGGTCATCTTCGCCTCGAAGCTCGGGCTGCCGGTCTCAACCACCCACGTCTCCTGCGGCTCCCTGTTCGGCATCGGCACCGTTACACGGCAGGCCCGCTGGCAGACCATCGCCGGCATCCTTACCGCCTGGGTGACGACGCTCCCGGTGGCGGCCCTCCTCGGCGCCGTCATTTTCCTCCTGCTGCGCAGGATGATCGGTTAAACAGACGGAGGGGGGCGAACATGAAAAGCGTAACGAATTTATTACTCTGCCTGCTGCTCTTTATCCCGGCATTGGCCATGGGTAGCGATTTCAACTACACGCATTACGAGGCATTATTGAAGCGCCACGTGAAAAGTGCGGCCAGGATCGACGGGATTACCGTCAATGCCGTTGACTATGCTTCCCTGGCCAGTGACGCGAAAAGGGCCGACTCCGACTACGGCCTGCTCCTCAAGGAACTGGCAGCGTTCGATCCGGCCACCCTGAAAAGCCGGGAGGAGAAGATCGCCTTCTGGGTGAATGTCTACAACATGGCAGCCATGAAGACCATCGTCGATCACTACCCGGTGGAGAGCATCCGGAGCAAGAAGATCAACTGGCTGGGGCTTCCCTGGAACCGCAAGGCGATTAACGTCGGCGGGAAGGAATACGCCCTCGGAGAGATTGAAAACGACATCCTGCTCGACACCTTCAAGGACCTGCGCATCCACTTCGGCATCAACTGCGCCTCGGTGAGCTGCGCCGACCTGCGGCCCGAACAGTACCGGTCTGCCATCCTCTTCAAGCAGCTTGAAGAACAGGGGCGGAGGCTCCTCGCAGACCCGAAAAAGGGAATGCGGATCGACCGGGAGAAGAAGACGGTCTATATCTCGCAGATCTTCAAGTTCGACAAAAAGCACTTCGATGCGCTCGGGGGCGGGGCAATCAACTTTATTCTCCTCTATCTGAAACCGGCAGAGAAAGAGATGATCCGAAGCGGCGCCTTAAAGGTGGATTACCTGGATTACGACTGGAAAGCCAACGACAGCAAGAACGCCCAGTGAGGCCGGAACAGGAGCAATTTATGAGCAAAGGCCCGTTGATCCTCCCTGAAAATGATTACAATCAGGCACTGGTCAATAACGTTCACCCCTCTGACTGGACAAACCCCGAGCCGGCCGACTGCTACAATCTGGTCGTGATCGGCGCAGGGACCGCCGGGCTGGTTACCGCCGCCGGCGCGGCCGGGCTCGGGGCAAAGGTAGCCCTCATCGAACGCCATCTCATTGGCGGGGACTGTCTCAACTACGGCTGCGTCCCCTCCAAGGGGATCATCCGGGCCGCCCGGGCCATCCACGATGTCCGGACTTCCGAGGAATTCGGGATAACGGGAGGCGAACGGCTCACCATTGACTTTGGCGAGGTCATGAAACGAATGCGGCGGATCAGGAGCGAGATCAGCCCCCATGATTCCGCCCGGCGCTTCCGGGACGAGCTGGGGGTCGATGTCTTCTTCGGTACGGGGAGCTTCACAGGACCGGACGCCATCGAGGTGAAGGGGAAACGATTGCGCTTCAAAAGGGCCGCCATCTGCACCGGGGCGCGGGCGGCCGCCCCACCGATCCCGGGGATCGAGGAGGCGGGATACCTGACCAACGAAACGGTCTTCTCGTTAACCTCCCTTCCCCCGCGTCTCGCGGTCATCGGCGGCGGCCCGATCGGCTGCGAGCTCGCCCAGACCTTCGCCAGGCTCGGGAGCAAGGTCACCGTCATAGAATACGTGGCACATCTCCTCTCCCGGGAGGATGCGGATGCCGCAGAGGTCATCCAGCAGGCCATGATCCGGGACGGGGTCGAGCTCTGCCTTCAGGCAAAGATTGTCGGGATAGCGCGGCGGGGAAGTGAGAAGGTGATCAGCGTGGAGCAGGATGGAAGCTCCCTGGAGCTTGTCGTTGACGAGATCCTGGTCGGCGTCGGCCGCGCCCCCAACGTGGAGGGGCTCAATTTGGAGGCAGCCGGGGTCGCCTACGATCCGAAGCAGGGGGTAAAGGTCGATGAAATGCTCCGGACCTCCAACCCGCGCATCTTTGCCGCTGGCGACATCTGTTTCCCTTACAAGTTCACCCACACCGCCGACGCCCTGGCCCGAATACTCATCGCCAACGCCCTTTTCATGGGAAGGCGGAAGACGAGCGCCCTCGTGATCCCCTGGTGCACCTACACCGACCCGGAGGTCGCCCACGTCGGCATGTACGAGAAAGATGCCATGGACAAGGGAATCGCGGTAACAACCCTTACCGTCCCCCTTGCCGATGTGGACCGGGCGCTCCTGGACGGAGAGGTAGAAGGCTTTGCCAGGGTGCATCTGCGCAAGGGGACGGACAAAATTCTCGGCGCCACCGTCGTCGCCCGTCACGCCGGGGAGATGATCAACGAGCTGTCGTTGGCCATGACCGCAGGAATCGGTCTCTCCGCCATAGGCCAAACCATCCACCCCTATCCCACCCAGGCAGAGGCAGTGAAAAAGCTTGCCGACGCGTACAACCGAACACGGCTCACCCCTTTTGTGAAAAAGGTGCTGGGCTCCTGGCTGAAGTGGCAGAGAAGATAGAACGAAATGTGCGGGGTGCGGCTCCTTGTGACGGAAAATCGTTAACGCAAAGTCGCAAAGACGCAAAGAAAATCAAAACCCGTTTGTCATCCACAATAATTGCGTCTTTGCGTCTTTGCACATTTGCGTTATATTGATATTTTTTTGTTGAAGAAAAGAGTCCATGAACCGGAAAAAGCTCGCCATCCTCATCATAATCGCAGGCCTCGTCGCCCTCTTCTTCTACTTCGACCTGGGGAGATTCCTTACCCTGGAATCGTTGAAAGCCAACAGGGAGGCACTGGCCGGGTTCTATGGAACCCATCGTGCCCCCTTTGTCGCCGCCTTTATCGCCATTTACATCGTGCAGACCGCCCTTTCGCTTCCCGGCGCGGCCGTTTTGTCCCTCTCAGCCGGGGCAATCTTCGGCGTCGTCATGGGGACCCTTTATGCGGTCATCGGGGCCACCATCGGCGCCACCCTTGCCTTCCTGCTGACCAGGTACCTCTTCCACGATGCGGTTGAAAAGAGGTTCGGGGCAAGGCTGGAAAAGATAAACCGCGAGCTGGAGAAGGCCGGCTTAAACTACCTCCTCTTCCTCCGCCTGGTTCCGATCTTCCCCTTCTTTCTCATCAACCTGGCGGCCGGTCTGACGCGCATACCGCTGCGCACCTTTTGCCTCGCGACCGCGGTCGGCATCATCCCCGGCGGCTTCGTTTACTGCAACGCCGGAGCAAGTCTTGCCTCTATCAACAGCGCAAGCGACATCGCCTCGCCCCGCGTGTTGGGCTCCTTTGCCCTCCTGGGGCTCTTCGCGCTGGTGCCGGTGTTTTACAGGAAAATCAAAGGACCGGGGACCAGAAAGACAGGTTGAGGTTGAGGTTGAGGTTATGATTCACTTTTCACTTTTCACGGAGAAACTTAAATGGTAGCCGCTTTCAAGGAACGATTGAAGGAAATAAACCCCGTCTACATCAAATTCGACACCCTGCAAACCTTACAGGTGAATCTCGGCAACCTCTGCAATCTCTCCTGCACCCATTGTCACGTGGGCGCCTCGCCCGGAGGGAAAAAGGTGATGGACAGGGGTGTCATGGAAAAGGTAATCGGATTCCTCAAGGGCCAGAAGGGGTTGACCCTTGACATCACCGGCGGCTGCCCGGAGATGAACCCCCACTTCCGGTTCCTCGTTGAGGCGACGAACGGATTTTCCCCCCGCCGCATAGTCCGCAGCAACCTGACCATCATGACCGAGCCGGGGATGGGATGGCTGCCGGAATTTTACCGGGAGCACCGGCTCGTCATTACCGCCTCACTCCCCTGTTACCTGGAGGAAAATGTGGAACGCCAGCGTGGCAAGGGGGTTTACGCAAAAAGCATCGCGGCGCTGAAAACGCTCAACGAGCTCGGTTATGGCGAGACTCTGGAGCTGAACCTGGTCTACAATCCGGGGGGGGACTTTGTCCCCGGATCGCAGAAGGGCCTGGAAGCCGCTTACAAGAATGAGCTGCTGGAGAGGTACGGCATCCGCTTCAACAACCTCTACACCATCACCAACGCTCCCATCGGGCGCTTCAGGGAATACCTGGAAACCCAGGGCGCCTTTGACCGTTACCTGAACCTCCTGGCCACCAGCTTCAACCCGGATACGGCCGGCAACATCATGTGCCGTACCCTCGTGAGCGTCGACTGGAAGGGCTTTCTCTACAACTGCGACTTCAACCAGGCAATTGGTCTCCCCATCACCGGCAATGACGGAAGCATCCTGAAGATCGACGACCTGGATAACGCGGCCAGAAGCGGCAACGAGCTGTTCCTGGCCCAGCACTGTTACTGCTGCACCGCGGGTGAAGGGTCCAGTTGCACCGGGGCGCTGTCGGGGTAATGAATTTGAAATCAAAATCATAGTATACAAGGAGGGATACATGCGAATCGCCATGATCGGCCTGGGAAGGATGGGGGAAAATATGACCCGGCGTCTCCTGAAGGGAGGGCACGAGGTGGTCGCCTACGACCGGTCGCCGGAAAAGGTGCGGGGGGTAGAAAGTGAAGGGGCCGCAGGGGTGCATTCTCTCGAAGAACTTGTCCGGGCACTCGCCCCGCCCCGCATCCTCTGGCTGATGCTCCCCGCAGGCCCGCCGGTGGAAGACACCATCGCATATCTTGCTGCACTCCTCGGAAGGGGGGACATCGTCATCGACGGAGGGAACAGTTTCTACCGGGATGACATGAGGCGCAGGAAGCATCTGCAGAGCTGCGGCATCCATTACCTGGACGTGGGGGTAAGCGGCGGGATCTGGGGGCTGACTGAGGGGTACTGCCTGATGATCGGCGGCAGCAAAGAGGTTGCCGGGCAACTGGAACCGGTCTTCAAGACCCTTGCCCCCGCGGAGGGGCACCTCTACTGCGGGGAGAGCGGAGCGGGTCACTTCGTCAAGATGGTCCACAACGGCATCGAGTACGGCATGATGTCCGCCTTCGGCGAAGGGTTCTCGATTCTCAAGGCGTCACCTTTCGGGGAACATCTCGACCTGGGGGCAGTCAGCCATCTCTGGAACCGGGGGAGCGTGGTGCGTTCCTGGCTGCTGGAGCTGGCCGAAGACGCATTCAATAAAGACCGGGAGCTCGCCGCAATAGAGGGGTATGTGGAGGATTCCGGGGAAGGACGCTGGACCCTGCAACAGGCGATAGATACCGGCGTCCCTGCCCCGGTGATCGCAGCCGCCCTCTTCCAGCGGTTCCGCTCCCGCATCGATGACAGTTTCGGCGACAAGGTCCTGGCGGCGCTCCGCAACGAGTTCGGCGGACATGCCGTTATGGCGGCGGGAGAAGAGAAAAAGGGAGCCTCTGCCGGCGCAGGAGGCATCCGCCCCGCCACACCGGAGTGAGGTTATGAATAAGACCTTTGGAGTTAATCCGTTTACTGCTCCTCCGCCACTCGGCTGCGCGGTTGACACGCCGGAGCCTTGCGCCCTCGTCATCTTCGGCGCCTCGGGGGACCTGACAAAGCGCAAGCTGATCCCTTCCCTCTACCGTCTCTTCAAGAACCGGCTTCTCCCCCCGGGTTTTTTCGTCCTCGGGACCGGGCGCACGGAAATGCCTTCGGAACGCTTCAGGGAAGTCCTGCTGGCCGGTCTCCGCGAAAGCCTGACGGAAGAATGCGATGAAGCCTGCTGGCGCGACTTTGCATCCCTCCTCCACTACCAGAGCATGGAATACCAGAACCCGCAGGATTACGTCGCCACCCTGGCGGGAAGGCTCTCCTCTCTGGAACAGGATATGGGGAGCGGGGGAAACCGGATTTATTACCTTGCCACCCCTCCCACCGTCTACGAAAATATTTTCACGAATCTGGGGAGGGCGGGCCTTTCAACAGGAGAAGGGGGTTCGGTCAAGATCGTCATCGAAAAACCGTTCGGCAACGATCTGGCATCGGCACAGAAGCTCAACAAAACGCTCCTGGCGTTTTTCCGGGAAGAGCAGATCTTCCGCATCGACCACTACCTGGCCAAGGAGACCGTGCAGAACATCCTCATGTTCCGCTTTGCCAACTCCCTCTTCGAGCCCCTCTGGAACCGCAGGTACATCGACCATATCCAGATCACCGCGGCGGAAACCCTCGGCATCGAACAGCGGGCCGGCTATTATGAGGCGGCAGGCGTTTTGCGCGACATGTTCCAGAACCACATTTTCCAGCTCCTGGCGCTCACCGCCCTGGAACCGCCGGCAACGTTTTCCGCCCCCCGCGTGCGGGACGAGAAGGCCAAGCTCTTCCAGTCGGTACGGCCATTCCCCCTCGACCGGCCGGACGACTGCGCCGTTATCGGACAGTACGGCCGGGGGAGCATTGACGGGAAGGAAGTAGCGGGGTACCGGGAGGAAGCTGGAGTTGCCCCGGACTCGCGCACCCCCACCTATGCCGCCCTCAAGGTCTTTATCGACAACTGGCGCTGGCAGGGGGTGCCGTTCTATCTCCGCTCAGGAAAGAGGCTTGCCGCGCGCAGGACGGAAATCGCCATCAGCTACCGATCCGTGCCGCACCTCATGTTCAGCCGGGCAATGGCCGGCGGGATCGAGCCGAACACGCTCCTCCTGCGGGTGCAGCCCGACGAGGGGATCACCCTGGAGATCCAGGCTAAAAATCCCGGCTCAAGAGTCTGCCTTACCCCGGTCTCCCTCGACTTCTCCTATCCGCGGGAGGTGGAGCTGGACGCCTATGAATGGGTGCTCTTAAGCTGCATGGAGGGGGACCAGATGCTCTTTGTCAGGGGAGACGGGGTGGACTTGAGCTGGGGCCTCCTTACCCCTCTCATTGAACAGCTTGAATCAAAGGGCGCGACCGACCTCCCCACCTATACAGCCGGGACGGACGGGCCGATGGCGGCGGCGCAGCTCCTCGAAAAGGACGGGCGGAAATGGAGACCCCTGTGAGAAGGATCGAGGCCATGGGTGATCTGGCGGGGCTCAGCCGGAGGGGGACGGAACTTTTCGTCACCGCGGCCGTGGAAGCCATCGGCGCGCGGGGAAGATTCAGCGTCGCCGTCTCCGGCGGATCGACACCGCGTCCCCTCTTTCAACTGCTGGCAACCGAAGAGTTCCGCACGCGGATCGACTGGGAGCGGGTCCACTTCTTCTGGGCCGACGAGAGATGCGTGCCGCCGGACCACCCCGACAGCAACTTCAAGGGCGCCCATGACATTCTCCTGGCAAAGCTCCCCCTCCCCGCCGCCAACATCCACCGGATACCGGGGGAACTCGCGCCCCCCGAGGCGGCCCGCGCCTATGAACGCGAACTGCGCGTTTTTTTCTCCGGGGCCTCGATGCCGGTCTTCGACCTGATCCTCCTCGGCGTGGGAGAGGACGGCCACACCGCCTCGCTTTTCCCGGGGGAAGAAGGAATCGGGGAGAAGGAACGGCTCGCGGTTGCCCTGTACGTGGAGAAACTGCACACCCACCGGGTGACCCTCACCCTCCCGGTCCTGAACAGTGCCCGCCGGGTGGTGTTCCTCGTTGCCGGGAGGGAAAAAGCGGTGATCGTGCAGGAAGTCCTGGAAGGGAAAAACCCGCGTTTGCCGGCTGCACAGGTCAATCCGCCTGAAGGAAGCCTGATATGGCTCCTTGACAGCGAGGCAGCCGGCAAATTATCTGGCAATTTCTGCTCATATGAGAGTACAACATCATCGTGATCGAGGAAATCCCAAAGCATTTTGAACACTGATCAAATGTGGCAGTTACCCGTGTTAGCTCCTTGAATTATCAGGTTTAATCCGCTTTTTCCGTGTTAATCCGTGTCCAATTGCCGTTTTTAGGTTGATTTTTATGTTTTTAAATCTACGAGGTTCCAGGAGGAGAAAATGAACAATCTGCAACTATGGGAACGGTACAAGAATTATCTCTGCGAGTGCCCGGAAATCGGCCTCATGCTCGACATCAGCCGGATGAATTTCTCCGACGGTTTCCTGGAGGAGATGGAACCCCGCATGCAGAAGGCTTTTCAGGATATGGCGGCCCTGGAGAGCGGCGCCATCGCCAACCCCGACGAGAAGCGGATGGTGGGGCACTACTGGCTGAGAAATCCGCAACTGGCGCCGAATCCTCAGATAGCCGCGGAGATAGAGTTCACCGTCAGGGCCGTCAGGGAGTTCGCGGCAAACGTCCACGCCAGAATGGTGACCGCGCCGGGAGAGGTCCCCTTCACCCGCCTCCTGGTGGTGGGAATCGGCGGCTCGGCCCTGGGTCCCCAGTTCGTGGCCGACGCCCTGGGGGAAAGCCATGACCGGTTGCGCCCCTACTTCTTCGACAACACCGACCCGGACGGAATGGACCGGGTTTTGGCCGAACTTGCCCCCCACCTTTTCGGGACCATGACCGTCGTCATTTCCAAGAGCGGCGGGACCAAGGAGACGAGGAACGGGATGCTGGAGGCGAAACGGGCCTATGGGGCGGCGGGGCTCGATTTCGCAAAATACGCGGTGGCGGTGACCGGCCAGGGGAGCGAACTGGACCGGGTCGCCGTGGAAGAGGGGTGGCTCGCCCGTTTCCCCATGTGGGACTGGGTGGGAGGGCGTACCTCGGAGACCTCGGCGGTGGGGCTCCTGCCGGCGGCGCTCCAGGGGATCGACATCGACGGATTGCTCACCGGGGCCCGCGTGTGCGATGAGATCACCCGCAGGACCGAGACCCGCAAAAACCCGGCGGCGCTCCTGGCCCTCATGTGGCATCACGGAACCGGCGGCCGCGGGACGAAGGATATGGTTATCCTGCCTTACAAGGACCGGCTGCTGCTCTTCTCCCGCTACCTCCAGCAGATCGTCATGGAATCGCTGGGGAAGGAAAAGGACCTGGACGGCAACGTGGTGAACCAGGGAATCGCCGTCTACGGCAACAAGGGGTCCACCGACCAGCACGCCTACGTGCAGCAGCTCCGCGAGGGGGTGAACAACTTCTTCGCAACTTTCGTAGAAGTTTTAAAGGACCGGGAAGGAAAATCGCTCATGGTGGAGCCCGACGTCACCTCCGGCGACTACTTATCGGGCTTCCTCCAGGGGACCCGCCGGGCCCTCTTCGAGAACGGCCGTGAATCCATCACTTTGACCATCGACCGGCTCGACGCCGGAACGGTCGGCGCCCTCATCGCCCTCTACGAGCGGGCCGTGGGTCTCTACGCAAGCCTCGTCAACATCAACGCCTACCACCAGCCGGGGGTAGAGGCGGGGAAGAAGGCTGCCGGGGCGGTGCTGAAACTCCAGGGGGATATCCTCGCATTTCTGCGCGGCAACAGGGGAAAGGCCTTCACCGCGGAAGAAGTTGCGGGGGGGGTCGGTGCGCCGGAAGAGACGGAGACGGTCTTAAAGGTCCTCCTCCACCTCTCCGCCAACGGAGACCACGGGGTGGCGATGGTGAGGGGGGAAAACATCTGGGAGAGCGGGTTCAAGACAACATAAGATCGCCGCCGTCACCAAACCCTCCACCGGAATAAAATCGAACTTGAATTACTTCCCGCTCAGTGCTATGGTTCTGACGATTTCGAACGGTATCGTCCCATGGACTTTATCAATACGGCTAAGGAGGCTCAAACCATGAAAAGAATTGTTCTCTCGCTGCTGCTTGTGCTCACCCTGGGAGTATCCACCGCATTTGCCGTTGACGTGGTCCGACTGGGAAACCTGAAGTTTGCCCATTACGGCGCCATCTCGTACATGAAGGAAATCGCCCCGAAGTACAATCTCAAGATCGAGGAACGCGTTTTCCCCAAGGGGATCGACATCATGCCGGCGATTATCGCCGGGGAAATTGATGTTGCCGCCAGCGCCGTCGACGGTTCCATTGCCGCACGGGCGTCGGGGATACCCATCTACATCGTAGCCGGTTTTGCCAAGGGAGGGGCGCGCATCGTCGGGCGGTCGGACATGAAGTGGAAGTCGGTGGCCGACCTGAAGGGGAAGAAGGTTGGTGTCGCTCGCGGTGGCGCGCAGGAACTGGTTCTGCTGGCTGAGCTCGGCAAACATAACCTGAGCTTCTCGGACAAGCCGGGGAAAGACGTCCAGCTGGTGTACATGGCGTATGCGGACCTGAACCAGGCGCTCATGGCGAAGAACGTCGACGTCATATGCCAGTCGGAGCCCCAGTCGTCTCAGGCCATCAACAAGGGGTTCGGCGTGGAGATCATCAAACCCTACGACACGCCCATCGGTGAGCCGGTGCGGACCATGATCATGACCGAGGAGATGTACACCAGGAAGCGGGACGTAGCCGAGCGCTTCATGAAATGCTTTGTCGAGTCGACCAAGTACTTCATCGAAAACCCGAAGGCAGCCGAAAAATACGTCCGGGAAAAGATGTTCAAAAACCAGATAACCAGCGATGATTATCAGGACGCCATAGCAAACTCACCCTTTACGTACGATGTCACTGTGCGCGAGGTCCAGGTGTCCACGGACATGATGGTCAAATATGGGATCGGCAAGATGACCAGACCGCCACTGGCAAAAGATTACGTCAAGCTCGACCTGCTGGAGAACGCCAAGAAGGCCCTGAAGGCAAAATAAATTCTCGCGAGACAGGAACCGTGCACAAAAAAACGCCGCTCGTAATGCATCTGCTCCACTCGACCATCGTGCCGATCCTCCTCATTGCCATCTGGGAGCTTTTGACGCAGAGTAAGGTCATCAACCCCCAGGTCCTTCCGGCGCCTTCCCAGGTCTTCATGAAGTGGATCGAGTACGCCCGGCCGACCGAGCCCTTCGATAGCGCCAAGACGAGCTATATAGTCTGGCTGTTCTCCGGAGAGCTTCCCCATGACGCGATGGCGACAATATTCCGGGTGGTGGTCGGCTTCGGCATCGGCGCCGGGCTGGCCTTGCCGCTGGGGCTTGCCATGGGAACCATCGACGGCATATACAAGCTCCTCAACCCCCTGGTCCAGATTCTGCGGCCGATCCCCCCCATCGCCTATATCCCCCTGGCGATCCTATGGTTCGGCCTGGGAAATCCGCCGGCGTTCTTCCTCATAAGCCTTGGGGCCTTTTTCCCGGTCCTGATGAATACCATTTCCGGGGTCCGGCATGTGGACTCAATCTACATCCGCGCCGCCCGGAATCTCGGTGCCGGTCGGGCAACCATGTTCACACGCGTGATCGTGCCTGCGGCGACCCCACATATTCTCACCGGCATGCGGGTGGGAATCGGGGTGGCTTTCATCTGCGTGATCGTCGCGGAAATGATCGCCGTCAACAACGGCTTGGGATTTCGTATCCTGGAGGCGCGGGAATTTTTCTGGTCGGACAAGATCATTGCCGGAATGATCACCATCGGCCTCATGGGGCTTGCCATCGACACCGGCATGAGCCGGCTCAACAACTACCTGCTCCGCTGGTATCGGGGACTGGAGAGCAATTGACCGGTCGGCGACCGGCACAACGAACGGAAACATGACGCTCAAGGAATAGATGTGAACAATTCGGCAACTGCGCAAGCACCTCTCCTCCAGGTACACATAGAAGGGGTTCATAAAGTCTTCCGGAGCGAAGGCAACGAGGTTGTCGCCCTCAAAGATATCAACCTCGGCATTCACCAAGGGGAGTTCATCTGCATCCTGGGGCCGTCGGGATGCGGCAAATCGACGCTCTTAAACGCCATTGCCGGCTTCTCGCTCCCCACGGCGGGCCAACTGGTGGCCAACGGCAAGGAAGTGACCGCCCCCGGACCGGACCGGGCCATGGTCTTTCAAGAGT
This sequence comes from Geobacteraceae bacterium, assembly GCA_009773645.1. Taxonomy (GTDB): domain Bacteria; phylum Desulfobacterota; class Desulfuromonadia; order Geobacterales; family Geobacteraceae; genus WSYB01. The sequence continues at coordinate 55,595 of WSYB01000022.1, forward strand.
ACGCCCTCTTCCCCTGGATGACCGTGGCGGACAACGTGGCGTTCGGCCTGGAAATCAAGAACCTCCCCAAGGCGGAGATCAGGGACAAGGTCGATGCCCTGCTGCTGAAGCTGCAACTGACCGATTTCCGCAACCGATTTCCCAAGGACCTGTCAGGCGGCATGCGGCAGCGGGTTGCCATC
>WSYB01000022.1:55791-117099 GCA_009773645.1 Geobacteraceae bacterium
GCCCTGGCGCTGGATTCGCCCATGATGCTTATGGACGAGCCGTTCGGCGCCCTCGACGCCCTGACGCGCCGCAACCTCCAGGATGAACTCCTCCGTATCTGGACCGAATTCCGGAAAACCATCATCTTCGTTACGCACAGTATCGAGGAATCTATCTATCTGGCCAACCGCGTGGTGGCCATGACCTACCGACCCGGCACGATCAAGAAGATCGTGCCCGTCCCTTTCGACCACCCCCGGGACATAAGTGCCCAGGAGTTCGTTCTGCTCCAGAGAGAGCTGACGCAGATGGTCATGGAAGAGCAGATGCGGCACCGGAACGCGGAAAGGGCCGTTACCGCAGGTTAGGGTGGAGCCTGATGTCCGGCAGCACCCCGTCAGAGTTTTGTCACTCAAGGGAGGCGCCCGTGAAGCTTTCTCAAATTGTCACATGTGCAGGAAACATGAGGCTCAGGGCGAAAATGCTCTGTCTCGCCGGCATTGTGTTCGCCGGTTTTTTCCTCTCCGCGTTTTCGGGGCTCTACCTCCTCAATCAAGTGAGGATCGGGAGTCCCATATACACAAAGATCAAGAATAACAACGTCGCCCTCGAGCGTATCGCCATCCTCCGGGCGGCCATCGGCCAAGTCAAAGCCAACGCCGGGTTCCTCATCATGGGAAGGGACCCTTCCGTCATCGGGCGATTACAGGCGGATATCCGGCATGCAACCACCGAAATCGACGACAAGTTTTCGGAGATCCTGAATCTGGCGGACATGATCGGGAGGAAGACCGACCTCATGGAGGCGAAGGAGGCATGGCAGGAGTATGCGCAGAACCTGCAGAACAGCGTGATCCCCGCGGTTCTCGGAGGGAACCCGGACTATGCGAAGAAGTTCGACAATGAAACACAGAAGCCACTCTACAACAAATGCATCGACAGCATCAACGAAGAGGTCGATCAGATCAAGAACGGGGTCAACGATCTCGAAGCGGGTGCCGTCAACGTCGTCCGTTTGAAAATAACCTATTCCGCAGCGATCAGTCTCATGATCTTCGTCGTCATCCTTTCCTCCATCCTCGTCTTAACCCGAAGCATTATCCGCCCCATGCAGCAGGGTGTCGCCTTTGCCCAATCTGTGGCGGAAGGGAATCTTTCTGAACGGCTTGAGAGCATCACCGGTGGGGAAATCGGGGCGCTTACCGAGGCGCTCAATGGGATGGCGAAGGGGCTCAGCGTTACCGTCGCACAGATCACCTGCTCGGCCCAGGAACTGACCGTCATTTCCCAGAGTATATACAAGAGCTCCAAGCTCGTGATCAACGCCGCCGAACTCCAGGCAGGCGGGATAAGCAAAACCTCGACCGCGGTGGGGGAGATCAACACATCAATAATGAAGGTGTCGGAAGGTGTTGGTATACTTTCCGCTTCCGCGTCGGTAAGTGCCTCATCAGTGATGGAAATAGCGGCGAGCCTGGAGGAGACGGCTATGAACGTGGATAAGCTTGCACGCTCGGTCGAAGAGGTGAGTTCCTCCATCATGCAGATGGCCGCCTCCATCAGCCAGATCGAGAGAGGTACGCAGGCACTCTCGGACGAGGCAGCCACCACCGCCTCGTCCATCGCCGAGATGGACGCAGCCATCAAACAGATAAAAACGAGCGCCATTGAGACCGCCTCCATCGCCGCGGCGGTGGAGAAGGACGCCCAACTGGGCAAATCCTCGGTGGATGCTGCCATCAACGGGATGAGCAGGATCAGGCAATCGTCCCGGATAACCTCCGAAGTGATTCATACCCTTTCGACCAAGGCCGAGAACATCGGCGCGATCCTCTCGGTCATCGACGAGGTGGCGGAACAGACCAACCTCCTGGCCCTGAACGCCGCCATCATAGCCTCCCAGGCCGGGGAGCACGGCAAAGGCTTCGCGGTGGTTGCAGATGAAATAAAGGAACTGGCCGATCGCACGAGCAGTTCCACCAGGGAAATCGTGAACCTGATCAAGGGGGTGCAGGATGAGACCCGCCGAGCGGTCGAGGTCATCAGCCAGGCGGAGCAGAGCATTGCCGAAGGGGAGCTCCTGTCGAAGGATTCCGGAGAGGCCCTCAACAAGATCGTTACCGGGGCACAGCGAGCCGTCGACTGGGTGAACGGAATCGCACGCGCCACGGTGGAGCAGGCCAACGGAAGCATGGTGATCCGTATGGCAATGGAGCGGGTCTCCGACATGGTGGGGCAGATCGCCCGCTCCACCAAGGAGCAGACTACCGGCAGCGAGATGATTATTGCGGCGGCGCAGCGGATGCGAGAGCTTACAAATCAGGTGAACAAGTCCACCCGTGAGCAGAGCAAGGTTGGCAGCGTCATTGCCCGTTCCACCGAGGAGATCGATGAAATGATCCGGCAGATCAAGGACGCTTGTGACAAGCAGATGATGGGGAGCGAACATATCGTTCACGCCATGAATGACATTCAGCAGTCGACGAGCGTTAACCTTGAAGCGGCCAGGGTTATGGACGAGGCGGTTTCAAACCTCTCCGGCCAGATAAAAGTCCTCCAGACCGAGATGGTCGGGTTCACGGTGGAAGGGTAGCCCGTGAGCTTGAGCGTGCGGAAATACCCGACATGATAATCGCGCGAATTCCGCTCCGAATTCCCCCCGAATTCCGCATGAACCTTTTCTTTCTTTGGACCGCAGGGTATCATGGAGAGGCAAAGGACCTATATGGTCCTTTTTTGTTTTGGCTTCCGTAAAGATCGGCCAAAATATCGGCCAACAAAATTAAAAAGTGAAAAACGTGTTTATTTATTTGGTAAAACAAGGTACAAAAACATCGGCCAAAATATCGGCCAAAACTTCTACATCTTTTACTTGTAATTAATTGCAATAACGCGTTTTGATTTAAATTTTTATATTCCACTATCGGCCTAGCAACCGGTCAAGTTTTCGACATGAAGAATAATTCTCGTGTAAAAATGGCCCAATAACTAATTAAAGTCATAGATTTGATATCGGCCAAAAGAGTGCCCAATGTCTGGGGGAATTAACATGGCAGGTGGTTATTATACAAAAATTTCGGAAATGGAACCAATGATGCCTACTGATCCTACGGGAGAGTTGGGTGATTTGGCGATTGAGGTCATTCGTAAATCTGCCGCCATTAGTGCCGCTGTTCATCCAGTCACCCGTAGAGGAATCGTGGAATTAGTAAGAAGAATGAATAGTTACTATTCCAATTTAATAGAAGGGCATAACACCCATCCTGTAGACATTGATCGCGCTATGCGAGAAGACTTTTCCAAAGACCCCGCAAAAAGAGCAAGACAATTGGAAAGTAAAGCACATGTAGAAGTGCAGAAACGGATCGAGGCGCGCATCGAGGATATTCCGGAACTAGTCATTACAAGCAAAAATTTTTTGTGCTGGATACATAAAGAATTTTATGAGCGGATGCCGGAGGAGTATCTTGTCGTACAACGTGCAGATGGAAAAACTGAAAAGGTGATCCCTGGTGAAACAAGGGAATCAGAGGTTGAGGTTGGGAGGCATTTGCCACCTAAATCAGAATGCCTAAGCACTTTTATGAAAAGATTCGAAGAAGTCTACGACCCTCACAAACTGAAAGGTTTAAATAAAGTTATCGCGGCGGCGGCATCTCATCACCGTCTTGCATGGATTCATCCTTTTCTGGATGGCAATGGGCGAGTTACGCGTCTTATGACTCATGCCTACCTAAAAAAGGCAAAAATTGATGGCCACGGGTTGTGGACTGTTTCACGAGGTTTTGCAAGAAATCGTGAAGGGTATCTTGCTGCCTTGGCGGGGGCAGACCAACCTCGTAGAGGAGATCTAGATGGTCGAGGAAATTTGACACAAGCGGGGCTGTTTGGATTTTGTAAGTTTTTCCTCAAAATTGCTATTGACCAAATTGACTTTATGTCGGGCCTTTTGGATTTGGACGGAATGCAGAAAAGAATCCAATCGCTGGTTGATCGTCAAGTTTCTTTTGGTGAATTGAAACCTGAAGCTGGTCATTTACTGAGAGATGTATTTTTACGTGGGGAAATACCTCGTGGAGAAATCCCGAATATCATCGGAATGCCCGAACGCTCGGCGCGTAGGGTTGTCAGAACTCTACTGCAAAAAAAGTATTTAGTTTCTGATTCGGAAAAGGGACCTGTAATGCTCGGTTTTCCGGCATCAATGGTTGGGTATTATTTCCCTCGCCTTTATCCTGAGGGAGTTGAAGCCGACCTTCATTAGCCGGTTAAGGAAAAACGGCAATCGACGCAATAACACGTTTAACGCTGGTCGAGAGACTTGGTCCCGTCATCGCCGCTGGCGGCCTTCTTGAAATTCCTTATCCCGCTCCCCAGAGCCTGCCCCAGCTGGGGGAGCTTGGCAGGGCCGACCACGACGAGCGTCAGGACCAGTATGATGATCATTTCCGGCAAACCGAATCCAAACATTGCTGTTCTCCTTCTCTGAAACGATTGAAAGTCGCACCTTTCCCTGGTGCAGGCACGGACGTTACGAGGCCGCCTCGACGGCCGCACATTCCGCCGGCGCCGGCTGCTGTTCCTCTTCCCTTAGTCGGTAATAGTCGGCGGGGGTGTTGATGTTGCTGAACGAGCTGAACGACGGATCAAACCGGGCGACATCCGCCTCGGCAAGCACCGCCACCGGGACCTTTGGGAAAAAGGAGACAATCCGCTTTTCTCCCGCCCGGAGCGCCTCCTCCACGGGCGCACGACACGCCCTGGTGTAGAGGGCATGGAGCGGCTCACCCCCCCGGCCGCTGCTGGGCATGACCACCGCGTGTCCCCCGGGGCGGCCGACGATGTACCGGATCAGATCGCTCCGCAGATAGGGCATGTCGCAGGCAACGACGAAGACCGCCTCCGTGGCGCTGTGGACGAGACCGGCATGAATCCCCGCCAGGGCTCCCATGCCGGGGTAGAGGTCGGACACCTTCCGGCACGGCAGGAAGCCGTACTGCTCCGGGGTGTTGGTGACGACGATGACCTCGGGGAACAGTTCCGCCAGTTGCCGATGGATCGCCTCGATGAAGCGCCCTCCCCGGTAGGGAAGAAGCGCCTTGTTGCTTCCCATGCGGGAGGAGGCGCCGCCGGCCAGGATAACGCCTGTGATGCCGGAGATGCAGGTGGGAATCTGATGTAGGGGCGATCTTTGTGATCGCCCGCTGTTATGGGCAAATTCCTGGGCGAATACAAGATTCACCCCTGCAGGTGGCGCGACCACCAACCGTTGATGATGGGCATAAACCGTGAACTTCCCCCCGCGCACATAGCCGGCGAGGGTAATACCCGCTTCCTCGCACATCCGGACCGCCTGGTCGGTGGGAGAGGTGCGCGACGCGATCAGGGCGATGCCGAGCCGCGCCGCCTTGGCGGCCATCTCGGTGGAGACCCGCCCCGAGGTGACGAGGAGTTTCCCCGCGAGATCGATCCCCTTCAGGAGTGCCTCGCCGGCGATCCGGTCGAGGGTGTTGTGCCGGCCGATGTCCTCGGCGTAGAGGATGATTCTGCCGTCGATATCCCCCACCGCGGCCGAGTGAATCCCTCCATGGCTCCGATAGCTTTCCGCCTTCCGGGCCAGTTCCTCCATGAGGGCAAAGACGGCTGTAGGGGCGACCCGATGGGTCGCCCGATCAGGGCGAGGCAGTGCCTCGCCCCTACCATCCGCAGCCGGAAGGGTGAAGGTGATCCCCGTGCCGCATCCGGAGGTGAGGATCGGCTTCAGGCGCTCCGGAAGCTCCCCCTTGATCCTGACATTGGCGATGCCGTAGTCGTCGCAGACCGAGAGCATGTGGAAGTCGTCCACCGAGTCGACGAACCCCTGCAGCCGCAGGAACCCGGCCACGAGGAAGCGCAGGTCATGGGGCGAGGCGATGAGCGTCGCGATCTCGCGGCCGTTCACGTGGAGGACCAGGGGGAACTCGCTGACGATGTCCCCCTGCTGCTCTTCGAGACGGCCGTCGGTGTAAGCATAGATGGTTTTCACTTCAAAATCCTTTTTCACCACGGAGACACGGAGGCACAGAGAAAACCGGAGAAACCCCACCTCATGTAATTCATGTTTTTTCTCCGTGTCTCTGTGTCTCTGTGGCAGATTATCAAATCTTTACGCCTCGCTCCCCACCTTGCCGTGCCCGTGCTTCTCGATCTTGTGGAAATGATCGGGAATCGTGTAGTCGGTGGCCTCGGGATGGTGCTCGAAGACCGGGAAGTACTTGGCGACCAGCACGAAGAAGAGTATGTGGGCCGCGATGATCCCGACGGTCACGACGGACTCGAGAAACGACGGGGTGTAGATCTGCTGGTTCGCCTGCTCCATCCCGAACATGGAGACGTTGAAGCGGTTCAGCACGAGGCCGAAGATGACCAGGCTCGCCGCCCGGAGCTGCATCTGCTTGTCGGTGCGGATCTTTCGCGTCAGGAACATGGCGAACGGCAGCAGCACGCCGACGACCACCTCCACCGCGAAGAGGGCAGTCATCACCTGCCGGTCGAAAAGTTCCCCGTGCGCAAGGAAGGCCAGGGCGTAAGCCTTTACGGCGATGTAAACCCCCATCACCCAGGGGATGATCTTTGTCAGCGTCGCCAGGAGCTCGGACTCGTCCGGCTGCCCCATGTACTTGTGGACGAGGCTCGCCTCGAAGATGACGATGGAGAGACCGGTGAAGATCGCCGAAAGCCAGAACTGGAGCGGCAGCAGCGGGTTGTACCAGAGGTTGTGCAGCTTGTCCACGGCGATGAGGAAGAAGGTCCCCAGGGTCGACTGGTGGAGGGTGGAGATCATCGCCGCCAGGATGGCGAAGGGGACCTCCAGGGTGCGCAGGAGCCTCAGCGGGATGTGCCAGCCGAACCTCTCTGAGACCGGGTGGAGGAACTCCAGGAAGAGAACCGTGGTGTACGCCATGACGCACATGGAGACCTCGAACATCGGGGAGTGGACGTTCCAGTAGAGGAGGACGTTGATCCCCCGCTGAGGCTGGCCCAGGTCGAGCAGGAGCCCGATGCAGACCAGCGAATAGCCGAGGAAGCCGGTGATGATGGCCGGACGGACCAGCGGCTCCAGCTTCTTGATGTGGAAGACGTGGGCCACGATGCCGATGGTGAAGGCGCCGGCCGCCAGCGGCACGGAAGTAACGACGTCGAAGGATATCCAGAGCCCCCAGGGATAGGTGTCGTTCAGGTTGGTGGTCGCACCCAGGCCGAAGATGAAACGGATGAGGGAAGCAAGCGCTCCCAGGCCCACGAGGACCATCATGAGCTTGATGAAGCGATGGTACCCCTTTATTTCATTCATTACGATGCGTGCTGCGGTCATTTAGTTCTCCTCCTTCCGCGTCGATTCGGCGGCTTTTTTCTCCGCCTCTTCCGCCCTGATCCGGTCCTTGCGGTGCTGGAACCACGAGATCATAGAGAGCGATCCTCCCACCGTCAGGAAGATCCCCGGCACGAGCCGCAGGGCCTGCCAGGTGTAGGACGGCAGCGGCCGCAGGGTCACCTTCTTGAAGCCGAGTTCGTCGAGGGGCTGGTGGGTGAGGTAGAGGACACTGGTACCCCCCGCTTCCTCCTTGCCGTAGATGAACTTGTAGTAACGGTCGGGCTTGGCGGCGATCCGCTTCTCTGCCTCCCTGACCATCTCGTCGCGGGGACCGTAGGCGATGGCCGTGGGGCAGGCGGTGGCGCAGGCGGGCTGGAGCCCCTCCTTCACCCTGCTGTAGCAGCCGGTGCACTTCTTCACAAGGGGAAACGCCTTGCTCCACTCGTACTTGGGGACCCCGAAGGGGCAGGCGACCATGCAGAAGCGGCAGCCGATGCACTTCTTGGCGTCATAGACCACCGGCCCCTCCCCGGTCTTCCGGAAGGCACCGACCGGGCAGACGGAGGCGCATGCCGGGTCGTTGCAGTGCATGCACATCTCCTTGTAGAAGGCGAACTCGTTCTGCCCGAGCTTCTGGTAGTCCTTGAACTTCACCCGGGTGAAGGTGTGCTCGGACATACCGGGGGGGTTCTGGTACCCCTCGCCGCTGAAGAACTTCGTGTTCTCGGCCTTCAGCTGGTTCCACTGCTTGCAGGCCACCTGGCAGCCGCGGCAGCCGGTGCACTTGGTCGTATCGATCAGAAACGTCCTGGTTTTGGTGAAATCAATGGTACCGGAACTCATGCGCTTTTACCCCCTTTCTCGATGTTGCACAGAAACGCCTTGAACTCGGGGATATTCGTGTTCGCGCATCCGACCGACGGCGTCAGGACGTTGCCGCTGTCCCCCTTGGCGATGCCGGCGTAGCCGAAATGCCACGGCATCCCCACCTGCTCGATCATCTTCCCCCCCACCTTGAACGGCTTGAGGCGCGCGGTCACGAGGGCCGTTGCCTGGATGTTCCCCCGCTCGGTGGTGATCGACACCTTGTCCCCCTGTTTGATCCCTTTCTGCTTGGCAAGGGTCTCGGAAAGCTCCACGAACATGTCGGGGACCAGTTCCACCAGCCAGGGGAGGTTGCGGGTCATGGCCCCCGCCTGCCAGTGCTCGGTTACCCGGTAGGTGGTGCCGATGTACGGGAACCGGGCAAGGTCTGAACTGACGTTCTTGGGAATCTTGACCGCCGGGTTGTTCTGCACCCCGGAAAGGAGGTTTTTCGCCGGGCTCTCCACCGGCTCGTAGTGCTCGGGGAAGGGGCCGTCCTTCATGTCCAGGGCGTACAGCCGGGCATGCCCCTCGGGGACCATGATGAACGGGTATTTCCCCTCCTTGTCGTCCTTCATGGGTGGCCACGGCCCGTCCGGCACGTCCCCCTTCCACTTCTTCTCCAGCGGGTCCCAGGCAACGACCGGGCGTTTCGGGTTGAACGGCTCTCCGGCCGGATTGACCGAGGCACGGTTGTAGATGATACGCCGGTTGACCGGCCAGCACCAGGACCACTTGGGGAAGAGCCCCAGCCCGGTGGGATCTCCGGCGTCCCTGCGGGCCATCTGGTTCCCTTCCTTGGTAAAAGAGCCGCAGTAGATCCAGCAGCCGCTCACCGTCGAGCCGTCGTCCTGGAGGTACTTGAACATCGGGACCTGGTCCCCCTTCTTGAACTCAAGTACCTTGTCCTTGTCGGTGATGGTCATGTCTCTGGTAAAGTAGCCGTTGATCTCCCTGGCCACCAGCTGCACGTCCGGCTCGTGGCCGTTGCCGTAATTCCAGGCGAGACTGGTGATCGGCTCGGGGAAGGCCCCCTTCTCCTTCCGGTAGAGGGCCGCGACCCGCTTGTAGAACTGGTCGATGATCGCCAGGTCGCTGCGGGCCTCGCCGACCGGCTCCACCGCCTTGTAGCGCCACTGGGTCCAGCGGCCGGAGTTGGAGATGGAGCCCTCCTTCTCCACCGACGAAGCGGCGGGAAGCATGAAGACCTCGGTCTGGATATCCCGCGGGTTCACCCCGGGTCGCTTCCAGAAGATGGAGGTCTCCGTTTCCCACAGGTCGACGGTGACCAGCCATTTAAGCTTGCCCAGGGCGTCGCGGGCCGTGGTGGAGTCGGGCCCCCCCATGGCGGGGTTCATCCCCATGCAGACGAGCCCCTCCATCTCCCCCTTGGCCATTCGCTCCAGGAGCTTCAGGTACGAGTAATTGCCGCTGCGCTTGGGGAGGTAGGAAAAGCAGAAGTCGTTCTCCCTGGTCGCATGCTCCCCGTACCAGGCCTTGAGGAGGCTTACCGTGTACTTCGGGGTGTTCCCCCACCAGTTGGCGCTCTTCTTATCGTTAGTTTTCGGGGTCCACTTCTCCAGGTAGGCCTTCAGGTCCGTGTTGTTGTACTCGGGAGACTTGAGGTAACCGGGAAGGATGTGGAAGAGCAGGCCGTAGTCGGTGGAACCCTGGACGTTCGACTCGCCGCGCAGGGCGTTGATTCCCCCTCCGGCGATCCCGATATTGCCCAAAAGCGTCTGGAGCATGGAGATGGCCCGCACGTTCTGGGTCCCGTGAGTGGACTGGGTGATCCCCATCGCGTAGAGGACCGTCCCCGCCCTGTCGGGGCGCCCCGTGGCGCAGAAGGTCCTGGCCACCGCCAGGAAGTCCTCCATCCTGGTCCCGGTAATGGAACAGACCATCTCCACGTCGTAGCGGGAGAAGTGCTTCTTCATCAGCTGGTAGACCGAGCGGGGGTGCGTGAGGCTCTTGTCGGTCTTGGGATTGCCGGCCGCGTCGGTCTCGTAGGCCCACGACTTCAGGTCGTAGGTCTTCTCCTGGTCGTCGAAACCGCAGAAAAGGCCGTTCTCGAACTCGTATTTCTCGTTGATGATGAACGATGCGTTGGTGTATTCCCGCACGTACTCATGATGGATCAGATCTTTCTGCAGCGCATAGTTGATCATCCCGCCGAGGAAGGCGATGTCGGTCCCCGGGCGGATCTGGGCGTACAGGTCCGCCTTGGAGGCGGTCCGGGTGAAACGGGGGTCGACCGTGATCAGCTTGCCGCCGCCGTCCATGGCCGCCTCGATCCATTTCATGGAAATCGGGTGGTTTTCGGCCGGATTACAGCCGATGGCGAGGATCGCATCGCTGTTCCTCAGGTCGATCCAGTGGTTGGTCATTGCGCCACGTCCGAATGAAGCCGCCAGACCGGCGACTGTCGCGGAGTGTCAGAGTCGGGCCTGGTGTTCCAGGTTGACGACCCCCATGGCGCGGGCGAACTTGGACCAGAGGTAGCACTCCTCGTTGTCGAGGCCGGCGCCGCCGAGGAAGGTCATCCCCTCGACCCGGTTCACCATGTATTCCTTGTTGTCCTTCTTGTCGATCTCTTTCGTCTTGAAGGTCCGGTCGCGGGTCTCCTTCATGCGGGCGGCAATCCGGTCGAGCGCCCAGTCCCACGACTTCTCCTCCCAGCGGTCCGACCCGGGCGCCCGGTACATCACCTTCTGCAGGCGCCGCTCATTGTTCGCGATCTGAAAGAGCGCCCCCCCCTTGGGGCAGAGCGAACCCTCGTTTATCGGGTGCTGCGGGTCACCCTCGATATTGACTACCTTGCCGTTCTTGGTGTGGACGACCAGCCCGCACCCCACCGCGCAGAACGGACAGATGGTGGTGGAGCTCTTCAACCCCTTTGTCCTCATCTCGGGGGCATCGACGCTCGCTTCCCCCTGCTTGCCGGAGAGGGCCACTCCGGCCGCAGCCAGCGCCCCGCTCTGCAGAAACCGCCTTCTGGAAATTGCCATAAAAAACTCCTTCTCTTTAATAAGCTTCAGACCGATGTCTGCTGTAAACACAAATCCCGCTGTATACGGCAACTCTCGTACCAATTGTTTACAAAACGTAACATTTTATTAACATATTGAAATGATTGATCTGTTTAGAATGGCCGGGCATGGGTGAAAGAAAGCGGGGCGGACAAAAGGAACAATCTGGCGGGTACTTTTGTCCTAGACTGTATCATTTTGTCCAAAAGGATTGGAAGGGAGCAAAACTTTTCAACTTTTGTAACTATTCAGCATAATACAAATTTTGCAATAAAGTTCCCCCTCCCCTTGCGGGAGGGGTTAGGGGGTGGGGGAGATTGCCACTTTTGACTCAATTGGCAGCTTCACCCACCCCTCAATCCCCTCCCGTCAAGGGAGGGGAGGCAAAATGCAAGAGATGAGCTGTATGCTAGTTGAATAAGCTGAATAGTTACCAACTTTTTTACAAAAGACCCAATAAAAAAGGAGGGGGATTGTCCCCCTCCTCCGTACCGGCTCGACCTACGCGGCCTTCGGCAGCCCGTGCAGCATCTCCTTGTACGCCTTCCACTCGGTGGCGGTCCAGACCTCGGTCGTGGCATGGCCGTATGTGCGGATGATGGTCGCCACCCTCATGGCAGTTTCCAGGTCGGGGGCGTGGAAGATGTCAAGGTAGTCACAGGGACCGAGTATCGCTAAGTTATGCAGCCATTCCACCTTCGGGCATTCCCGGCGAACGTGTTCCATCGCCGTCTGCTCCAGCTTCTCCAGCGTTTCGGGGGAGCGGAGCGCATCAGGGGAAAGGCGTGTCAGCATGACGAACGTTAACATGACGGTATCCTCCTTTTCCTTTGGATGATGTCTCCTTATACAATCATTATAAATCTACGGCTGGAAAAAGCAATACCGGAAAAACCGGCTCCGGGAGCGGGTCTTGCCCCACGAGTGCAGGCGCCGGACGGGTTTGCATGCTGAAAAAATACGGATTTATAACCCAAAAAAGGGTGAAGTTCGTTCCCCCCTTTCGCAAAGGGGGGTTAGGGGGGATTTGTTCTGGCGGCTCTAAATCCAGGCAAAGTCAAGGAGGCTGAGTAGCCATATTCTAGAAAAGGCAAGTGGAAAGCGGAAAGGTCGCAGGTATTCGGAATCATCCATAAGTATTCCAGCTCTACCCCCTAAGGCGCGCCTCATGCTCTTCCGCCGGGGAGTTTAGCCGTTATGGCCGGGCGGCATTGCCGCCAGGTGGGAAAAATGCGGGCCCACGCTCACAACGGCGGGGTACCGATGATCAGCACCCGCGGACCGTAGTCGATCTTATGAAACTTTCCGGGATCGTTATGGGAGCCGATGACCCACTGGTAGAGTGTTTTGGCGGCATCGAGGAACGGTTCTTTCAGCTCGTGGTAGTACGGTTTGTTCACCTTCCTGTCGTAGGCGCTGTAATAATCCCTCTGCATCTCCTCGTCGTAGAGGCCGATGCAGCCATGGGAGGCAGGATAGCCGGGGACGTCGCGGCCATGGATCCAGTAGGATGGCCAGCCATCAACGCTCTTGTCGACGTAGAAACGGAGGCCGTAATGCATCGGATAGCGGCGGCCGATTTCCTCAATGGTGTAAAGGTTCGATTTATGCCGGCGGTCGGCCGCGTCGATCCTGAATTCGCCGTTCGGGACCCGGTGCCCCTTGATGCCGACCGCCGCGGGAAAGGAAAACACCAGTCTGCCGTATTCATAGGCCCCCAGGAACGTCTCGGACTGGTCGACCAGAATGAATTTCTCTTCCCCGGCTGCGTCGGGGTACGTTGCCGGCAGCGGCGTAAAGTTCGTGATCTCCTCGAAACGTTTCGGAACCTTGATAGACCTCCCGCCGAAGAAGTGGCGCCGGTCCATCCGGTTGAAGCGGAGCACGTCTTGCCAGTGCTCGCCGAAAAGCGCGCCCGGAGTGTCCGTCCACTTCAGTTTCAGGCATTCCCACGCGACGCGGGCATCACTCGGATAGCGGACCTCACAGAGCGACTTGATTTTCTTCGCGGCAATGACCGGAGAGACAAACAGCAAAAGCACGAGGAGGGTAACGCTGGCGAGAAGGAACGATTTCATTTTCTTACGTTATCATAGAATAGAACACAGGGGAACGTCGATTTTTCGTCAGGCCAAGGCGGTCAAGGGATGACGCGGAGGCATAGCAGCGCTATGCCGCACAAGGAATCCCGAAGGCCAACACCGGCATGGCGGAAAAGCGGCGTTCCCCTTTCGCAACGCCAGATTTGCGATGATGACGGTGTCGGCGACGAGGAAGGCCCGCAGGCGTAGCAGCGCTACGGCGAGGAGCCTCCGCAGGAGCCGGCGCCGTCAGGGCGCAAATATGGCGTTGTGTCCTACTCTCCCAGGTAGGTGTAGGATACCAGCGCCTTATCCAGCAGCTCCAGGAAGTGACTGGTCTCCTCGATGGAGATCTTCCGCAGCGCGACGCTCTTTTCCAGGGTGTCGCGCACATGCTTCAGGATCTCGGGCCCCTTGTATTGCACGTACTTGAGGCTCTCCCAGATGGCGTCACCGGTGATGACCGTGTCGATCTTGTAGTTGGTCTTCTTGCTGAAGGAGATGTGGACCGCGTTGGTGTCGCCGAACAGGTTGTGCATGTCCCCCAGGATCTCCTGGTAGGCGCCGATGAGGAAGAAGCCGATGTAGTAGTCCTCGTCCTTGCGGATTTTGTGCAGGGGGAGGAATTTGGTCCGGCCGTTCTCGCCGACGAAGCTGTTGATCTCGCCGTCCGAATCGCAGGTGATGTCGGCGATGGACGCCATGACGTCCGGCTTCTGGTTGAGCCGCTGGATGGGGACGATGGGGAAGAGCTGATCGATGGCCCAGGAGTCCGGAATCGACTGAAAGAGGGAGAAGTTGGCGAAATACGTCTGGCGCAGGCTGAGCTGAAAGTTCTGCAACTCTTCGGGAATCGGTTTGATCTTCTCGACGATGCTGTTGATCTTCTTGAATATCCTGGTGCAGAGCCACTCGGCAATGGCCCGGTCGTGGAGGTTCAGGTAGCCGAGGTTGAAGAGGCTTACCGCCTCCTGGATGAGCTGGAGGGTGTCATGGTAGTCCTCCCGCAGCGAATAGCGGTCCAGGCTCTTGTAGATGTCCACCAGCTTCTTCACGGTGGGGGAGAGCTTCTCCGCCTGGTCGAGGGTCTCCTCGAAATCGGGCATCAGGCTCTGGGTGGTGGTGTTGAGGGCGTTGGTCACCAGCACCGAATAGTGGGCGACGACGGCCCGCCCCGATTCGGAGATGATGTTCGGGCAGGCGACACCGGCCTCGTCGCAGATGTTCTTCACCTGATAGATGACGTCGTTGGCATACTCCTCGATGGAGTAGTTGACGCTGGAGAAGTAGCTCGACTTGGAGCCGTCGTAATCGACCCCCAGGCCGCCGCCGATGTCCACGTACTCAAGGCCGACCCCCAGCTTTTTCATCTCCACGTATATGCGGGTCCCCTCGATGAGCGCGTTCTTGATCTTGTCGATCTTGGTGATCTGGCTGCCGATGTGGAAGTGGAGGAGCTTCAGGTTGTCGATCATCCCTTCCTTCTTCAGGATGTCGATGGCGGCGATGATCTCGGAGATCCGCAGGCCGAACTTGGCGTCCTCGCCGCCGGAGGTGGCCCACTTGCCGGTCCCCTTGGACGACAGCTTCACCCGGATCCCCAGCTTCGGCATGATCCCCGCCTTTTTCGCCAGTCTGATGATCTTCTCCAGCTCGAACATCTTCTCGACGACGATGGTGATGTCGTAGCCGATCTTGGAGGCGTAGAGGACCGTCTCGATGAACTCGCTGTCCTTGTAACCGTTGCAGATGATGGGGACGCCGTTGCCGGTGGCGAACGAGATGGCCGCCACCAGTTCCGCCTTGGAGCCGACCTCCAGGCCGATGTTGTAGCGTTTGCCGAATTTGGCGATCGCCTCCACCACCTGGCGCTGCTGGTTCACCTTGATGGGGTAGAAGGTCTGGTACCTGGCCGGGTAGTCGTTCTCATGGATGGCGCTCCTGAAGGCGCGGTTGATAGCGGCGATCCGCCCTTCCAGGATGTCCATGAAGCGGAGGAGGATGGGGGGCTTGATCTTCCGCTTGATCAGGTCGTCCATCAATGCCCGCAGGTCGATGGAATACTTCGAGGTGGGGGATGGGTGGACGCAGATATTCCCCTTCTTGTTGATGGAGAAGAGCTCGGCACCCCAGTTGTCGAGGTTGTAAATCTTGGCGGAATCGTTAATCGACCAGCGTTCCATTATTTTCTCCCGGCGATGCCATATTCGCGCGCTAACGACGTCTGCTCGTCGCCCAGCTCCTCGACGTAGCGCTGCTACGCCTGCGGGCCGAGCTCCTCTCATCCGCCGTTATCATCACGAATCTGTCATCGCTGCACTGACGGTAATTTACTTCAGAAACATCAGGACAATTTGTTTTTAAAATCCTCGTATGTAAATCTTCGAACCACCTTGAGCTCGCCGGTTTCCGGCTCGTAAGTGCAGATGTGCGGAAGCTGAATCCCATTAAAGGTGGTGGTCTTGACCATGGTGTAGTGGGCCATATCGAGAAACGCCAGCCGACGGCCCGGCACGAGCGGCTCGTCGAAGGACCAGTCGCCGATGACGTCTCCCGCCAGGCACGACGGCCCACCGAGGCGGTAGGTATGGGCCTTGTCGCCGGCATTGAAGCCCCCCTGAATCTCGGGCCGGTAAGGCATCTCCAGCACATCGGGCATGTGGCAGGTGGCCGATACGTCGAGGATGGCAATATCCATCTCGTTACGCACCACGTCCAGGACCTCGCCGACCAGGATGCCGGTACCGATGGCAATGGCCTCGCCGGGCTCCAGGTAGACCTCCAGGCCGTATTTCTCCTGGAAATGCTTGATGAGCCCGACCAGAGAGTCGATGTCGTACCCCTCGCGGGTGATGTGGTGCCCGCCCCCCAGGTTCAGCCATCGCATCCCCGGCAGGAATTCGCCGAATTTTTCCTCGAACACGTGCGCTGTCCGCTCCAGGGGCTCGAAGAGCTGCTCGCAGAGGGTATGGAAGTGAAGTCCCTCCACCCCGGCCAGCGATTTCCCATCAAACTCCCGCCGCGGGATACCCAACCGCGACTTGGGTGCGCAGGGGTCGTAGATGGCGGTGTGCCCTTCGGTGTGCTCCGGGTTCACCCTTAAGCCCACCGACACCCGCCCGCGACACTTTTCCCACAGCGGCCGAAAACGCTCCAGCTGATTGAAGGAGTTGAAGACGAGGTGGTTGGAGGTGGCAAGGAGCTCCTTGACGTCCTCCTCCTTAAAGGCGGCGGCGAAACTGTGCACCTCGCGGCCGAACTCCTCGCGCCCGAGGCGCGCCTCCCATGGGCTGCTGGCGCAGACGCCGTGCAGCGTCTCCCGAATGACGGGAAAGACGCTCCACATGGCGAACGCCTTGAGCGCCATGAGGATCTTGGCGCCGCTGCGCCGCTGGACCTCGTCCAGGATGGCGAGATTCGCGCGCAGCCGCCCCAGGTCCACCACGTAGGCGGGTGACGGGGCGAGGGCGAGGATTTTGTCGATGTCGATTCCGGTCAACCGTGAAATACCTCTTTCAAAAAAACTACCCCCTCTCCCCAGTCTTCACAGCTCCGGCCACTCGCCGCCATCGATGACCACCGTCGGCAGTCCCATCACCGAGAGTATTTCCAGAAACGGCTCCGGATCGAACTGCTCCATGTTGAAGACCCCTTCGCCCCGCCATTTGCCGGTGAGCATCATGATGCCACCCACCACCGCCGGCACGCCGGTAGTGTAGCTGATGGCCTGGGACTGGACCTCCCGGTAGCACTCTTCGTGGTCGCAGATGTTGTAGATGTAGACCTGCTTCCGCTTGCCGTCCTTGACCCCCCTGGCAACCACGCCGATGCAGGTCTTTCCCTTGGTCAGGGGCCCCAGGCTCCCCGGATCGGGGAGGAGCGCCTTGAGGAACTGGATCGGCACGATCTTCTGCCCCTGGAACTCCACCTCGTCGATGCGGGTCATCCCCACGTTCTGCAGCACCTCCAGGTGCTTCAGGTAGTTGTCCGAGAAGGTCATCCAGAACTGCGCCTTCTTGATGGTGGGGATGTGCTTTACCAGCGACTCCATCTCCTCATGGTAGAGGCGATAGATGTTCATCGGCCCGATCCCCTCGGGGAAGTCGAAGACCCGCTTGGTGGCCAAGGCCGGGCTCTCGACAAAGGTGCCGTTCTCCCAGTGGCGGCAGGTGGCTGTCACCTCGCGGATGTTTATCTCCGGATTGAAGTTGGTGGCGAAAGGCTGGCCGTGGGAACCGGCGTTGGCGTCGATGATGTCGATCTCCTCGATCACGTCCAGGTACTTCTTCGCCGCCAGGGCGGTATAGACGTTGGTCACGCCGGGGTCGAAGCCGGAGCCGAGAAGGGCCATGATCCCGGCCTGTTTGAAGCGCTCCTGGTAGGCCCACTGCCAGGAGTACTCGAACTTGGCGGTGTCGAGGGGTTCGTAGTTGGCGGTGTCGAGGTAGTCGACCCCGGTCTCCAGGCAGGCATCCATGATGTGCAGGTCCTGGTACGGCAGGGCGACGTTGATCACCAGTTTGGGCTGCACCTGTTTGATCAGCGCCACCAGTTCGGGGACGTTGTCGGCATCGACCCGGGCAGTCTTGATGCTCCCCCCCAGCTGCGCGGCGATGGCGTCGCACTTGCTCTTGGTGCGCGAAGCGAGGGTGATCTCGGAAAAGATATCGCGCCGCTGGGCGCATTTGTGGGCGACGACCTGGCCAACGCCGCCGGCACCGATTATCAGCACTTTGCTCATGAACGATCTCCTTCTTTATATGCTGCGCACCGTAGGGGCGACGCATGCCTCGCCCCTACGGTACAACCGAATCAATAGTAGAAGGTGGGCGGCGTCACCACCCATAGAATACGTGCCGCCCCTTTGCCGATATTCTTCACAGAATGCTTCTTGTCAGAGGAAAAATAGAAGCATTCATCCTTCTTCACCGTGTAGAGCCGGTCATCAAGTCGGAGTTGAACCTTGCCCAACAGAACAAAGCCGAATTCCTCCCCATCGTGAAACGGCTGCTCGTCCATTTCCTCTCCGGGCTCAAGCGTTACGAGCACCGGGTCCATTTCCCGGTTCTGCGCCCCCGGCACGAGGAGTTCGACCCGAATCTTCTCGTCATCGTCGGTGGCCTGAACGCGGGCATCCTTGCCGTAGACTATATCCTCATCGGAGGTCTCGCTGAAAAACTCCTGCATGCTGACGCCGAACACGTCGAGGATATCCTTCAACGTTGCTATGGATGGCGACGTGGTGTCGTTTTCCAGCTGGGATATGAACCCCTTGGTAAGGTCTGCGCGGCTTGCCAACTCTTCCTGGGTAAGGGAGTTGATCATTCTGAGCCGTTTCAATCGCTCACCGATCTTCAAGCAATCCTCCGGGTTTAGAGACACAACGCCGTATTTAAGAATCTGAGGTTGTGTTTAGTAATGGTAAACTTTTTGTTTGAATGCTAGTTTAGCATTTCTAAACTTTTTGTCAAGAGACTGGTTTAGCATTTGTAAACTTTCTGTTTAAACCCCTGCAAACAAGGTGTGGTTTATAATACACTTGCTTTCCTGTGTCAATAATTTTTTGCCCCACGGAACATTTTTGGGAAACCGGCTCCCGACTGGAATTTGCCCGCAACAAATGTATGAATTTTATTGACTTTCGAGCAGAGATAACTATAAAAGAAATACCGAAACAGACACCGGAAGGAGAGCATCAATGCTTACAGATAAGAAGATCGGCTTCATCGGCGGGGGAAACATGGCGGAGGCCCTGATAAGAGGGCTGTTGACGGGAGGGGTTCCGGCAGCCGACGTGACCGTCGCAGAACCTTTGACGGAGCGGCGGGAGTTCCTGGCCGACCGCTACGGGGTCCAAGTCACTGCGGACAACAACGCCGTTGTCGCCGGTTGCGATGTCATAATCCTGGCCGTTAAGCCTCAGATCTCCGGTCAGGTTCTGAAAGTGATCGGCGGCACCCTCTCAGCGGAAAAGCCGCTCATCTCCATCATGGCGGGAATAACGACGGAAACCATCGAGGCAGCGTTTCCGGGAGCCGTGCGGGTGGTGCGGGTCATGCCCAACACGCCGGCGCTGGTGATGGAAGCCGCCTCCGCAGTCGCCCCCGGTGCGCATGCGACGTCGGAGGATATCTCCCTTACTCGCCGTATCTTTGAACTGGTGGGAAAGGCCTATCTGGTGGAAGAGAAACTCCTGGACGCTGTGACCGGGCTCTCCGGCAGCGGGCCGGCTTATGTCCTGACCTTCATCGAGGCCCTCTCCGACGCCGGGGTGAAGAACGGCCTCCCCCGCGACATCGCTACCGGTCTTGCCGCACAGACGGTCTTCGGCACG
Organism: Geobacteraceae bacterium; assembly: GCA_009773645.1. Taxonomy (GTDB): domain Bacteria; phylum Desulfobacterota; class Desulfuromonadia; order Geobacterales; family Geobacteraceae; genus WSYB01. The sequence goes on from WSYB01000022.1 coordinate 75,434, forward strand.
GCGAAACTGCTCCTCGCAACCCATGAGCACCCGGCTCTGCTCCGGGACAAGGTGACCTCCCCCGGCGGCACTACCATCGCCGGGCTCCACGCCCTGGAACAGGTAGGGTTCCGCGGCACGGTCATCGACGCGGTGGATGCCGCCACCGCCCGGTCGAAAGAGCTTGGGACAAAGTAATCGCCCGCTGGTTTTCACCTCAGGCCAAGAGATGCTTGAGGGGGCGAGTAAACCTCTCTCTACGGCTACCCCCCTGACATCCGGAGTCTAACCTACCCACCGCTGCCCACCCTGACCCCGCTGCTCATCCCTCACATTGACCGTATTCAAGCACGTGTCCTCCTTTTGGTTTAGAAAAAAATTTACTTTTTTGCATAGATAGACTTGCCAAGCCAGAATAAATGTGTAAAATGCACATTTATAGAATTCATTTATTTCGGAACGACTATGGTGCCACCTCTCACAACCACAACGACGCAGGCAGACGCCGCGGACATCACACGGCCGGAAGAAGTGCTGATGGGGACGCTGAGCCGCCTGTTGGCCCCCCTGGCGCGCCTTTGCCTGGCGAACGGCGTGACGTTCGCGGCAGTCGAAGATATTTTGAAACGGGCCTTCGTTCAAGAGGCGGACTCACTCCAACCCGGCTCACCCAGCCACGGCACGGTGAGCCGTATCAGTACCGCAACCGGCATCAGCCGCCGTGAGGTAACGCGCCTGACCAGATCCGACGCACCGGCACAGTCGACCAAATCACCGCTGGCCACCGAGGTGTTCGCCCGATGGACAACAGACCCTGCATTTCGGGATCAGAACGGCGCGCCGTGTGCGCTCAAGCGGCAGGGCCCCGCGCCGAGCTTTGACACGCTCGCCCAGTCGATCACCCGTGATGTCCATCCGCGCAGCATGCTCAAGGAGCTTGTCCGGCTGGGCCTTGCGCACCATGATGAAGAGAGCGACAGCGTGAGCTTGGTACGCGGCGATTTCGTACCGTGCGGCGATTCACGGCAAATGTTCGGCTTGCTGGGCGACAATGTCGGCGACCATCTGGATGGCGCCGTGGCCAACGTTCTGAGCGATGGCCGCCGACACTTCGAGCAGGCCGTCTTTGCCGATGAGCTGTCCGCCGAGTCGGTCGATACATTGCGCCCGCTGGTTACGGCACACTGGCAGGCGCTTCGTGATGCCATGGTGCCCGCAATCACGGCGCTCATCGAGGCCGATGCCCTCGCCGGGCGCAGGCAGGACCAGCGCGTGCGTATCGGGCTTTACACCTTTACCGAATCCACGCCGGATACCGAGGCCCCAGCCACCGAATCCACGGCGCGCCACAGCCGGAAATCCACGAAACGGAAGGAGTGCCCCACATGAACAACTCCTCTTCACCTCAAGGTTGGTATTTTTCGCGAGTAATTGCGGCGATTATTGTTGGTGCCGCCATCATCACGGGATGTGGCGGTGGTGTCGGCACAGGGGGGACGGGGAGCTTCAGCGTTGCCAAGTCCAACCTTGCCCGTGACACGAGTCCGCAGGTCACCGATGCGGATCTCGCAGCAGTGACTGACGGAACCGCGGAATTTGCCCTGAAGGTTTTTCCACTGCTCGACACGAACCCAGGCGATAACACTTTCTTCTCCCCTTACAGCATCAGCCAGGCATTTGCGCTGCTGGCGCCCGGGGCCCGCGGGACGACCCTGAGCCAGATCGAGCAGACGATCTCCTTTCCCCTGCCGCAGGATCGATTCAATCCGGCGTTCAACAAGCTCAATCTTAACCTTGCCGGTAAAACCACGGGGACTGTTCTCCAAAACGGCCTGCAGACGCCAAAGCTAAATAATGCCAACGCAGTGTGGGGGCAACAGGGATTTTCCATCCTGCCGGCTTACCTGGACCCCCTTGCGGTCAATTACGGCGCCGGTCTCAACCTCGTTGACTTTATGAGCGCCCCAGAGACTGCACGGCAAACCATCAACAAATGGGTGGAGGATCAGACAAACAACAGGATTCAGAATCTGATCCCACCGGATGGTGTGACCTCAGATACCCGCCTTGTTCTGACAAACGCCATGTGGTTCAAGGCGAACTGGGCTTCGCAGTTCCCGAAAACCGGCACGGCGAACGGCTCTTTTACCAACCGTGACGGTTCGTCGTCATCAGTTCCGTTCATGAGTCAGGTATTCACTGCGCCGTATGCGCAGGTGGCCGGATGCCAGGCCGTTGACATCCCCTATGCCGGAGGGGAACTGTCGATGCTGGTGATCATGCCCACCCCCGGTAGCTTCGACGCATTTCTCTCCACGCTCTCCCCGACCGTGATTGGTGATATAACCAGCCATCTGGCCCATACGGGCATGGATTTTTCAATGCCGAAATATACCTTCACCAGAGAATCACCCATGGGGGCAATCCTGCAATCCCTCGGCATGACCGATGCCTTCGCCCCGGGCCGGGCCGATTTCTCAGGAATTGACGGCAACCGCGACCTCTTCGTCGCGGCTGTTTTCCATAAGGCTTTTATCGCTGTGGACGAAGAGGGAACGGAGGCCGCCGCCGCGACGGCAATTAACGTTGGCGTTACGGCGGCTCCTTCCGCCAATCAGACAGTAAAAATCGATCATCCCTTCCTCTTCCTGATCCGCGACCGCCAGACCGGCCTGATCCTCTTCATGGGGAAGGTGGTCACCTTGTAGAAATAGTCGTGCAACAAACCGGAAGGAAGCGTTCAACGAGGAACCTCAAGGAGGAAACCATGGAAACCAAGCGAAGAAACTTTTCTCAGTCGATTGTTTGCTTGTGTGCATTCCTTCTCTTAACCCTTGCCGGGTGCAGCGGAGGGGGGGGCTCCGCGCAGGACCCCGGTCTGAAGACCGGCATTTTCGTGGATAGCCCCGTGGATGGGCTGGAATACAGGGCGCTCTCCCCGTCGGGCGAGGTCTTGAGGACCGGCGTCACCGAGGGGGGTGGCACGTTTCTGTACAAGGATGGAGAGATCGTCTCGTTTCATATCGGTGACATCACACTGGGAGAGACGTTCGCAAATGCGCAGATCACCCCGGTGGACCTTGTGCCCGGCGCGTTCAACGAAACGAGCTACAAGGTCGCCAATATCGCCCGTCTTCTCCAGTCGCTGGACCACGACGGCCAGCCTGGGAACGGCATCACCATTTCGGAACAGGTACGCGGCGGTTGCCGGGGGAAAACCCTGCACATGATTCTCGATTCCGCGGATTCCGTGGAGAAGAGTCTTGAGGGGGTGATGCAGGACCTGAGCAGCCGCGGGCTCTTTCCGGAATCGGGTGCCCGCACCCTGCGCACCAGCGAGCAGGCCCAGGCCCATATGCGGGAGACCCTGGCTAAGCGCGATAACGAGGTGAGGCGCGGCGCACTGGCGACCTTCCGCGACCGGCAGGAGCTGGAGACCTATTTCAGGGAACAGTTCGCCTCCCGTCTGATACCCGGCACCGTTTACGGAGAAAATGAAAAAGGGGGTAGTACAACGATTGCCACGGCAGCACCCGCTGCTTCCGGCTCTTCCGCCGATAGCCCGGTCTTTTCGACCACCAACCTGCAGGAGGCAGGGGTGGACGAATCCGACCTGGTCAAAAACGACGGGCAGTACCTGTATGTGGCGGGAAGCCGCAAGGTGACCATATCGAAGATATATCCGGCGGATGGCATGCAGGTGACCGGCAGTGTCGACGTGAAAGGGACTGTGAATTCCCTCTACCTGTACAAGCAGACCCTGGTTGTCCTGTACGGGCCGGATGGAAGCCCGCAAGCCTCTTCCCCATCCGCGATGCCGGTGGTGGTCGGGTATCCCTGGTGGATTCCGGCGAAGGCCAGGACCGGCGTGCTGATGGTGAACGTGTCGGACCCCTCCCGGCCGGAAAAGGTCCTGGAATTCGTTGCCGACGGGTATCAGGTTTCATCCCGGATCACGGGAGGGAGACTGCATCTGGTCCAGCAGTACCTTCCCGAGCTGCCTGTCGTTATCAACCGCTGGTACGACGGAACGGAAGCGGACCAAAAAAAGGTCGTCGAGTCCAACCGCAAGACCGTTGCCGCTTTGACCATCAAGGATTTTATCCCTTCCTACACCATCTATGATGCAACGGGACAGGCAACCAAGAGCGGCAACCTCATCGAGCCGGAAAACTTCTACCGGCCTCTGGAGCCGGCAGGCGGTAGCATTGTCGCGATTACGACCTTCCAGCTCGACGACCCCTCCCCGGCGTTCACCTCGATGGGAATGGTGGCCGATGCCGGGACGGTGTACGCCTCTCCCCGCTCTCTTTACCTCGCCGCCACCCGTTGGGGCGTGACGCAGGGTTCACCGCAGGGATTCGAGGAGACGCTGATCCACAAGTTCGACCTGAGCGGAGAGAAGGTGACCGCCGACGGCAGCGCAACGGTCAAGGGGCGGCCGCTCAACCAGTTCTCCCTGGGGGAATACGACGGCGTGCTGCGGATTGCCACTACCACCGAACCATGGTGGGGTACCAATCCCGACAGCGCCAATCATGTATACTGCCTGCGGGCCAAGGACGGCGCCCTCGAAGTAATCGGAAAGCTCGAAAACCTTGCCGTCACTGAGCGGATATACGCGGCGCGTTTCATCGGCCCGCGCGGGTTCCTGGTGACCTTCAAGAAGATAGACCCCCTCTACACGCTCGACCTCTCCGACCCCACCGGCCCGAAGGTGGCCGGAGAATTGAAGGTGCCGGGATATTCCGAGTACCTACATCTGCTGGACGCGAACCATCTCCTGGCCGTGGGCAAGGACGCGAAGCAGGATACTCCGGATTCGCCGTTCGCCTGGTACCAGGGGATGCAGTTGTCGATCTTCGACATCAGCGACTTCTCGAATCCCAAGCTCCTGCACAAACAGCTCATCGGCGTCCGCGGGACCGACTCCGAGGCCCTCAGCAATCCCAAGGCGTTTACCTTCCTCCCGGAAAAGAATCTGCTCGCGTTTCCGGTAACCGTCGCTGAGTTCACGAACGGAGCGCCGCAGGCACTGTCCGACTACGGAAATGTCGTCTTCAACGGCCTCTATGTCTATCGGGCAACCCCAGAGCAGGGATTCGAGTTCCTCGGTAAGATTGCTACCGGCTCACAAAACAACTTTACCAATTGGCTGTTGATCAACCAGAAACAAGACTGGACCAGGGGGGTATTCATCGACCGGAATGTGTATGCGGTGCAGCAGAACTCCGTCATTTCGGCGAGTACGGAAAACATGGGCGCGCCGGGCTTTTCGCTCGGATGGTAACACAAAGGCAGGAAAAATGGCTTACCATGCTGCGCATCACATGTGCACATCGTGGTCAAGCAGTGCTCGATCCCCCGGCGCCCATGAGCGCATCGACCGGATAAGTACGACGAGATCAAAATAAAAAGGCGGGGGTCGCATCCACCGCCTTTTTTTCGCGTCCGGCATTTCCTGGTACTTAACGTCAGCCGGATGTATCAGACCCGTCTTTCCCGCCGCAGTTCAATGCCTCATAAAGCGCTATCTGCTCTGCCAGTGAGAGCTTCTTTCTGCCCGCACACCCTAGACACAGACGACAACGGTCGTCGCTACACCATTGGCAGAATGTACAGTCCGGGCATGGGTGCTTTTTCTCCCCCTCACTCCTCACTCCTCACTCCTCACTCCTCACTCCTCACTCCTCACTCCTCACTCCTCACTCCTCACTCCTCACGTCAGTAGACCACATCCCGCTTCGGCGCCGACCCCGCCAGTATCTGCTCAAACGCCTTTCCCTGGTCCGCATTGATCAAAAGATAGCGGGGGAGCTTCATAACGTTGTCTCCCGCACCGGCGTGATGGCGCTCGATGGTAAATGTCGCGGCATATCCGGACGACGCGGCCTTTTTCAGAAGGTAATCGTCATAGATGCCGAACGGCCAGGCGAGCATATCCACCTTCACACCCAGCTCCTTCTCGATCCTTGCCTTCGACTTCGTGAGCTGCGTATCCACCGATTTTTCGAACTCCGCAGGCTTCATCTTCTTTCGGTCCCTCTTGAAATTCGGGTGCCAGAAGGTGTGGGACTGGAAATCGAACAGCCCGGTCTTCTTCAGCTCACGGATCTGGTCCCAGGTCATGGCGTACTTGGCGTTGGAGATGGCGGACGGGTAGATGAAGACCGTCACCGGCACGCCGTACTTCTTAACGAGGGGAGCCATGTCGCTGTATACCGTCTTGTGGGCGTCGTCCTCCACGATCACCACCGACCTTGGAGGAGGGGGAGGTCCCTTCTTCAGATAGTAATCGACCAGCCGACGCAGCGGTATCACCTTGTAACCGTTATCCCTCAGGTATTTCAGGTGGGACTCGAAAACCAGCGTCTTGACGGTCATGCCGTCGGCAACCGTGGGGCCGAAGCGGTGGTAAAGGAGGATGGGGACGTTCACCCCCTGGCTCATCACCGGGAGATTCTTCTTCAATTCAGGCGAAACGGCATGGGACGGGATAGCGAACAAAGAAAACAACAGAAGGATCAACAGGAACGGGCGGGACTTCATAACAACATAACCTCCGGAATAATTTCTGGAGGTTATTTATAGCAGATATGCAGCCGCCTGGAAACTGATAATCTCCCATCAGGAAAAAGCTTAAAGATTTACCTGATAATGTCGATAATTCACTAAACCTTCCAAGTATATTCGAAGCAAGCAATCAAGACAGGAGTCAAGGGACAAATCATGAAATTCAGAACTAGAGTTATATTTAACGCGGCCTTGGGAGCATTAATTGTCATTTTTATGTTAGGAACCACCTACTTCCAAGCCGTCCATCTTGCCCAACCAAATGAAGGGAACAGGGTTCAGGAAATCATCGGGCGCATTATTGCAGTGAATTCTGTCTTGGGGAGTGCCAGTATTTTGCTAATCATTCTTATGGCGATCTGGATCATACGCGGTATCACAAGACCGCTGGAGAGCGTAACCAAGGTCATCGAAGAGGCTTCAAAAGGGGACTTCACAGCAAGCGTTGTCATCAGTTCCAAAGATGAATTCGGAGTTCTGGCGGCTTCCGTCAACAGGATGCTTGAGAATATCAAAGGGGCAATGGCCGGGGTTGCCACTACTGCAAGCCTGCTGGCCATGACGGCCGAGGATCTTGATACCTCATCCGCGCAAATAGCGGGCAACACAATCGAACTGGCAGCCCAGGCGGGAACAGTATCCTCAGCAAGCGAGGAGATGTCTGCCACCAGCCATGATATTGCCAGGAACTGCAGCACGGTTTCGGAAAGCGCCGGCAATACAAACGGTTCGGCGATTACAGGTGCGACAGTGGTGCAGGAAACCGTGGCTGGTATGAACCGGATTGCCGAACGGGTCAAGGTGTCGGCCCAAACCGTGGGGAGTCTTGGAAACAGGTCCGACCAGATCGGGGAGATAATCGCCACTATTGAGGATATCGCCGACCAGACCAACCTTCTGGCGCTGAATGCAGCCATAGAAGCCGCACGGGCCGGGGAACAGGGGCGGGGCTTTGCTGTGGTCGCCGATGAAGTTCGTGCCCTTGCCGAACGTACCACCAGGGCCACAAAAGAAATAGGAGAGATGATCAAGTCAATCCAGCAAGAGACACGGGAAGCGGTGAAATCCATGGAGGAAGGGGTCCAGGAGGTGGAAAAGGGAACGGCGGATGCGGCCAGATCGGGTAAGGCCCTGCAAGACATCCAGGACCAGATAGGTCATGTAACCATGCAAATAAACCAGATCGCAACAGCTGCGGAAGAACAGACTGCTACCACCAGGGAGATAACCGGCAACGTTCAGCAGATTAGCGATATTGTATGCGAAACAAGCAAAAAGGTACAGGAATCTGCTGGCGCCGCTTCCATGCTGGCGCAGATGGCAAAGGAACTTGAGCAACTAGTTGGGAGATTCAAGCTTGTCGCTTAGACAGGAACAAACCATGGAGGTCCAAACCATGAAAAAGAATTGCTGGGAAGTGAAAATTTGCGGACGACAAGCCGGTGGGCCCAAAGCAGGAGAGCTTGGGGTATGCCCTGCTGCAACCGACGCATCCTGTAACGGCAAAAACGAAGGTAAAAACGGTGGCCGCTACTGCTGGAAGGTTGCCGGCACCCTCTGTGGAGGCAAGGTCCAAGGTACCGCAGCCCAAAAGACAATGAACTGTGCTGCCTGCGAATTTTTCAAGCAGGTCAAACAGGAGGAAGGGGTAAGCTTCAAGCTGTAAAGCTCTCTCAGCAGGTCCCTTCACAAAAGCAGGGGCAGACCGTTTCAGGTCTGCCCCTTTCTTTCCCTTTGAACAAGTCTATCCGTAGTACCTGTCCCCGAAAATGGCCGACCCGATCCGCACCAGCGTCGCCCCCTCCTCGACGGCCACCTCGAAATCCCCGGACATCCCCATGGAAAGCTCCGCCATCTCCATACGGGGGATATTCAAGGCAGAGATTTCCCCGGCGAGCCGCGCAAGCTCCCGGAAATAGGGTCGCGCCCCCTCGGGATCGTCGAAGAAGGGGGGCATGGTCATGAGCCCCCGGATGCGCAGATGGGGGAGTCTGGCCGCCTCGCGCACAAGTTCAAACAGGTCGGTCATGGAAGTGCCGCACTTGGTCGCCTCACAGGCGATATTGACCTGGATCAGGACATCGCAGGCCTTTCCGAGCTTCCCCCACTGCCTGTCTATCTCCTGGGCGAGGGACAGGCGGTCCACGGAATGGATCATCGCAACGAGTCCGGCGATCTGCCGCACCTTGTTGCTCTGCAGGTGGCCTATGAAGTGCCATTCGACCGGCTCCGTCACCAGCTCGGCCTTGGCAACGAGTTCCTGAACGTAGTTCTCGCCGAAGACCCGCTGCCCGGCACGCGCCGCCTCGTCAAGGGCGGAGGAGGAGACGGTCTTGGAGACTGCCACCAGGCGCACGGATGAAGGATCTCGGCCGGCCCGCAGGGCAGCAGTGCGTACCCTGTCATGGATAATTTTCAAATTACCAGCTATGGACATAAACTTCAAAACCGTTAATTAACAGGATGGACAGGATGAACAGGATTAAAGTCTTTTGGTTTTAAACCCGAAAAAGATCCTCGGTTTTATCCTGCCAATCCTGTTCATCCTGTCAATTCGCTTTTAGGCTTTCTCCTTGCTTCGGTGTCCCGGTGGCAATACGATTTCAGTCTTTATCCAATTGCCCCCATCCGCCGCAGCGCCTCCACCACCTCGCACAGCGGCAGCCCCACCACATTGGTGTAGGAGCCGTCGATCTTCTCCACCATGTGGGCCGCCCCTCCCTGGATGGCGTAAGCCCCCGCCTTGTCGAAGGGGCAGCCGGTGGCGATGTAGGCCTCGATCTCCTCGTCTCTCAGGTGCTTGAAATAGACCCGGGTCGTGACCGCATCAACGATGAGGCCGTCCCGTTCCTTGTCATACAGCGCATAACCGGTTATCACGGAATGCGCAATAGCGGAAAGCTTCTTCAGCATCCGTTCCGCATCCGCCCCATCCTTCGGCTTACCCATGATCTCGCCGTCGCAGACGACCACCGTGTCGGCGCCGATGAAAAAACGTCCCTCCACCCGTGCCGCCACGTCCAGCGCCTTTTCCCTGGCCAGCCGCTTTACATGGTCCTCCGGGGTCTCCTCTCCCTGAACCTCCTCCGGTATCAGGCTTGCAAACACCTCAAAATCGACCCCGGCTGAAACCAGCAACTCAAGGCGACGGGGCGAAGCCGAGGCGAGAACTATCTTCCCCTTTGGCGTCATTTCCCTTTTTCCTCGTCCCGTTTCCGTTTTTCGAGGAATTCCTGCCGCATCTGTTCCTGCTCCTCCCAGTGTTTTTTCCAGTCTTTTTTCCTGACAAAATACAGGATCACGGATCCGCCTATGATTACGACCCCCCAGAATATCTGGATTGTTGCAGCGTTAACGATGCCGGAAACCAGCGAGAAGAGCCCCATGACGATCAGGAGCGCCTCCATCGAAAAAAGCCGGCCTATTAACGAAATCTCCTGTCTTTCCTTGTCTTTGTCCATATAACGCTCCTGTAGGGGCACCCCTTGCGGGTGCCCGAAACCAGGATACCCGCAAGGGGTATCCCTACAAAATCCTCATCCACTCTTCCAGTGCTTCAAGTGCCCGTTCGGCAAGCCTCGCCCTTCGCTCCTTCTTTTTCACCCTGCCGGGGAGTTCGGGGAAGAGGCCGTAATTCACATTCATCGGCTGGAAATGCCGCTGGTCGGCGCCGGTGATATGCCCTACCAGCGCCCCCATGGCGGTGGCAGGGGGCGGGACGGTAATGCCTTCGCCACGAACAAGAGCAGCGCCGTTCACCCCCGCCAGAAAACCGCTCGCCGCCGACTCCACATACCCTTCAACACCTGTAATCTGTCCGGAAAAGAGGATGCGCGGCTCTTTTCCCAACTGTAAAGTCGGCAGCAGGAGTTGCGGCGCGTTGACGAAGGTGTTGCGATGCATGGAGCCGAGCCGTACAAATTCGGCACGCTCCAACCCCGGTATCATGCCGAAGATGCGCCGCTGTTCATGATAGGTAAGCTTGGTCTGGAACCCGACCAGGTTGTACATGGTCCCTTCCCGGTTTTCCAGACGCAGTTGCACCACGGCATGGGGCTCTTTGCCGGTCCTGGGGTCCATGAGCCCCACCGGTTTCATGGGGCCGAAACGGAGGGTCTCAACCCCTCGCTCCGCCATCTCCTCGACCGGCATGCACCCTTCAAAGTGTACCACTTTTTCGAAGAATCTGGCAGGAACCTTTTCCGCCGCCAGGAGTTCGGCAACAAAGGCGTTATACTGCGCCTCATCCAGGGGGCAGTTCAGGTAGTCGGCCCCCTCCCCCTTGCCGTAACGGGAGGCGCGAAAGGCCTTTTCGAGATCAATGGAATCGGCCGCGACAATGGGAGCGATGGCGTCGTAAAAGTAGAGGTAGGGGCCGGTAAGCTCACTTATCCTTCCAGCAAGGGAATCGCTGGTCAGCGGCCCGGAGGCGATGATCACCACCCCCTCCTCGGGAATCTCGCACACCTCGCCGCGCACCACTTCGATCAGAGGGCTTGCCTCGACTCTTTCAGTTATATATCGGGAGAAGAGCCCCCTGTCAACGGCCAGCGCCCCACCGGCCGGGACGCGGGTGGCAATGGCGGCCTCCATGAAGAGCGACCCCGCGCGGCGCAGCTCTTCCTTCAGAAGGCCGACGGCATTTTCCAGCGATTCGCCCCGCAGCGAATTGGAACAGACCAGCTCCGAAAGACCTTCGAGGTGATGGGCGGGGGAGAATTTCAGCGGCTTCATCTCGTGGAGGACGACGTTAACGCCCCGTTTGGCAGCCTGCCAGGCGGCCTCGCATCCCGCCAGGCCGCCGCCGATGATGGTCAATTGTTTGTCTTGATTTTTCATACCTGCAAAAACAGCGGGATGAGAGAATCCCGCTGCTCCATATAACCTCTCATTTTTTTAACAAGAAAGCCTTGCCCCTACTTCTCTTTCCCGCCTTCCCTGTAATCGCACCCCTCCTTGGGGCATTTCAGGAATTCTCCCTCCCGCTTGTAGACCTTTTTCACCAGAAGCGGAAAACCGCATTTGGGACACGGCTTAACCACCGGCAGGTCCCACAGGGCGAATTTGCACTGGGGATAACGGTTGCAGGAATAGAACATCTTGCCATATCGGGATTTCTTTTCGATCAGTTCTCCCTCTTTGCATTCCGGACAGGTGACGCCGGTCCCTTTGGGTTTTACCAGCGGCTGTATGTTCTTGCAGGCGGGGTAGCCTGAACAGGCAAGATACTTGCCGAAACGACCATCCTTGATAAGCATTTTGCTCCCGCACTTTTCACACGTTTCCTCGGAAAAGACCGGCTCCGCAGGCTCCCCTTTCTCCTTGTCCAGCGGTCGGATGTACTTGCACTCCGGGTAGCCCGAGCAGGCGTAAAACCTGCCGAACTTGCCGAGCTTCACCACCAGAGGCCTGCTGCATTCGGGACAGATCTCATTGGTGGCCTCCGTCGTCAGATCGGACTTGTTGACCTCCCCTTCTTTCTGCTTCAACAGAGAGCTGAACGGCCCCCAGAATTCATGAAGGAGCGGTTTCCACCGTTTTTCCCCCCGTGAGACCTGGTCCAGCTCCTCTTCCAGATAAGCGGTGAAATTGTAGTCCACGTACTTGGTAAAATGCCCGGTCAAGAGGTCGTTCACCACCATCCCCACATCTTCGGGGATGAAGCGCTTCTTGTCAAGCCTGGCATATTTCCGCTCCAGAAGCGTATTCATGATGCTGGCATACGTGGACGGCCTCCCGATGCCGTATTCCTCCAGGGTCTTGACCAGCGTCGCCTCTGTATAGCGCGGCGGCGGCTGGGTAAAGTGCTGCTCCGGCAGGAGTTTCTGGAGGGTCAGATTGTCCCCCTCGCTGAGCGGCGGCAGCATCCCTTCCTTCTCCTCAGTCTCGTCGTCGAGCCCCTCTATGTAGAGCTTCATGAAGCCGGGAAACCGGATGACCGTCCCGGCGGCCCTCAGTTTATAGCCGGCGCCGGCGCTGACCTCCACCGACGTCTGATCCAGAAGCGCATCGGCCATCTGGCAGGCCACGGTACGCTTCCAGATGAGGTCGTAGAGCTTGAACTGGTCCGAAGAAAGGAACTTTTTCAATTCAGCCGGGGTCTTGGCTATATACGTGGGCCGGATCGCCTCATGGGCCTCCTGGGCGTTTTTCGCCTTGTTCTTGAAGAACCTGGGCTTGGCGAGGGCGTACTCCTTGCCGTAAAGAGCAGTTATCACATCATGGGCCTCGGTAAGGGCCAGGTTGGAAAGAACCACACTGTCGGTACGCATGTAGGTGATGAGACCGACCGACCCTTCGCCGATGTCTATTCCTTCGTAGAGCTTCTGGGCGGTTGACATGGTCTTCTTTGCGGAAAAACCGAGCTTGCGCGCCGCCTCCTGCTGGAGGGTGGACGTGGTAAAGGGGGGAGCCGGTGAGCGCTTCCGCTCGCTACGGGTAACCTTCTCCACCCGGTAAGCACCTTTGGCGAGGATTTCCACCAGGCGGTCGGCAGTCGCCTTTTCGGGAATATCGAACTTGCCGAGTTTTTTGCCGTCCGCCTCCACCAAGTTGGCGCTGAAGGTTTGCTGTACCTTGTTTGAGAGCTGGGCAGCGATGGTCCAGTATTCCTGCTCCTTGAAAGCCTGGATTTCCTTCTCCCTCTCACAGACCAGGCGCAAGGCCACCGACTGTACCCGTCCGGCGGAAAGACCGTAACGGATCTTTTTCCAGAGGAACGGCGAAAGGTTGAAGCCGACCAGGTAGTCAAGGACGGAACGGGCCTGCTGGGCGTCAACGAGCTCAAGAGAGATGTCGCGGGGATGCTCTACCGCATCGATAATGGCATCACGGGTAATTTCGTGGAAAACAACCCGACGGATGGGGATATTCTGTTTCTTTTTATCGAGCCCGAGTGCCGCTAAGAGATGCCAGGAAATCGCCTCTCCTTCACGGTCCGGGTCAGTGGCCAGCAGGAGTGAATCGGCGTTTTTCAGCTCTTTCTTGATGGCGTCGATATGCTTTTTGCTCTCGGGGAGCACGGCATACTTCGGCTCAAAATCATGCTCGATATCCACCGACCCCTGCTTGCTGGGGAGCGCACGGACATGTCCGAAGGAAGCAAGAACCCGGTAATCCTTCCCCAGGAACTTTTCAATGGTCTTGGCCTTGGCCGGAGATTCAACTATGACGAGATGTTGTGACATATGTTCACCGTAATGATCCGGCAAAGGGCTAAAGGTTAAGGGCTTAAGGATTTCACCTTTTGCCTTTCGCCATTAGCCATCAGCCTGTTATGTTATGGCAAAGTGCTTGCCCGGCAGCTGTGTTATAGCCCCCTTAAGTTCCAGGCGGAGTAAAATAGCGGAAACCTCCCCCACTGTCAATGCGCATTTTACTATGATGTCGTCGATGTGGAGCGGAGCGTCGGCCAAAATGGTATAAACGGCGACCTCCTGCGCAGTCAAGCTGAAGCCGGGAGTGGAGTCGATGCCGCCGGGCTTCTTCCCCCTTTGCGGCAGCTCATCCAGAATATCCTCCACGCACTCCACCAGCTTCGCCCCCTGCTTGATAAGACGGTTGGTGCCGCGGCTGCTTTGATAGTTGATATTGCCCGGAACGGCAAAGACCTCTCGTCCCTGTTCCAGCGCATACTCTGCAGTGATGAGCGACCCGCTCTTTTCCGCCGCCTCCACCACCAGCACCCCGCGGGAAATGCCGCTGATAATCCGGTTCCTGCGGGGGAAATTCTCGGCAAGCGGGATGGTCCCCATGGGAAATTCCGAAATCAGTGCCCCACTGGAAGCCATCTCCTCGAAAAGCCCGCGGTTTTCCGGAGGATACACAACGTCGATGCCGCACCCCAGGACCCCGATGCTCCGCCCCCCCCTTTTCAATGCTCCCCGGTGGGCTGCCGTGTCAACCCCCCTGGCCATGCCGGAAACCACGGTAACTCCATGATCCGCCAGTTCACCGGCCAGCCGTGCCGTGTTCATAAGGCCGTAGGCTGAGGCGCGCCTCGACCCGACTATGGCAATGGCCGGCTCCGCTTCTTGCAGCTCACCCTTCACATAGAGATAAGGCGGTGGATCGGGGATCTCCAGGAGCACCTTCGGGTAATCCCCGGAGAGAAAATTGACTACCCTGCACCCGTTCCGCTCAACGGACTCACATTCTTGCTCTGCAAAGTTCCGGTAATCATGGTTTTTAATGGAAGCGACGACAGTCGCGTTCACCCCTTTGACCGTTGCCAGTTCTTCTGCCGAGGCCAGCAATGCACGTTCCGGCGTATCAAAGTGCTCCAGAAGACGGCGAAAGGTCACATTCCCCACCAGCGGGACGGATTTCAGGGCAAACCAGAAGTAGTGTTCCATTAAAAACTCGGTTCTACGTTCTATGTTCTATGTTCTACGTTCTATGTCAATAACTTAGAACTTAGAACCTTGAACCCAGAACATATTTTAAAAAAGGGACCGGTCCATTGACCAATCCCTTTCAAAAAAGTATTACTTGCTCTTTTTAAGCTCTACCCGATCCCCTCGATAGATGGTGTCTATGCTTTTTATCACCAGGGCCGTGGAAGTGTATTCACCTGTTTCCACAATCACCACCGCACCGATCAGCTCTGACGGCAGTTTATCCACAGGCACCTCCAGGAACTTCTGGTCGGGAACCACATCCCGCACGACGTAGAGCATGTTGCCGGCGCAAATCCCCTGGGAACGGCCGATATCCAGGTAAGCAACGTCCCCTGCGGCTATTGCCTTATTTCCGGTCTGGGTTTCCACGATATATCCGGTCAAATCCTTGTCGGACGACTTTAAGGCGACTTCCCGTTTCCGTTCAGTGTAAGGCATGAGATACTCACCGGCGCCGATCTCCATGAACGACTTCGTTATGATCGCCTTGGAAACCTTCTCCTCCGTCTCAGAGACCTGCAAGGACCCGAGGGGAATCACCTTGTACCCCAGAATGACATTGGTTACCGGATGGCTGATGGCGCCCAGTTTCTTATAGATGGAGAAGCGATCTCCGACCTTCACGCCATGCGCCTTGCCGAAGTCGGTATAAACGATATCATCTTCCCCGACTATTTGTCTGTTCTGGTTGGTAGAGATAATAAAACCGGCCGGTATCAAGCCGTTTTCCAGCAAAAACCCTTCACTCCCGCTTACCATATAGGTCTTTTCCTGGACAACCTCCTCTGCGGCAGGCGTTGTCGAGATAGGCGCCGCCGGTACCGCCTTTCCGCCCTGAGCAAGGGGGAGCGGCGGGGGAGAAGGTTCCACCACTTCTATCCTATCGGGGTAAATCCTGAGTTTCTGGCCGGGAAATATGAAATGCGGATTGGTTAACCTTTGATTGCGCGACCAAAGGTCCGGCCAGAAATAGGGGTCTTTCAGAAATCGTTCCGATAATCCCCACAGGGTATCCCCCTTTTGGATCACGTAAATGGCAGGCTCTTCTCCTTGGGCAAAAACCTCCCGGGAGCCGGCAGTCAGCATCAGCAACAACAACGTGGCAAAAAGCATCCTTTTCATAAGCACCTCGCAGGAATGTACTCCGGCTTGCACTAAGGCCAAGAAGCCCCGGAAGATGGCACAGGCGGACAGCCGTCCTTATTAGTTTCGGCATTACAAGGTAAAACCTTAACCTCAAAAATCCGAAACTCGAAACTTGAAGTCAGAGGCGACCCAGCTTCTCTCTGGCTTTGACGGCAGCGTGGCTCTTGGGGTACTTTTCTATCAGCGACTGCAACGTGACCTTCGCTTTCGCCTGTTCGTTCATGCCGATCAAGGTGTAGCCGAATTTCAGCATGGCATCGGGGACCTTTTTCCCTTTCGGATAATTGGCAATAACCTTATCGAAAGCATCCAGTGCCTGGGGGTAGTTACGCTGGGTGTAATGACATTCTCCAATCCAGTATTGGGCATTCCCTGCATATTCACTGTCCGGATAGGTCCTGATGAAAGACTCGAACGCTTCAACGGCCTGGACGTAATTATTGGCGCTGAACAGCCCGAATGCCTTCATATAGGCGTCCTGTGGAGCGGCATCCTTATCGGCGGCAGGAGCTTCCCTGTTCACGACCTCGATTTTGGGAGTAAGAAGCGGGGGAGGGTCGGCAGTCTTTTGTGCGATCGCTTCAAGGGATGACTTCAGTTCTATATATCCCGGTTTTAATTCTTCGATAGACGCAGCATGGTTCCTGACCTGATTCTGCACCTCTTTCAGGTCACCGGACAACTCGGTCAACCGTGCATTGGCAGCAACATTCCCTTGCACCAGTTGCTCCAGTCTTGCCTCCATCTCCATCTGCTTTTTTACAATGACGTCATTGCCACCGCATCCGGAAATCGCCAGGCAAACCGCAACCAACAACCCGTATTCAAGACGCATTGCCCCTCCTTTAATAAATACATCGAATTTTAATTAGTTTCCATCCGGAAACGGTCTTTTTCCGCCCTGGCGGTGTCAATCTGCGGTCTTGCTTGTGCGGCGTACCGATGTACGCCTCCGCGCAATCCCTTGATTTCCTTGCCAGGACGAAAAAATCCTCGTTTCCAAATTGGAAACCAATAGTTTCTCATCCGGGGTTTCCGGATGGAAACTAATTACGACAATTAAAGCCATTTCCCTCTTTTGTCAAGGAGAATACGTCGGAAGAAAGCCACAGTGGGGGGGTTTCTTTAACATGGGGAATGTGATAACATCCGAAAAATCGTGAAGGGTGAAATGTGAAAGGTGAAGGGATGCATATCATGAAGAAGCCCGAACTTCTCGCTCCTGCCGGAAATATGGAAAAACTGCGGATCGCGATCCATTACGGAGCCGACGCCGTCTATCTGGGGGGAAAGGCGTTCGGCCTGAGAAATCTGGCCGACAATTTCACCGCTGCAGAGCTGGCGGAGGCTGTTGATTACGCCCATGACCGGGGAGTACGGGTATACCTTACGGTCAATGTGTATCCGGACAACCGGGATGTTGCGGAACTCTGCCGCTACCTGGAAGAAATGGACAAAATCCCGTTTGACGCCTATATAGCCGCCGATCCCGGCGTTATCGAAATGATTGCCGAGGTTTCGCCCGGACGCCATATCCACCTCTCGACCCAGGCCAACACCACCAACTGGAAAAGCGCCCTTTTCTGGCAAAAACAAGGGATAAAGAGGATCAACCTGGCGCGGGAGATGTCGCTGGAAGGGATCCGCGAAGTAAAGGAACGGGTGGCTGCCGAACTGGAGGTCTTTGTTCACGGCGCCATGTGCATCTCGTACTCAGGCCGCTGCCTTCTCTCCAGCGTCATGGCCGGGAGGCCGGCCAATAAAGGGGAATGCGCCCATCCCTGCCGCTGGGGCTATTCACTGGTGGAGGAGACGCGTCCCGGCGAATACTTTCCGATACTGGAAGACGCCAGCGGCACGTTCATCTTCAATTCCAAGGATCTCTGCCTGTTGCAGTACCTGCCGGAACTGGTCGGAAGCGGAGTGGACGCCCTGAAAATAGAAGGGAGAATGAAGGGGATACACTATGTCGCCGCGGTGATCAGGGTCTATCGGGAGGCGCTCGACCGCTTCTGCGACGACCCGCAAAGTTACCGTTTCCAACAGGGGTGGCTGGAAGAGTTGTGCAAAATAAGTCACCGCGGGTACACTACCGGCTTTTTCCTTGGCCCGCCAAAAGACATTGACCACGAATATCATTCCCGCTATATAAGAAGCCACGATTTTGTGGGGATCGTGGAAGAAGGACTTTCGGACGGCACGACCATGATCGGGGTAAGAAACCGGCTGGCGACGGGCGATACGCTGGAGTTCATCGGCCCGGGAATGGCTTCCTTTCAGCACATTCTCCGGGAAATGACCGACGAACAGGGGGAGGCGCTGCCGGCCGCCAATCCGAACCAGCGAATAAAGCTCCGGCTCCCGTTTCCGGTCCGACAGTACGACATCATTCGGCGGGAAAAGAAATGATCTGGCAGAGCACCCCCGGCCGGGCTCCGGAAGCACCTCCAATAACCGCAAAAGGAAACACCACCCATGAAATTCATCACCAGCTTCCTTACCGAGAAACAAGTTTCTGCCAGGAAAGACCTATCCCTGCTCCTGCTTTTTTTCGGCGTCTCATTTTTTCAGTTCCTGGGGAAAATTCCCCTCCTTGAGCCTGACGAGGGGCGCTATGCGGAGATCCCGCGCGAGATGCTGGAACGGGGAGACTTTATCACCCCGCTCCTCAATTATGTTAAATATTTTGAAAAACCCCCTCTCCACTATTGGCTGAACGCGCTTTCTTTTACCATCTTCGGCGAGAACGAATTTGCCGCGCGTTTCGCCGGGACGTTGTGCGGCCTGCTGGGTGTTTTGCTTACCTATCACATCGGCCGTAAACTCTTTGACCGGCGGGTCGGGCTTCTTTCCGCCCTGATCCTCGGCACATCCGTCGGCTACCTGGCGCAGTCAAGAATCAACTTTACCGATATGACCCTCACCTTTTGCCTCTCCGCGGCCCTTGGCTGCTTTATCCTCGCGACACGGGATGAAGAACCCGGAAAGGGCCTCTACTACCATCTTTTTTATATCTTCGCTGCCCTGGCTCTTCTGGCCAAGGGGTTGATCGGCATCGTCCTCCCCGGGGCGATCATCTTTCTTTATCTCCTCCTGACTAAACGCTGGATGCTCCTTAAGGAGATGCGGCTTTTGACCGGCATCCCGCTATTCCTGCTGATCTGCGCACCCTGGTTCATTCTGGTCTCCATGAGAAATCCGGAATTCGCACGCTTTTTCTTTATCCACGAGCATTTCGAGCGCTTCCTGACCCGCGTCCACGGCCGTTATCAGCCCTTCTGGTATTTTCTTCCGGTACTGGCAGGCTGCATGCTCCCCTGGTCTATTTTCATCCCGGCAGCGGTCAAACGGGTATGGAAAGAACGAAGAACCGAAGGATGGGACCACCGGCTCTTTCTCCTCCTCTGGGCCGCCATTATTTTTCTCTTTTTCTCCAAATCCAATTCCAAGCTGATCCCTTACATTCTGCCGGTTTTTCCTGCACTGTCGATCCTCATAGGTGACACCTTCTCAGCTGTTTTCGACGGGAAGTTCAAGCCCCTCAAGATTCAGGCCTATGTAGTTGCCGGATTTCTCGCCATCCTCGGCGCCGGTCTCATTCTCTACCCCTACGTTGCCCCCAAACCGGCCATCAGCACCGCAGGGGGAGCGGTAATGGGAATGATTTTTCTCTGCGGGGGGGTATTCGCCCTTCGCAGCACCTTCAAGGCTTCTGCCGTAGCCCTATTTGCCTCTCTCGCTCTCTTTTCGTTTACCTTCGGCATTATCGGCCCTCCGTTCATCCTTTCCGGCATCGCCGAAAGGAAATCCTTGAAAGAACTGGGGAGTCTGGCCGGAGAAAAGGCCGGAAGCGACACGATGCTGGTCAGCTTCGGCTTTAACCAGGGGCTCTCATTTTACGCCAAAAGGCGGGTAATCATTGTTGAGAACAGGGGGGAACTGGAATTCGGCAGTAAACAGGGGGATCAATCCGCCTGGTTTATCGACAGACCGCAGTTCGGCCGGCAGTGGGATTCATCGGCCCCTGTCGTCGCCCTGCTCAAGGAAGCGGAACTGAACGAGCTGAAGGGTTTTGTAAAAGCCCCCATTAAGGTTCTCGGCAAGCAAGGGAAGAAAATTCTCATCACCAACCGCTGACACGCAAAACGCGAAAATAGTTTGCACCCTCCCCCGTTTTGTGCAATATATACACGATTATTTCATCTGTTGGAGGGTGCCGTTGCGCAAAGAATTTCTCCCCTTTTCCATTCCCACCATTGAGGATGACGAGATCAACGAGGTCGTAGATTCTCTCCGTTCCGGGTGGATCACAACCGGCCCGAAGGTGAAACGTTTCGAAGAGGCATTCAAAGCCTACGTGGGAGCCCCTTACGCCGTCCCCTTAAGTTCCGCCACCGCCGGACTTCATCTGGCCATGCTGGCAATCGGTCTTGGCGCCGGCGATGAGGTCATCACCACCCCCATGACCTTCGCCGCCACCGTCAGCATGATCGTGCAAACCGGTGCACGGCCCGTCCTGGCCGACATCGACCCGGACACCCTGAACATAAATACAGACGCAATCCGTGAAAAGATAACCGGCAAGACAAAGGCCCTCGTCCCGGTTCACTTTGCCGGTCAGCCGTGCGATATGGACGTTATCTTTGCCCTGGCAAAGGAGTTCGGCCTCGCTGTCATCGAAGACGCAGCCCACGCAATCGGCACTGAATACAAGGGGCAGCGGATCGGGTCGCTGGAGAGTATCTCCGTATTTTCCTTTCACCCCATCAAAAACATCACTACCGGAGAAGGAGGGATGGTCGCCACTCGCAACGAGAGCCAGGCCGAGGAGATATCCCTCATGAAGTTTCACGGCATGAGCCGCGAGGCGTGGAAACGCTATGAATCGAGCGGAACCCCCAATTACGACATCATGCTCCCCGGCTTCAAATACAACATGATGGACATCCAGGCGGCTCTCGGCATTCACCAGCTGGGGAAGCTGGACGGCTTCATCGCCAAAAGAACCGAGATAGCGGAGTTTTACAACACCGCCTTTGCCGAAGTTGATGAAATCAAGACACCGGCCCATGTTCCCTATGATCATCGCCATGCCTGGCACCTCTATACGCCGCTCATAAGGATAGAAAAACTCGCCATTGACCGCGACCGGTTCATGGAGGAGCTGAAAAAAGAGAATATCGGCACCGGGCTCCACTTCAAGGCGGTCCACCACCATCCCTACTACAGGAAAACATTGAACATCCCCCCAGGCGAGCTGCCGAACGCCGATTACGCCTCAGACCGGATACTGTCTCTTCCCCTCTTCCCGAAAATGTCCATGGGAGATGCGATGGACGTGGTGGAGTCAGTGAAGAACGTGATCGCACGGAACAGGAAATAATCTCCCCTCACCCCCAGCCCCTCTCCCATTGGGAGAGGGTGGCCGAAGGCCGGGTGAGGGTAATAAATGAGAATACCGTATGCCCGGAAAACCCTACATCTCCATCATCATCCCGGTTTACAACGAGGAGGGAAATCTTCAGCCCCTCTTTGACCGTCTCTATCCGGTGATGCAAAAGATCGGCAAGCCTTTCGAGATTATCTTCACCGACGACGGCTCCCGCGACCGGTCGCTTGACATCCTGAAAAGGCTGGCAGAAGCGTATCCGGAGATAAAGGTCGTGGAGTTCAACGGCAACTTCGGCCAGCACATGGCGATCCTCGCCGCCTTCGAAATGAGCGGCGGCGATATCGTCATCACCCTGGACGCCGACCTGCAGAACCCGCCGGAGGAGATTCCGAAGCTGGTGAGTGAGGTGGAAAAGGGGCACGACGTGGTGGGGACCGTCCGCCAGAACCGCCAGGACACTCTTTTCCGCAGACTCGCCTCCCGCATCGTCAACATCACCACCAACAAGATGACCGGAATGCGCATGAGCGACTACGGCTGCATGCTGCGCGCCTACCACCGCGACGTCATCGACAACATCAATTGCTGCCAGGAAACGACCACCTTCATCCCCGCCCTGGCCCAGACGTTTGCCTCGAACCCGAGCGAGGTGGAGGTGGCCCACGCCGAGCGGGCCGAAGGGGAGAGCAAGTATTCCCTCTACAGACTGGTCAGGCTCAACTTCGATCTGATGACCGGCTTTTCCGTGGTGCCGCTCCAACTCTTCGCCCTCATGGGTATAGTGACTTCCCTTTTCTCCGTCCTCTTCGCCCTCCTCCTCCTGGTCAGGCGCTTCATCATCGGCGCCGAGGTGGAAGGGGTCTTCACCCTCTTCGCCATACTCTTTTTCTTCATCGGCATCATTATTTTCGGCATCGGGCTGGTGGGGGAATACGTGGGAAGGATCTATCAGGAAGTGCGCAGGAGGCCGCGGTACGTGGTGCGGAGGACGCACGGCTTCGGGGAATAAGAAAAATTCAAAAACACGGGATTCGGGATCCGGGATCCGGAATTCGTAAAAAGCTTTAAGGTTCACGGTTCCCGATTCCCGATTCCCGGTTCCCGAGTCCCGGTTCACAAGTCCCAAAATCGAGGGTTATTACGATTGGCTGCACATACTAAAATAGTCGTCTGCGCTTACCATAACGTCGGCTACAGATGCCTGGAGGAACTGCTGGGCCAGGGGGCCGAGGTGGTGCTGCTCTTCACCCACGAGGACTCCCCCACAGAGGAGATATGGTTCGCCTCCGTGCGGGAGCTGGCCGAGAAAAACGGCATCCCGTACCTGACCAGCGATATCAATGAACCGGCCAACGTGGCCCGCCTCCGGGAGATCGCCCCCGATTTCATCTTCTCCTTCTACTACCGGAACATGATAAAAAGGGAGGTCCTTGACCTCCCCCGGCTGGGTGCGCTGAACCTGCACGGTTCCTATCTTCCCCGCTATCGGGGCCGGGTGCCGGTCAACTGGGCGGTCATAAACGGCGAATCGGAAACCGGCGCCACCCTCCATTATATGGTGGAAAAACCCGATGCCGGCGACATCGTCGATCAGGAAAAGGTGACCATCGCATTCACCGATACCGCCCTGAATGTGTTCAACAAGGTTACCGCCGCGGCGGCAAGGATCATCTCCCGTTCTTATCCTCTGCTGGTTTCCGGAGAAGCGGCACGCATCCCCATGGACCTTTCAGCCGGCAGCTACTTCGGAGGCAGGAAGCCGGCCGACGGCCTGATCGACTGGAGAAAGAGCTCCCTGGCCATCTACAACCTCATCCGCGGCGTCACCCACCCCTACCCGGGAGCGTTCACCTACCTGGACGGGAAAAAGGTCATCATCTGGCAGGCCTGGCCGTTGGAGGGGGAAGGAGAAACAGGGCGGGTAATCTCCACGGAACCGCTGCTGGTCGGAACCGGCGAAGGCCTCTTGGAGATCAGATCGCTGCAACTGGAAGGGGAAGCGGAGACCACCGCCGCCGCTTTTGTTGAAAAGAAACCGCCGACGAAGTTCGAATAAAAAACCAACCGGCTTCGAGAAAGGTCCAGCATGAGGAACGAGGAACGAGGTCCGAGGATTTGATTCTCGATCCTCGATCCTTTAACCTCGGACCTCCGTGCGCAGACGGCCCTTTATCGAAGCCGCACCAAGGAGAACGTTGAATGAAAGTACTCATCTTAGGCGTCAACGGTTTTATTGGTAACGCCTTGACCCGCCGCATCCTCGACACCACCGACTGGGAGGTGTACGGGCTCGACATGAGCGACAACAAGCTGGAGCACTCCATCGGCAATCCCCGTTTTCATTTCCTGGAAGGGGACATCACCATCAACAAGGAGTGGATCGAATACAACATCAAGAAGTGCGACGTGGTGCTGCCGCTGGTGGCTATCGCCACGCCGGTCACCTATGTGAAGGACCCGCTCCGGGTATTCGAGCTCGATTTCGAGGAGAACCTGAAGATTATCCGCCAGTGCGTGAAGTACAGCAAACGGGTCATCTTCCCTTCCACTTCCGAGGTGTACGGCATGAGCCCTGACCGGGAGTTCGACGAAGAGAGTTCACCACTCATGCTGGGTCCCATCAACAAAGAACGCTGGATATACTCCTGCGCCAAGCAGATGCTCGACCGTGTCATCTATGCATACGGCGAGCATGAAGGGCTGCAGTACACCCTGATTCGCCCCTTCAACTGGATCGGTCCCAAGCTGGACAGCATAAGCACCGCCAAAGAAGGAAGCTCCCGGGTCCTCACCCAGTTCCTTTACAACATCCTGGCGGGTGAGCCGATAAATCTCGTAGACGGCGGGAACCAGCGCCGCTCCTTCACCTACGTTGAGGACGGAATTGACTGTCTTATGCGCATCATTGAAAATAAAAACGGCTGCGCGAACTCCGGTATCTTTAATATCGGCAACCCCGCCAACGATCTGTCGGTCAAGGAGTTGGCCCTTAAACTGAAGGGACTGATGAAGGAGTATCCCGCCTATCGCGAAAGGGCCGAGCAGTGCAACATAGTGGAAATATCATCGGACGAGTTTTACGGCAAAGGTTACCAGGACATGCTTAACCGCGTCCCTTCGATTAATAATGCCGAGAAAAAACTGGGGTGGCGGCCGGTCACCGACATTGACGTTGCCCTCAGAAAAACCCTTGATTTCTATCTGGTGGAAGAGCGGGAAAAGATCGAACATCTGCTGTGAGGAACGAGAAAAGAGGAACGGGGAGCGAGGTTAAAGGATCGAGGTTAAAGCCTCGAACCTCGAACCTCGAACCTCGAACCTCGGACCATTATGCCCCCCATCATCGCCATAAAAGTGGACGTGGACACCTACATCGGCACCCGTGAAGGGGTGCCGATGCTGCTGGAGATCCTCGACCGCTTCGGCATACATGCCACCTTTTACTTTTCCATGGGGCCCGACAACTCCGGCAAGGCGATCCGCCGCATCTTCCGCAAGGGTTTTCTGAAAAAGATGCTCAGAACCCGTGCTCCCTCCATTTACGGAGGTCGGACCCTCTTGTACGGCACCATCCTCCCTCCCCCAATGATAGCGTCGTCATTCCCGGAGACTCTCAAGAAGACCGAACAAATGGGGCATGAGGTCGGCATTCACTGCTGGGACCATGTCAAATGGCATGACCTGCTTCCCTGGATGCCGAAAAAGACCGTGGCCATGGAGTTGGGGCGGGCCTGCGCCCTGTTCGAAGATATTCTCGGGCACCGGACGAAAACCACCGCAGCGCCGGGATGGACGGTCTCCGCCGATTCCCTGGAGATCCAGGACGCCATGTTCCTATCCTACTGCAGCGATTCCAGAGGCCACTCCCCCTTCTTCCCGGTATTTGACGGCAGACGCTTCAATACCCTGCAGATCCCTACCACACTACCCACCATGGACGAGCTTCTTGGCGAGAACGGCATCACCTCTGAGACCATCAACGACCACTATCTCTCCCTGATAAGGCCCGGCCTGAACGTCCACACTATCCACGCCGAACTGGAAGGAAGGGTGATGGCGCCGGTGTTCATCGACCTTTTGCAACGCCTGCAGAAACAGGGGGCAAGCTTCATAACCCTGGCGGAAGCGGCGGCTGAGACCGGCAAGCATGCATCCGACTTCCCCCTTGCCATGGGGGAAATAGCCGGGCGCGCCGGGCTGGTGGCCACTCAGGGTTAATACCAGCTTTCACTGCCGCTCAGCACAACTCCAATTCCTCCCACAGTGAAAATCATTAACGTATTACCTGCCGGTTTTACGTAAACTTTGTTTACAAATGTAAACTTTGTTTACATAAGCCGTATCCTCCCACCCAGCCTTATTCTGCGCCGCTTTCGGCATCATTTTCGTAAACTTTGTTTACATTGCCCATCTTGCCCAAAAATCTCCTGGTGATAACTATCCGATATTATTCAATAAATTTGGCTCTGATGTCTGGCATGTATCGTGTAATACAATATAGTGATGAATACATAAAAGTCCGACTGGCATTCGGCCGGGTTGTCGGGGCAAGGTGACAATATTTATGGTAACCGAACAGATTTATACCCTAACAAATCAATGCCTGAAAGAAATTAAAAATGCCGGCATCGACCACATTGCGCAACTGCGCCTGGAATGTCTTTTCATCAGGCTGAAAAGGCATATCATTTCTTTATCCTTGGATTATCCGACCAATCGTGCTGCTGTAAACCAGAAAGATATTCGCAAACTTAAAACCCTCACTCAGCAGATAACTCACGCCGCTAACAAGGACGAAGCGGTAGCCGAATTAGAGAAACATGTTACGACCACAATAAAGGCGCTGGGGACGGTAGTGCCCCCTTGAACAAGCTTATTCCGTGACCCTGATGACTATAACTCAATCCTGCGGATTATTTTCATGATCCTGACCCTTGTTGCCAGATTTCTAAAAAGGAAGCAGACATTGCCCTACTTAAGCATCAAGCCTCCGTTTACACCTGCCGAGCGCTCTTTTCTGGAAATACTCGACCGGATTGTGGGTGAGGAGTACAGGATATTCGGCAAAATGCGGCTCAGTGACATTATAAAGCCTGTGGGAGAGAGCTCCGGGAACACCCACACGATTGCAGACGACAAAGTTGAGCAAAAGAGTCTGGACTTCGTCATCTGCCGTGCCGATGACCTCTCCCCGGTTGCGGTAGTTGAACTGACGGACATATCAGCCAGCCGGCGATTCCTTATGAAACGCGATGATTTTCTTGCCGAGGTTTTGTCAGCCGCGGGAATCCGCCTGATCCGCTTTGCGTCCCCCGCGAGCCGTTCTTTTCAGAGAGTCAGAGACATCCTTGCCGAAAACCTTTCCCTTGTCCCCCCCGTTTCAAAACCGCACTTACAGACATCCTCAGTTCGTAAATACGGGTCGGATATCCTGGAGAGGGCTCCTGTGGTTACTTTCCGGGTCTCCAGCGAAGAGCCCGCTTTTATGTGCCCTTTGTGCGGGGGAAAACTTGTCATGCTGAAGTCGACGAAAGGAATAAACAGCGGAAAACGTTTTTGGGCGTGTACGGCGTTTCCAAAGTGTACGACGGTGATCCCAATCTGCCAGACTGACAGTTCGGATTTTTCCCGGCGGGAATTCTAAAACCCCCTCCCCATCCCTCTCCATCCTGGGGAGGGAGAAACCACTCCTCCCCCAAGCGGGGGGAGGTCGGGAGGGGGGTCTGGAATCGTGAAATATAAAGTGGTACAGCGTACTAGGAACACCACCGTTACAAACCGAAAAAAACTGGAGGATTACCATGAGTATCAGGGTTTTGCTTGCCGACGACCACAAGATAATTCGACAGGGCATACGCTCCATTCTGGAAAAGGAGTCCGGCTTCGAAGTCGTTGCCGAGGCGGAAACCGGCAGGATGGCAGTCCAGCTCGCGGGAAAGCTCCTTCCTGACGTGGTACTCATGGAGATATCCATGCCGGAAATGAACGGCATCGAGGCTACCAGGAGGATCATAGCAGAAATTTCGGGGGTTCGGGTTCTCGCCCTCTCGATGCAGTATGACAGACAATTTGTAGTTGAAGAGTTGAACGCGGGGGCAAGGGGGTATCTTATGAAAGACTGTACCTCGGAAGAGCTTGTGGAAGCGGTCCGAACCGTAGCCACTGACGAAATGTACCTCAGCTCAAAGATATCCAGGCTCATCGTCAAGGATTACATGCAAAACGTACCGGACTCTTTTTCCCCAAAGCCCTCGATCCTTACATTCCGCGAACTGGAGGTCCTCAAGCTCATCGGCGACGGGAAAAACACAAAAGAAATAGCCTCAGCCCTGGCTATCAGTATAAAGACCGTAGAGTCCCATCGACAGAAGATCATGCAAAAGCTCAAACTTTACAGTATCGCAGAATTGACCAAGTATGCCGTACGCGAAGGGTTGACCCCGCTTCAACAGTGACCGGTCATCCTTTTTTCGGTCGAAGCCGCAGATCCTGCCGGATGAACTCCCCGAGCGTTGCGTCGAAATACGCCTTGCGGCAGTCCACATCGTCGATCCTGCCGTCGCGCAGCAGCTTGAGAAACCTGCAGCCGCCGAAGCAGAAGGGGAGATAGGCGCAGTCGAGGCATTCCTCCTTCTTCCAGACGTCCAGGTTGTGGGATGACCGGTAGTCGCCCAAGCCGCTTTTCAGGTCGCCGACAACGAGCCCCTCCCACCCGATAAAGGCGGGGCATTTCCAGATGGAGCCGTCATAGTTTATGACCGTGTCGTCCAGGAACTCCACCATGCAGGCGGCTGGAGCCGGTCTTGGGGTGTTGTACCCCCGTTTCAGAATCTCTTCGCGCAGAAACAGGCTCGCTTCATGGAGCCACGGCTCGCTGGAGCAATCGCACCCCGATTTGAAGTCGGGAATGCCTGCGCCACCAGCGAAAGCCTCGCCGGCGTGAGTCCCTCGGCAAGGAGGGAGTCGAGGAGGCGCGGGAACTCCCGGTAGTTGTCACGGGTGTAGTTACCCCCCACCTGGACTTTGATCACGTCGCAGACCGACTTGAGATTGTCGATGATCGCGGCAAACGAGCCTTTACCCGAGACAAAGGGCCTGAAGCTGTCGTGGATATCCCGAGGCCCGTCGAGGGTGAACTTGGCCCCCTGCATGCCGAGCACCGCCAGTTCCTGCGCCACGGGGCGGGTAAGGAGGGTGCCGTTGGTGACGATGTTGAAGGAATAGTCGAGCCCCTCTGCCTGCGCCGACTTTTGCAGCCTTCCCGAGATGGATTTGATGAGGCCGGTGCTCAGAAGGGCCTCGCCGCCGTAAAAATCGAGTGCGACCTTTTTTCCGCGGGCGAGATGGTCCCGTTCGATCACCTCCACCAGGAGGTCGGCGGTCTCGGCGGACATGTAGCGCTTCCCCCTGATGGACCCTTCGTAGCAGTAGGTGCAGGCCAGGTTGCAGTCCAGATTCAGGACCACCACGGCGCTGAATTTCCTCCGCCGCCGGTTGGCCTCGTCGAACCGGAGGCGCATCTCCTCTTTCTCCAGGGCAGGATCGGGGACCAGCATCCCCAGGCGGGCAAGGGTCTCCCGATCGGCGGCGGAGAGGGTCCCCGCCTCGATTGCATGGAGGGTGGATGCGGGGACGAGGATGAGCGAAGCCCGCCGGGTGGAGTAGAGGAGGAAGCCACCGGGCTTTTCAGGGTAAGGATAGATTTTGAGGTAACTGGATAGAAACATGGGAGGACCAAAAAAAGGGGAGATGTGATCTCCCCATGCATCGGAAAAAGCCGATTCAGAATCTGTCAGTAACTAAAGATGAATATAAGACTTGCAAAGCAGCAGGAGGCCATTTCATCGAGGGATTCTTCCATACCGTTATCCAGGATGACCATCTCTTCTCTCACAACGTCCATTGCACTTACCTCCTCGGGTGTGATTTACATCCCCTGGGGGATGTTTGTTCGGAAACAACTCACATATGGACAAACCTTGCATTTTTTGATACGGTCATTTGCCCCTTCGCCTGCGTCCTTAGACGGTTTTTTCGCCTTGCCCGCGTGGAGCGGGGGACGCAAGAAGCGCAAACTAAGGCGTTTGCCCGGAAACGGGAGAACCGTTTGGAAACTTATATAGCAGAACCTGTGCCATGTCGAGAAAAAAATTTTAATATAGGCTCAGGGCTTTCATCGGTTGACCTTATGCGGATACATTTCCTGAAAATCGCCATAACCCTCCTCGCTGCGCTCCTCCTCTATCCCTGCCCCCCGGCCCGGGCGGAGTCGGAGGAGGAGATGCAGACCCTCGACATGTTCTACGAGGCGAAGGACCTGGTGGTAGCCGCCACGAGAAACCCGAAACCCCTCTCCCAGGTGGCGGAGAACCTCACCGTTATTTCCGCCGGCGAGATCGAGGCGATGAACGCCCACACCCTCACCGACGTCCTCGTTACCGTCACCGGCGTCCAGGTGGACAGACGCGGCGGTCCCGGCAGTTTATCAGGGTTCAATATCCAGGGTGCCCCGTTCAACCATATCCTGGTCCTGATCGACGGCGTCCCCTTCAACAACCTCTCCGACAACTTCGCCGATATCGGCGTCATCCCGGTCCGGCAGATCGAGCGGATCGAGATCATCAAGGGGCCCGCCACCTCCTCGTGGGGACAGGCCCTGGGGGGGGTGATCAATATCGTCACCAAATCCCCCCCGGAAGAAGGGAAACTCGGCGGGGCACTGTCGGCCTCCATCGGAGAGAGAACGACCGGGGATTACCTCGGCGAGGCCGCAGGGGCCCTCGGCAGGTTCGGTTATTACCTCTTTGCCGGGAAACTCGCCTCCGACGGCCTCCTCCCCAACAACGACGCAGACGAAACCAACGTCTACACAAAGCTGCGCTGGGACATGCCGGAACGGGGCAACCTTCTCCTCGCCCTCAGCTACCACGAGGGGGAACGGGGAGAGTTTGCCTCCCCGGTTTTCGACCTCTCTTCCCGTTTTGATTACCGCTATCTCCTGCTCACCCCCACCCTCACCTGCGCCCTGACCGACCGGCTCACTCTGGAGCTGGCGGCGAGGTTATCGCAGAAGGATACCGAAATAACCCGCACCCTGTTGAGCACAGGCGCGGAGCTGATGAGGGTCAAAGCCGACGAGTCGGTCCTGGGGGGGAGCGCCAAGCTCACCTGGCGGCAGGAGATGAACAACCTGGCGCTCGGCGCCGACTTCGACCACGGCGACACGAAACTGAACAACAGTCTCGTGCCGCTTGGGGGATTGACGCGCAGGATCGACAAAGTGGGGATCTTTGTCAACGACACGCTGACAATAAAGGGGTTGGCCGTCACCCCCGGCATCAGGTACGACCGTTCCAACACCCACGGCGACTTCCTGAGCCCGAGCCTCGGCGCGACCTACACCCTGACCGACCGCACCCTTCTGCGCGCCTATGCGGCCAGGGGGTACAGTCTTCCCTCTCTCCTCCTCGAACGCGGCACGGAAAAAGTCTGGACATACCAGGCCGGCATCGAATCGACCGAGATCGGGTATCTCTGGATGAAGGCCACCCTGTTCAGAAATGACACCTGGGACATCCCCTCCGTGGATTTCGCCACCGGCGCGGTGAAAAACGAAAAACACCGCAAGCAGGGGGTGGAAGTGGAGATAAAGACCGTCCCCTTCCATAACACCTCCCTTGCCGCCGGCTTTGCCTATGTTGACGCCGGGAACCGGGACACCGGAGAGAGACTGACCGGTATCGCCCGCAACACCTTCGATCTCGGGCTTCATTACGACGACGGGCGCTCCCTC
This sequence comes from Geobacteraceae bacterium, assembly GCA_009773645.1. Lineage (GTDB taxonomy): Bacteria > Desulfobacterota > Desulfuromonadia > Geobacterales > Geobacteraceae > WSYB01. The sequence continues at coordinate 106,716 of WSYB01000022.1, forward strand.
CGGGGCGCATTGACGGGACATTATATCCGGTGGGTTGCCGATCCGGGCTCAAACGGCAAATTCAGCGCGGTCATATGGGACCTCAACCTGGCAAAGAAAATCTTCGGCGCCGAAAGCACGGCCGTCGAGCTGTTCCTTACCGCCCACAACATCTTCAACGGCGCACAGTATCAGAATGAAACGTTCAAGAACCCCCGAAGGTGGTTTGAGGGGGGGATCAGATTCAAATTCTGACCAATAAAGTTAATTGATGATTAATCTCTTTATCACCATACTGACCATCTGCGTCTCTCTTGGCTCAACGGCACACGGCCATGAAATCCTGGTTCTCCAGAGTTTGCAGGTCAAGCCGTATGAAGAGGCGTTGCGCGGCTTTAAAAGCGCCTGCAGCGCCGATATGAGGCGGCTGACAGTCTCCGACATGGAAGGGGCCGACCTCACCAGAACGATCCATGAGGAAAGGCCCGGCCTGATACTTGCCATTGGCGCGGACGCCCTCAAAAAGATAAAGCGCATCAAGGATATCCCCATAATTTACCTCATGGTGCTGAATCCCCAGCAGATCGCAGGGGGGGGGAAAAATATCACCGGCGTCAGCATGAATATCCCGCCGGAGAAGTACCTTGCCCTGCTGAGAAAGATCCTCGCTCCCCCCAAAATGGTCGGCCTCCTCTATGACCCCGTCAAAACCGGTTCTTTAGTAAAAAAAGCGCAACAGGCAGCCGGAATGATGGGGATTGAACTGCTGGCAAAGGAGGTGCGCAGGTCCAAGGACGTGCCGGAACTGCTGAACGGCATGAAAGGGGCGATAAACGCCTTCTGGATGCTCCCCGACACGACCGTCGTGACTCCCGAGACCGTGGAGTTTTTCCTCCTCTTCTCCCAGGAACACAAGATACCCATACTCACTTTTGCCAATAAATACGTGGAGATGGGGGCGCTCATCTCCCTGGACATCGATGCGTTCGACCTGGGGAGACAGGCTGGAGAAATGGCAAAAAAGGCGCTGGAAGGAACACCCGTGCGAGACCTGCCGAGGTCGGACGCAAGACGCTCGGTGTTGAAAATCAACCGTAATGTGGCAAGGAAACTGGGCATAAACCCCGATACTATCGAATGAATAGCGATCAACAGGGATCGAACGGATGAGATTTTCATATCCCCTGCACAGTTTGAGGGAAAGTTTCCAGGCCAAGGTCTTTTTCATATCGACGCTTTTCGTTGTGGCCGTCTCTTTTTCTTTCGTTATATTCTTCACCCAGCACGATAAAAAATCCCAGACCGATCAACTTGTCAGGCAGGGGGAATTGCTCGCAAGCCTCCTTGCCCACAACAGCAGGCTCGGAGTCTTTGCGGCAAACGGTGCGATGCTGAATGAAGCGGCTGACGGCATCATGCAACATAAGGACGTCCTTTCCGTCGTTATTTTCAACGCATCCGGGCAACTGCTTGCCCATAAGACCAGACCCGGCTATGAAAAACGTACAGGGGCTCTCTTAAAGGATACCGGGAGCGCGGGAAAAATCGCTTCCCTCGCGCAGAAGCTTCAACTCTCTGCTCACTTTCACGGCACGGACACAATCGAAATCTTTGCCCCGGTCTTGTCCAGAGCCGGTTACACGTCGGCGGAAGCCCTCTTTTTCCGTGAACAGCCAACCCATGCGAAAGATAACGTCATCGGCCTGGTAGGAATCATTCTGGACAAGGAGGGCCTGAATAAAAGGCTCCACAGTCTGGTATTATTCGCCGTTCTGATTATGGCTGTCTTTTTGCTGATCGGTTCCCTGGTTGCCTATCTGATGGCCAGGGGGATCACCAAGCCGCTTAACAATCTGATGGAAGGGGTTAACGCCCTCGGTTCGAAAGGCATTTTCAGGAAGGTTTCCATTGAAACAGGGGATGAGATAGGAAAAGTCGCCATGGCCTTCAATAAAATGATCGACTCCCTGGAACGCAGAGAAGTTGAAAAACGGCAGCTGGAAGAGCAACTGAGGCATGCCCAGAAAATGGAGGCCAAGGAGGAATGGGAGCGGACCTTCGACACCGTGCCCGACCTTGTAGCCATCCTTGACAGGGAATATCGCATTGTGCGCATTAATAAGGCCATGGCGGACCGTCTGGTGATTTCCAAGGAAGATGCGATCGGTCTGAAGTGTCATGAACTCTTCCACGGCTCCGCATCGCCTCACGAACTCTGTCTTTGCGCCGAAAACCGTGCCGGCGGCGAGACGTACGAGGCGGAAATCCACGAAGAAAAACTCGACTGTTATTTCTGGATAACGGTTTCCCCTTTAAAGAGGAATGACGGAGAAGTTATCGGCTCCGTCCATATGGCGCGTGACATAACCCAGCGCAAGCGAGCCGAAGCGGAGAAGAAAGCGATTCAGGCCAAGCTGATCCAGACCAACAAAATGACGTCGCTCGGCCTCCTCGTATCGGGCCTTGCCCACGAAGTCAACAACCCCAACAACAATATCATGTTCACCGCCCATCTCCTTGCCAAGTCCTGGAAAGACGCCGAACCGATCCTCGACAGATACTACCGTGAAGAAGGGGACTTCCGAATCGGAGGACACCTGTTTTCCCAAGTGCGGGATACTCTGCCCCACCACATTACAGGAATAACGGAAAATTCCCGCCGCATCGAAGGGATCATCAAAAACCTGAAGAACTTCGTGCGCAAGGGGAAAGCCGACCTTAATTCACCCATGGATGTCAACCGTACCGTATCCGTCGCCGCTTCCATTCTCAACAACCAGATAAGGAAATATACCGGGCATTTCAAGCTTTGTTTGACCGAAGGCCTGCCGACAACCAGGGGGAATCCGCAGCAAATAGAACAGGTTGTCATCAACCTTATCATGAACGCGCTCCAGGCGCTCCCGGACAAAGAGCGGGCGGTCCGGGTCTCCACGTCGCTTGACAGTCATGGGGGGTTTGTCATCGTGGAAGTCCATGATGAAGGGTGCGGCATGCCCAGGGAGGTCAGGGAGAGAATTTTCGAACCCTTTTTCTCCACGAAGCTGGAGAGCGGAGGGACCGGCCTCGGGCTCGCCATTTCCAACTTTATCATCACGGAACACAAAGGCCTGTTGGAGTTTGATTCCGAACCCGGAAAAGGAACGACCGCAGTTATCAAGTTGCCGCTGGGAGAGGGACCAAAAGGTTCGAGGTTCGAACAATATTAAAGAGGATAGCGCATGAACCATGCAAGCAATTCGCACCTTCCGGTCCTCCTTGTTGACGACGAGCCGGAGATTCTTGTTCTCACCAAAATGACCCTCGGCAGCGAAGGGATATACAACGTCCTGACGATTGACGACAGCCGCAAGGTCATCCCGCTTCTGGAAAAAGAGAAGGTATCGGCAATCATCCTCGACCTCATGATGCCGTATCTATCCGGGACCGAACTCCTGGCAAGCATTGCCGGCAACTTTCCCGACATTCCGGTTATCGTCATGACCGCCGCTGACGAAGTGGAAACAGCCGTAGAGTGTTTGAAAACAGGGGCATTTGATTACCTCCTTAAACCTGTGGACCCGAACCGTCTCGTATCGGCTGTGCAAAAAGCCATCAAGCTGAATTCCCTCGAGAATGAAGTATCCTCCCTCAAGGAGTATCTCCTCACGGGCCGTCTTGAACACGCAGAGGCGTTTGCGGAGATCATAACCTGCAGCAGGAAGATGCGGGCAATTTTTCAGTATGCCGAGGTGATATCAAAGTCCCTGCATCCGATTTTAATAACCGGCGAAACCGGTGTGGGCAAGGACCTGATGGCCAACGCCATATACAAACTGAGCGGCGTGAAAGGCCCCTTCATAACCGTTAACGTAGCCGGCCTCGATGATGTCGTATTTTCCGATACCCTCTTCGGGCACAAAAGGGGGGCGTTTACCGGAGCAAATTCGCCACGGGAGGGTCTCATCAGTAAAGCCGCCGGCGGCACCCTGTTTCTCGACGAAATCGGCGATCTCAATCCCCTGTCCCAGGTCAAACTTCTGCGCCTTTTGCAGGGACAGGATTACTATCCCCTGGGATCGGATGTTCTGAAATCGAGCGATGCACGCATTATCGTCGCCACAAACCACGACCTCCCGCGATTGATTGCCGCGGGGGAATTCCGCAAGGATCTCTACTACCGCCTCTGCGCCTACCAGATTCATATCCCGCCCCTCAGCGAACGGCCGGAGGATTTGCCTCTGCTTCTCCATCATTTTATTGAGAAAGCGGCAACATCTCTCAACAAAGCAAAACCGGTCCCCTCTCCCCGCTTGCTGACGCACCTTGAAGCCAGTCTGTTTCCGGGCAACGTCCGGGAACTCCAGGCCATGGTTTATGATGCCGTTGCCCGTCACCGGACCGGCATGCTCTCCCTTGAAAGTTTCCCCGGCATGAGAAAAACCGCTGCTGCAAGAGCCGTCACCGCGGTTTCTGCCGCGGCCAAAGATGCTGATGAGCTCTGGAAGCTTTTCGGCAGGTTTCCAACGATCGAGGAGATGGAAGAATATATGGTCACAACGGCAATGAAACTTGCCGACGGCAAACAGGGCTTTGCCGCTTCACTTTTGGGCATCACTCGACAGGGTCTTTACAAACGGATAAAACATTCGAAAATATCAAATTCCCCAAAGATAAACGGCAAGTAGCAGCTCATCCACCTGTGCCCGTCCATGGTTTTGTGATATTTTTTCTTGTTTTTTCAATACTTGCCTGATATTTTAGCAGACTTCACACAGGAATGACCGGTGACCTGTAAACGATATTTTCACATCACGGGCCGCGATCTGGTTTACCTCAAATTCATCATGGAAGCCTACGAAGGGGTTGCAACCTTGAGCACGGCGGACAAAAGGAACGGGGTCGTCGTGATCGCATACAGCGATTTTTTTGCAGAAACGGTGAACGATTTGCTGGCAACATTACGGGAGGAAATATCCCTGGTTGAAGTTGAAGAGCCATCGAAATAAAAAATCTGTCATCCAGAGGGACCGTTTACCATGCTTGAAAACTTTGATATTTCCAGAATTTTGCGCAAGGCTTTGGGTAATGGCGGTGAATTTGCCGACATTTATTTTGAAGAGGGTTCTTCCTCCGCCATAGTCTGCGAAGACGGCAAAATCGAAAAGGTACTGGCCGCCACCGACCGGGGGGTCGGCATCAGGGTCATCTCCGATCTGCGAACCGCTTACGCCTTTACCAACGAGGTCACGGAAGTCGCCATTCTCTCCCTGGCGGAGACGGTAAGCAAGGCGGTAAAGGGGAATCAATTCGCCGGGGAGATCGACCTGCGGCAGAAGCAGGTGGGAGCCGGTTTTCCCATCAAACTTCCCCCGTCCCGCGTCCCCCTGCAAGAAAAGGTTGCCCTGGTATACCGGGCTGAACGGACCGCCCGCGGAGCCGACGAAAGAATCCGGCAGGTGTTGGCGGTTTATCGGGACGGCAACGTCAGGACACAGACAGCCAACTCGCTGGGGGAATTTATCGAAACCGGCCGCACCGGCACGGTATTCATGGTGCAGGTGGTAGCCGCACAGGGGGACGTCATCCAGACAGGATACGAGCCGATCGGAGGCTTCCGGGGCTTCGAAATCTTTCAGGAGAAAAGCCCCGAAGAGATCGCCTTAAATGCGGCGCGGCGGGCGGTCATGATGCTCACGGCCCGCAAAGCCCCGGCAGGACTGATGCCGGTGGTTCTTTCGTCTGAGGCTGGAGGCACCATGGTCCACGAAGCCATCGGGCACGGACTGGAAGCCGATCTGGCCCAGTCCGGGATGTCGGTCTATACCGGGAAAGCCGGGACGCAGGTCGCTTCCCCTCTGGTCTCCGTCATTGACGACGCCACCATTCCCAACGCCCGCGGCTCTTTCTCCTTCGACGATGAAGGCACTGCGGGGCAAAGGACCGTCCTGGTGGAAAAAGGCATTCTGAAGGGGTACATGTACGACCGGCTTACCGCCATGAAAGACGGCTGCGCCTCCACCGGCAACGGCAGGCGGGAATCGTACCAGACAAAACCGATCGTGCGGATGTCCAACACCCTTATCTCGCCGGGCGACACAGACCCTGCGTCGATAATCCGCGGCGTGGAGCAGGGCCTTTTTGTCAGGAAGATGGGAGGAGGTCAGGTCAACACGGTCAATGGTGACTTTGTGTTTGAAGTATCCGAAGGATACTTGATCGAAAAGGGAACCATCGGCGAACCGGTTCGTGGAGCCACCCTCACCGGCAACGGACCGGATGTGCTGAAAAGGGTGGAAAAAGTCGGCAACGACTTGGGCTTCGGCATCGGAACCTGCGGCAAGGACGGACAAGGGGTGCCGGTTTCAGACGCCCAGCCGACCATGCTTATCTCTGAAATCACCGTAGGCGGAGCGGCCTGACGGCGGTTCAACGTTCTAAGTTCTATGTTCGACGTTCGAAGTTTGAAGCCTAGGACCTCGCACCCCGAACCTCGAACCTGTTTTTTTAGCCAGGGAATGACCGTGTTTAATGATACATCATCAAAATCTCACCATGCAGAGCTTCTGGAAACCCTCAAAAGGTACAGCTTCCTGTCCGGTTACAACCTGGCGTTTTATTGCCGTCATGGTGGGGGAGAAGCACCCCTCCCCCGAGACTGGCAATTGTGCAGGGTGGATGAAGGGCCCCCGCTCTGCAGCAGGCTATGCCCCTCCGTCATCGACAAAATCGTCAATACCGCCGTCAGCAGCAACAAGCCGAAGGTCTTCCGGTGCCCTGCGGGGCTTGTCGGTTTTGCCGTCCCGATGCGCTCCTCTGCCGGACAATTCCATTGCCTGATCGGCGGCGGAGTGAGGGAGAAGTCCCTCGACCTGTATCGGATTGAAGCGCTGGCAAAGACCGAAAACATCAACCCCTTCACCCTGCTGGAACAACTGCAGAACCTTCCCATCACCACAGAAAAGGCCGTTGAGGAGACGGCTGACCGTGTGAGCGGAGTGGTCGCCTCTCTGCTGTCCGCCGGGGCGGATACCCCCCCCGCAGATAAACTGACGGAAAAGCTCCATGCCGTCGTGGCAATCTCCGCCGGGATCGACAAGGCAAAGACAGCGGCCGAAACGATTTCCCTTTTGTGCGAGACCATCGGGCTCCTTTTCGACATCCCGGGGATCGCCGCGGCGCTGCCTGACGATGGGAATGAAGGGTTTTCTCTGCAAGGAGCCTGGGGGTTCCCCATAGCACATGAACGGCTCACGACTGCCACGTTGCACAGATTCGTTCCCGGGAACCCGACCGGCAAGTCGGTCCTGTCAGGGGAAGAGATCAATGAACTCTTCCCGGGAACAGATGCCCAAAGTGCCCTATGCTTCCCGCTCGCAGCTCATGGAGAACCCGTCGGATTAGTGGTCCTGTTCAACAGCGATCTCAAGGCCGGCGATGATCTTCTGGTGGAACTCCTGACCGGCAGGGCAGCAACCAGACTCACCGTGTTGAAGCGGGAAGAAGAGTTCACTCGGGAGAGCGCACTTTCCGGCAGGCTTTTGACCATGGTTAATTCCCTGACGCTTGCCGAGGGAAAAGAAGAGCTCTGTCACCGCATTCTGGAGATGGGAACCGAGCTGGTCTACGCCTCCTGCGGCTCCCTGATGCTCATCGATGAAAGCGGAGAGACCCTGCGCATCGAATCGGCCATCGGGATGAACCGGCAGCTGGCCAGGATCATGAACGTTAGAAAAGGGAACGGCATTGCCGGCAGAGTGGCCGCCGGCGGTCACCCCATGGTGGTAAACGATATTGAAAAAGATGAACGGATTGCGGCTCCCAACCGTCCCCGGTTCAAGACCAAATCCTTTATCAGCATGCCGCTGACGTTCAAGGGAGAAACGCTGGGGGTCCTGAACCTTTCCGACAAGAAAAACCAGGGGATATTCACCGAAGCCGATCTGGATATCCTTTCACCCCTTGTCAGCCACGCCGCGTCAATGATCCAGCGAGCCAGTTCCCATGAAAGCATTGAGCTTCTGGAACGGCTCTCCATAACAGACCCTTTGACCGAGCTTTACAACCGCCGATTCCTCGAAAAGCGGATGGAAGAAGAGTTAAGCCGCAGTCTGCGCAACGGGCTCCACCTTACCGTCATGCTCATGGACCTCGACAACTTTAAGACCTACAACGATCTCTGCGGCCATATTGCCGGGGACAAGGCCCTGAAAAAGGTAGCGAAGATACTGCGCGGCTCGGTGAGGGATATGGACGTGGTGACCCGTTACGGCGGAGAAGAGTTCTGTATCCTGCTCCCCGGCGCCTCGAAAAAGGAATCGATTTTTGTGGCGGAAAGGATCAGACGCACCATTGAAAACGAGGTCTTTGCCGGGGAGGAGGATTTGCCGCAGGGGCGCCTGACCACGAGCATAGGGATATCGTCCTTCCCGGAAGACGGCAGTTCAGCCAACGCCCTGATTGACGCATCCGACATCGCACTCTACCGGGCAAAGTCCGAAGGACGCAACCGCATTGTAATCTCCAATAGCGCTGCAGACCCGGAAACCAGGGGATTCCCCTCCCCGCTGGTCCAGCGGAAACAGTAACCCAGCATTTCAAAGAGGACACCAACACAATCGACGGAAAAAGGAGAAAGAAGCAATGGGGTTAAAAGGTTCACAGACAGAAAAAAACATTGCAACCGCGTTTGCCGGTGAGAGCCAGGCGAGAAACCGTTACACTTACTTCGCCGCCAAGGCAAAGGCCGAGGGATACGTGCAGATGGCGGATATTTTCGAGGAAACCGCCAACCAGGAAAGAGAGCACGCCAAGCGCCTCTTCAAGTTTCTCGAAGGGGGAGAAGTGGAGATCACCGCCTCCTTTCCCGCCGGGGTGATCGGCCCCACCACGGAAAACCTCAAGGCTGCCGCGGCCGGCGAGCACCATGAGCATACCGAAATGTACCCCGGTTTTGCCGCCGTAGCCCGCGAGGAAGGGTTCGAGGAGATCGCCAGGGTGTTTCTCGCCATCGCCGTCGCCGAAAAACAGCATGAAAAGCGCTATCTGGACCTCCTGTCCAACATCGAAAACAACCGGGTTTTTCAGAGGGGAGAGCCGACGGTCTGGCGCTGCCGCAACTGCGGCTACCTGCACGCCAGTGATGGGGCGCCGGATGTCTGCCCCGCCTGCGCCCATGCGAAAGCCCATTTCGAGATTCTGGGAGAGAATTATTAAAAAGTCGACGGCAGGGGCGAGGACTCTACGCCCCTGCCGGTCATACCACTCTCATCGTCCGGCCCGATACTCCTCAATTTCTTCTGCAATCATAACCTCGGACATTACCTGAGCCTGCGGCAGTGCCGGGTTTTCTTGAAGAGCACCCGCAACGCCTCAATCCGCTCGTCCCGCCCCTCGTCCTCGGCTATCATCACGATCTCCACCCGTTGGCCTGAACAAGGAGAACCCTTTGACTTAATTCATGAGAAATTGTATATTTCACCAGGCCCTGGAATCGAAAAAATCCGCGATTGGGATATTAGTCTGAAAAGATAACTATCTAATATAGTATATTATACTTGGATATAATCTATATTTTTAAGATAGTTACGTCATCATGAAATTCTTGCCCATTATTTTGTGAAAAATGGGTAGTTGAGCAGGGGTTATTTAATAAGTAGTTGTCATGGAGAAATAGATGAGAGTAGAAGATTACCCAAATTTGATGATACTAAAGACGCTTACTGCGCCAATAGTGACCTCTGAAAAAAGGCTGCAAGAGATTGCGACCCACATTGCAGACTCGAAAATCGAAGTGGTTGGTCACGGCTTATTTGTCTTAGCTGTGTCATCAGTAGAGGTTATGATCTCTGATGTTCTTAATTATTTCCTCAGGAGCTTCCCTCAGAAGCTACCAAGCAATGAGTTTAAATTTGATAAAGACACCTTTTTTGAAAATTATTTTTTGTTACTGAACAAGGCAGTTGATTCACATATAAATGGACTTTCATACAAGTCATTCGAAGACTTCTTTAGGAAGTGCTTAGAGTATTTAGCTATTGACTGGCCAGACTTCTTCAAAACTTTTGGCAATCAAATAAAGGAAATAAAAGCGACACGAAACCTACTACTACATAATAACCTAGTAGTAAACGACCAGTACCTTGATTCAGCTGGACCTTCAAAAAGAGAATCAACCAGTGGGCGACATTTATCAGTCAATATGGACTATCTCAAAAGATCACTTGATGTACTACTGCGATTCGAAGATCAATTCAAGGGAAGGCTCAACGATAAATATCGAGATTACTCCAAAATAAATGCAAACAAGACACTGTGGAACTTCCTTTTTACTAAGTAGTACAAAAGTAACTCGACATGTGCTATACTGCCACCATGGAAAAAACAGACGGCAGGAAAATAGATCGCAAGAGCCGCGAGGCAATAC
>WSYB01000023.1 GCA_009773645.1 Geobacteraceae bacterium
CTCAAAGCCGGACTGCTGGCGAAACACGCCGAGCAGTCGTAACCAAGGGGGATACTTTTCGATTACCGAAAAGGGGTTCTTTTCAATTACCGTTGACAGCGGAATCATGGCTTTCTTGATTTCCCAGGACCTGTCCGATTTTTTCCACAAGGGTTCCGTTAACAAAGGGTTTTGCGATAAATGAGTATCCTCTTTCCAGAATGTTCTGGAGTCCGACAGTATCGGCGGTATGTCCCGACATGAAGATGACCTTCAGGTTCGGTTTCATTTTCTGCAATGTCTCCGCCAGTTTCGGTCCGCCCATAAATGGCATGACGACATCGGTCAATAACAAATCGATATCCTGCCCTTTTTGTTGGAATATCTCCAATGCTTCGGAAGGATTGACGGTATGCAGGACCGTGTAACCATGCTTGCTCAGTGTATGCACTATCAGGTTCAGTACCCCTATTTCATCTTCGGCCACAAGGATCGTTTGTTTGCCGGCCGGCTGCTCTTCCTTGCCGGGCTTACTGATTTCGGTGCGCTCCTCGTATACGCGAGGCAAAAACACCTTGAATGATGACCCTTGTCCCGGTTCACTGGCAACGAGAATATACCCCCCACTCTGTTTAACGATTCCGTAGACCGTTGCAAGGCCCAGGCCGGTACCTCTTCCCTGTTCCTTGGTGGTAAAGAACGGCTCGAATATGCGTCTCCTGACTTCTTCAGACATACCGATACCGTTATCTTTGACCTCAAGCATGACATAACTCCCCGGGACCGAACCGGCATTCATCCGGACAAAGTTGTCGTCCAGTTCCACATTGGCGGTGTTTATGGTTATTTCACCACCGTTTTCCAGCGCATCCCGGGCGTTTACCACCAGATTCATGATGATCTGATCAACCTGGCCGGGGTCTGCTTTCACCAATCCCGCCCCCTCATCAAGTTTTGCATTGAGCTTGAACTGTTCACCCAGCAGGCGGCATAGCATCTTTTCCAAATTTTGTACCAGGGCATTGATGTCCAGCACCTTCGGTTCCAGTATCTGCCGACGGCTGAATGTTAAAAGCTGGCGGGTCAGCTCTGCCGCACGCTCCCCTGCATGAAGAATGTGTTCCACCTCTTTTCGCAGAGGGTCTCTAATGTCAAGCGCACGAAGCAGTAAGGCGCTGTAACCGTTTATAATGGTCAACAGATTGTTGAAATCATGGGATATTCCCCCGGCCAGCTGTCCGATGGCTTCCATCTTCTGGGCTTGGCGCATCTGGTCAATCGACTTTTTGCGCTCCGTAATATCTTCTTTAACCGCGACAAAGTGGGTGATTACCCCTTCCACGTTTTTGATTGCGGATATGGATGCACTTTCCCAAAAAAGATCTCCGTTCTTTTTTCTGTTGAGGAATTCACCGTGCCATTCCTGACCCGCGGTAATTGTTTTCCACAACTGATTATACTCTCTGGGGTCCATTTCGCCTGACTTCAAAAGGCGTGGAGTTCGCCCCAGAACCTCTTCGGGGGCATAACCGGTTACGGAAGTAAACTTGGGGTTCACGTATTCGGTGTTGCCGTTAATGTCCGTTATTACTACCGAAACCGGGCTATGCTCCACAGCTCTCGACAGTTTGCGGAGTTCTTCTTCCGTGCGCTTGCGTTCGGTTATATCGAGAAGCGTTCCGATAACGGCCGGCTTTCCATTGAACTCCATCTTTGTGCCGTGGGCCTCAAGCTCAATCTGTTTTCCATCCTTCCGCACCCCCTGGAAAGAATAATGGATGCTTCCGGCCTTTGTATCCAGATGGTTGACCAGTTTTTCATTAACTTCAGACTTGCAATCATCTGCAACCAGGTCCACGAGAAACTTTGAAGCAATGATCTCATTCTGTGAATATCCGAAAATCTCTGCAAACTTTGGGTTTACATACGCAAATTTTCCGTTTTGAAGGATGTAGATGCCTACAAGAGATTGCTCGACAAGACTTCGGAACATTGTCTGGGATGAATAGAGCGCATCCTCTGCCTGTCTCCGCTCCCATCGCACCGCGGCTTCTTTTATTTCCCGTCTGACGGCCGGAATGAGTCGCGTCAAATTGTTTTTTATCAGATAGTCGTGTGCGCCGGCCTTCATGGCTTCAACGGCAACGTCTTCGCCCACATTCCCCGACACTATCAGGAACGGCATGTCGGCTCTCTTCTCCTGCACGATTTTCAACGCAGCAAGACCGCTGAATTGCGGCATGATGAAGTCGGATATGACAATGTCCCATGATTCTTTTGCAAGTGCCGCCTGCAAGGCCGCTGCAGAGTCAACCCTCTCGAAGACCGGCTTGAATTCCTTTTTCAGCTCGTGAACTATGAGTGAGGCGTCGTCTGGGGAATCATCAACTATCAATATACGGAGAAGTGATTTCATTCGAGTTTCCAAAACCGGGACTATTTACGAGCACGACAGAACAGGCGTTAATCGCTTCAGAATCACCCGGATAGGGTGGTGAATCCTGGAAAACAGGACGAATGTGGAAAGATAGGGCGGATATTTAACAATTTACCAGCGTGTCCGCTGTATTGACGAGATTCGGCAGGTCAGGTTTTGTCAGGATGTCGTTGGCGCCAAGGTCCCTCCATTTCCTCTTATTGTCGTCGCTGGCCAAGGATGAAAATATGACCACCGGAAAATTCTTAAGCGCCCCTTCTTTCCTTATGCGTGAGGTCAAGTGAAGGCCGTCCATTTTCGGCATTTCCACATCTGTTATCAAGAGATCGAGTTCATTCGTAAAATCGGTATTGTTTTCCTTGGAGCGTTTTAGTTTTTCATTGATCATATTCCAGGCTTCTTCGCCGTTTTCTGCTTCCTCCACCTGGTACCCGGCCATGCGAAGGGAAGAGCACATGGTATTCCTGATAAAGGGGGAATCGTCGGCTACCAGAATCTTTTTCAGGCTTCTGTCAAAGGTAGCGCCATGTTCTTCCAGATACTCTTCACTCGGCGCTTCCAGAGCGTACTCATGGCATAATTCTCCGACAATTTTTTCAAAATCAAGAACCAGTATCAACCGGTCGTCCATTTTAACCAGACCTGTTACTTGCGGAGAATTAGCCGCCTTGACCGGAGGTTCTACCTGTTCCCAGGAAATCCGATAGATGCGGGACACGGAATGAACCAGAATGCCGACCACCAGTCTGTTGAATTCAAGTACGATCACCCGGTCCGGCTTAAGTCCGTCTATTCTCTTGTTGAGCAAATCAGCGAGATTAATAACGGTAATAACCTTGTCTCGCAGCTTGATCATCCCGGCAATTGCCGGTGGGCAGTTAAAGACTTTCCATAAATGAGGCAAACGAATTATTTCACGGACCTTGGCGACATTCACCCCGTAATGGCACGGGATCATCTCGCCGTTTCCGTTAAGCTCATCAATCCTGAATTCCACGATTTCCAGTTCATTGGTGTCGCTTTCCAGTAATACTGCGCTGCCGGCTTTCTCCATGACGTGGCTCTCCTCGTGTATTTAATAATTTGATGGCAATAAATCGATCTATCGCCGACCATATATTTATCGGTTACCGACGCCGAAGCTTAAGGAGTTTTTTATGTTATTCCACCAGCGCTTGTCGTGTTCCGTAGACGTCACACGGGTAGACAATGCGGCATTTTACGTAATTATATGTACACAGAGTATTTTCTTGACAAAGGGGTATTTATATTAAACAATCGTTCACATGAACAAGCGTTCAGGTGAAGAATCAAAGCGGAACATCATTGCTGCGGCAATCCAGGTCTTTGCCGACTACGGTTATGATAACGCCAGCATGCGGATGATCGCTCAGGCGGCCGGAGTGAGTGTCGGTACTCTCTATCTGCATTTTAAGAATAAGGACGACCTTTACCTTACCATAACGAAGGAATGGATTGACGATCTCAATGAGCTGACCAATCGGGCCCTGGACAGAATTGACGACCCCCGGACAGCCATTACCGTCTTTATTACCATCTCCATTGACTACACCAGAGAACACCGGGAGATGATCCTTCTTCAGGGGCGTAAATTCGGGCGCTGCCTGGGACTGGAACAAAAGCAGCAGTTTTTCCGGAAACGGCGGCAGTTGCTGACAGACATCGTTCAGCGGGGAGTTACAGAGGGAGTTTTTCGCAGCGACGATCCGGCGGAGACCGCCCGGATCATTTTCAACGTGCTGAGAGGCTTTATCTTCTCGATGCTCATTGATGAGGAAGCGTTATTCAGAGCTGAGGCGTGCGTCGACCTGGTGCTTAATGGTCTCAGAAGGAGGAACAACGGGTGAGAAGTTTAAGTATATTTGTTGCGGCTATACTGCTGGCAACGTTTTCCGGTACAACAATGGCCCAGGAAGAGTCTCTCAATCTTACCCTTAAGGAAGCCCTCAGGATTGCAGTGGAGAAGAACCTGGATGTCAAGGCGGAGCTCTACAATCCGGCCGCCGCCGAGGCCGATATCCGTAAATTCCGCGGCATTTACGATCCGCTGCTGTCGTTACTGACAAACTTCCAGAATTCGAATACCCTTCCTGCCAGTACCTTTCTCTCCGGCGCCCAGGTCAACAGGCAGAAAACCCTGAAATACAACGCCGAGGCCAGCCAACTGATACCCTCAGGCGGCACCGTCGGGCTTTCTTTTGACAACACATGGATCAGCAACAACTCTGATCCGACCCGGTTCACGAGCAAATACTACCAGTCCGCCCTGACCTTGACCCTTTCCCAGCCCCTGCTGCAGAACTTCGGACGGGAGACCACCGAGCTGAACATCTCCGTGGCAAAATATGGCAAGGAAGGGGCGCTTGAGCAGTTCAGGAACAGGCTCATGGATATCATCTCCCAGGTCAGGACCCAGTACTTCCAGCTCCATACCCTGCGCGAAGACCTTGAGGTGAAAAAGACCTCCCTTGCTCTGGCGGAAAAAATTCTGAACGATACCCAGGCCCAGGTCAAGGCCGGCGTGCTTCCTGCCATGGAGATCCTCAATGCGGAGTTCGGCGTGGCTACACGGCAGAAGGACCTGATCGACGCGGAACGCGCCCTCCGGGACCAGACCGATGTGCTGCGCCTGCTCCTCCAGTTGCCCGTGCAGGGGGAAATTGTTCCGGTCGATGCCCTTTCCAGGGAACGGTATCAGTTTGACGAAGCCGCCGAGATCCAACGCGCCATCGCTGCCCGGCCCGACCTGAAACAGCTCCAGGCTAACCTCAAGGCCGACGAACTGCAGGCAAGGGTGGCGCGTAACCAGACCCTTCCCAGCCTGAACCTCAACGCCTCAACCGCCCTTACCGGTCTGGCCGGCGATTATAACCGCGACCTGGAACGGGTCGCTTCCACTAACTTCCCGATCTGGGGAATAGGCCTGCAGCTAACGTACCCCATCGGCAACCACGCCGCCGAAAACGACTATATCAAGAGCAATCTGAAGGTGGCTCAGACCCGGACACAGGTAAGGAGTCTGGAGGAGAGCATCGCCTATGACGTCAAGACCGCCGTAAGGGCGATCCAGTCGAGTTACAAGCAGCTGGAGGTGACGACGCGGGGAAGGGCCTATGCCGAGGAGCGGCTCAAGGCGTTCATCAAGCGGAATCAGGTCGGCCTTGCCACCACCAAGGACGTGCTCGACGTGGAAAACGACCTGGTGACAGCCAAAGGGAACGAAATAAAGGCCCTCTCCGATTACAGCAACGCCATCAACCAGCTCTGGAAGGCCACCGGCGAATTGCTGGAGCGGGAAGGGATAAGGGTGACCGAGAAAGAAGCGGATGCCCTGTACGAGCGACAGTCGAAGAATAACGGTCCCATGCCGTAAAGCAGATTCCTGGGGTACTAGCGATGAGATTCTCCGGAAGGTTTTGTCGTGATAAGAAGCATGTTTGCCGCAGCGGGCGGCGGAGCGTGTCGGTTTCCCTGATTCTTATGCTGATGATGACTGCCGCGTGTTCCGGTGGCAAGAAGGAAGCGCCCAGACCGAAACCGCCCGTACCGGTGGCGGTGGCCACTTCCGTACAGAAGACGGTGCCGGTACAGATTCGCGCTATCGGCAATGTGGAACCCTATAACACCGTTTCGATCAAGGCCCAGATCAACGGTCAGATAACCCGGGTCCTTTTCAAGGAAGGACAGGACGTGAGAAAGGGGGATCTGCTCTTCACCATCGACCCCCGCCCCTTTGAAGTGGCTCTCAAACAGGCCGAAGCTGCGCTGGCAAAGGACCTGGCTCAGGCGAAATATACCCGGGAGCAGGCACGCCGTTACGCCTCACTCCTTAAAGACGGGATCGTCACCCAGGATCAGTACGACCAGCTGCTCGCCAACGCCGATGCTTTCGACGCAACGATTGCCGTGGACAGGGCCAGCATAGAAAATGCCAGGCTGCTGCTCGCGTACTGCTCCATCCGTTCCCCCATTGACGGACGCACGGGAAACCTGATGGTGCAAATGGGAAACCTGGTGAAAGCCAACGACAATCCGGTGCTCGTCACCATCAATCAGATCAATCCGGTGTATGTCACGTTTTCCGTGCCGGAGAAGGAGCTGCTTGAAATCAAGAAGTACCTGGCAGGCGGAAGTCTGCATGTGGAGGCGGTTATCCCCAACGACCCGAAAGCGGCGGAGGAGGGGGTCATCAGCTTTCTCGACAACACGGTCGATACCGCGACGGGGACCATCAAGCTGAAGGGGACCTTCCCCAACAAAACGCGGCGGCTCTGGCCCGGGCAGTTTGTCAACGTCGTTCTGACCCTGGCAGCGAAGCCCAAGGCGGTGGTCGTCCCCACTCAGGCCATTCAGACCGGCCAGCAGGGGGCGTATCTGTTCGTGGTCAAGGCGGACCGGAGCGTGGATATCCGCCCGGTAACGGTCGGAACCGCTCTCAACGGAGAAACGGTTATCGAGAAAGGAGTGCAGCCGGGGGAGACGGTAGTGACCGACGGCCAGCTCCGTCTGACGCCGGGGGCGAAAGTTGAGTTCAGGCAAGGAGCGGGAAACGGGAACCGGGAAAAACGGGAAGCGGGAAGCGGGAAACGGGAACCGGGAAAAACGCCAAAACCCGTTCAGGGCAAAAAGCCGTGAACATCGCAGAAATCTTCATCCGCCGGCCGATCATGACCACTCTGGTCATGGCCTCCATCCTCATCTTCGGCCTCTCCGCCTACCGACTTCTGCCGGTCAGCGATCTCCCCAACGTAGACTTTCCCACCATCCAGGTGACCGCCAGTCTGCCGGGTGCCAATCCGGACACCATGGCGTCGGCAGTGGCGACCCCTCTGGAACGGCAGTTCTCCACCATCGCCGGGGTGGATTCCATGACCTCCACTAACGGCACCGGCGCCACCAATATCACCATCCAGTTCAACCTCTCCCGCGACATCGATGCCGCTGCCCAGGACGTGCAGGCCGCAATCTCCCGAGCTTCACGGCAGCTGCCGCAGGATATGCCGGCGCCCCCTTCCTTCCAGAAGGTCAATCCGGCCGACCAGCCGGTGATCTACCTTGCCCTGAGCTCGCCGACCCTGCCGCTCTACACCGTCAACGAATACGCCGACACTTTCATCGCCCAGCGTATCTCCATGATCAGCGGTGTGGCCCAGGTACAGGTGTTCGGCTCGCAGAAGTTTGCCGTGCGCGCCCAGCTGAGCCCTTCGGCCCTCGCCACCCGCAAGATCGGCATCGACGAGGTGTCGAACGCCCTTTCCAGTGGCAACGTCAACCTCCCCACCGGCACCCTGGACGGGAAGCATCAGGCCTATACCATCCAGGCCACCGGCCAGCTTTACTCGGCCTCCGCCTATCGTCCCCTGATCGTCGCCTACCGCAACGGCTCTCCGGTGCGTCTCCAGGAACTGGGGAAGGTTGTCGACGGTGTGGAAAACGACAAGGTGGCGAGCTGGTACAAGGACACCCGTGCGGTGGTCCTCGCCATCCAGCGCCAGCCCGGCACCAACACCATCGAAGTGGTGGACAGCATCAAGAAGCTTCTCCCCGTGTTCCGCGCCCAGATGCCCGTCTCGGTGAATCTGAATATCCTCTACGACCGCTCCGTCTCCATCCGTGAATCGGTGGCCGATGTCAAGTTCACCCTGTTCCTGACCGTCTGCCTTGTGGTGCTCGTGATCTTCCTCTTTCTCCGCAACATCTCCGCCACCGTGATACCGTCGCTGGCGCTCCCCTTTTCCATCATCGGCACCTTTGCCGCCATGTACCTGATGGATTTTTCCGTGGACAACATCTCCCTCATGGCCCTGACCCTTTCGGTCGGCTTCGTGGTGGACGACGCCATCGTCATGCTGGAGAACATCGTCCGCCACATGGAGCACGGGGAAAAGCCCATGGAGGCTGCCCTCAAGGGGTCAAGGGAGATCGGCTTCACCATTCTCTCCATGACACTGTCCCTGGTGGCGGTCTTCATACCGGTCCTCTTCATGGGGGGGATCATGGGCAGGCTCCTCCACGAATTTGCCGTCACCATCAGCATGGCGATCCTCATCTCCGGCTTCGTCTCCCTTACCCTTACCCCCATGCTCTGCAGCCGCTTCCTGAGGCCGCCGGCCACGGAAAAGCACGGCCGCCTCTACCTGTTCATGGAACGCTTCTTTAGCAGCATGCTCAACACCTACGACCGGACACTGAAAAAAGTCCTCGAATACCGCCGCGCCACCATGGCGGTCATCATCGTCCTTACCCTGGTTACGGGGTGGCTCTTCACCAGGATACCCATGGGGTTCCTCCCCTCCGAGGACACCGGCCAGATATTCGCCTTCACCGAGGCGGCCCAGGGGATATCCTTCGAGGACATGAAGCGCCACCAGCAGCAACTTGCGGCCATCATCGCGCGGGATCCGAACATAGAGGGCTTCATGTCGTCCGTTGGAGCGGGGGGGGCGAGCGTGGCCAACAACACCGGCCGCATCTTCATGCGTCTCAAGCCTAGGGACGAGCGGAAGCTCTCCGCTGACGAGATCATCCAGGAGCTGCGGCCGAAGGTGGCCAAAGTGCCCGGCATCCAGATGTTCATGCAGAACCTCCCCGCCATCCGCATCGGCGGCCAGCTGACCAAGAGCCAGTACCAGTACACCCTGCAGAGTCCCGACACGGATGACCTTTACAAGTACGCCGCTGAGCTGGAAGGGAAGATGCGTGCGCTTGCCCAGTTGCAGGACGTGACGAGCGACCTGCAGATCAGGAACCCGCAGGTGAACGTAGAGATCGACCGCGACAAGGCTTCCGTCCTCGGGCTCTCGGCGCAGCAAATCCAGGACGCCCTTTACTTCGCCTACGGTTCCCGACAGGTCTCGACCATTTACTCTCCCAACAACCAGTACCGGGTCATCCTGGAGCTGGAGGATCAGTACCAGATGGACCCCTCCTCCCTGGCCATGCTCTACGTCCGTTCCACCAATGGCCAGCTCGTGCCGCTCAACACGGTGGCGAACCTGACCAAAAGCCTTGGGCCGCTAACCGTGAACCACCTGGGGCAGCTCCCGGCGGTGACCATCTCCTTCAACCTCAAGCCGGGCGTTGCTCTCGGTGATGCCATGCCGGTTGTGGACGGTCTGGCTCGCGAGACCCTGCCGCAGACCATCAGCACAAGCTTCCAGGGGACCGCCCAGGCCTTCCAGGCCTCGCTGAAGGGGCTCTGGTTCCTCCTCTTCATGGCCATTCTCGTCATCTACATCGTGCTCGGAATCCTTTACGAGAGTTTCATCCACCCCCTGACCATCCTGTCAGGCCTTCCTGCGGCCGGCTTCGGGGCACTGGTGACCCTCATGCTCTTCCACAAGGATCTGAACATCTACGCCTTCGTCGGGGTCATCATGCTGATCGGGATAGTCAAGAAGAACGCCATCATGATGATCGACTTCGCCCTGGAGGCGGAGCGCAAGGAGGGGAAATCACCGCTCGACGCAATCTACGAAGGCGCGCTCATTCGTTTCCGTCCCATCATGATGACCACCATGGCGGCCCTCATGGGGACCATTCCCATTGCCATGGGATTCGGCGCCGGGGCCGAGTCCCGCCGCCCGTTGGGCCTTGCCGTGGTCGGGGGGCTCCTGGTTTCCCAGCTATTGACCCTCTACATCACGCCGGTCGTCTATTACTACATGGACAGGTTCCAGGGGTGGGTGGGGAGACTGTTGAGCTCCAGCGCCCGGGTTCCATGAGGTGACCGTCAACCCGCTTCGCGTTTCACCCTCCCCGCGAGTGCGTCCGCGGCCCGTTGCGGTTCGGGGAGGCGGTACTTCGTTGCGCAATGGAGGATCACGTCGATGGCTTCGGGGAGGGTGATGAGGTGGCCGGGGGAAACGAACACCGGCCTGACCCGGTCCCGCGTACGGAGGACAGCCCCGACCGTCTCACCTTTGTCGATGAGGGGGCTCCATGACCCCTTTCCCGGCGCAGGTTCCTCGTATTTACCCACCAGTCTTGATTTAGCGCACCCGATGGTTGGCAGTTTCATAAGGACCCCCAGAAAGGAGGCGATCCCGATCCGTCTCGGATGGGCGATCCCCTGGCCGTCGACGATAAAGAGATCGGGGGGATGTGAAAGCTTTTCAATTGCGGAGAGAATGGCGGGCGCTTCACGGAAGGAGAGGTACCCGGGAATATAGGGGAAAGGGGTCTCCATAATGGCATGAGTTTCATCGAGTAACGAGAGGGTATTGAAATCGAAGAGCGAGACGGCAGCGATAATTAGCTCCCCTGAGAAGGCAGCATCAACGCCTGCAATGGTAGTTATTTCCTTTTCCAGCGGCGCAAGCCGCACCTCATGTGCCAGGCTTTCCTGGATAGGTTTTGCTTCTTCAACGTTTGTGGGCCAGTTAATTTTTGAGATCAGGCTCTTGGGTTTCATTCTCGAATAATTACGTAAATTGACGAGGAACAATCAGTTAGATAAATTACCGTAAGCGCAATTTTTTCAGTACAATTCCCAGGTACTTGTTGAGAGAATGTTCTCTCCCCAGCGCAGGAATAGGAGGGAGGTCCCGCCAGCCGATCCGGTTCAACTCCTCCCTGATCAACTTGTTATCTTCAAATAGAAGGCCGTTACGGAACATTCGTATCGCTTCTTTCTTCTGACCGGAAACCACATATACCCTGCCAAGGTTCAGATAATGCATGGAGTCGGCCGGCTCTTCCACCATTGCTTCCTTGCAGAGAGAGATCGCCTCTTCGAACTGGCACCGTTCTTTGGCTATGCAGTAAGCAAGATAGGAGCAAATAATGGGGGCCTTGTAATGCATGGACGCCTTTTCCAAACAGACAAGGCCAAAGGCCGTATCTCCGTCTTCAACAGCCTCAACCCCCTGGGAGATGAGATCGGCTAACTCTTTATCAGACATTATCTGTGACTCCGACAGCAGGTATGTATCGATGGACAATAGTAGCCCCGTTTGAGCCAATTTTCCAATAAAAAATTATTTTACAAAAATTAAGTAGAGAAAATATTAACCGATATGGAGATAATGCACTAATATAATCCCTTCAGTGCATTTACTGTTTGCAGATTTGGTAATTTGGTAACGTTGCGGATATCCGTTTAAACTTGATATTTATTGGTGGGACCTGGAGAAAAGATGAGGATACGTAGTCTGAAAAATGCCATCATTGTCAAGTTTATCTTGGCTACCTTGATTCCTGTTGTAATGATTGGAGGAACTGCTCAATACGTCTTGACAAAGCATGTGACGGAAGAGATCAACGACAATAATACCGTTCTGGCAAAAATGGTTGCCGGTGAGGTCGAGATGTTCCTCAACGAACCGCTGGTGATACTGCGTTTTTTAAGTCAGCTAATTGAGGAAAACGGCTCTTACAACGACAAATATATCGATTCGCTTCTGGAGTCGGAGCTTCGCGAGTTCAAATATTGTGAGTCGCTCGCGATTCTGGATACAAAAAACCGCATCAGAAACATTGCCTTTGCCGCCAAAGTGCGGGCATCCAAAGCGGATTACCTGGGAATGGACCTGTCCCGAATGAAGTTTTACAGGGAATCCCGGCAGGGTAACGGACAAAAGTGGTCCAATACCTTTCTTTCTCCGACGAGCGGTGAGCCGGCGATTATGATGAGCATCCCTTTCCGCGGGGGGATAATAGTCGGGAACTTCAACCTGAAGGCCCTTCACTCGATTATTGAACGGGTAAGCAGCAAAACCAAAAGTTACGCTTTCATAACCGACAGGGACGGGACGATAATCGCCCATCCCACGAAGTCTTTCGTCATGCAGCGGCTTAACTTCCGTCACTTAAACATTATCCAGGGAGGGCTGACCGGCAGGTATGGAAGTTACCGGTACCTGTTCTTCGGTAAAGAACGGATCGGCAGTGTCGTTCCCGTTCCCGGAGTCGGTTGGCTGGCGGGTGCATCCCAGGAAGTTGACGGGGCGTACGCCCCCTTAAGGAAGCTCAGAATAGTATTTCTTGTGGGTATGATTGGAGCCTTCTTACTTGCGGTGCTTGCGGCCGTCTTGAGTTCAGCTAATCTGTTGAAACCTCTCATTACTTTGACTTCTGGCGCCAGAAAAATGACGGAGGGGGATTACGCCGTTTCCACGCCGCCGCTCGGTTACCTGGAACTTGATGAACTGGGGACCCATTTCTCTTCAATGGCCGAAGCCGTCAGAAACCGCGAAGATATGCTCAAGGAACAAAATGATGAACTGAGGGCGACCGAGGAGGAGCTAAGGCAGCAGTTGGATGAGTATCACAGGAGCCAGGACGATCTCCGCGAAAGCAACGAAGCCCTGCAGGCTCTCATTGGAAATGCTCCGGTTGCCATTATTGCCGTAGATCCAAAAGGCATGGTAACGATCTGGAACCCTGCGGCCGAAGAGATTTTCGGCTGGAGCCGCGAAGAAGTGCTCGGCCGTCCTTATCCGATTGTTCCTTCCGAATATCTGGACGAGTGCCGGGAATCCAGACGGCATGTGTTGAGCGGCGGAGTGATTTCGGGATCAGAACGGCGCCGCATGAGAAAGGACGGCTCCCTGATGGATGTCGGCGTATCGGCGTCTCCACTTCGTAACGCACGAGGTGAAATTGCGGGAACCATCTCCGTGTTCGTCGACATAAGTGAGCGAAAGCGGGCTGAGGAGGCACTGCAGGAAGCCTCGGAAAAAATGCAGCTGCTCATAGAGGCGATCCCCGACCCAATCTATTTCAAGAACGGCCAGGGACAATGGATGCTGGTCAACTTTGCGGGGCTGTGCCTGTTTGATCTGCAAAACATCCCCTATGAGGGTAAAACCGAGCGGGAATTGGTGGAATACAGCCCTTATTACCGTGATGCCCTCATTTTTTGCGCCGGTTCCGACGAAGATGCCTGGCAGAAGGGAAGGGCGGACATAAAAGAAGAGACCATTATAAAGCCGGACGGGAGGAGTTTCACCTTTGAGACCATCAAGGTTCCGCTTTTTAATAATGACGGCAGCCGCAAGGGTTTGATCGTCGTGGGGCGTGAGATTACTGAACGGAAGCGTGCCGAGGAAGAGATCAGGAAACTCAATGAGGATCTGGAACAGCGTGTCACCCAGCGCACTGCTCAGTTGGAGGCGGCCAACAGGGAGCTGGAGAGCGAAGTAAGACAACGGGAACAGGCGCAGGAAGAGATCAACTGGTTGAATGATAATCTGCAGCGCCGGGCGATGGCGCTTGAGGTCGCAAACCAGGAACTGGAATCGTTCAGCTATTCCGTTTCCCATGACCTGCGCGCGCCACTCCGGCATATCGAAGGATTCAGCCAGATGCTCTTGGAGGAATGTAGCGACCAACTCAACCAACAGGGTAAACACTACCTTAGTCGGGTGCTTGCGGCTAACAAACGGATGGCGCTCTTGATAGACGCTCTTCTTAATTTATCCCATCTGTCGCAGAGCAAATTGAGGCCGAGAAAAGTCAGCCTTAGCCGGATCGCCCAGGAGATAGCCAAGGAACTCAAACAAGCCCATCCGGAACGGCAGGTGGCGTTCAAGATTACTGAGGGGGTAAACTGCAATGGTGACCCGCAGCTTCTTAGGGTGGTTATGGGAAACCTCCTTGGCAACGCCTGGAAATACACGGGTAAGCAAGTGCCTGCAACCATTGAATTCGGCATCATTGAAGTTGAAGAAAACCCTGCGTATTTTGTGCGTGACGACGGCGCCGGATTCGACATGGAATACGCCGACAAATTATTCGGACCTTTCCAACGGTTGCACGGAGCGGATGAGTTCGAAGGGACAGGCATAGGTCTTGCAACTGTACAACGAATTATTCATCGACATGGAGGCCGGGTCTGGGCTGAGGGAGAAGTCGGCAAAGGGGCGGTGTTTTATTTTACCTTAGGGGAAGGGAAAAAGGAGGACCTTTGAACAATAGAACTATTTTACTGGTGGAAGACAACCCTGATGACGAGGTACTCACCAGACGCGTGTTAAAAAAAAGTAAAATCCAGAACGATGTGGTGGTAGCCCATGACGGCGTGGAAGCGCTCGATTATCTGTTCGGCACAGGTGTGCATGCCGGAGTTGAGCGCTTGCCTTATATGGTCCTTCTGGATCTGAAATTACCAAGGATAGATGGTCACGAGGTATTGTGCCGTCTGCGTGCGGATCACAGGACCAGACTTCTGCCGGTGGTGGTGTTCACCTCATCTAACGAAGAGCAGGATATCTACAAGAGTTATTCGCTGGGAGCCAACAGCTACATCTGCAAACCTGTGGACTACAATCGATTCAGCGAGGCGGTAAGTCAACTGGGACTGTATTGGCTTTCCCTTAATACAATCCCCCAAGGAGGCGCCGAACTTGGGTAAAATGCTGCATATTCTTGTTATTGAAGATTCAGATGACGATGCTGAACTACTCTTGGCCGAATTGCAGCGTGGAGGCTATGATGTCAACCATGAACGAGTCGAAACTGCGCCTGGAGTTGTAAATGCGCTGGAACGCCAATCATGGGATGTAGTCATCGCCGACTATGTAATGCCGCGATTCAGCGCTCCCGCTGCTTTGACGCTTATGAAGGAGCGGGAAATAGATATCCCCTTTATCATCGTGTCCGGCAAGATCGGCGAAGATATCGCAGTAGAATCTTTGAAAGCAGGCGCTCACGATTTTATTGTCAAGGGTAATCTGGCGCGTCTGATACCTGCCATTGAACGGGAGATGCGCGAGTCAGTGGTGCGAAAGGAACGCAAAAAGGCGGAAGAAGCGCTGAAAAAACTATCTCGCGCGGTCGAACAAACGGCGGACTCAGTGGTCATTACCAGCAGGGAGGGGATCATAGAATATGTCAACTCCGCATTTGAGAAGCTGAACGGTTACAATGCCGCTGACGTCATCGGCAGTACCCCGCGTATACTAAGATCCGGCGAGCATTCTCAAGGCTTTTACGAGGAACTCTGGACAACGATCCTCTCGGGAAATGTGTTTCGAACTGAGTTCGTAAACATGAAAAAAAACGGGGAGTTGTATTTCCAGGAAGAGATTATTACTCCGATCCGGGATGGCAAGGGACATATAGCCCATTTTGTTTCTACCGGCAGGGATGTGACCGGACGCAAACGGGCCGACGAAAAGATAGCCCGTCAGCTGCAGCGCCTGGCTGCACTGCGGGAAATTGACAAGGCTATTACTGCGAGCCTCGATCTGAGCGTTACGCTCAGGGTTATTTTAGCCAGGGTGACCGACCAGTTGCATGTGGACGCAGCCTCAGTGCTTCTCCTCAACCGGGATTCCCAGACCCTCGACTTCAGTGACGGACATGGCTTTCACACTAACCTCCTTAAGGGTGAAAGGCTGCGGCTCAATGAAGGATTTGCCGGCCAGGCGGCTTTGGAGCGGCGTATCATAAGCATCCCCAGATTATCCGATATCGAAGCGGCGGATTGCCGACGCAGGCGCCTTATGGAAGTCGAATCGTTTGCTGCCTATTATGCCGTACCGCTGATCAGCAAAGGAGAAGTTAAAGGCGTTATGGAGATATTCCATCGTGATGCGCTGGTTCCGGACTCCGAGTGGCTGCAATTTCTTGAAACGCTCGCTGAGCAAGCCGCCATCGCCATTGACAATGCCGCCCTGTTTGTTGATCTGCAGCGCTCCAACAGAGAACTGGCTCTGGCATACGATACAACCCTGGAAGGGTGGTCCAGGGCTCTCGATCTGCGCGATCAGGAGACCGAAGGCCATTCCCATCGCGTCACAGAATTGACCCTGCGGCTGGCCGTTGCCCTCGGTCTGGAAGACGGTCAGCTAGTGCATATGCGCAGAGGGGCTTTGCTGCATGATATAGGCAAGATGGGAGTGCCCGACAGCATCCTTATGAAGCCCGCTCCCCTCACTCCACAGGAATGGGAAATCATGCGAAAACACCCGGAATACGCCTATGAACTACTGGCGCCGATCTCCTTTCTGCAACCGGCGATAGCAATCCCATATTGTCATCATGAAAAATGGGACGGGTCTGGTTATCCGCGCGGCATTAAAGGAGAGGATATCCCGCTTGCCGCCCGTATTTTCGCAGTAGTTGATGTCTGGGATGCGCTCCGCTCCGACCGCCCGTACAGAAAAGGGTGGCCGGAAGAACGTGTACGGGAGTATCTCAAAGCCCAACGTGGCACTCATTTTGATCCGTGTATAGACGATGTGTTTCTGGGAATGGAGCTGTGATCTTTGCATCGGAACATCTCCCGATGTAAGCGGGCTTGGTCTGTCCGGTCCCTTTTCCTGGTTTTCGTGACGATTTCGTGCTACTATTCTTTGGAATGCATCATCAGAATATAAACCGGGATCAACATGTACAGACTGAAAATCCACTCTTATTTTGCCGCTGCCCATTGTCTCACCCATTACCAGGGAGATTGCGAAAACCTGCACGGCCACAACTGGAAGGTAGAGGTCGCCGTAACCGCAAGGGAACTGGATAAGGCTGGGCTGGGAATAGATTTCAAGACCCTCAAAGCGGAGACCAATGGTCTGCTGAAGACCCTCGACCACAAGTATCTGAACGAACTCCCCCCCTTTGCAGAGCATTCCCCGTCATCGGAAAACATCGCCCGCTACCTTTTCCTGGAACTGGGTAATAAGCTCAACAACGAAAATATCACGGTTGATATGGTGACGGTCTGGGAATCCGACTTTGCCAGCGCCAGCTATTATGAGTGACAGACCGGCAGACCTTATGGAGCTTTTTTCCTCCATCCAGGGGGAAGGATTACTGGTAGGACTCCGGCAGATATTCCTTCGCTTTCATGGATGTAATCTCGCATGCGTCTACTGCGACACCGAGCGCGTATCTCCTCCGGCTCACTGCACGATGGAAGGGACACCGGGAAGACGTGATTTCCTCCATGTAGAAAACCCCGTCTCAATTGAGCGGGTCATGTCCCATGTCAGCGGGTGGCAGAGCGGCTGGCCCGGCATCCATCACTCCATCAGCATAACCGGCGGCGAACCCCTTTTGAGCCACGAAATCCTGCTGGAATGGCTGCCGGAACTGAGAACCCTGCTCCCCATCTATCTCGAAACGAACGGCGTACTCTCCACCGAGCTTTCCAGGCTCATCGATCACATCGACCATATCAGCATGGATATAAAGCTCCCTTCCACATCGGGTTGCACCGACCTGTGGACGCATCACCTGAATTTTCTGCGGATTGCGGTGCGGAAAAATACCTTTGTCAAAGCCGTCATCAACGATGAAACAGAGGACTGGGAGATTATCAGGGCATGTGAAATAATCGGCGAGGTTGACGGAAAGATACCGCTCATTCTGCAACCGGTGACGCTCAGTGACGGAAAGGTAGGTGTAGCACCCCTTAAGGTGCTGGAGCTTCAGGAAATTGCCTGCGGCTACCTGGAAGATGTGCGCATTATACCCCAGACCCACAAATTTATGGGACAGCAATAAGGAGATTATTCATCGACCTGAGAGGTTACCGGGATGATCATTGAAGAGATGACCATGGGGGACTTCGAGGAAGGGCTCAAGGTCACCCGCACGGCATACATACCCTTCGGATCCGTGGAGGAGCATGGCTATCACCTGCCGCTTTCCACCGACACCATTCAGGCATATGAGGTGGGCAAAACAGCCGCACGCATCATCCCGCTCTTTGTTGCGCCTCCCATCCATTACGGCTCCTGCCGTTCCACCGCCTGCCACCCAGGCACTATCTCCATCACAACCCCCACCTTAAAGGGTTTGCTGAAGGATATCGTCCGCTCGTTTCATTCCCACGGATTGCGAAATTTCATCATACTCACCGGTCATGCCGGCGGCTCACACCGGATGGCCCTTCAGGACGCCGGGGAAGAGCTGATAGCCGAGTTTACCGACATAAAAATGGCGGTCGTAACCGAATATGAGCTGGCCAGACGCGAGGGGAAAGGGATCATCGAAACGGAAGGAGATTCCCACGCCGGAGAGATCGAGACCTCCCGCATCATGCATACCCATCCGCATCTGGTCAAAGGGAAGGGAGAGAGGGAATTTCCCGATTTCCCCCAGGGGATCCTGGTGAGGAACAAGAGGAAGTTCTGGCCGAACGGTGTCTGGGGAGACCCGACGAAGGCGTCGGCGGAAAAAGGGAAACAGATCGAGGAACTCGTGGTCAGAAAGATCGTAGAACTTGCAAAAATGATGGAGGATTTTCAAGAGTAGATATCCCAGAATCAGACTTCACCAAACCCATCCTCATATCACGCCACAAAGCAATCGCGTCACTACAAACACATTGAATATTAACATTGAATATTATGTCAACTTGCCGGAAACGGCAACTTGACATAATATATCTTATGGGACTTAGTGAAGGAGAGAACATAGTCAGACGTTACCAACATTATTCACAACTGGTAGCACAAAATAGAACGTAGCCCCTATGTCAGGCTCTGCTTCCGCCCAGACCCTGCCACCATGGCGCTGGACGATGTTTTGCACAATAGCCAAACCGACCCCCGTGCCCTCGAACTCGTCGGCTCGGTGCAACCTCTGGAAAACCCCGAAGAGCCTTTGGGCATACTCATTATCAAAGCCGGCACCATTGTCTTTCACATAGTAGACCGTTTCTCTGTCACTTTGATACGAGCCGATTTCGACGCGGGCCACTTCCCGCTTCCTTGTATACTTGAGGGCATTCCCTAGAAGATTGAAGTAGACTTGGTGTAGTAAAGTTGGATCTGCCTCACAGGGGAGCATATTACCAATATCGAGTTCAATCTGTCTTTCTGAAAGCTCAGTTTCAAACTCAGTAAAAACCTCCCGCACCAAATGATTCGTCTCAACCGTCATCCTATTGATTGGCTGACGGCTATAACGGGAAAATTCAAGCATGGCTTCGATCAGTTTGTCCATTTTGTCGCATCCGTTAATGATCCGTTTTAAGTAGTCCTTTCCTTTTTCTTCAAGTTGTTGCCGGTAATCTTCGGCGAGTATCCGGCTGAAGCCGCAGATATGCCGCAACGGGGCGCGCAGGTCGTGGGAGATGGAAAAGGCAAAGGATTCCAACTGGCGGTTAGCCTGTTCCAGTTCGGTGGTGCGGTCGGCAACGCGCTGTTCCAAGTCGGCATTGAGCGAACGGACTTTCTCTTCGGCCTCTTTCCGCTCCGTGATGTCAGTAATGATCCCGTCGTAAGATACAAGAACGCCTTCGTTATCACGATGAGGGACAAGCGTGTTTCCTATCCAGCGAAGTAATCCATTTTTGTGGCAAAGTCGATGCTCAATAGCCAGCGGGCCCGGAGAATTCAGGATGCGCTCGGATATGGCGTTGACTACCGGCCGGTCTTCCTCGTAGACGATTTGCCACCAGAGGCCTGAATTGACGGAGAACTCCTCCGGTGTAAAGCCTGTTAACGCTTCACAACCGGCAAAATGCACCGTGTTTACGGGCTGACCGTTGTTGATTGTCACCGTGTAGACGTAGCTGGTCACTGAAGAAAGCAGGCGCCGGTAGCGCTCCTCACTCTGGCGGATTTCCAGAGTTTGCTCTTGCACCTGCTCCTCCAGCCGTTCGTAGTAGCGACGGTTCTCGGCCAGCAACCGGGCACCCTCCAGTGCTCGTTTAACTCGGACCTCCAGTTCTCCCGACTCCCGCACCGGTTTAGTTACATAGTCCCATGCCCCGATACGGACCGCCTCAATGGCAACCTTCAGCGTCCCGGCCCCCGAGATAGCTATGACTGGCGTATCGGGCCATTTTTCCCGCAGTGCCGCGATGAATGCCAACCCGTCCATTACCGGCATCCGCAGATCAGTCAAAACGATGTCCGGATTCTCGCTGGAAACAACCTCCAACCCTTCCCGGCCATTGGCAGCCTCCACCACCTGGTATCTCATGTCCTCAAAAAAGGCACGCAGATTTGCTCGGGCCAGCTTCTCGTCGTCAATGACCAGTACTTTCGCTGAATTGCTCATGGTTTCACCTGTTGTGACCGAAAGCTGAAATCGATGCCTCTCCATTTCTTCCGTAGCATGCTGCTGATGATCTGCCGGTACAACGCCAGGAATATCCATGGCTGGTCATTTTCTTTCTCTATGACGCAGCGGCAGCCGGATGATGAAGCGGGAGCCGGCGCCGGGCGATGAATCAACTGCTATGAACCCTTTGTGGTTACAGGTAACGATCATGTAGGAAACAGAGAGTCCGAGCCCCGTCCCCACTCCCGGCTCCTTAGTAGTGAAGAACGGCTCGAAGACCCGTCGCCGTACGCTCTCTTCCATTCCGGGACCGTTGTCTTCTACCCTCAGCAGCGCATATTTCTCTTCTTCCCTGAGGCACAGAGTGATCCGCGGCTTCCGCTCAGGCGGGTTGCCGGCCATGGCCTGGGCAGCGTTTTTCAGCAGGTTCAGGACAACTTGCTCGATCTCCACCACTACAACGGGCACCATGGTCATGCCGGACTGATAATCCCGAACAATCTCGATGCCCCAGAAGTCGTACTTCTTCTTCAAGTTGTAGTCATTGGCGGCAAGTTCTACTGCCTGGTCCATGAGTTCGGCCAGGGAGACGGGCTGCATAATGGACGGACTTTGTCGGCTGAACTGAAGCATGTTAGCGACGATCTTGGCTGCTCTTTGCGTTGCCTCGCGGATGTTGCTGATGAACCGTTTGATCTGGCGCTTCTCAAAGTAGCTATTCAGAAGTTCAAGATTGATTCCTAGTTCTCCGGCAGCTTTCCTGTTGCAGGAAATGTCAGCGGTCAGGCGCCGCTCGATATTTTGGACCGCCTGGTCGATGATTCCCAATGGATTGTTGATCTCATGGGCCATGCCTGCGGCGAGCCCTCCGACCGACATCATTTTCTCGGTCTGCACTATGAGCTCCTGGATGCGCGTCCGCTCGGTGACTTCCTCAATCCGAAGAACCGCCCCTTCTACGCAGTTGATGTTGAGCGGGTAGAGCATGAGGTCATAGAAATGCCGTTCTCCCTCCCTCTCGATGATGACCTTTTCCATGGATCCCGGGCGGTGCTGCACCAACTCGCTCCGCAGGGCGTCGATCCAGGGAGAAAAGTCAGGAAGCAAGATGTCTACTTGTTTGCCTAGGGCATCTTCAGTAGTGATGCCGGTGGCTCGTTCGGCTTCATTGTTCCACTGCATTACGGTTCCATCAGGCTCGATTCCCACAAGGATGGATGGCATGGAGTTGATGATGTTCGAGAGGTAGCTCCGCATCCGCTGGAGTTCCGCTTCATACCGCTTGCGCTCGCTGATCTCGGTCTGTAACTCTTGGTTAACAGCCAAGAGTTCAACGGTGCGTTCCCTGACCCGTTCTTCCAGATGGTCCCTGCTCTGCCGCAGTTTGAGGGACATGGCGTTAAAGGCGTCTGCCATTTCCCGGAACTCCCAGCCGAAGCTAGCAGATATCTGCTCGCCGAGATGCTTTTCATCGCCGGCTACCTGTATAGCCTTGTCACGGAACGTATCAATTGGTCGTAACAGGAGCCGCTTGGTTAACCAAATCTGCGTGATGAACAACAGCAAGAGCAGAGTGACCAGGAAGCCTGAAAGTTTCCAGGAAAATCGGTTGACGTCTTTGTAAGCCTCCGACAGGGGGATGCGGATGGAAATGGCGGAGACGACCTCTCCAGCCTTCCTGTGGAAGCCCTTCTCCCTGCCATAGACACTGACGAGCCCAGCCGGTGATACTTCCGGGGAACTGTGGCAATGAAGGCATGGATTTCCCATGACCTCGCCCCGCCGCAGCACGACAAGGCAGGGTCTGCCGTTGAACTGATGAACGTCGGAATGCGATAACAGTCTCTTGTCTGCATTGAGCTTGCGGATGAAACCTTTTTCGTACTCATCGGCTTCGTTTTCAGGGCTTCGTGCATTGATGGCGCACTCTTTATAGTAGTAGTCTCCCTTGACGTAAGTTTTGAAGTAGCTATCAATTTTGTGTATGGCGTATTTCGAGGACATCCATATCGGGTTGGAACCTCCCCGTTGCATATACTGGTTGGAGAGTGTAAAGAGTTTTGGTTTGAGGTCTTCATTGAAATATTTATAAATTGCGAGGTTGTGATTGAGAATGAGGAGCGCCTTCTCTTCTGCCTCGCCAAGGGCCTCTTCCCGCTGGTGATGGCTTGTGATGATCACGAGAGCTATGGCGGTTGCGATGAAGGAGATGCCTATAACGACATTTAAATACGTGCCTATTCTTATCGATGTGGGTTTCATTTGCTGAACTCCCTACAGATTTGAATTCGGCGGCAAAGAAGAGAGCCTGCTTTTTCCCTAAGGGGATAGTGAAGTGTGCACCGGTTCCGCGCGATGAATCAACCGCTATGAGCCTCTTGTGGTTGTCGGTGACTACCATGTAAAAATATTAATACATTTTAGCACTTTGTTCTTATTAGGCAAGTTGGTGTATATTTTTCAGTGTTTCATCTCGATTATGGGGGCATTAGACCAGATGGAGAGAGAATTAAAGGGCAGCAGGCCGTAAAGGTAATAGGAGATTTATTTCAAACTGGCGTGAAGCAAATGTATTCATATGTAATTTAGTTTACAGGCTCCGCCATCTGTTTAGTTATAGCTTCCGGTTGTCGATCACCCGTTGCGCCTTCCCTTCGTGCCGCGGGATGCTGTTCGGTTCCACCAGTTTGACCGTTGCCCCGACGCCGAGTACCGATTCGATCCGCTTCTCGAATTTCTCCAGGAAGGCCCGCTGCATCTTCATTTCGTCAAAGAAGATATTCTCCGTGACTTCGATGCGAACTTCAAGGGTATCCAGCGCCCCCTTGCGGTCTATAACCAGCTGGTAATGGGGTTCGCACCCCTCAATGGCAACGAGCACCTCTTCAATCTGCGACGGGAATACATTTACCCCGCGGATGATCAGCATGTCGTCGGAGCGCCCCATGGTTTTCTTCATGCGCACGACGGTTCTGCCGCATTCACACTCGGTATAATCCAGACTTGTAATGTCCCTCGTCCTGTAACGGATCATGGGGAAGGCCTCTTTGGTAAGAGTGGTGAGCACCAGTTCCCCTGTGCTTCCGGCGGGGAGAACCGTTCCGGTTTCCGGGTCGATGATCTCGGGGATGAATGCATCTTCAAATATGTGCATCCCTCTTTTACATTGGCATTCTCCTCCAACGCCGGGGCCGATGATCTCAGAGAGTCCGTAGTTGTCGGTGGCGCTTATACAGAGCCTCGTTTCGATCTCCCTGCGCATGGCCTCGGACCAGGGTTCTGCACCGAACAGACCGACCTTCAACGAGAGACTTTTCGGGTCAACCCCCATTTTCTCCATTCTGTCGACGAGAGTGATTGCGTAGCTGGGGGTACCGACAAGCACGGTCGACTTGTAATCCTGCATGATCATGATCTGCTTTTCGGTATTGCCTCCCCCCATGGGAATGACCGAGGCACCGATGAGCTCGGCCCCATAATGGAGGCCGAATGCGCCGGTAAAAAGCCCGTAGCCGAAGGCAATCTGCACCACATCGTCATGGGTCACCCCGGCTGCGGTCATGAAGCGAGCCACCAGGTTTGACCAGGTTTTGATGTCATGTTTTGTATAACCGACTACGGTCGGTTTTCCGGTGGTTCCCGATGAAGAATGGATGCGGACGACCTCACGCAGCGGCACGGCAAACATCCCGTAAGGGTAATTGAGGCGCAGGTCTTCCTTGGTGGTAAAGGGAAGCTTGGTCAGGTCTGAAAGGGATTGGATATCCTCAGGATCAATCCCCAGCTCGTTGAATTTATTTCGATAACAGGTAACGTTCTTATGGACCCGGTTGAGTGTGGCCTGCAGTCTTTCCAACTGCAGTTGCTCCAGCTCCTCCCGCGGCATGCATTCATATGCGGCGTCCCAAATTTGCTGCTGCATAGCTCCCCTCCCAGTACACCAGGTTAAGGTTTGCGTTCGCTTTGCCCACAGGAAAGGTTAAGTTTTCTCAACTTCAACCTTAATCTGCTTTCTGCGAAAGCATTATCTTTCCCAGATTTCCTTCTTCTCTTTGCCGAGATACGCCCGCTGAACCTCTTTGTTTTCCAACAATTCGGAGGCCAAACCTTCAAGTATCACTTTACCTGTTTCCAGCACGTAACCGCGATCTGCCATTTTCAAGGCTGCCTTGGCATTCTGCTCGACGAGAAGGATTGTCGTGCCCTTCTCGCTGCGCAGGTTCTTCAGGACGGTAAATATCTCCTGAACCACCAGCGGGGCCAGACCCATCGATGGTTCATCCAGAAGGAGCAACAACGGCTGGGCCATGAGTGCCCTGCCGATTGCAAGCATCTGCTGCTCCCCGCCCGACAGTGTGCCTGCCAGCTGTTTGCGCCGCTCCTTTAGGCGGGGAAACAGGGTGTATACCTCTTCCAGGCTTTGCCGGATCACTCCCCTCCCCTCCCGTTTGCGAATACGGAGATAGGCCCCCAACTCCAGGTTGTCCTCAACGGTAAGGGGTTTGAAGACCTGTCGCCCCTCGGGCACCTGAGATATTCCCATGCCAACGACGCGGTCGGGTGAAAGAGAATGAGCCGGTGAGGTGTTGAATAGTATTTCGCCGTTGCGAACCGGCGTCACGGCGGAGATGGAGTTCAAGACCGTAGTCTTGCCAGCGCCGTTGGCGCCGATTAGAGTGACGATCTCCCCCCTTGCCAGATGGATGGATACATTTTTCAGGGCATGAACCTGGCCGTAATAGGTGTTTATGTTCTTGATCTTCAGCATAAAATCCGTTCTACGTTCTATGTTCTAAGTTCTACGTTCTGTTTTTTAACCTTGAACCTCGCACCCCGAACCTCGAACCTGCTTTTATCCTTCGCCAAGATAGGCAGCAATGACCGCCGGGTTCTCCTGTATCTCCCTCGGCGTCCCTTCGGCCAGCTTCTTTCCCAGGTTGAGCACCAGGATACGGTCGCAGACGTCCATGACCAGCTCCATGTCATGCTCCACCAGGACCACCGTTATTCCGCGGTCGCGGATCTTCCGGATCAGGTCGGCCAGTCCCATGGTCTCCCGGCTGTTGAGGCCGGCGGCAGGTTCGTCCATGAAAATGATCTGTGGCTCCAGGGCAAGGGCCCGGGCTATTTCCAGAAGCCTCCCCTTGCCGAACGGCAGGTTCGCTGCCGTGGTGTCCGCCAACTCGTCGATGCCGCAGAACCGGAGCCAGGTGTGGGCGGTTTCACGGATGCGGCGCTCTTCATGGAGGTGCCAGGGCATCTTGAAGGCGCAGGAGATGATGCCGCACCGGCTCTTGGTATGCAGACCTACCATCACGTTCTCGAGAACGGTCATCTGCCCGAAAAGCTCGATGTTCTGGAATGTCCGGACCATGCCGAAGGCGGCCAGCCTCTCGGGTGGAAACTTCGTGATGTTGCGGCCGTCCAGCGATATGGTTCCGGTAGTAGGTGTGTAAATGCCGCTGATGATGTTGAAAAGGGTGGTCTTGCCGGCGCCGTTCGGACCGATGACGCCGGTGATATCATTCCGGTTGATCGTGAAGGTGACATCGTCAAGGGCCGTAAGGCCTCCAAAGACCTGGGTTATACCCTGGATTGCGAGCATGTTCACCCCCTCCCCTCTTTCTTCTTCGGCAGAAGGGCACCAAGGAGGGACGGAATCCCCTGGACGAGTCCACCAGGCATGAACATGGTAACCAGGATCAGAATCAGCCCATAGATGATAATGTCGTAATCCTGAAAAGTACGGAGGAGTTCCGGAAGCAGGGTAAGTAGTGTCGCGCCGAACAGGGAACCGTAAATGCTCCCCAGACCGCCGATGATCACCATGGTAACCAGTTCGACAGAGAAATGGAAGCCGAAGGAGGCCGGTGCAGCGAAGGTCATGACATGGGCATAGAGGCTGCCGGCCACGGCGGATATGAAGGCCGAAAGGGCAAATATCTGCACCTTGAGGAGCCGTACGTTGACCCCCATGACCCGGGCAGCCACCTCGGAGTCATGAATGGCCCGAAGTGCCCGGCCGATGCGGGAATGGGCCAGGTTGACCGCCAGAAGAATGGTGACAATTGTAAAGGTCCAGACGAGGCAATAGTTCTTCACGTCGTTGTCAAAAACCAGAGAGCCCAGGGCCAGGTTCGGGATCCCGGAAAGGCCGGAAGGCCCGCCGGTGATGTCGACTGCCTCGTTGAAGACGATATAGATGATGATGCCAAGGCCTAAGGTCGCCATGGCCAGGTAATGGCCTTTCAGCTTCAGGATCGGGAAGCCGATGAGAAAGGCCAGAAACGACACAGCTATAGCGGCGATCAGCATGGCGAGCCACGGGTTGACCTGGTGGGTGGCTGTAAGGACGCCCGAGATGTAGGCTCCGAGGCCGAAGAACCCGGCATGGCCGAGGGATATCTGGCCTGCAAACCCGAGAAGGAGATTAAGGGCGACGGCAAGCATGGTGTTGATGCCCACGAATACAAGGACGTTCATCATGTATCCGTCGGAGAAAAAGTATGGCATCGAAACCGCCGCCGCAACCAGAAGGAGGTATTTTACAAGTTCGCGCTTCATGTCATCATACCCGCTCGGATTCTGCCCGCTTGAAGATCCCCTGAGGCCGGATGAAGAGGATCAGCAGAAGGATGATGAAGGCCACGGCGTCTTTGTAACCGGACGAGATGAGACCTGCACCCAGCGATTCCAGGACTCCGAGGATGATCCCCCCCAGGACGGTCCCGAGTCCGCTGCTCATACCGCCGATTATGGCGGCACAGAACCCTTTGAGACCGAGCATGATCCCCACATCGTAGGAGGTCATGGTGAGGGGGGCGATGATGAATCCTGCAACGGATCCCATGGCGGAGCTGATGACGAAGGAAAACAGGACCATCCGTTTTACGTCGATGCCGATGAGGCTGGCGGCTCGTGGGTTGAAGGCGCACGCACGCATCGCCTTGCCGCTGATGGTGTAATTGAAAAAGACCTTGCTGGCGATGATTGCCAGCGTGGTCATGCCGAAAATCCAGAGGTGTTGCGGCAGAAGCGAGGCATTGCCGATCATGATGGGCTCCTCGCCGGAGAAACCGGGGATGGCATGGGTATCCTTCCCCCAAATGAGCATGGCCAGCCCGCGGATCAGGATGCTGCCGCCGATGGTGATGATGACGAGATTGATGGGGGTCGCCTTCCTGATGGGACGGATGGCGAGCCGCTCGAAAAGAAGTCCCACAAACGTGGTGATGGCTACGGCGCCGAGGATGGCGGCTGGAAGGGGGATGTGGAGCGATGTCAGGAAAAACACCGTCACCATCCCCCCCAGCATGACGAATTCACCTTGGGCGAAATTGATTATGCCCGTTGCATTATAGATGATGGAAAAGCCGAGCCCGATGAGGGCATAAATGGATCCTGTCGCAAATCCGGACAGGAGGAATTGAATCAGTTGATCAGACAGGTTCATTAATTGGCCCAGCGCTCCCTATTTGATGGATTAGCAAAAAGCTCCAGATGCAAGGCTTGCGAATCCCGAGGAGTGAGGCGCAGCAGCGCTGCGTCGCAGCGACGAGGGATAAGCGTAACACAGCAGATGGACTTTTTGCGAATCTATCTATTTGACGAGGACCCAGTCCTTGTTCTTGATCTCCACCAGGACGAAGGCATCCTTGGTCAGGCCGGCATGGTCCTGTGGAGAGAAGGTGAAGGTTCCGCCGATGCCGGCGAAGTTCCTGGTTTTCTCAAGTTCGGCGGCGATGGCGGCCGGCGCCTCTCCACGCCGTCCGATGGCATGCTTGAGGAGCATGACCGCATCCCAGGCATGTCCCCCAAAATGGTCCCCTTCAGCCTTGAAGTGACTCTGGTAGTCCTTCACGAAGGAGATGAGGGACTGCTTCTGCTTGTCGTTCTTTGAAAGGAGGTCGGCCACGAGCACCTTGCCGGAGGGGAGAATGATGCCTTCTGCCGCATCGCCGGCGAGCTCGATGAACTTCTTGGAGGAAACCCCGTGACTCATGAAAAGCGGCAGCTTGAGCCCCAATTGTTTGGCGTTCTTGGCGATCACGGCAGGACCGGGATTGGTCCCCCAGCAGATGACCGCCTGGGCCTGGGAACCGCGAATCTTGGTCAGCTGGGATGTCATGTCGGTGTCTTTTGGGGCGTAGGTGTCGTCCACTACGATTTGGATGCCGTAGTTTGCGACCTGGGCCTTGAGCTGCTCGCGGCCTGAGGAGCCGAATCCGTCGGAGACGGTCAGAATCGCCACCCTGGTCATGTTTTTCTTCTTTAGATACTCGTAGATCTTTGCCACTGCCAGGGAGTCATTCTGGGCGGTCTTGAAGACGAATTTTTTGACCGGGTCGGTTATCTTGCTGCCGGCAGCGCAGGAAATCAGGGGGATCCCCGCCTTCTCGACGTCATCTAAAATCGCCATGGTTTCGCCGGTGGTGCTGGGGCCGACGATGGCCGAAACCTTGTCGTTCTTGATCAGTTTGTTGACCAGTTGCTTTGCCTTAGTGGCGTCTCCCTGGGTGTCGTAGGCAATGAACTCCACCTTGCGCCCCTTGATGCCGCCTTTCTTGTTGATCTCATCAACCACCATCTGCGCGGTATTCCGCTCTGGCTCCCCCAGGAAAGAGGCCGGACCGGTTATGGCGAACAGAGCGCCGATCTTGATCGGCTGCGCGGCAAACGCGGGAATAACCCCTGTCAAAAGGAGGAGTGTAACGGAAAAAAGTGCGATACGTTTCATGGCTGACTCCGTAAATATTAGTTGTTAATGCCTTCGAAGTTTTACGAATTCGACATTATTGAGCGATTTCCCAGTCACCCTTGCTGACCCTCACCATGACGAAGGCAGAGAGATCGAGGCCGTTGTGATCTTTTTCCGACATGGTAAAGATACCTGAGACAGCCACCAGCTTCTTGACTTGCTCAATACCGGTGCGGATCTTGTCCGGGGTGACGCCCCCCTTCCTGACAGCCTCGGCGATCAGCTGGAAGGCGTCATAGGCGTAGCCGCCAAAGGTGGAGGCTTCCACGCCGTATGCCTTCCTGTATGCCTTGTCGTATTCGCTCAGGAGCTTGTACTGGGGATCGTTCTTCTTCAGCTTGTCGTAGACGGCCAGCTTGCCGGCCGGGAGCGTGACCCCTTCGGACGCATCGGCGCCGGCAAGCTCGATGAACTTCTTGGATGCGACCCCATGGCTCTGGTAGAGGGGAATCTTGATGCCGAGCTGTTTCATGTTTTTCGTGACTACCGCCGGACCTGGGTTGGTCCCCCAGCAGATGATGGCGTCGGGCTTCGTTCCCTTGATCTTGGTCAACTGGGGGGTCATATCGGTGTCCTTGGGCCCGTAAACCTCGTCGGCCACGATCTTGAAGCCCTTCTGGGCAGCCAGTGCCTTCAGCTGTTCCCGTCCCGAGGAGCCGAACCCGTCGGATACCGTCAGGAGGGCAATACTCTTCTGCTTTTGCTGAGCCATGTAATTGAGGATCTTCTCGCCGGCCACATGGTCGTTGGCCGGGGTCTTGAAGACCCACTTCTTCACGGGTTCGGTTATCTTGATGCCTGCAGCGCAGGAAACCAGCGGTATTCCCGCCTTCTCGACATCGTCGATAATCGCCATGGTTTCACCTGTTGTGCTGGGGCCTACGATAACCGCTACCTTATCGTTCTTGATCAATTTGTTTACCAGCTGTTTCGCCTTGGTGGCGTCCCCCTGGGTATCGTAGACAACCAGTTCGACCTTGTTCTTGTTGATGCCACCCTTGCTGTTGATTTCCTTCACCAGCATCTCGAGGGTGTTCTTCTCCGGTTCGCCGAGGAAGGAAGCAGGGCCGGTAACGGCAAAAAGGGCGCCGATCCTCAGCGTGTCGGCAAGTGCAGTGCCGGCTGTCGTCAAAAGCAGGCACACAATCAGTGCGGCAACAGTGCGTTTCATACGTTACTCCTCCTTTTTAAATCGCATGGCTACATCCTATAGAGGCGTTCGCCGGCAAGCATACTGAAGCCGTTTGCCTGCAGGACACCAACGGCCTTGTCGGTTTCATCGAAACGGAAGATGATCACCGCATTCTCGCCACAGCGCTCGACAAATGCGTACATATATTCGACATTTATTGCTTCACTGTCCAGGGTCTGGAGAATCTGGGAGAGTCCGCCGGGCCTGTCGGGAACCTCCACCGCCACCACCTCTGTCTTGCTGACGGTAAAACCCTTCTCCTTCAGTACCTGTTTGGCCTTTTCCCGATCGTTGACGATCAGTCTGAGGATGCCGAAGTCGGAAGTATCAGCCAGGGAAAGGGCGCGGATATTGACGCCGGCCTCGCCAAGAATGCGCGTGACCTCCGCAAGACGGCCGGACTTGTTTTCAATGAATATGGAAATCTGCTCTACTTTCATAAACGGCCTCCGTAGGGGCGATCCTTGTGATCGCCAATCATTTGGGCGAATACGAGATTCGCCCCTACATTATTCTGTTGTCAATGACCCTCTTGGCCTTCCCCTCGCTGCGCATGATGGTTTTCGGCTCCACCAGCCTCACCTTGCAAGTGATCCCCAGCATCTCCTTGATCTGTTTTTCGATGGAGTTCGACAGCGCCTGGAGGTGCTTCACCTCGTCGGAGAAGATGCGCTCGTCCACCTCCACCTGAATCTCAAGGGTGTCGAGGTTCTCCTTGCGATCCACGATAAGCAGGTAGTGGGGTTCGACCCCTTCAATTCCCATGAGAATGGATTCGATCTGGGACGGGAAGACATTGACCCCGCGGATGATCAGCATGTCATCGCTGCGGCCGCTCATGCGGGCGATCCTGGCGTGGGTCCGGCCGCAGACGCAAGGTTCATAAGTTATGCTGGTGATATCCCTGGTCCGATAACGGATGAGCGGAATCCCCTCCTTGGTAATGGTCGTGATTACCAGTTCCCCTTTTTCTCCCGGAGGTAGCACTTCGCAGGTCACAGGGTTGATGATTTCCGGGATGAAATGGTCTTCCCAGATATGGAGCCCCTGTTTCGCCTCCCTGCATTCAATGGCCACCCCCGGGCCCATGATTTCCGAAAGGCCGTAGATGTCGATGGCGCAGAGATTGAGTTTCCCTTCGATCTCCGTCCGCATCGCCTCAGACCAGGGTTCGGCGCCGAAGATGCCGACGTGGAGTTTCAGCTTCCTGAAATCGATCCCTTCCTCGGCGGCAGCCTCAGCCAGGAAGAGCGAATAGGAAGGGGTGCAGGTCAGGACGGTTGAGCCGAAGTCCTGCATGATCATGATCTGTCTTTGGGTGTTGCCTCCGGACATGGGAATTACCGAAGCACCCAGCCTTTCCGCTCCGTAGTGCGCTCCGAGACCTCCGGTGAAAAGGCCGTAGCCATATGCGTTGTGTATGATGTCACCCTTGTGGACGCCGGCGGCCACAAAAGAGCGGGCCATGAGCTCAGACCAGACCTCGATGTCCTTACGGGTATATCCCACCACCGTCGGCTTGCCGGTGGTACCCGAAGAAGCGTGGATCCGGACGATATCCTCCATGTGAGCTGCAAAAAGGGCATAGGGGTAGCTGTCGCGCATATCCTGTTTGCAGGTGAAGGGGAGGCATTTAAGGTCTTCAAGGGCCTTTATGTGGTCAGGATTTATGCCGGCCCTGTCGAGCGTAGCCCTGTAAAAGGGGACATGAGCATAGACACGGGTGACCATTGCCTGGAGACGCTTGAGCTGCAAGGCTTCCAGCGCCGGT
Source organism: Geobacteraceae bacterium (assembly GCA_009773645.1). Lineage (GTDB taxonomy): Bacteria > Desulfobacterota > Desulfuromonadia > Geobacterales > Geobacteraceae > WSYB01. The sequence continues at coordinate 32,120 of WSYB01000023.1, forward strand.
CTGGGAAGGGTCTCGAATTCATCGTTAAAGAGCATACATACCTCCTTACTCCTTACTCTTCACAGCATATTAGAGAGTTCTGCCCAGTTGAAAGGCTTTTTTGTTCGCCTCCAGAGCCTTGGTGGGGACCATCTTTTCCAGAGCCGCCATCCAGTATTTCTCGTCAATATCTAGCTGTGTTGACACCGCTCCCAAAAGCACGGTATTGGCGGTCTTCGGGTTGCCGGCAGCGGTTGCAAGTCCAAGTCCGTCCACCAGGAGAAAATCGGGGAAAAGCGAACGGATCTTCTCCGCCAGACCTTCTGGATAGCTCTCCTGGCCGATCAGAACCGACGGCGGCGCAATCTGCAGGTCATTTGCCACCACCTTCCCCCCTAGTTTCACCAGGGGGAGATAACGGTACGTTTCCAGTAGTTCGAAGCCGAAGAGGATGTCGGCCTCCCCTTCGCGGATGATGGGAGAGTTCACGCGCTTACCGAAACGGACATGGGAAACGACACTGCCGCCGCGCTGGGACATGCCGTGAATTTCGCTCTTTTTCACATCAAAGCCCGCCAGTTTGAAGGTTTCGGAAAGTATTTCCGAAGCGAGCAGAATCCCCTGCCCGCCAACGCCAACCAGCAGAATGTTGGTGATCCTGTCACTCATGTTTTGCCCCGATCGCCGAGAATTTGCAGAGTTGCGCGCAGACGCCGCAGCCGGTACAGAGGAGCGGATCGATATATGCCCTCCCCTTCTTACCCTCAGCGGGTTGCCAGACAATTGCCGGGCAGCCGAGTTTCAGACAGGCCTTGCAGCCGATACAGAGCTCGATGCCCACCCCATGCGCGGTGCCCCGTTCGAACACACCGTCCCTTTTGATCAGGACACAGGCGCGCTGGGTTATGATGACCGACGGCTCTTCCCGTTCCATCTCCTCCTTCAGGACCAGCATGGTTTCTTCCAGGTCGTAGGGATCTATGGTGCGGACGTGTTTAATCCCAAGCGCCGCAATCAGCTGCGGGAAATCGACCTGGAAGGTCTCCTCCCCCATGAGGGTAAAGCCGGATGCCGGGTTTTCCTGGCGGCCGGTCATGGCGGTGATGCGGTTGTCCAGAAGCAGCACCGTGGCGGGCGCCTTGTTGTAGGCCATGTCCAGCAGTGCGGTTATGCCGGAATGGAGAAAGGTGGAATCGCCGATGACCGCAACCACCTTTTTCCGTTCCTCCGGGGAAAGGACCTTGGTGATGCCGGTTGCGTTGCCGATGCTGGCCCCCATGCAAATGCAGGTGTCCATGGCCGACAGTGGCGGCATGAATCCGAGGGTATAGCACCCTATATCGCCGGTGACAAAGGCCTTCTGTCGGTTCAGCGCATAAAACACGCCGCGGTGCGGGCAGCCGGGGCACATGTTTGGGGGTCGGCCCGGTAATTTGTCGATCTGAAGGGGGGATTCGTGAGTCGCCACTACCCCTGCCACGGATGCAAACGCCTTCCGCAGAATACCGGGGGTGAGCTCGCCGCAGATGGGAATGATTTCCTTGCCGACCACCTCTATCCCCAGACCCCTCACCAGCTCTTCGATGAACGGGTCGAGCTCTTCGACCACATAGAGTTTTTTGACCTTTGCTGCAAACGTGCGGATCAACCCCTTCGGCAGCGGATAGACCATCCCGAGTTTGAGCACCGATGCGGCTGGCAGAACCTCCCGCACGTATTGATAGGAAACGCCCGCGGTAATGACCCCGATAGCCTCGTCCCGTATTTCCATCCGATTGATGGCGAGGGTTTCACCGAATTCGATCAGCTTCTGCAGGCGTTCTTCCACAAAGTGGTGGCGAATACGGGCATTGCCCGGCAGCATGACGTACTTGGCGGGGTCCCTTGTAAGCCGGGGCTCGGCAAGTCCTTTGACCGGTTCCGCCAGGGTAACCACCGATTTACTATGGGAGATGCGGGTGGTGGTGCGGAGCATGACCGGGGTATCGAACTGCTCGGATATTTCCAGGGCAAGCCTCGTGAACTCCTTGCACTCCTGTGAGTCGGAAGGTTCCAGCATCGGCACTTTCACGAACTTGGCGTAATTGCGGTTGTCCTGCTCGTTCTGGGAGGAATGAAGTTCCGGGTCATCGGCGGTCACCAGCACGAGCCCCCCTTTGACCCCCGTGTAGGAGAGGGTGAACAGCGGGTCCGCCGCCACATTCACCCCCACATGCTTCATGGCGACAAGCGCCCTCGCGCCCCCGAAGGCCGCGCCGATCCCCACCTCAAGCGCCACCTTCTCGTTCGGCGCCCAGGACGCGTCGATCTCCCTGTATTGTATGATGTTCTCGAGAATTTCCGTGGAAGGGGTGCCGGGATAGGCGCTGGCGACCTTTACCCCTGCTTCAAAAGCCCCGCGGGCTACGGCTTCGTTGCCGGAAAGTATTTCCTTCATTGACAGTTTTCCCTGGAAAAAAATAAGGGGGTTGTCCCCCTAACAGCCCCGGAAATATACAAAAAATGGCCGTTTAAGTCAACTGCTTTGTAAAACGGGTTTTTACTGACGCTGACTGTTCTTCACCATTGACATTGGACTGTATTCGGTTACTATTTCAAATAAAAAACCAAAGGGGGAAGAGATGAAAAAAGCGATTTATGCGATATTACTGGTGACGGCTCTGGCGGTCCCTGCGGCTGCCTCTGAAGGACCTTCACTGGAACGGGGCAAAGCCCTCTTTGAAGACGGCAAGTTGGGAACCAGCGGCAAGAGCTGCGCCACCTGCCACCAGGGGGGAAGGAAACTGGAATGGGCCGCAACTTACGAAGAAGAAAAGCTGGCGGGGATCATAAACAATTGCGTAAAGCAGGCGCTAAAAGGAAAACCGCTTGACCCCGATTCCGACGATATGAAATCCATGGTCATGTATATAAAGACCTTTGCCGGACCGGGGAGATAGGGGTAATAATCACGCCTCCAGCAGCAGCCCTTCCAGCAGACCGAAGTCGCTCACCTTGAGACGTGTGAATTGGAATATCTCCATGGTCTTGATGGTAATCAGGATTCCGGCTATAATCAGGTCTTCCCGCCCTTTTTCCAGTCCCGGCACCAAAAGGCGACCGGCAGGGGTCATTGGCAGAAGGGCTGCAAATATTTCTTTTATCTCATCCAGTTGGATGATGTAGTTATTGACCCGTCGATAATCGTAGTCGGTCATCTTCATGCTTATGGCCGCCAGGGTTGTAGCAGTTCCCGCCGTACCCACAAGGGTCGCCTGTTCAAGGAGGCTGATCAGCTGCTTCTCAGCCAATAATGATTTAAGGGAGTTAAGCTCCCGCACAATCTTATCCTCCATGGCTTCGCGGGTAACCTTCCCTTCAGTAAGCCTGACCACGCCGAGCGGCAGACTCATGGTAACGAGAGGCCTCTCTTCCTGGGTAAGGGTATATTCGGTGCTCCCCCCCCCCACATCAAAAACCATCAGGTTTTTCGGCCTCTCGTCCAATCCTGCGAGTACCCCGCGCAGAGTCAGGTGGCCCTCTTTCCGGCCATCAATAACGTCAAGCCTGATGCCGGTTTTCAGGAAGATTTCATGGCAGAATTCTTCCCCGTTTGTAGCATCCCTGACCGCGCTGGTGGCCACGGCCCGCACCCTGGTAATGCCGTGTCGTTTGATTTCTTCGGCAAAATCCCGCAAAGCGGCAACAGTCCTTTCCCGTGCTTCACGAGAAATCCCCCGTTCAACGGTAAAGCCCCCCCCGAGTCTCGTTATGTGTCTCTTCAACAGAAGCTGCTCGATGCTTCCAGACTCAATCCGGCCTATCATCAGGCGTACGGTATTTGTCCCCAGGTCAATTGCTGCTGCCGGAAGTCCCATTAGAAAAGTTCCTTTTCTGTTTTCATTATATTAAATGCATACTCGGCAATTTTGTTAAAGGCAGAAATGATATCACCGTATACCAAGCCGGAAATGACCGTGCATTTGCCGCTGGTCATCCGTTTGATATGGTTATTGTTCATCCTTCCCTGCATGTTAATAATCTCGTCTTTCAGGGTTCTGGCAATATTCAGATTGTCGCCGGTCCTGTCATCGAGTGATTCTAACGACAGATGAACCAGTTCGGCAACTTTGGCGGCCAGAGCTTTGAGTTCCGACATGGCGGCATTGGAAAAGAGTATCCTCTCTTCCTTCTTGCGGCTGAGGCACTCAAGAATCGACTCGGTCTGGTCTCCCAGGTGTTCAAGATTATTGACAATGTGGAGCATAATGGGTATTTCCATGGAATTATCGGAATCCAGCGGCTGCCTTGAAATGAGAACCAGAAAACCCGATATGTCACGCTGAAGGATATCAAGGGCCTCTTCTTTCTGCTGAATTCGCGCACTCCTCTTTGCGTCGTATCTGTAAAACTGTTCCACCATGTCATCAAACATGGAACGGGCGATTCCCGCCATTCTCTTCAATTCGTTCTTAGCCTGCAACAGGGCGATGGTGGGGGTATTGACGACCCTCCTGTCGATATACTTGGTGCGGGGTTCCATATCGCTCCCCCCTTCTCTACCGGGGACAATAACGGTCGCCGACCTGGTGAAAAAACCGAGCAGGGGGAGAAAGACCATGGCGCTCAGAACACTGAATACCGTATGGGCGTTGGCTAAATGACGGGCGATATTGGGGCGCGTTCCCGGGGGAAAGTTTCCAGGGCTCACGTTAGTAATAGTAAATTCGGCTTCGCCGGGAGATATGAGATGAACAATTTTCAAAAATAACGGAAAAAATAGGAGTACCACAACCACGGCGAAGGTATTGATAATGAAATAGACCAGCGCGGTCCGTTTTGCGGCCAGGGTCCCGTTGATGCTTGCAATGACGGCAATAAGTGAAGTGCCGAGGACTTCACCGACAACCATTGCGACGCCGACCTCATAACCCAAGAGTCCGCTTCCTGCCAGCGCGATTATGACTCCGGTTGCTGCGCTGCTGGATTGGATAAGAAAGGTAATAACGGCACCGGACAGCACCGCTGATATCCGCCAGGAGAAAAACCGGTTTTGGAATCCCTGGTAAAGGGCTGTCTGGGTCAGAGGGACAAAACCGGTTTCCATTATCTGCAGGCCGAGAAAGACCAGCCCGGCGCCGAGAAGGAGATCACCCACGTAGACCCATCTTCTTCTTCTGCCAAAGAACTTGAAAATAACACCAAAAAATATCACCGGCAGTGCGTAAAACGAGACCTTAAAGGCAATGAACTGGATTGCCAGGGTGGTGCCGATTCCAGTGCCGACGAGCACGCCCAGCGCTTGATAGAGGGAAATGAGTCCTGCGTTGACAAAGCCAACGACAAGGATGGATGCGGCACTGCTGGATTGAAGCAAAGAGGCGAGACAGCTCCCCATGAGAGCTGCGCTTAAGCGGTTGCCGGTGGTTTTCTCAAGGGACTGCCGGAGTCGCTCACCGGCCAGTTTCTGGAGTCCCTCCGACATGAACTTCATGCCGAGGATGAAAAGTCCGAGTCCCCCAAGCGCCTCCCAAAGGAATGATTGAGGCATAGGAGTTATTCTCCGTGACTAACTGGCGGTTTCGTAAAGAAGCCGTTATTTTTTGATTTTAAAGGGAAACACGAAGTCAGGAGCGGCTGATTTCGAGGTGCGTTTTTTGTAAACCAACAGTTTAACTTCCTTCTTATCGTTCAAATCAATCCTGAAATAGACGAGACCGGCAACCTTGGCCTTCGGGATAATCGACCCGCCGGTGATGGCTTTGGTATAGATATCCTGCGGATATATTTCGTAGAAATAAGGGATTTGAGAGTTGAAACTGTTATAAAACGAGGATTTTTCATAGTCTTCCAGATAATAGAAGCCCACATACGGATAGGGTATCAGATAATAGGAGTCTTTGGATACTATCTCCTTCACCTTTTCGGGAGTCAGGGGGGTGTATTGCCGGCTTTCGTTGTCGATGAGTAAAAAAGAGTCTGCGTCAAAAATGATTTCATCGTCGGTCTGGTTGTCGATCAATACGGAAAACGCAGAGACGGTTCCTTCAAGGTTATAGGAGTAAAGTTCCGTATCCGCGCCCCTAACCGTAATGGCTATGCCGCCTTTCGTAATGGTCTGGGAATTGTCCTTTGAATTTACGACCCCTGATTCAACCGGTTCGGGAATGACTTTTAAAGCGCATCCGTACGTACAGATGGCGGCGATTACAATAACAATGAACGTTTTTTTCATATGATGGTTACCTCCCCGATTATCATCACACCATCCTGCAACGGGCACGTATTCATATCACGGTGCACCTGTATTTTGTCCGGCCATATCTGATGTACTATCGATTATTTCTTCCGAAAGTTCATTTGGATAGAGAACAATCCGGACAACATGACGGTTGCCGGATAAAATTTTATCATCCATGGCGCCTATATACAAGTCGAGCCGCAGGTGGTGCTTCATTAAGAGATAGAGTCTGACCTCTTTTGCCAGATAAAAAGAATTGACGATATATTCTTCTCTGTTGTTATCATAAGCCCATCGTCCTTCTATTTTTACAAGCTTCCTCTTCCCCAGTTTTTTCAGTTTGGGAACCAGCGCGTCAATCTCCCGCTTTGTGTGACCGACAATCTTGTAATCATTTGTATAAAAATGGACCAGACCGATTATTTTGCAGCCGGTTGGGACCGAGCCCGCATCCTCTTTTGCAGCGGCAATCGAAGCGGAAATCAGTGATAAAAGTATGGTCATGCACAACCGTTTCATTGCCTATTCCCGAGGTACAAGAAAAAGGATTTCGAAACGGCGGTTAATTCTTCTCCCCTCTGTAGTCGCGTTATCGGCTAATAGTTTCGATTTTCCCATCCCTTTTACAAAGACGCGCCCAGGCTCGATCCCTTCCCTGGTAATGAGATATGCGGCAACGGCAATGGCGCGTTTGAGCGACAGATCCACGTTGTACTTATCCGATCCTATACCATCGGAATGACCGTCGATTCTCAGATAGGCCCATGTTTTATCGTTACGGATCTGTTCCGCCACCTCGGAAAGGGATTTTTTCACTTCGTCTGTGAGTTCCATCTGCCCATACTCAAACATTACATCAGGGAAACGGAATTTTCTGATAACCTTCGTTTTTTGAGGCAACTGGGAAAGTTTTGCTGAAGCTACCTCCACCTTATCACCCTTGACGTCAATAGCGTAAAGCGGTGTCTCCCCCTCACCAATGACATTCGTAACGGCAGCGTCAATGCGGGAAACGGGAAGTTCTTCCTTAAGGCGGTCCTTTGAAGGGACCTCCTGAGTCGGAACCGGCGGAACTGCAGAGGGTAACACGACAGGGGTCGCAGGAGGCTGAGGCGGGACTATGATCTGTCCGTATGGTCTTATTATGATCTCTTCCTGGTCCGGATCAACCGGCACTTCAAGTTTACTGGCAGGTACGGCCGGCGCAGACGACTTCACCATCAACGGCGTAAGGGGGATAATCTTTACCGGTTTTACAACTTCTTGCTTCTTTTCCTTCTTGTCAGCGGAACCTGCCAGAGTTGGCACCGGTTTTATATACGTGCCGATCCCCTGGCAGGTTGAAAAACCGACAATCGCTCGCCAGTCAGGAGCAGCCGAAGAAAAACCAACCCCGCCGGCAATGTTGAACGTGAGATGGGGTGAAAGGTAATACTGAAAACCGACTGAACCTTCAAGGGGGTCGTTCTGGGTTCTGTCACGATTTCTGTTGCCGACTATTTCCAGCGTGAGCTTGGTCCTCGAAGTGGGTGAAATTTCCACCCCTCCACCATAGAGGGTTTCCTTTTCGAAGGCTTTACCCGGTGGGGTTCCTGGGGAAAGATAGCCACCATAGAGATGCATGCCGATCCTGTCGGTTTTCAGGGAGGCAATAAGACGCCCGCCGATATCAGTAACGCCGTCCAGGCCGGGATCATCGGAGATATGTCTCTGTACGAAAATATCCGCAGCGAGCTTTATGGCGGAATTTCTTTTCCCCCAGAATCTCAACTTCGTACCCAGATCGGCGGTGCCCCTGCCGGAACGGTCTTCCTGCCCGTTTAACAGGAGGTTCGGATAGGTTCCATATGCTTCCCAGAATGAACCTATCCCGAGGGTCAATGCAACAGGCATTATTATGGCGTGTTTGTCATTTTTCTTGTTGAGGTTGCCCCATAGGCCTACACAAATATTGCCTGAATCCAGAGTGTCGGCTGTAGGAACGGATATAAGACCGGTAACGCCCGTCTGAGTAGGATTGGCGGAGGACAGCGCTGGCTGAAGGAGGATTAATGTAATAATAATGGCAAGAAATCGTTTCATGGATAAATGTAATCGGTTCAATCAATCAAAACATAAATGCTCGCATGCAGCGTTACAGGCATTTATAGCAATAACAGATTGCTTCCTTAAAATGAATACCATCTAAGATGCCGCAATAAAATCTACTTGGCAACCCTTTCCTTTAATTCTTTCCCCACTTTAAAAAACGGAAGCTTTTTCGGTTTTACCTTAATGGACTCCCCTGTTTTCGGGTTTCTGCCGGTATAGGCCTTGTATTCATTGACGACAAAGCTGCCAAAACCCCGTATTTCAATGCGATCACCCGAAATCAAGGCATTCGTCATGGAATCGAAAATAGTATTAACTATTTCCTCCGCTTTTTTGTAAGAAAGACCTTTTTGGGCAGCGAGAGCTTCTATCAGTTCGGACTTATTCATAAAACCAGCCTCCACATTCAAAAATCAAAGAATTGGATTTAACGACATTTCCGACTATTGTTGGCAATGAAAGGTTAGATATATTTTAGAACCGCAAAGAAGTCAACAGCAACCCTTCAAAAATTGCTTAAAAAGATACGCGGCCTCTTCTGAACGGCCTTGCCTTTCCATTAAGGGAATCAGCTTTTCAGCAGCTGCCCTGGCAACCTTAGGTATGGCAAGGGCGATTGAGTAACTCTCGATAGCCATGTCGTCGGCACCCGACAACAGATAAACGTCGCCCCGCAGCACCACGGCCTGCTCCATCAGCAACCCCATATCTATCATATGATTGAGAAGGGGGATGGTTTCTGAAAAGCGCCCGGCGTCAATCAAAAGTTGCACAAGCCCCAAATAACAAAGCGCATTCTCCCCATTCAACTCGATCGCCCGGCGAAGAAGCCTTTCGCAGTCCGCCAACCTGCCGCTTCTGTAATTGATCGAGGCAATTTCATAGAGTAGTATATCGTTCTCGCCCTCAGACAATAACTCGGTGAAAACCTTGAGACCGGCATCCTCTTCACCTTCATGGGTCAGCAGATATCCATATGCAAATTTCTTTCCCAACGCAGCATAACGGCCCGGCAGCAAATCCGGAAGCGTCTGGATAAGGAGTTCAAATCTGTCCTCAGCGGTCAGTTGACCGTCCTTAACATTGCCGGCCTCGGCGGCTTTGTCCGGACTGCTCACACAGGAGATACAGTTATGATTCATTTCCTTTGGGCTTGATGAAACGTCAGCCGGCGCAGCTGACCCCATGAGGTTTTCAGCCTTTTCCCTGATTGTTACGTCTTCTGCCAGCTCATTAACCAGATTGAGATGCTCTCTCGCCTTTGCAAAATCACGCCGGCTCAAGGCATGCTCGGCCTCAGCCAGATTTATCAGCCCCAGTCTGTTGCCCGTTTCGGTCAATTTATTTCGTACATAAGCCTCAGCTGAGCCGGCATCGTCAGGACAGCTTGCCAGCCTCTGCATGGCTTCGTAAAAAGCATTTCTGGCGTCGGCAAACCGTTCCTCCTCCAGAAATTTCTCACCTTTTCCAACATAGAAACGGTAATCCTTGTTAAATAGTTTCTTGAAGAACATGAACCCTCCAGGATTTCAGGTACTGACCTGCGCGTGTCTGTGTACCGGCTCCAGCATTGTCACGCTCTCAATGTGGTAGGTTTGCGGAAACATGTCCACCGGCCGGCTCTTGACCACTTCATAGCCTGACTTCTTCAATATGCCGATATCTCTTCCCAAGGTGGCAGGATCACATGATACGTACAGGATCGTTCTCGGCCCAAAGGCATGGATGTGGCCGACCACTTCCGCCGCACCTGTTCTGGGTGGGTCGAGCAGCACAACGTCAAATTTCTCACCGGCATCAGCCAGCTTTTTGACGCCTGCGGCCGCTTCAGAACAGAGGAATACGGCATTTTTCACTCCGTTTGTTTCACAGTTGCCAACGGCGTCCCTGATGGAGGGTTCATACTCCTCCAGACCGACTGTTGTCGCCGCGTTTCGGGCAAGCGGAATGGAAAAGTTGCCGTTCCCGCAATAAAGGTCAAGAACCCTCTCTCTGCCGGTCAGCCCCGCCCAACTGCAGACGGTGTCAATAAGGGCCACGTTCTGCCGATAATTAACCTGGGAAAAACCTCCCCGGCTGAAGAAGAGTCTTGTTTCGGGAACACCGGAAAGGACATCTTCCGGAACCCCATAGGCGAGCCGCTCAATTCCGGCAACCTTTGTCAGAGTTGCCTTTCTTCCGCTCTGAAGAAATATCCCGTCAGCCGAGGAGAGAGTAATCAGGTTTTGTTGAAGAAACTGCACTATCTCCAGACGTCGGACGCCTATGTAATGAATTATGACAATGACTTTCCTGTCATCGCCCATCGCCGCATCGATCTGCGGGATCTTGTCGGGTTCGGGGAATTGCGCCATTAACGTGCGGAGCTCACCGATTATCCGGTTGACCGCGGGATGGGCAATGGCGCATATGTGAGGAATATCAACCACAAAATGGGACCCTCCCCTGTAAAAACCCAGGTGGGGCTCTCCGGCATTTGAGCGCAGTTTTAACTGGACCCTGGTCCGGTAACCGTAAGGTTCGGACGCAGGAATTATAGGCAGAATCCGGTCACTCTCCACCCGGCCGGATCGCCACAAAAGTTCCGAAAAAATTTCCTGCTTTGCGGCAAGCTGTCCTGAATATGACAGATGCTGCCAGTTACAACCACCGCATGTACCGAAAACCGGACAGGGCGGGGGTACCCGCAGGGATGATGGTTCCAGGAGTTCAAGCAGCTCTCCCTCAAGGTAAGAGCGCTTTTCCGAGCGAACCCGAATTTTAGCCATATCGCCGGGAGCGGTAAAAGGGACAAAACAGGCCTTCCCCTCAATGCGACCAAAACCTGAGCCGCCAAAAGCCAGTTTTTCTATATTTACAGCGGCTTCACGCATCAGAACCCGCACGACCGGCAGGAGACCCTCCCCGTTTTCGTTTGACCCTGGTTATTTCTGTGATCACCAGCTTCCGGGGAAATGCGGCAGCTGCAAAGTAGGGGAGGGAATGATCTTCAAAATCTGCCGTAAGCCTTTCCAGCACCCTCTCGATTTCCGTCGAAGGGACCCCCATCTTCTCCACAACGCGGCGATAGACCACCGAATCTCCGAGCATGGCTCTGGCTTCCGCCAAGGCTGCCTGATCCGAAAAATATTCTGCGCGGACCGGGATTTCACAAAGTATTTCCAGCTTCACCCGATAAATATCGCCGTAATACCGGCAAGTTTGATTGTAGAAGCGGAGAGTCAGGCCGTTTGCAAGGGTGATTTCCCGGATGAGGTTGTCCATGTGGCGGTGCTATCCTTCCAGACCCGGTAATGAACCGGTTTTGCTCCCAAATGCCGGGGATTCGATACCCGTGCACAGGCGGGGTGATAGCTTGAAAATAATACGCTTTTCACCTTCTTGTAAAGGCTTTTCTGCAAGGAATATTATTGACGGATGTCGGCAACAAATCCGGAGATGATCGCTCGTAAAGGCGCTTCCTTCTGTTCTGCAATATCGTAAAAAACCCGATTGACCGGCTTGGTGAACGACATCAACCGTTCGATGTCGATGGGAGTGGCTGATAGCACCATGTCACAGGGGACAGCCTCTATGGTTCGCCGCAGTTCTTCGATCTGATCGTCACGATACCCCATGGCCGGGAGCACGGGGCCTATATGCGGGTAGGTGCGGAAGACTTCGGCTATGGAGCCTGCCGCATAGGGACGGGGATCGATAATCCTGCCGGCGCCGAATTTCCCGGCGGCGGCAAAACCCGCCCCGTTCGGCATCTTGCCGTGGGTTATGGTCGGTCCGTCTTCCACCACCAGGACAGACTTGCCTTTAATGGCCACAGGATCTGACACCGTTATTTCCGAGTCAGTCTTTACGAGGAGAGCAGAGGGGTTCAGGGCGGCGACCGTCTGTTCGAGCGCCTGAATGTTTGCAGCCAGAGCGGCGTTTGTCTTGTTTATGACGACAACCTGTGCCCTGCGCAGATTTACCTCGCCGGGGAAATATGCGGTTTCGTCGCCGATCCGGAGCGGGTCCACGACGGTTATTTCCATATCGGGACGAAAAAAGGAGAAGTCGTTGTTGCCGCCGTCCCAGATGATCACCTCCCCTTCCCGTTCGGCGCGGCGCAGAATTCTCTTGTAGTCGATCCCTGCATAGACCACCACGCCGTGGGAGAGGAGCGGTTCAAACTCTTCACGCTCCTCTATGGTGCAATGGTAAAGGGTAAGGTCTTCCAGACTTTCGAAGCGTTCCACCGACTGGGCAGAGAGGTTGCCATAGGGCATCGGATGCCGCACCACAACCGGTTTTATCCCCATTTCAGACAGCATGTCGCAGAGATACCGCGTAATTTCACTCTTGCCGCAGCCGGTCCGAACGGCGCAGACAGAGATAACGGGCTTTCTGCTCTTCAACATGGTGGCATCCGGTCCGAGCAGTCGGAAGTCCGCTCCCGCAGCCATAACCTGTGAAGCCTTGTGCATCAACTCGCTGTAAGCAACATCGCTGTAGGAAAAAACTACCTGGTTGATCCGCTGCCTTTTAATCAGCTCGTCGAGCTTTGATTCGTCATGAATGGGGATGCCCCGGGGGTAGAGCCTGCCGGCCAGTGAGGGGGGGTAGATGCGGTCGGCAATGTATGGAATCTGAGCGGCGGTAAAGGCGACCACCCGAAAGGCGGGATTATCGCGGAAGCAGACGTTGAAGTTGTGGAAGTCGCGTCCCGCTGCCCCCATGATGACAACCCGTTCCCGTTTCATCGGAGCCTCCTCGCCCCCATCTCGAATATATCCAGCGCCAGCTCCATTTCCGCGTCGGTGGCTGTAAGGGGGGGGATAAATCGGATCACGTTTTTTTCCAGGCCGCAGTTGATGAGGACCAGTCCCTTTTGCAGGCAATGGTCGAGCATCTTCTTGCAGGCTTCGCTATCCGGCGCCCCCTTGTTGTCGATAAATTCGATCCCGATCATGTGGCCGTATCCCCTTACATCGCCGATGACCGGGCATCTGCCGGCAATTTCCCGTAGCCTGGCCAAAGCCTTGTCGCCTGACGCGGACGACTTTGCGAGAAGCCCTTCTCCATTGATGACGTCGATGGTGGCTATGGATGCGGCGCAGGATACCGGATTGCCGCCGAAAGTAGTGCCGTGGGCGCCCGACGGCCATTTTTCCATCAGCTTTTTGCCGGCGATCACGGCGGAAAGGGGAAAGCCGGAGGCGATTCCTTTGGCCACCGCAAGAATATCCGGAGTGACAGCGGCGTGGTCGGCGGCAAACCAGCGTCCGGTCCGGCCCATCCCCGACTGCACCTCATCGAAAATCAGGAGGATGCCGTGTCTGTCACAGATTTCCCTCAGACCCTGGAGAAACTGAACGGGAGCAGGGTAATACCCACCCTCCCCCAGCACCGGTTCGATGATCATGGCCGCCACCTCTTCCGGGGAAATCTGCCTGAGGAACGTTTCGTTCAGGTAGTGCAGGCAACAGAGCGAACAGGCGTCACTCTTCTGATGAAAGGGGCAGCGAAAGCAGCAGGGATAGGGTACCTGGTAAACTGAAGGAAGGAGGGGATGGTAATTTTTCCGGTATCTGGCAGAACTGGTGGTAACGGAGATCGCCCCCAGTGTCCTGCCGTGGAAACCTCCGGTGAAGGAGATGATTCCCTGGCGGCCGGTGACATAGCGCGCCAGTTTCAGGGCGCCTTCGACCGCTTCGGCGCCGGAGTTGCTGAAGAAAACCATGTCGAGACCCGACGGCGTTATGGAAACGAGCCGTTCAGCAGCAGCGACCGTGGTCTCATTATAGTAGACACCCCCCGTATGGACGAGGGAATCCAACTGCTTTCCGGCCGATTCCAGGACCCGCGGGTGGCTGTGCCCGACGTTGAGCACCGCCAGTCCCGAAGAAAAATCCATGTAACGTTTCCCGTCAACGGATTCGATGTAGATGCCGTTTCCCCTCGCTATGGTTATCGGGTAATAGAGGTGGAGGGCCGGAGTAAAGACGCCGGTGCTTCTTCGCACGGTTGATCCGTTTTTCTTCATGTTTCTCCTCAGCATCGCTGGTTATTTGTCGATCTGCGCCCTCTGCAGCCGGCCGCTGAAATCGCGGTAGATTACCTTTACCCGGCTGTAAAAATCGAGCGCCCCGCCCCGCCCGCCCGCCTCCGGGTGACCGGAGCCGGAATGCTTCCAGCCGCCGAAGGGGAGATGAACCTCCGCTCCGATGGTGGAAGCGTTTATGTAGACTATGCCGGTCTGCAAATCCCGCTCTGCCCTGGCGGTTAAGTTGACATTGCGGCTGTAGATGGAAGAAACCAAACCGAAGGGTACGCCGTTGACGATCTCCAGGGCCTCATCGAGACTAGAACATTTGATGACGCTCACCACCGGTCCGAATATCTCCTCCCGTGCGATGCGCATGGAGGAGGTTACATCAACAAACACCGTCGGAGCAATGAAGTATCCCCGGGCGCACTCCCCCGCTGTAACCTGCTGCCCGCCGGTCACCAGTTCAGCCCCTTCATCCCGGCCGGTCCTGATGTAACCGAGCACTTTGTTGAGTTGCTGCTCATTGACGACCGGACCCACATCCGTTTCCCTTTTCAGGCCGTCTCCCAGCCTGAGTCTTTTGGCCGCCTCAACCAGCATGACCACAAAACGGTCATGGACCTTTTCATGAACAACCACCCGGCTGGCGGCGGTGCACCGCTGGCCGCTGGTCCCAAACCCGCCCCAGAGAACCCCTTCCAGGGCGAGCTGCAGATCGGCGTCATCCATGATGATAATGGCGTTTTTCCCGCCCATCTCCGTGGCGAGCGGGCGATGCATTTTCCCTAAAAGGCCTTCCAGTCGTTCCCCAGCAGCAACTGAGCCGGTAAATGAGACGGCGTTGATATCGGGGTGGGTGGCAAGGTATTCGCCCGCTTCTTCTCCAGCGCCGTGCACGAGGTTCACGACCCCGGCAGGAATCCCCGCCTGTCCCAGCACTTCCACCAGAACGGTTGCACACGCCGGAGTAGAGGAGGACGGCTTCAGGACCACCGTATTGCCGCAGATGAGGGAGGCAAATATCTTCCAAGCCGGAATAGCGATGGGGAAGTTCCAGGGAGTGATGAGGGCGACGGCGCCGAGCGGTTCCCTCACGCTCTTGCAGTCCTTATCGGGGAGTTCGGAAGGAACCGTCTCTCCTTGCAGTCTTCTCCCTTCACCGGCCATGTAATAGGCTATGTCGATAGCCTCCTGGACGTCTCCCAGCCCCTCGGGCAAGACCTTTCCCATCTCCCTGGTTACCAGTTCGCCCAGACCTTCCTTTTGCCTGAGGAGCAGCTCAGCGGCCCGGTAAAGGATCTCTCCGCGTCGGGGGGCCGGCATACGGCGCCATAAGAGAAAAGACTCCCTGGCAGCCGCAACGGCGAGGTCCACGTCTTCCCGTCCGGAACGGGGAACTGTCGCCAGCAGTTCGTTGACATTGGCCGGGTTGAAGCTGTCAAAATGACCGCCACCCTTGGCGCTCTTCCACTCTCCACCGATAAAATTCCTTATTGTCATGGACATGGTCGCCTCCCTGCAAAAAGCTTTTTCCTTGCTGCAAAGCATACCAAAAACCTCAGTTTGTGCAACGATATGGCGTAGGGGAACCCTTCAAGCCAAATCTCTCTTGCTTTTTTGAATGAATATCGGTAAAGTTGCTTAGTTAAAGAGAACTTTTCAAAACAGAAATAATAATTATCAATAGGAGTAATTATGAGTAAAGAAGAGGCAATTGAAGTCGAAGGGACGGTCGTAGAGCCGCTTCCCAACGCCATGTTCAGGGTCAAGCTGGACAACGACCATATGGTATTGGCCCACATTTCGGGCAAGATGCGGAAATATTTTATTAAAATACTCCCCGGTGACAAGGTGACCGTGGAGCTTTCCCCCTATGACCTGACCAGGGGACGTATTACCTACCGCGTAAAATAATCCCGCCTGAGAAAATCATAAAGGCATCAACTTTCCCCGCAGTTTTCAAAGGAAAACATTTTATCTGCCGTGGCATCCCGGCCGGCTCAAGTTCATAACCCCTCCCTTGCTCCGATCCGTTTACGGCAGGGTTCTTCCTTGCCCACTGCATGCCTCTCAACCTGTGCTGAACGGAACAGCGAAAAGGAAAGCCGGTTCCTCCTCACTGATTCACCCGCTTCTGAATCTCCCGCACCTTGGGGTTGTTGAGCAGTTCCATGAAGCGGGGATTGCCGGTGAGGGCGTTGATGTCACCGGCGCTTACCGCATTCAGCACGGCCGGGTCGTTGAGGAGCGCCTGCATGTCCGGATCGTTCTGCAGGGAGAGGATCAGGGCCATGATCTCGTTATCGCCCATGAGCTTCTCCTGCACCCCTTGCACCTGGGCTTTGACGCTACCCTGCCCCGTCGTTTCACCGGCGGCGGGTGTTCCGGCGTGGGCGGTGCCGCAGAGGGATAACGCCAGCAGGAGCGGGACAAATCGCGTGCATCTCATGATTTTTTCCTCCTTTTGCCCGTTGTGAGTATGTTTCCGGTTCTTTCGTCCTGTTTCGTGTACTCCCGCCAGCGGGTGACCAGACGGGTAAGCTCGGCGCCGTCCTCCCTCCGCACGAGCTGGTGGAGGAAGACCGGTTCTTTCCCGCCGGCCAGCTCTTGAGAACGGGCAAGCACAGTTTCGCCGTAAAACACCTCGGCCCGGTAGGCGATCTCCAGATCGGCGAGGAGGCATCCCTCCGCCACCGCCGCCGGCACCGTTTCGAGGGCCCAGTCAACGTAGACCACGTTATTCGCGTGGCGGTTGATGTCGAGATCTCCCCTCCCCACCCGGAAGGTGAGCTCCATTTCAGGCACGGAGAGGCGCGGCAGCGTTGCGAAATCATCGGCAAGCGCCCGGCTGGGCAGCAGCGGATAGGCCGGCAGGTGTTCGTCGATCGCCACCGGCCGTCGGATGGCGAGGTCGAGCACCGCAAACGAACTGGTGGCGAAGGCAATGGGCCGTCCGTCCGTGGCGGTCACCTCGAATTCCCGGCAGGAGAAGCGCCCCTCCCGGGTCGAGGGCCAGGTGCGCACCCGCATCTCCTCGCGGGAGTGGGCGGTGCCGAGGAGCTTGAGGTGCGTGCGGGAGAGGACCCAGGTGAGCCCCTGCGCCATCAGGTCGCGGACTGATATCCCGAGAAGCTTGGCGTGGTCGCCGGCCGCTTCCTGCAGGTAGTTGAGAACGGCCGTCGGCCGCACCAGCCCATGGGCGTCCACCTCGTACGACCGGATCGGGAAAATTTTCTCGTAGATCGGTTCCATCGGTCTCCTGTTACGGTCCTGTTCCTCCCCTTCCCCCAGGGCTTGGACGTAAGCGTTTGCCGTGGCTTTCCTACTGTACTTGAAACCGGAGCGTGGGTCAATTTTTCTAATTTTTCGTGAATAGTGAATGGTGAAACGTTCATTCGGCAACCAGCAGGTCCTGTAGTTCTTCAACTCCCTCAACCATCTCTGGTGATATTGATTTTCAATTACCGATGCGCTATAATAATATTGAGGAAAGAGGTGAGATATATGAGATGCGAATACGGCGATGGGTTCAAGGTTGATTATTCAGGTTCACTGCGTATCACGAAAGGTGACGATGTTGACCTTTATGTGAAAGAAAGCTTCATACCTGCTAATGTTAAGAGTGGGTTGGAAGCAGCAGCCCTTCATAACAGCTGCGGTGAACTGAGACAGGCGGCCCAGGAAGCAACTGACACCATACAAGGTGCATGGAAGCATGAATAGCAAAACTGCATGTTTCCGAGACGCATCTATTAATCATGTTACAAAAGAAGCCGTTTCTCATCATTGAGAGCGGCTTTATGCGATAAGTGTGAGCTTGAGGTGGCGGCCCTTGACCCGGCGAGCATTTTATCAATTAACATTTTACTATAGTTTCATTGACATTTATGGTAACTTGATGACACCTGAAGATCGAAATCCGCTGCCCTCTGGAGGTCAATAGATGCTGGGAAAATTCAGCTTTCCCCAGAAAGTTGAAGAGACGGACAATTGATCACCCCCCCTTCCGGATTTCCCGCATTTCGCCTCCTCTTTGTCTTTTACCAGCCTCAGGAAAGATACTCACATCACCATTCAGATCGGAAAATTCAGACGTTTTCCCAGCACTCCGGCTATACAGGACAACTTAGTGAGTTGTCACGTGAAAAGGAATTTATCATGATTAAAACATTGCAGGAGTTGGCTGATCATCTTGGCGGTCACATTATAGGCGATCCTTCTGTCAGTATTGGAGGGCTTGGAACGTTAGATACCGCTCAAGAGGGGCAGATTACATTTCTCGCCAATCCCAAATACGCATACAAGGTAAAGACAACCCGTGCAACGGCGGTTATCCTCCCACCTGAAGCCGATCCTTGTGGTCACAATGCCATTGTAGTAGCAAGCCCTTCCCTTGCGTTCGCTAAGCTGCTTACACTGTTCTCGGCAAAGCCAAGAATTGCCAAGGGGATCATGGATGGGGCCTTTGTCGACAAAGGGGCTGTTATCGGGGAGGAGGCGACTGTCTACCCCGGCACCTTTGTTGCCGACGGGGTTCGGATTGGCAATCGGGTTACGCTGTACCCGAATGTCACCCTTTACGAGGGGGTCGTGTTGGGAGACGATGTGACTCTTCATGCCGGAGTATGTGTGCGGGAAGGGTGCCGGCTCGGGAACCGCGTCACCGTCCACAACGGCACAGTCATCGGCAGCGACGGTTTCGGTTACGCCCCTGATGGCCAGGCCTGGTTCAAGATTCCGCAGATCGGCATTGTTATCATTGATGACGATGTGGAGATCGGAGCCAACACCACCGTCGACCGGGCTGCCATCGAGGCGACCCGCATCGGACGTGGCACCAAGATAGATAACCTGGTGCAGGTGGCTCATAATTGCGTGATCGGAGAGGATTGTATTATCGTGGCGCAAGCCGGTATTGCCGGAAGTGCCAGACTTGGAAATCATGTAACCCTTGGGGGGCAGGTTGCCATTGTCGACCACATCGTCATCGGTGACAACGCGATGATTTCCGGCCAATCCGGTGTTTTCGGCAGCGTGGCGCCAGGTGAGGTGTTAAGCGGCACTCCGGCCATTCCGCATCATGCGCGGCTCAAGTCCGCAGCGGTATTCCCCCATCTGCCGGAAATGCGCAGATCGATTGCCAGAATGGGAAATCGGCTGACAAAAATAGAGGAAAAGCTGGAAACACCCATGGGAACTCCGTCACCAAACGCGGCCGCGCCGCATTACGTATCGGATTAACCGGGATTTTCCGTTTGGGGTTTGGCGATGGAGCATCGGGAAACAGTCGTCCGGTTCAAATAAAAAAGGCTACATCTTTTGCAGATGCGGCCTTATCTGTGCCGATTCTTCTCAGTCTGAAGGACTGAACAAAACAAAAGCTGCGAAACTATGCAGCTAAACTATAATCATCACCTTCAACACATTCATATTGTGCTCCCAGGAACGATTTTTCCTGGGGATCTTTGACGATTACCGTTAAACCGTGATTAACCGACCAAACAGCCCCACAGACGCTGCATGTCATAATGTCTTCAGCGAATCCACCTGAATGTAAATCAATTGCATAATGTTTTTTGAGGGTTTTGCATACGAGACACTTCATTAATCTTCTCCTTTTTCTATCTTTCCAGAAATTTAGTAAAACTATAAAGATGTTTTTCAAAGAACACAAGCTAAAAATTCAATAACTCAAAATAAAACAATATGTTACGCTTTGCGTGTATCACTGGATAGACCACTTGTTTGTATACGCCAAAGTACAATATTTATTATTACTTTAACATACTGAATTTTTTATAGAATTTTAAAACAAACAGCATTATGTTTTATGGCCCGACATGACTAAAGCCATTCCTACAAATGCGCACGATTACCTTTTGCTGAAGATCAACGCTATTTGGAGCTTTACATGGGCACCGAATAAATACTATGATGCATGAACTGTGCTGGTTGTGACAATTCGCCCTGTGGAAAGAACCGATGGTCAGCCGTACCCTCCTTACTATTATCGAGAGTATCGAACCGGGAGTCATTATTCTCAATAACGACCTCTCCGTTTCCCACTTCAACAGGATGTTCCTGCTCCTCTTCAAAAACTTCCCGAAGGCGCGCCTCTTTCAGGGGAATGTCCTCGACTTTCACCGTGAGGAACACCACCGGAAAGTTACGGATATGCTCCAGTTGACCTCCGAGGCAAAGCGACAGATACCGCTCTCCTTGAAGATCATCAGAAGCGACGGCCAGGAGCACTACCTGCTCATCAAGCTCGTCCCCCTGGAGGACCGGGAGATGGGGGATGAAAAGATCTGCGTGCTCTTTTACGACATCACCCCCTTCATCTCCACGGAACGGAAGCTGACCAGGGTGCCGGTCACTGCCAAGGGTGAAATCCACCTGCTCAAGCCGGAAGAGATCGTCTACCTGAAGGCGGACAACATCTATTGCCGCATCAGTACCGAAGCCCATGAGTATCACTGCGACCTGTCTCTGGGGGCTATCGGGAAGCTCCTTTCCAGTGAGATGTTTTACCGTATTCACCGCAGCTATCTCGTCAATATCACCAAAGTCCGCAAGGTCCTGCGGGACTCCGCCGAATGCTCCGTCGATGTGGGAGGGACCGAGACCCGCCTTCCCATAAGCCGCGACAAGATGCAAAAGTTTCTGGTTGAACTCGGCCTGAAATAGTTCCTCACTCCCTCACCCTTCACTCGGTTTTTCCCGCAGTTCACAAGTCCACTCTGCCGCCAGCAAGGTACTTCTACATTTCATGCTCCACTCATGTGTATAGTCGATTCAAAACAGTACTCAAAACCCTTTTGGGGAGGAACGCGTATGAGTGATGAGGCGTGTAAGAGAGAAGACAGGCGCAGTGTCGATCCCGCAGCCGTTGAGATGTTGCGGATCGCCGACCGGGAGGGGTATGCCACCATCTGGGAGCGCTATGAGAAGCAGCAACCGCAGTGCAGCTACGGGCAGCTCGGAACCTGCTGCCGGATCTGTTCCATGGGGCCGTGCCGGATCGACCCGTTCGGTGAAGGACCTTCCCACGGCGTATGCGGCGCCACCGCTGATACCATCGTTGCCCGGAACCTGGCGCGCATGGCGGCGGTAGGCTCTTCGTCCCACTCCGACCACGGCCGCAAGGTGGCCCAACTCCTCAAGGCCGTCGCCGATGGCAGCAATACCGATTACCGCATCACCGATGGGGAGAAGCTGCTGGCTGTGGCTGCCCGGTTGGACATCGCGACCGACGGGCGTTCACTGCCGGAGATCGCGGCCGACGTTGCTGCTGTCGCCATCAACTGCTTCGGCAACCAGGATGAAGAGCCGCTCGTCTTCCTGGAGAAGTACATGCCCAAGAAACGCTTCGAACGACTGAAAGGGCTCGAAGAGAGCCTCTATCAGGCAACCGGGGCCAAGATCGGCTTCCTGCCGCGCGGTATCGACCGCGAGGCGGTGGACATCCTCCACCGCACCCACTTTGGCTGCGATCACGACCCTCTCTCCCTCGTGGCGCAGTCTGTGCGCTGCTCCCTTTCCGACGGCTGGGGGGGGTCAATGATCGCGACCGAGTTGCAGGATATCCTCCTGGGGACCCCCACCATCAAGGCGGTGAAGGCCAACCTGGGCGTGCTGGAAGAGGAGAGCGTCAACGTGGTCGTCCATGGACATGAACCGATTCTGTCGGCAAAGATCGTGGAGATGGCCCAATCGCCGGAATGCCGACAGGCGGCCGAAGCGGTCGGCGCCAGGCGGGTCAACGTGGTGGGGCTCTGCTGCACGGGCAACGAGGTGCTGCTCCGCCAGGGGGTCGGCATGGCAGGAAACGAATCCCACAGCGAACTGGCCATAATGACCGGCGCGGTGGACGCCATGGTGGTGGATGTCCAGTGCATTTATCCGGCGCTGGCCGACCTCTCTTCCTGCTTCCACACCAGGTTCATCACCACCAGCGAACAGGCCAAGATCCCCGGCGCACTCCACATCCAGTTCGACGAGCACCATGCCGACGCCATTTCCAGCCGTATCATCAAGACCGCCATAGACGCCTTCCCCAACCGGAACAAGGGGCGGGTCTATATCCCCCAACACACGGCCACCGCCGTTGTCGGCTTCACTGTGGAGGAGATCCTCAAGGCACTGGGGGGCACGCCGCAGCCGCTCGTCGATTTGATCGTCAACGGGACCATCAAGGGGATTGCCGGGATTGTAGGCTGCAACAACGTCAAGGTGCAGCAGGACTATTTCCACCGCGTGCTCACCACCGAACTGATCAAGCGCGATATTCTCGTCATCGGTACCGGCTGCTGGGCAGTCGCGGCCGCCAAGGCCGGCCTGATGGACCTCCCGGCGCAGGAGCTTGCCGGTCCCGGACTGCAGGCAGTCTGCAAAAAGCTCGACATTCCACCGGTCCTGCACATGGGTTCGTGCGTTGACTGCTCACGCATGCTGAACCTGGCCGGCGCTATCGCCGATCATCTGGGGGTAGATATCTCCGATCTCCCTCTGGTCGGCTCGGCGCCGGAATGGACCACGGAAAAGGCGGTGGCCATCGGGGCCTACTTTGTCGGCTCCGGCATCCCCGTTCATCTCTGGCCGCTGCCGCCGATCCTCGGCGGGCCCGCCGTAACCAGGATACTCACCCAGGACGCCAAGGATGTGCTCGGCGGCTGGTTCTTCGTGGAAGAGGACCCGGTGGCCACCGCCGCACAAATGGAAGCCATCATCATGGAACGGCGCGCCGCGCTCGGCATCTGACCGGAAGGAGTTATTCATGTGCCAGCCACATACCGATGGATTTCGCGTAGTCATCACCGGCAAGGGAGGGGTCGGGAAAACGACCCTCACCTCCTGCCTTGCCACGGTCCTGGCGCAGAACGGCATTAACGTCCTGGCAGTGGACGAGGACCCGCAGATGAACCTGCCCCATGCCCTCGGCCTCGGTGTCGAAGGGGCCTCGCGCATCGTGCCGCTTAACCGGCATGCCGACTATATCGAGGAAAAGACCGGCATCCGCCCCGGCAAGAGCGGCTGGGGAGCCATGTTCAAGCTGAACCCCGACGTGGATGACGTGGTGGAGCGATTCGGTCTGAAAGTGGGGGAGAACCTCAACCTGCTGGTTATGGGGACGGTCAAGCAGGCCGGTGGAGGGTGCCTCTGCGCGGAAAACGTGCTCCTCGACGCCACCATCAGGCACCTGGCCCTGCGCCGGGACGAGGCGATCCTCCTTGATACCCCGGCCGGGGTCGAACATTTCGGCCGTGCCCTCGCCAAGGGTTTCAACCAGTGCCTGGTGGTTGCGGACAGCACCTTCAACGCCCTGACCGTGGCCTGTCATTCAGCTGTTCTGGCCCGCCAGATCGGCATCCCGAGTGTATACCTGGTGGTAAACCGGGTCACTGAGGGGGGAGAAGACAAGCTTGCGCGATTTCAGGAGGAGACCAGGCTCGATCTGGCCGGGGTATTCGACGGTATGCTCATGCTGCCGGTCGAGCCACAACTGGAAGCCCTCGATCCGGAAGTGACGAGGATCATGGGAAACCGCGAGAGCAGATTCGCCGGAGCGGTCACCACGCTCGCCCTGCGGCTGAGCGCGCCCGCCTGCAGCTGTTCGTCCGCCGATTCGACACACTAAACGGGGAGAATCAACCATGAAAAGGATATTCGTCGACTATAAAAAGTGTCTGGCCTGCAAGGCGTGTGAAACCGCCTGCGCATTGGAACATCATCCCGGCGGGAACCTTTTCGGCGCCCTCGGGGACCTTAAGACTCAGATCAATGTTCGGGTGCTGGGGATCGAACAGGAAGCATTTCCCCTTTCCTGCCGGCACTGCGAGCCGGCCGACTGCCTCAATGCCTGTCCGTCAGGTGCCATCAGCCGCGATCCCGAGAGTGGTGCGGTCCTCCTCGACCCGGCGCTGTGCAAGGCATGCGCCATGTGCGCCATGGTCTGTCCCTTTGACGCCATCTCGTTCAAGGTGACCCACCGCTCCTGCTACAACAGGGATGTGGCCTACAAGTGCGACCTGTGCAACGACCGCGTCAAGGAAGGGGGAGTGCCCGCCTGCGTTGGGGCCTGTCACTCGGGCGCGCTTGTGTTTGCCGAGTATGACGCGGCACGCGGCACGCGGGCGGCCAAGAGCCTCAGGACCTATCTGCTGGGAGCCGAAGGGGTTCCGCCCCATGTAGAGCTGTTCAGGGAGCTGCGCAAGAAGGAGTTTGCCAGGCGGCGGGGAGGTGAATGATGAAGGTGGTGACGGCAGGGACCGGCATGGCTGCGGCGGAGTTCGTCCAGCGTCTCCGGCTGGAGGGGTTCGACGGCGAGATCGTCATGTGCAGCGATGAGGAGTTCGCCCCCTATTCCCCGTGCGTGATCCCCTTTTACCTGGCCGGAGAGCCGATGGATACGGTCTACTGGAAGGGAAAGGACTTCTATGGGCGTTACGGGGTAAGCGCCCGGCTCGCCGATCCGATTATCGAGGTAGATGCCGAGCGGCGTCTGGTCAGGACCGCCGCCGGGAGGAGCGAGACGTATGACCGGCTCTTTTACGCCACCGGCGCGCGGAGTTGGTATCCGCGCCCCGAATGGCTGAAAACCAGGGGTGTCTTCGGCTTCAAGACCCTGACCGACATGGTGGCCATTGACCGCTACATCAGGGAACACGGCGTCAGGAAAGCGGTCGTCTTCGGCGGCGGCTTCATCGGCGTCGACGCCGCCCTGGCGCTCCGGCACCGTGGCCTTGAGATCACCCTGGTCCATCGCAATACGCGCGTCCTTTCCCAAATGACCGATGGAGAGGGAGGAGAATTCGCCACCCGCAAGCTGGCGGAAAAGACCGGCATTGACATCCGCCTGAGGACGACGGTGGACGGGATCGTCGAGAACGGCGGAGAGCTATCGGCGGTGCGTTTTTCCAACGGCGACGTTATGGAAACCCCGTTACTGATCGTCTCCATCGGGGTTTCCCCCAATTCCGAGCCTCTGCGGGGAGACGACAAAGGAGTGCACGGCAATGAACAGATGCTGGCGGACCCGTGCATCTACACGGCGGGGGACGTGGCCGTAACCCGGCATGCTGTCACCAGGGCAAAGGGGGTCTATGCCACCTATCCCAACGCCATGATGCAGGCACGTACCGCCGCGCGGCATCTGTTCCGCGGCGACGGGGCGTATGCAGGCTCCATCAATACCAACGTGCTCAAGAAGCATATCGATTTCCCCATCGTTTCGGCCGGAAGCTTTACCGGCGAGACCGTTACCTGGCACCGGGGCGACATCTGGCGCAGGGTCTACCTGCTGGACGGCATGATCAACGGCTATCTCATCATCGGCGATACCCGCATCTCCGGCTATATCTATCATCTCTACCTGTCCCGGAAGCGGGTCGACAAGACCATCAGGGCAATACTGGCCGAGCCGCGGCACGACAGCTACTATCGCAGCATGCTCGGCATGGTACCGGTTTAGAACTCGTATTTCTCCGGTAGTACCTCTGAATCAGGGATTGGGGACCGGGGATCGGGAACGAAGCCCCCTGCTCAGTGTCAAAAAAGATTTAATGGTTAACCATTAAACTGATTATGGTTGACAAGCGTAGCTCCGTTATGCTATTTCCCATGGCGGAGGACGTATCGTGAGAAAAATTATCGACGCCATAGCCGACCGGATCATTGACGGGGGCGCAATTACCGAGGCGGAAGCCCTGACGATCGCGGAAATTTCCGGCTCGGACATCTTTGCCCTCTTTACCGCGGCAAGCCGCATCAAAGAACATTTCGTGGGGGACAAGGTATTCCTCTGCTCCATCATCAACGCCAAATCGGGACGTTGCCCGGAGAACTGCTCCTTCTGTGCCCAATCGGCCCACCATAAGACGAACGCCCCGGTCTACCCTCTCGTGGATGAGGAGCGGATGTTCTCCTGCGCCCATGAAGCGGAGAAGAACGGCTCCTCCTGCTACGGCATCATCACGAGCGGCACGAGTATCCGCAAGGGAGAAGAGCTGGACCGTATCTGCCGGGCGGTACGGCGCATCAGGAGCGAGACGGAGATCACCCCCTCCTGCTCCCTGGGGATCATCGACCTGGAAACCGCTACGGTTCTCAAAGAGGCGGGGGTGGAGACCTACCACCACAATCTGGAGACTGCCCGGAGCTTCTTTTCCCATGTCTGCACCACCCATGACTACGAGGAGGACGTGGAAACGGTTCGGGTCACCAAACAAGCAGGGCTCAAGGTCTGCTGCGGCGGAATCTTCGGCCTGGGAGAGAGTGCGGGCCAGCGGGTGGAGATGGCCATGACCCTGCGGGAGCTGGATGTGGACTCGGTACCGCTCAACTTCCTCAACCCCATCGAGGGGACGCGGCTTGCCGGAACCAGCAACATCACCCCCATGGAGTGCCTCCGGACCATCGCCCTTTACCGCCTCATCCTCCCCGCCAAGAGGATCTCCATCTGCGGGGGGAGGGAGAAAAACCTGCGCGATCTCCAGTCGTGGATATTCTTTGCCGGCGCGAGCGGCACCATGATCGGAAACTATCTCACCACCACCGGCAGACCCCCGGAACAGGACTGGCAGATGTTGACGGACCTGGGGCTTACCGTGGCGAGCTGCTGCGAAAAACGGTGAATAGTGAAGGGTGAACAGTGAACGGGAAAAATGTCTTTAATTCACCTTTAACCCTTCACCTTTCACAAATCCTTTATTCCGCTGATCCAATACCAGGAATGTTCTAAATTATTCAAGGAACTACTTCATCATGAAGACACGTGGCATCTTCATCACCGGCACCGACACCGGGGTCGGCAAGACCGTTGTGGCGGCGACCATTGCCAGGCTTCTCCACCGGAATGGAATCAACGTGGGGGTCATGAAGCCGGTTACCAGCGGCTGCATGGAGGAAGGGGGGAAACTCCTCTCGGAGGATGCCGAGCTCCTGAAATGGGCCGCCGGCTGCGACCCCGCAGCCCAGGATGCCACCCCCTACCTCTTGAAGGAGCCGCTCGCCCCTTCCGTGGCCGCCTCACGGCAAGGGGTGCGGATCGATTTCGCGCTGATACAAGAGGCTTACGACAGGCTCTCTGCACGGCATGACTTCATGATCGTCGAAGGGGTGGGCGGACTGATGGTTCCCCTTGCGGGGGGGATGCTGGTGGCCGACCTGATTAATTATTTGAAACTACCGATAATTGTCACTACACGTCCAAATCTCGGCACCATCAACCATACCCACCTCACCACCTTTGCCGCCGGACAGCTCGGCATCCGGGTGAAGGGAATCGTCATCAACAACTATCCCGACACGCCCAACGCCGCGGAGGAATACGCACCCCATCTCCTCGCTTCCCTGTGCGGCGCTCCCATCCTGGGGATTTTCCCCCGCCTGGAAGGCGACAATCTCCGTGACATTGTGGAGCGGCTGGCAGCAAGGCTCGCCCAGGAGTCAACCACAGAGATCATGCTGCGGGAGATCGGCATATCATGAAACACGTTTCCCTCACCCGGCCTTTAGCCACCCTCTCCCTGAGGGAGGGGCTAGGGGTGAGGGGGGACTAAGGAGTGAAGCATTGGATACTCTGGACACGAAGACCCTGCAGGAGTATGACCGCAGATACGTCTGGCACCCCTTTACCCAGATGAAGGAGTGGGAGAGTGAGGAGCCGATCGTCATTACCCGTGGTGAGGGGTCATATCTGATCGATAGTGATGGGAACCGTTACCTTGACGGGGTCGGCTCCATCTGGACCAACGTCCACGGCCACTGCAAGAAAGAGATCAACGACGCGGTAAAGCGTCAGGTGGAAAAGCTGGAGCACTCCACCCTCCTGGGGCTTGCCAACGATAAGGCGGCCATTCTTGCCAAGCGCCTGGTGGATATCGCTCCCCCGGGGCTCTGCAAGGTCTTCTATTCAGACAACGGCTCCACGGCCGTGGAGATCGGGATCAAGATGGCCTTCCAGTACCAGCAGCACCGGGGAAAGCCGGAGAAAACGCGGTTCATCTCCTTCAGGAACGCCTACCATGGTGATACCATCGGGGCGGTGAGCGTCGGCGGCATCGACATATTCCACGGGGTATTCCGCCCTCTCCTCTTTCCCACAGTGCAAGCCCCTTCTCCCCACTGCTACCGCTGCGAGCTTTCCCCGGAAAGGAACAGTGAAACATGCGGCCGGCTCTGCCTCAAGGAACTGGAACGCCTCATGGAGCTTCATGGGCCGGAGACCGCCGGACTTGTGATCGAACCGCTGGTGCAGGGGGCGGGGGGGATGATCGTCCAGCCCGACGGGTTCGTCCGCCGGGTCCGGAAGCTGTGCGACAGGTACGACATCCTCATGATTGCCGACGAGGTGGCGGTCGGCTTCGGTCGTACCGGAACCATGTTCGCCTGTGAGAAGGAAGGGATTACCCCCGATATCATGGCCCTCTCCAAGGGGATCACCGCCGGCTACCTCCCGCTGGCCGCCACCCTGGCCACCCAGAAGATCTATGATGCATTTCTGGGCGAATACCGTGAACTTAGAACCTTCTTCCACGGTCATACCTTCACCGGCAACCCGATCGCCTGCGCCGCCGCCCTTGCCAGCCTCGACATCTTCGAGGAGGAACGGCTCCTTGACAATTTACCTCATAAAATCAGCTACCTGAAAGAGAGACTTAAGGCATTACTTGATATCCCCCACGTGGGGGATGTCCGTCAGGCAGGGATGTGCGGCGGGATTGAACTGGTTAAGGACAAGGAAAGCCGGGAACCCTACCCCTGGGAAGAGCGAGTGGGGATAGAGGTGTGCCGGGAGGCCCGGAAGCACGGCCTGTTTCTCCGCCCCCTCGGCAATGTGATCGTGGTCTTCCCACCCCTTTCCATATCCATTGAGGAGCTGAAACAGCTTTTGGACGGCATCGAAGACTCGATCAAGGCGGTAACCGGTTAACAATCAAAAAAAAGGGTGCCCGTTTATGAGGCACCCCCTCTTTTGTGTCCTTTCTCTTCGTCGAACCTAGAATTTCCCCCGGATCAGTTCGGCCGTAATCACCAGCGGTTTTTTCCCCCTGACGCTGTCATCGGGAAAATCGGGCATGATGGTCGGCATGGCAAATTTCACCTTGCCGTGATCCACCTCTGCCAGTGCCTTGCCGGTCTTGACCACACCGTAGGTTACACCGGCAAAAACACCGGTCGCAGCGCCGTAAGCCAGATAATCAAGATGATCGCCCGGTTTATGTGTAAAGGCAAGGATGGCCGCGCCGACCAGGGTACCGGTCAAGCCGCCGTAGAGAGCATCTTCAAATATTTCCTTAAAGGCACTATCGGCCGCGAAGCATGGGGCATTCCAGCAGGTGAGGAATAAAGCCGCCAAAACCCCCGCTAACGTCCGCCTGAAGATATTCATATATAATCCCCCTTGTGAAGATCGGTTGCAAACCTGTTACAACTCATTTAAGCAAAAAAAGTGCCATAAAAAATACTTTCTGCATCAAATCGTATCTATACGTTTTTAAATATCTTTTCAGCCGTAAATATAATTTTCCCAAAACAACAAAACCGTTACAGGAATCTTCTTCATTAAAAATGCCGTGTTTTCACCATCCCTGATAACGGCTCCCACTATTTTATATCGGCAAGTCAGGATGTTACTTAAGAAACCGCCATCCCACGGAAATGTAGCAAATCTGCTACACCTCATGCAGCGTTTTCTCCACCATGCGCAACTCGTCCTCCAAGCTCTGGACGAGATTATTCAGGCGTGCGGACAGAACCATGTCGAGAATTTTCTTGTAGGCGGGCCCTTCAGGGACTCCCAGTTTCTTAAGGTCCTCGCCGGTAATGAGGCACCGGACGTTCTGCAACTGGGTGAAATGGAGCGAAATAAACTTCTTCACCTCTTCGCTGCCGGTCTTTGCCATCATATAGAGAAGTATCTCCACCGGCAGTTCCTTCAGCCAGTGGTATATGTCACTGCGCGATACCTTTCCCTTCCGCTCCACTCGTTTCTGCATCTCTTCCAGAATCTCTCCGGCCTTTTTACGCATCTCGAAGAGCTTCTCCTTATAATGCTCATTGACAGCGAGCCTGGTGCAGGTTCCCCAGAACCGTTCGTTGTCGAGCGGGTCGCATAGCACCAGGAAATAGACCGCCCATTTCTCATAGCGCCGCTCCAGGAACAGGAGGTCAAACCAGGAAATGGTCTTCCATGCCTCCTCCAAAAGCCTGCGCGTCTCCGGCGCCAGCCGGAGGTCCGGATGGATGAAGCGCAACAGGCCCAGTGAGGCCATTCGTTCCACCGCCCGGAGCGGGTCCTTTTCCCGCAGGATATGGACGAGTTCGGCCAAAAGACGCTTCCCTCCCAACTTTTCCAGGAAATTCATCTTTACCGCATTTTTGATCAGGTTTTCGGTATGTTTGGCGATGTGGAAATCTAGCCGCTGCTCAAAACGGATCGCCCTTAAGACCCTGGTAGGATCTTCCACAAAGGAAAGATTGTGGAGGACCCGCACCGTCTTCTCCTGCAGGTCGCGCTGGGCGCCGAAATAATCGATGAGCCGGCCGTATTCCTGCGGATTGAGCTTGATCGCCAGGGTATTGATGGTAAAATCGCGACGATAGAGGTCCATTTTTAGTGACGATCTCTCCACGGTCGGAAGGGCGCCGGGGGACTCGTAATATTCCAGGCGGGTGCTCGCAACGTCGATCTTGAAGTCGTCGGGGAGGACGATGACGGCAGTGCCGAATTTCCGGTGACTTTTGCACCGGCCGCCGAAATCCCTGGCAAAGGTTTCGGCAAAGAGGATGCCGTCACCCTCCACGGTAACGTCGATATCCAGGTTCTCGCTCCCCAGCAGAAGGTCGCGCACAAACCCGCCAACGGCATACACCGGCAGGCCCAGAAGCTCGCCGGTCATTCCCATATCCTTGAGGAGCTGCACTACCCGTGGGGAGAGATGCTTATTCATCAGACTCACCACTTCCTTGCTCCGCACCGGGATATTATTCCTTGCAAGGTCGTAAAGCGCTTCACCGGTGTACATGTAACGGAGCAGGTCGGTGCGGGTTACAACGCCGATCAGTTGTCTGTGCTCGAAGATCGGCACGAACCGGCGGTTCTGACCGATGAAGTATTCCTGGATCTCTGCTATGGGGGTCTCCGGAGTGGCCTTCATGTATTCGGTATGCATGTATTCACTTATAGGGAGATTGCCGAGACCGTGATACATGGCCTTCTCCACAATCCGTCGGGAAATGATGCCGACCATTTTCCCCTTCTCCATGACCGGCATGGCGTTGACGTTGTAACGCGTGAGAAGCTCCCTGGCCTCCTCAAGGGTTGTAGTAGCTGGTAGGGTTTTTACCGGCGAGGACATGATATCCCCGGCGACCCGTAGCGGGTTTACCTTGATCTTCAGAATCTCTTCCAGCCTTTCCAGCACCTGGATGGAGGTGAGTTCCTTGACCGTGGCCGACGCGGCGGTGGCATGACCGCCGCCGCCGAACTCGCGCAGGATATCACCCACGTTTACTTCGGGGATGCGGCTTCGGGCGACGATATAGACCCTGTCCCCCATGCCGACCACCAGAAAAAGTGCCTGGAGGTTCTCCATATCACGCATCATGTGGGCAAGCACGGCGATGTCACCCACGTAATAGTCGACGGAAGCGTTGGCAATGGAGACATCCACCCCGTTCAAGGTGGTCGTTTTCAGTGATTTCAGCAGGTCGTTCAGGAGTGAGACCTGTTCGGCAGTGAGCTCCTGCGTGATGAAGTCGGCGACCGTATTCAGGTTGGCGTCCTGTTTCAACAGCCAGGCAGCGGCCAGATAATCGTCAACGGTGGTGGAGGGAAAGGTGAGGCTGCCGGTGTCTTCGTAGATACCGAGCATCATCAGGGTGGCTTCGGTGGGATTCACCTCCATCCCCTTTTCGCGCAAAATGGTGGCGATAATGGAGGTTGACGAGCCGCACTCGCGGATTACCCCGCCGCTGGGGGTGATATCGCCGGATGACGCCGGGTGATGATCGTAGATGTGGATTTCCAGGCCCGGTTTATGGAGCAGTTCCGCAAACTTGCCGATCCGCGAAGAGTGCTGGCAGTCCACCAGGATGAGGCGGGTCACCTGGGCAAGGTCGATATCTTTGAGACGGGTAAAATTAAGGACATAGCTGGTTGATTTCAGGAAGAAGTCGCGCATGCTCTTCTCCTGGGATCCGGGAAAAACCATGAGGGCATCAGGATAGAGCCTTTTTGCGGCGACCATTGCTCCGAGACAATCGAAGTCGGCATTTATGTGGGTGATGATTACGTCCATGAAGGATTATCTCCAGACGGCGCGAAAAGGAAAGAGGACCGAGGTACGAGGTTCGAGGCTCTAAATCCCCGCTCCTCGATCCTATAACCTCGAACCTTTAAGAAACAGTCAGGGCCGCGTATGCCACCACTTGCCTGCTATCCCCGGTAACATCCCCGCTGGTTGCATAGCTTACCAGTCGGGCATGCCCGGCCCCCAGCTCCTTTGCAGCCACCAGCATGGTGACCGCCGGGATTACTCCGCACATGGTGATTTTCCTGTCGCGGCAGACCTTCAGCAGACCCTCCGGGTTCAAGGCCAGCACTTCCATTATGGCCAGGTCGTCTTTCTTCTTTGCCTCATCGGCCGGTTCATAATGGGTCATGTCCGAACTGGCGACAATCAGCACTTCCTTGCCGAATTCCTGTATCGCCTGCGCGATACCCTTCCCGAGAGCGCTGCAACCGGCAAAATCGCCAAAACCGAGGCAGAGCGGGACAATCGTCACATCCGGCCTTGTATACTGGAGAAAAGGTACCTGGACTTCGAGGGAATGCTCGTAATGGTGGGCGGCGGCATCATCTTCCACCAGGGGAGAGTGTTTTTTAATCAGTTCGGCCAGGGGGCGATTGACGGAGACCGTGCCTAGCGGGGTAAGCCATCCTCCCCCGGGGTAAAGGGCCGCCCTGGCGCCGATACCGTGATGGTTGGGTCCGAGAATAATGACGCTCCGGGGAACCTCAATCTCTCCGTAAACCGCCCCGGCCACTGCGCCCGAATAGACATAACCGGCGTGGGGAGCGATTATTCCCAACACCTTTTCCTTGGGAGTTGCGGACGTCACCAGGTTTTCCAGTTCCAGGCGGAGCTTCCGCGTATCACTGGTGTAGAACTGACCGGACACTGCTGGCTGGCGAATCATGCAGCCTCCTTGAAATCCGTGAAAAGTGAAGGGTGAAGGGTAAATAAATCGTTCAACGGCCTATCTGAACGTTTTTCGGGTGATCAGGCATAATTTAGTTTACCACATTTCACCTTTCACTCTTCACCTTTCACCGCCTTCATCCAGCGGCAGCTTCCCCTGCTCTTCATACAAATCGGGCTCGGCCAGCTCCTGGATCTCTTTCAGGGTCGGAAGGCTTGCCAGGTCCTTGAGGTTGAAGGTTTCCAGAAACTCCCTGGTGGTGCCGTAAATCAACGGCTTGCCGGGGATATCCTTTTTACCGAGGATCCTGATCAATTTTTTATCCAGAAGGGTCTTCAGCACGCCGCCTGAATCGACACCGCGCAGGTATTCTATTTCAGCGCGTGTTACGGGCTGACGGTAAGCTATGATGGCAAGGGTTTCAAGAGAGGAGTGGCTGAACTTTGCGAACCTGATCCGGCTCAAGCGGCGGAGGTAATCGGCGTTTTCGGGGCGACTGCGAAGCTGGAACCCTCCGGCAATCTCCGCCAGAAAAATACCCCGTGCCGGCTGGTTGCAGTCACGTTTCAATTCATCAATCGCGGAAAGGATCTCCCCCCTCTCAAACTCTTCAAGAATAGAACAGAGCCTGTCCAACGTCAGAGGAACATCGGAAACGAACAGGAGACTTTCCACCACGGATTTAATACCGGCCGGGTCCAACGGCGTCCTCCGTAAGCCCCTCTTCTCCTTCAGGAACGGCGGGCATGATCAAGATGGTTCCAAAGCTGGCGGCCTGGACCACTTTCACCATTTTCAGCTTGCACAGTTCCAGAATCGCCAGGAATGAAGCGATTAATAATTCACGGGTACCGCCTTCGGCAAAAAGTTCGTCAAAGGTGACCGCTTCCTTCCCCTGCAACAAGGTGAGGATATCATTAATACGGTCGGCAATGCTGATGCTTTCGGCGCCGACTTCATGAAAGCTTTGTACGGGCACTTTTGCCAGCACCCGCCGGAAGGCCTCGATGAGCTCAAACAGTTCGATCTCCAGAGATTCTTCTTCCGGCTGCAGAGACTTGAGCTCCGGAGCTTCAAACTTGCGGGCGAAGGTGTCCCTTCCGAGCAATTCGCGCCCGCCAAGGGTCATGGCGGCTTCCTTATACTTCTGGTATTCCAGAAGCCTGCGCACCAACTCTGCACGGGGGTCTTCCTCATCTTCCTCAACAGCTTCATCGTCGTTGGATGCGGGGAGGAGCATTTTCGATTTTATCTGGATGAGGGTAGAGGCCATCACCAGGAAATCCCCGGCAATATCCAGATTGAGCTCTTTCATCAGCTCGATATATTCCAAATACTGTCTGGTAACAGTGGCAATGGGGATGTTGCAGATATCGACTTCGCTCTTTTTGATGAGATGGAGGAGGAGGTCGAGGGGGCCTTCAAAGGCCTCTATCTTTATATTGTAGGCCGTCTGATCACCTTCGGCAAACAGTCTGTTTTGTGAATTTGCCACCAATCGTAAACTCCTGTAAATTGGGCTAAATGCTAAAACCTGATGGCCTCCCTCACCTCGCGCATGGTCTTGCCAGCCTCCTCCTGCGCCTTGCGGCTTCCCACGTCCATGATAGCCTCGACCCGATCCGGATGGGCGGCCAGCTCCTCGCGCTTCGCTCGGAACGGTGCGAGGAATTCCACCAGTGCTTCGGCCTGGGCCCGTTTGCACTCAACGCAGCCGATCTGCGCCGTCCGGCACGCTGCCACGATCTCCGTCCGCTTTTCCTCCGAAAGATAGATGCTGTTCAGGGAATATGCCACGCAGCGGTCGGGCTCGCCGGGGTCGGTGCGTCTCGGCCTTTTCACGTCGGTCACCATCGACATCACCTTTTTCCTGGTTTCATCCGCGGTCTCGGAAAGAAAAATGGCGTTGCCGTAAGATTTGCTCATCTTCCGCCCGTCCAAGCCAAGCACCTTGGGGGTTTCGGTGAGAAGTGCCTCAGGCTCGGGAAAAACCTCCCCGTAGAGGTGATTGAAACGGCGGGCGATTTCCCTGGTGATTTCCAAGTGCGGCAGTTGGTCATGCCCCACCGGCACCCGGCCCGCCTTGTACACGATGATATCGGAAGCCATCAGCACCGGGTAACCGAGAAAACCGAAGGTAGAAAGGTCCTTGGTCTGCAGATTTTCCTGCATCTCCTTGTAGGTGGGGTTGCGTTCCAGCCAGGAGACCGGGGTGATCATGGAGAGAATCAGGTTCAGCTCCGCGTGCTGCGGCACCAGGCTCTGGCAGAATATGGTACTCTTCTCCGGGTCGATGCCGAACGCCAGCCAGTCCAGCAACATTTCGCGGGTACTCTCCCTGATTCCTGAAGTATCTGCATATTCAGTGGTCAGGGAATGCCAGTCGGCGGCAAAAAAGAAGCACTCAAACTCCTCCTGCAGTTCCAGCCAGTTGGAAAGAACGCCGTGAAAATGTCCCAGGTGCAGTTTGCCGGTAGGTCTCATGCCGCTGACTATGCGTTTGTTCTTCATTTTTTCATGCTCCTTGTAAATTAAATCCCCCTTTGCAAAGGGAGACTTAGTGGGATTTGGCCACTGATGCAAATCCCCCTTGCCCCTGGAAAAATGGGGAAGGAAAGCCGTCCCTGTTTCGATGCTTTATTACCTCATCAAGAGCCGATTAACGTTGAATACCATAGCGCTCTGGGGGCCGGCCAGGAAATGGATTCCCATATTCAAGACCGGGGAGATCACATAGCTGAATATATCGGTGAAAAAAACCAGCAGTATGATGATGATCATTCCGAAGGGCTCTATTCGTGCATAGGCCGCGGATTGACGGTAGGGAAGAAGACCCACCGCCACCCTCCCGCCGTCCAGAGGCGGCACCGGAATGAGGTTGAAAATGGCCAGCAGCAGGTTGATATACACGGAAAACGCCAGCATCAGCACGATCGGATCAATAAATATCTGAAGGGGAGAAGCGCCGTGTATGGTCTCTCCGAAGGCGATAAAGCCGCGCATGGCCATGGCGGACAGAAACGCCAGCAGGAAATTGGTAACGGGGCCTGCGGCTGCGACCCAGATCATGTCCCGTTTCGGATGCCTGAGGTTGTTGAAGTTCACCGGCACCGGTTTGGCCCAGCCGATCCCCACGATAAAGACCATCAGGGTGCCGAAGATATCCAGATGCTTGAGGGGGTTAAGGGTGAGCCGCCCCATGGAGCGGGCCGTACTGTCCCCAAACTTGTCAGCCACGTAACCGTGGGAAACCTCGTGGCAGGTTATGGCCATCAGCGCCGGGACGAGCATGATCGAAAGCTTCAAAAAGAATTGTTCCATGAAATTCCTTGGTTAGGAGAGAAGATTTAAAATCTATTTTTTCTAACAGATTAAGCGGGGAAAGTCAACGACGGCGCGTGAGAAAGGAAGAGTAAAAAAAGAAAGGCGGGATCGCTCCCGCCTTTCGGTACGTTTATGCCTGCCCGGATCAGATGTCGAAGTAGAGGGCGAACTCGAGGGGGACCGGACGCATCCGGACCGGATTGACCTCGGCTTCGGTCTTGTACTCGATCCACTTCTCGATGACGTCGGGGGTAAAGACATCACCCTTGAGGAGGAATTCGTGGTCTTCCTTGAGGGCGTTGAGTGCTTCCTCCAGGCTTCCCGGTGCGGACGGAATGTGGGCCAGCTCTTCCGGAGAAAGCCCGTAAATGTCCTTATCGAGCGGCTGGCCCGGATCGATCTTGTTCTCGATACCGTCGAGGCCCGCCATCAGCATGGCGGCAAAGGCGAGGTAGCCGTTGCAGGAAGGGTCAGGAGTGCGGTATTCGATCCGCTTGGCCTTGGGATTGGAGGAAAACATGGGAATACGAAGCGAAGCGGAACGGTTGCGGCTTGAATACGCCATATTCACCGGGGCTTCGAAACCCGGAACCAGCCGCTTGTAAGAGTTGGTGGTCGGGTTGGTAAAGGCGCACAGCGCTCTGGCATGCTTGATGATGCCGCCGATGTAATATAGGGCCAGCTTGGAAAGCCCGCCGTAGCCGTCACCGGCGAAGAGATTGGTGCCGTCTTTCCAGAGCGACTGGTGACAGTGCATGCCGGAGCCGTTATCACCGTACAGCGGCTTGGGCATGAAGGTTGCGGTCTTGCCGTTGCGACAGGCAACGTTCTTGATGACGTACTTGAACCACTGGAGCTGGTCGGCCATGTCCACCAAAGAGGAAAAGCGCATGTCGATTTCGGCCTGGCCACCGGTGGCCACCTCGTGGTGCTGGCACTCGACGCGAATGCCCACCTTCTGCAGTTCCATGACCATCTCGTTTCTCAGGTCGTTCTGGGAGTCGGTGGGAGATACCGGGAAGTAACCTTCCTTATGACGGGGCTTGTAACCCAGGTTGGGGAATTCTTCACGGCCGGTATTCCAGGTGCCTTCAACCGAGTCAACCGCGTAGAACGACTGATTGGAGCTGGAATCGTAACGGACATCGTCAAAGATGAAAAATTCGGCTTCCGGCCCGAAGTAGGCGGTATCGGCAATGGCGGTGGACTTCAGGTAAGCCTCGGCCTTGCGTGCGATGTTCCGCGGGTCGCGGGAGTAGTCTTCCTTGGTGATCGGGTCAAAAATATTGCAGATAAGGCTTAAGGTCGGAATGGCGGTAAAGGGGTCCATCTTGGCGGTGTCAGGATCGGGAATGATAATCATGTCAGAGGCATGGATCGGCTGCCATCCGCGGATGGAAGAGCCGTCGAAGCCCTGTCCCTCTTCAAAGGTATCTTCGCTGAACTCGCTCATGGGAACGGAAAAGTGCTGCCAGATGCCGACAAAATCCATGAATTTAAAATCGACCATTAACGCGCCGTTTTCCTTGGCGAAATCTACTACTTGTTTCGGTGTCATTAACTATCTCCTTTCAGATTAAATATATCCAGACGGTTTAAAGGGCGTCTTCGCCCCGTTCGCCGGTCCTGATGCGCACCACCTCTTCAACGGAGGTTACAAATATCTTACCATCGCCGATTCGTCCGGTTTTTGCGGCCTGCTCTATGGTTTCCACCACCCTGGTGACGATATCATCGCCGACAATTATCTCCATTTTTATCTTGGGGATAAAGTCAACCACATACTCGGCGCCGCGGTACAGCTCAGTATGACCTTTCTGGCGGCCGAAGCCCTTTACCTCGCTGACGGTTATTCCCTGGATGCCTATCTCGTTGAGAGCCTCTTTTACCTCATCCAGCTTAAAAGGTTTTATAATCGCTTCGACTTTTTTCAAGGATCATCACCCCCTGGTTTGATTTATAAAAGCTGGTGGATTATAAGTGCCCGGACAACAAAAAGCAAGGCCAATCAGAACTGATACAGCTTCGGGTTTAACAATTCTAGCAAACAGTTTGCCAAAACGATGCAAGGTTAAAATATCTTTGAATTACAGCACGTTATGAGTTGGCAATAATTTTCTGACACTAACATCTGTAAACTTAGCATAAAATTTAAACATTTCAATTCCCTGCCTGCCTAACAAAAGGGCATGTCTTGGTGTCCTGGCGGTAAGGGCTTATATGTGTTATAGTTCCGAAAACAACTACCCGACAGCATTTTGCCTTAAGGCCGCTATTAATAATGCCGAAAAATCATTAGCAGGATCGTTAAGCAAAAACAAAAGGCCGCCCCCACCTATGATCATCGTGTTACTTCTCGCCATCTTTCTATGTGCCGGTCATGAAGCCCGTGCCGATATTTATCGCTACGTGAACGAAGAGGGAGTTGTGTGCTTCACGGATACGCCTCCACATAAAAATGCGGCAATTATCATGAAGGAAAAACCCAAAACTTTCCGGGCCGGGGAGAAAGCAAAAGTGCCGCGGCATCTCTCCGCTACCGGCATTGCAGAAAAAATAGGCACAAACCATCCTGACTTGACGGGCAGTACGACCGGGGGAGGCACTACACTCCCGCTCTACGGGAAGATCACCTCTCTCAGCGGCGTGAGACATGACCCCATCGACGGCAAGCTCCGACATCACAACGGTGTAGACATCGCTACTCCCCAAGAAACACCGGTCAAACCGGTTGCCCCCGGCAAGGTTCTCTTCAGCGGCGCACGGCCCGGTTATGGGAATACCGTCATTATCGAGCACAGCGACGGGACCATCACACTGTATGCGCACAACTCCGCCAACCTGGTTGCCGAAGGAGAATATGCGGGGAGAGGAACAACCATTGCCCTCTCCGGGTCAACAGGACGTTCCACGGGTCCGCACCTTCATTTCGAGGCATGGAGGGACGGAGAAAACATCACCTCAACCTTCATGCCCGGTGAAACCCGGAACGGGACCCAAGCCGTTGCAGCCAACAATGCGGACGACCGCATCCGGCGGATAATCCAGACCGACGGGACCCTGTTATTTACCAACCTGCGGTAAAGCCGGGATTCGGGAACTGTAAAAGGCCGGGAAACGTAAAAGGCCGGGAAGCGGGAACCGTAAAAGGCCATTACGTTTCCCGCTTCCCGCTTCCCGCTTCCCGGTTCACGGTCTTTCACGCTTCCCGGTTCACGGTCTTTCACGCTTCTTCGTCTTCCCCGTTGGGACCGCCCGCCACGGATCATCCGGCCACGGATGCTTGGGATAGCGCCCCTTCAGTTCCTTTTTCACTTCAGGATAAACGGTGTTCCAGAAGTTCTTCAGGTCCTGGGTCACCTGGATCGGGCGGCGGGCCGGGGAGAGGAGATGGAGCAGAACGGGTACCTTTCCCCAGGCAACCGTGGGGGTATCAGCCAGGCCGAACAATTCCTGCAGCTTGACAGCCAGCACCGGTGGTCCGTCCGGGGAATAGAGCACGGCAACCCTGGAACCGCTCGGCGCCTGGAGATGGGTTGGCGCCCCCTCATCCAGTTTGCGCACCTGCTCCCAGGTGAGAAGTCCCTTCAAGGCGGGGAGGATATCAACCCCGGAAAGAGCCGACAGCGACTTTATCCCGTTCAGGCAGGGACCGAGCCACTCTGCGAGAGTCTCAATGAGACGCCCGGTGGAAAGGTCGGGCCATCCGGAGGTCGGGAATAACTTGGCAAGAAAAAGGACCCTGGCCTGAAACTGCGCTGCCTGCGGAGTCCAGTTGAGCACCGTGAGGCCCCGGCCTTCGATTATCCCTTTGAGGAGCGCCGAGCGTACCTCATCCTCCGAAGGGGTGATCGGCCGGCTGCTTAAAACCAGCGCATGAAAGCGCTCTTCCTCGCAGGCAGTCACCCTCCCCTCCACATCGTCCCACACCACCATCCGCTGCCGAACGATATTCGCGGCACATTCGGTTCGCACAGCTTCCAGAGCGATGGCACTGGCCAGATGGATCATGCCGTCACCACGCTCACCCCCTTCCATGGCAACTGCCACTATATAGGTCTGATCGCGCAGGGCGCTCCGCTGAGAAAGCCTCCCCCCCCGGCCGTTAGCCAGAAGGTAACGGTCCGACCCGGGTTCACGCTGCCGGGCAATCCGGTCCGGATATGCCCAGGCAAGCATAAGCCCCACAATCACGGCAGAAGCGGTCGCCGGAGCGTCTTTGATCCCGAGCAGTCTGCGAAAATGCATGGCAACCCGATCAACGGCCTTGCAGGCATGGAGGTCCACTTCACCAGGCGCAGCCCCGGTGCCGGCCAATCCCCTTTTGCGCCAGTGAGCCAAAGCCTCCACACGGTCCAGCATGTCGCTGTCGCTTACATAGTTACCAGCAGCCGGCCGATTCCCCCTGAAGATGTCCCTCTCCGACAACAGGGCCGCCAGATCGCAGGCCAGCGCACCGTATCCCCTCCTGTGGGCCGCCTTCAACAGATGGGCCAATCGAGGATGGACAGGTAGCGCGGCCATCTCTCTCCCCGTCCCGGTAATTAATCCTTGCCGATCCAGCGCCCCAAGGGTAATCAGGAGCCGGCGCCCCTCAGCCAGCGCGGCAGGAGAAGGGGAATCGAGCCAGGAGAGGGTTTCGGCATCGCTTATCCCCCACCGGGCAAGGTCGAGTGCAAGTGAAGTGAGGTCAGAGGTGCGTATTTCAGGAGGAGCTGAAGGGATAAGGGTGCGCTGGGTGTGTTCGGACCAGAGCCGGTAACAGACTCCCGGTCCCAGACGCCCGGCGCGGCCCGTCCGCTGTTCGGCGGATGCCGCCGACACCCGCACCGTTACGAGCCGGTCAAGTCCCGATGCGGGATCGAACTGCTGCCGGCGGCTCCAGCCGCTGTCGATGACCACACATACACCTTCAATGGTCAAGCTCGTCTCGGCGATGTTGGTTGCCAGCACCACCTTGCGCCGTCCTGCCGGCATAATGGCCTGTTCCTGCGCCGCAAAGGGAAGGTCGCCATAGAGGGGACAGATCAAGGGTGGAGGCTGCGTATCCAGCGTCTCTTCCAGAAACTTCCGGCAGCGCCGGATCTCACCCGCTCCGGGTAGAAACACGAGAATATCACCCTCCGTCTCCCCCATGGCCCGCCTGATGGCCCGGTAAGCGGTTTCCGCACAATCCCCTTCCTCCTCCCTTTCCAGGTAACGGATTTCGACCGGATAACTTTTCCCCTGGCTGGTGATGACTGGAGCATCCCCCAGCAGCCGGGCAATCGGCCCCCCTTCGAGGGTCGCCGACATGACAATGATCTTCAGGTCTTCCCGAACCCCTTTCTGTACGTCCAGGCACAGTGCCAGGGCCAGGTCGGCATTGAGGTTCCGCTCGTGGAACTCGTCAAAAATCACCACCCCAACCTCTTCCAGGAGAGGATCTGACTGGAGCCGGTTTGTAAGGATTCCCTCCGTAACCACCTCGATCCGCGTGGCAGGGGAAACCTTCCGCTCGAAACGGATGGCGTATCCGACCGTCCTTCCTACCTCCTCACCGAGGCAGGAAGCCATCCATCGGGCTGCATTGGCGGCAGCCAGACGGCGCGGTTCCAGCATCACAATTCGTTTATTTTTCAGGAAAGGCTCGTTGAGCAGGGCAAGGGGGACCCTCGTGGTCTTCCCGGCGCCGGGCGGAGCCTGCAAAACCGCGGCAGAATGGTTTTCCAGGGCTGTCAGTAACTGGGGAAGGACTTCATCGATGGGGAGTCGCGTCATGGCAGGGGTTAAAAAATACGGCGAAGGCTCTGACAATCGATTCCCGCAAGGGAATCGACTACACGAAAGGCATGTTCGAGCCTCTCCTCCGGATAGCTGTTGGCCACCGCCAGGACCTTAAGCCCGGCGCCGGTGGCAGACGCTATCCCGGCCGGGGTATCCTCAACGGCGAGGCAAGTCTCCGGAACGATACCTTTCTGCGGGAAAAGGGCGGCGAGTTTTTCCACCGCGAGGAGGTAACTCGCGGGATCGGGCTTGCTGGCTGCAACATCCTCGGCGGTGACAACCGCATCGAAGGCTCCGGCAATTCCCAGCTGTCCCAGGATTGGGTTGATGTCAGACCGGAGAGCGCCGCTGCAAAGACCGATGGGGAGGTTCCCCTCAAGGGAACCGATCAGCTCTAGCACCCCCGGATAGGGCTCCACGCCGGAGTCGATGATCCTGCTGAAGGCACCGGCCTTTTGGTCGATGAGAACCTTCAGCTCCTGACCGTCGATCGTTTTACCCCCCGCACGGAACGCCTCGCGGAAGGCATCCCTGTCGTCAAAGCCTATGTAGCGACGGAGATACTCCTCCCACGAGTAACCGAGCCCCAAGGGGACCAGTATCTCCTGAAAAGCCTTGTAGTGGAGCGGTTCGGTATCGACGATAATCCCGTCAAAATCGAAGATGACGGCTGCCAGCATTCTCTTCTCCTTATTCTGTGCCGTTGAGCGGGGCAGTCTCTACCATCTGCCGAGGAGGACAAGTGAAACTGAATTCCCCGTCGCCGTGGGCGCAACCGTGAATTTGCTCCGCCCCTTTTCTCCGTGGTAGCGGGTCACCACCCGGCCGCAGAGCTCGCCGATCGCCGCACCGAGGACGACATCGCTCGCCCAGTGCTTGTCCTGATAGATGCGTGAAAAGCCGACGAAGGTGGCGGCGGCATAGTACGACATTTTAGCGACGACGTTCTCGGAGGTGGCGGCAAGAACGGAAGCCATGGCAAACGAGCTTGCGGTATGCATGGAGGGCATGGAATCATAGTCGGAGTGGAACCGGAAGGGGCGGAAACTCCCCTTGTCCCCGCTGGTAAAGGGTCGGCCCCGGCCGATCGCCTCTTTCAGGAGATAGGTTGCCGCATCAGCCAGCAGAACGGATTCCCCCAGCATCTCGCCGAGCTCTTTATGCTTGGGGGAATCTGCAACTATCCCACCGCCGTACACGGCAG
Source organism: Geobacteraceae bacterium (assembly GCA_009773645.1). Lineage (GTDB taxonomy): Bacteria > Desulfobacterota > Desulfuromonadia > Geobacterales > Geobacteraceae > WSYB01. The sequence goes on from WSYB01000023.1 coordinate 75,935, forward strand.
CCGCCACCCCCAGGTGCACAAAGGGATTGCCGACAAGACTTCCCGCATCGGCCGCCTTATCGAGGGTGTTGCTTTTGGCCCCCTGGACCTTCCCTCTGATGTCACCGTCGTAGACGTAAGTAAGCCCCACCGCTCCAGCAGCGGCGAGTGTCCCGAGAAGCCCGTATCCTTCCGGGTCGATGGGAGTGGATACCACCTGCACAGCTTCTTCGCCGAAACGATGCGCCTCATCCTTGATAGCCGTTACGCTGGTAAAGAGATTGTCGCCACCCCAGGCTGTTGAAGCAAGGATGATGCTGACAAGAACTGCCGAGATGAAACGAAGCACGGGATATCCCCTTCACCTGCAAATCAGGATTTTTGCAGATACCGTACGCAGACGACCAGAGTGCAAGCCGCTGCCGCGCCGACGATATCCGCCGCCAGGTCACTCGCCTCAGCGGTCCTGGTCGTGGTGAAAATGCCCTGGGCCACCTCAATCAAGGCACCGAAAATGACCGACCCTACCGCGGCGGAGGTCAATCTGCGCCTGAAAACGGAGCAGTTGGTGAAGGCATGAAATCCCAGCAGGGTGAGGAGCCCGTAGGCAGCAGCATGCTGGAACTTGTCCCAGCCGAGCAGTCCTCCCCTCAGGACGGGGGGGGATGGGATCAGGGAAAGCCACGTGATAACAACTCCCCAGGCGAGGAACACCAGCCAGCGGGGAAAGGAAGTACCCATGGTTTTATCCGACAATACGCAACCTCACAGCGCTTTCTTCTTCCTGCTGAGGGACAGGGAATCCTTGATCGCCTGCCAGCGCACCTTATCTTCATCCGGCATCCTTTCACAGTATTCCTGGATGAAGATGACAAATATCGAACAAAAAAATGCGGTGACGGTGGCAAGGATCACGATCAGCGAGCGCTTCGGCTTGCTCTTTTTCAAGGGAGCTACCGCCTCGTCCAGCACCTGCAACGAAGAGGAGTCCTTGGCTTCGCTAAGTTTGGCCATCTCGTACTGCTTGGTCAGCTGTTCGAAAATGGCCTCCTGGATCTTGAGCTCACGCATCAGGCGCACGTATGCCAAACCGAGATTGGGGACATTCCCCACCGTGGGGATGACGCTGTCTCCCCCGCCGCTGCCCGCCATGGCGGCATACTGGCTGCGCAGCTTCGCCAGGGAGGTCTGGTGCATCCTGACTTCGGGACTTTCATCGGTCTGAAACCCCTGGAGGGTCGCCAGTTGGACCTCCTTGCTGGCTATTTCGGCCTTCAGCCGCGCAATGCCCTGGATTGTCACAGCCGCCTGGGAATCCACCTTGATCGTCTTGTGCCGTTCCTGGAAGAATTTCAGATCGGTTTCCGCCGTCTTCAGGTCCTGCTTCACCACGTCGAGACGCTTTTCCAGGAAAGCCCGCTCCGTTCCCGCCTTGGTCAGATTCAACTGGACGCTCTTCCTGCCGAGCTCATCCACCATGGCATTTGCGAGCCGGGCGGCCATTTTAGGGTCTTTGCTGTCGGCGGCAACGGTAATGATGCCGTCTTTACCTGCCTGTACCTTAATGGAACCTTCCAGAGCCCTTCTCGCATCCTCGTGGGTTTTGGTCTTGAACTCCCTCTTTAAATCCAGTCGTTTAACCACCGCATCACCAACAGACCGGCTCTTAAGAATGCCGATATAGAGGTCCGACCCCCCCCCCAGTCCCATAGACCCGCCTGCCAGTCCCGCCAGCCCCCCCATCTGACCGAGAAGGGCGGAGAGTCCTCCTCCTGTTTCTTTCTGGGGAGGGAGAATCTTGGCGGTGGCCGTGTAAATATTGGGAAGCGTCAGGCTGTAGACAACGGCAAGCACGGCAACAACGCCGCAGAGCTTGACGATCACCGCCTTCCTCCTGGCAATGACCTGCAACAGTTCCAGAAGATTTATTTCCTGCTCTTCCACGTGCGTCTCCGTCGCATCCTCTTCATGTAAGCGCGTCATGTCTACAACCCGGCCGCTAAGATAACACCGGCAGTGAGCGCTATCTGCGAGAGTATGGTGGTAATATCCTTGATGTTCCTCATCCAGGCGATTCTTTCCAGGCGTTGCGGGACGACCAGCGTATCGCCTGGGTCCATGGTGGTGGACATGAACCCGCCGAACGTCCAGCTGCGCGCATCATCGTCCCAGCGGATTCCCGACGATGACTGCTGTCTGCTCATCACCGAACCGTCCGCCTTGATCAGGTACATCTCGTCCTCTTCGGCATCTCTGGTGGGACCGCCAGACTTTTTCAGGTAGAAACCGATGTTTTTTGCGGGGAGGTAGACGAGGGTGGTCTGATTGTACACCTGCCCCATGACGCTGACCACGCTCGGTGTCTGGGGGATTTTGAGGGTGTCCCCCCCTTGCAGTTCCAGGTCATAGGGACTCTTCTGCAATTCGTCCAGGGATGCGAGATGGAGAACCACCCTCCCTTCGGCTTTCACCGTTCTGAGCTTGTCCAGTCCCTTCATCAACCCTTCCAGCGCTGCCCTGGTGGCATCCAGCTCCTCCTTGGATGCGGAGAGGGCGGCCAGTTCCCCCTGTTTCTGCATGATATCATTTTCGGTCCTGGCGATCACCTCGTTCATCCGCTTCTGCTGGCTCTCCTGAACGGACTTCCTGGTAAACTTCGCCCCCCTGAGATACGCCTTGTCGCTGTATCCACCGGCCCGACTTATCACCGAACTGAGCCGTTCCCCCTTGGCAATGGAGTAAACGCCGGGGAATTTTACCTCACCACTCAGGGTTACAAACCTGTCGGTTGCCTCCAACCAGTCGACGATCCCGCGGACGATCAGGACGTCGTCCGGATGCAACTCCATATTCTGCTGAGGGTCACCGGCCAGCGCTTTTCCCAGATCGATACCGATGCGGGTCGCATTGGCCTTGCCGTTTTCAACGACAATCCGGGTCAGTTCGGCGTTGCTGAGATACGCGTTCCGCTTCAGGCTGCCGGCCGCGGTCACCAGATCGCGCACCGTCATCCGGGGATAGAAATCAAAGGTGCCGGGATTAACTACCTGTCCGTTGATGGAAACGGTCGGCTTTTCCTGCATCTCCCAGCGGGAAAACACCTTGACGGTATCCTGTTCCTGCAGGAGAAGATTTTCTTCGGCATCCCCATCCAGGGCCTTTTTCAGGTTAAACGACAGAATTTCCCGGTGCAGGTCGGGCGGCACGAGCCGGGCAACTTCACCGGCCTCCAGGTATGAATCGGGCAAAAGTACCGCAAACGACGGAATGACGTCGGTTATCCTCATTCCCGCCCTGAATTGGTAATCACCCGGCCGGGCAACATTCCCCTTGAGACTTACAACCTTCCGTACCGCTTCGTTGACCGGGAAAACCTTCACCATATCCCTGTCAAAAACTTCCACGCCGGCCAGATCAACGTCAAGCGACTGCCCCTTCGGCTCATAATCCAGGGCGATCCTGGCGCTGTTCCCCTCGATCCTCTCAACCTGGATCCTGCCGGTATCACCCGCGGCGGTAATACCACCGGCCGTGGCCAGGACCTGGGGAAGCGCGGTCTTATCCTTCAGCTCATAAATGCCGGGACGTTTGACTTCACCCGCCACCGCCACCACCGGTCCGATGACCGGGACAAAAAGCGTATCGCCGTTTTCCAAGCGGACATCCTTGCTCCTGTCGCCGGAAAGGAACATGTCGTAGAGGTCGATCTGCTGGACGACCTTCCCTTCCTTGAGGAGGTTGATTTTACGCAGGGAGCCGTTTAATGAAGGACCGCCGGCGGCAGAGAGGGCATTGATCGTCGTCGCCAAAGAACTGACCCGATAGGTGCCCGGCGCTTTCACTTCGCCAACGACAAAGACCTGGATGGTACGCAGTTTTCCCAGCGTGACATTCAGGTCATAATTCTTGTAGATACGTGAAATCGCCTTGTTGATGACTTCTTTGGCCTGCCCGTAACTGAGCCCCCAAACCTTGACGTTGCCGATCTTCGGGATGGAAATTTCGCCGTTTCTATCAACATTTGCATCATACCGTGCCTGCATCCCCCCCCACAGATCGATACGTAGGGAATCCCCAGGGCCGATGATGTAGTCGGAGCCGACCGGCAGGGTATCAAGTGATGCAGCCGAGGCTTGGCTGAACTTGAAAAAATCATAGCCGAACTGGCGCAGCTTTCTCTTGAAGGGCCGTGCTTCAATTTTGTCCTGCAGGGTAACGCTTTCCCTGGCAAACGTTTTCTCCAGGGGGGAACCGCTCTCTTCTTCGGTCACCGGGGCAAACCGCTCTTCCCCGGAAGAGACGAAAACTTTATTATCTTTTGACGCCGCCTGAACCTGGACAAAATATACCTGGTTGTTTTTTAACCCCCGGAGCTTGTAGTCTGTGACAGTTCCCACAGCGATCTTTTTGCGCGGCAGCCCCGATTCGGTGCCGACAAAAATTGTATATTTCAGCGGTGAATCGTCGGCTTTTTGCGGCAGGTTGGTCACGGTCCAGCTTAATGCCGCCAACCCATCACCGGGCTCTATCTTCAACATAATTTTTGGTACTATCTGCGGTGCTTCGCCGGTGGTTATTCCCTCTGCGCCCGACATCCCTTTTTCATAAGCCTTGCGCAGTTCCATCATAAGATTGGGATCGGTTGCCTCTTTTCCCCCCCCGGCTTCACCCATTGATGCCCCCGGCAAGCCCGCTGATTTTCCACCGCCACTCGCGGGAAGGGCTTCCATACCGATGTTGTCGTCAAAGCCACTGTCCTCAAGGCCATTTGGAAGGTCTTCGGCAAAAGCGGAAAAAACCGAGATGCACATCAGGAACAGCAGACCCATGATAACTGAAGATTTTGTCACAACGTTCATGTTCTCCCCTGGAACTAATGATACTTACAGCATTGTGCCTTGCGCGCATCGGGTACGTTGGTGCTCGTAAACAAAAAAACAGCAACTCTTGGTAAAAGAATTACTGTCGCTGAGATAAATGGTGATCCCAAGGGGACTTGAACCCCTGTTACCGACGTGAAAGGCCGGTGTCCTAACCGCTAGACGATGGGACCAGTAAACCGGTGAAGCGTGAACAGTGCATGGTGAAAGGTTCAATAAAACATTGGTAAGCCGTCCACACTTCACTTTTCACACTTCACTTTTCACTTTTATTGGCTGGGGTGCGAGGATTTGAACCTCGGAATGACGGAGTCAGAGTCCGTTGCCTTACCGCTTGGCGACACCCCAATGGCAAGGACAGATATATAACAAAGATGCCGGCATGCGTCAAGGATTATTAAGCTGAGTGGGCGGATGTTTTCTCTGCTGTTCTCTCCTCAGCCCGGAATCTTTTCCGCCCCCGCCTCAATGGCCATCAGATTGGCCGGAATGAATCGGTGATTACGCTCGGGCAGCGCCTCCTTCAGGGCTTCAGCCAATGATGCAAGGGTTACCGCGCCGGTTTTAGCCGCATACGCTCCTACTGCGACCATGTTCACCATTCTGGCGTCCCCCAGGGACATGGCTATCTCATTCATCGCAATGGGAATAACCTCGATATCACCGCGGCTGAAATGCGCCGTGTCGACCAGTGAGGAATTGACGATGCAGACTCCGCCCGGTTTGACCTTTGAGCCGTACTTGTCCAAGGAAGTCTGATTGAGGACGATTACCACCGACGGGGCGCCAACCACCGGAGAGCCGACATTCCCATCAGCTATGACCACAGTGCACATGGCGGCGCCGCCGCGCTTCTCCACCCCGTAGGCGGGAAAAAACGAAACGTTTTTCCCCTCTATAATCGCGGCGTAGGAGAGGAGGTTGCCGGCAAGAAGAACCCCCTGCCCGCCGAAACCGGCAATAAACACATCATGTCGCATAAAGACCCCATGAAGGGTGAAGGGTGAAGAGTGAGGAGCGAAAAGCGCACCAAAAGCCCTTTTCACCTTTCACTTTTCACCTTTCACAGATTTTCAACGTTTTTAAACACCCCGAGCTTGAAATAGTCACACATTTCGGTGCCGACCCGCTCATTGGCCCTGAGAGGATCCATGCCCCAGTTGGTCGGGCAGGCGGAGAGCGCCTCGATGAAAGAAAACCCCTTCCCCTCCACCTGATAACGGAACGCATTTTTGATCTGTTTTTTTGCTTCGAACAGGTTCCTGGAAGTGTTGACCGCCACCCGCGCGGAGAAAGCAACCCCTTCCAGCTGGGCCATGAGCTCCGCCATTCTTAAGGGAGCGCCATCCTTCGCCTGGTTCCTCCCGTAGGGAGAAGTGGAGGTCTTTTGTCCGACCAGGGTCGTCGGCGCCATCTGCCCGCCGGTCATGCCGTAGGTGGTATTGTTGACAAAGATGACGGTTATCTGCTCCCCGCGGTTAGCCGCATGGATAATCTCGGAGGTGCCTATGGCCGCCAGGTCGCCATCTCCCTGGTACGTAAAGACTATGCTGTCAGGTTTGGCCCTTTTCACGCCGGTAGCCACAGCGGGGGCACGTCCGTGGGGCGACTCCACCACATCGATATTGAAATAGCTGTAGAGAAACACGGAGCACCCCACGGAGGCAATACCGATGGTCCGCTTCTGCACGCCATATTCATCTATCGCCTCGGCTACCAGCCGGTGAATGGTACCGTGATGGCAGCCCGGGCAGAAATGGGTCTGCACATCCTTCAAACTGAGCGGCCTTCGAAAAACCTGTTGCATGTCAAACCTCGTGAACTGTAATCTGGGACCGGGGATCGGGGACCGGCTGAAAAAACCGGGATCCGGGATCAGGGACCGGCAAGATCTTGATCGGTTTTGCTGTTCCCGCTTCCCGGGTCCCGGTTCCCGATCAATAGTATTTCTTTATCTGCTCTAACAGCTCCTCCGGTGTCGGCAGGGAACCGGCGCCCGGAGGTCTGCCGTAGAAGAATACCTCGGCATCTCCGACAACGGATAGCCTTACATCCTCCACCATCTGACCGGTATTGAGCTCTATATCCAGCACCTTTTTGCAGCGCTGTGTGACGTTAAAAAACGCTTTTTCCGGGAAGGGGAAAAGTGTTATGGGGCGGAGCAGGCCGACCTTCATCCCCGCTTCCCTCGCCATTATAACGGCTGTTGCGGCAATCCTGGCAGCAGAACCGAAGGCCGCAACCACGAGTTCGGCATCAGCCGTTTCGTAATCCTCCCACCGGCACTCTTCCTCCTTCAACACCAGATACTTGGCATGGAGCTTCCAGTTGTGGGCCTCCAGTTCACCGTCACCCAGATAAAGGGATTTCACCACCCGCTGTTCACCGTCACCCTTGCCGCGCACCGCCCAATCCTTGGGAGGAAGCTCTGTTTCAGGCCTTTTATGGGGGACGAGTGCCTCCTTCATCTGTCCCACTACCGAATCTCCCAGCACCATGACGGGCATCCGGTAGATGTCGGCCAGATCAAAGGCGAGCATGGTGAGATCATACATCTCCTGAACCGATGACGGCGCCAGCACGATGATATGGTAGCCTCCGTGACCGCCACCCTTGACCGATTGGAAGTAATCGGCCTGGGACGCGTCAATACCCCCCAGACCAGGCCCGGAACGGGAAATGTTGACAATGACACCGGGGAGTTCCGACCCCGACATATAAGAAATACCTTCCTGCTTGAGAGAGATGCCCGGTCCTGAAGAGGAAGTCATCGCGCGGACGCCGGCAGCGGACGCGCCAAGGAGCATATTAATGGACGCTATCTCACTCTCGGCCTGGATGAATTCGCCGTCCAGTTTTGGCAGTTCGCGGGAAAGGTATTCGGGAATATCGCTCTGCGGGGTGATGGGGTATCCGAAATAATAACGGCAACCCGCCTCAACGGCTGCCATGGCGACAGCTTCGTTTCCCTTTACAAATAGTCGCTTTGACAAATCAGCCTCCGAAAAACTCATCAATTGTATCGAAACAAACGACATGGAAGAAAAGACATTTGAATAGTTACTGTCGTCTCTGTTATGAAAGTTGGGTACAACAGAAATAGCAACTGTGTCTACTTGAAAACCACAATAGCAACATCAGGACATATCTCAGCACAGAGAGCACAGCCTGTACATTTTTCCCCATTGACAATGCCTGCAGGAGTATAACCCTGGTTGTTGATCTTATCATTCAAGCGTATCAACTTCCCTGGACAGGCTGTTGTGCAGAGCCCACATCCCTTACAGCGCATCTCGTCAATCTCAATTCGTGCCATAGTGTTTTTCCCTTAATCACCTGTAAAGACGAATAGTTACGGAGCAATATCAAACTAGCAGAATTCGTGCTTTTGAGTCAATATTATTAATTTGTAAATATTGTTTTTTATACTTGATTTTGTGAAACAATGCAGTTAAATATAACCCTAATGATTATAAACTTATATTGTGTCAAAGGAGGAAAAGAAACAATGGCCCCGACATTATTGGAACTGACAGCGAGCATTGTGTCTTCACATGCTTCAGTGTCAGAGATGACCAGTGAAGAACTTCTTCAGGAGATTCAGAAAGTTTACTCGTCCTTGCAACAACTGGAAGGCGCCGGCGCGGAAATTGCCGAAGCGGCTGAAGCCAAGGCTCCGGCCATATCCCAGAAAAAGGCTTTCCAGGCCGACCAGGTAATCTGCATGATCTGCGGCAAGGGGCACATGAAGACCCTGGCACGGCATCTGGCCAAAGTACATAACCTGAAACCAGGCGAGTACAGAAAGCAGTTCGGCATTCCCAGAAGCCAGGCGCTCACCGCGAAGAATTTCTCCGACTCGAGAAGAAAAATGGCCCAGGACAGGGGACTTGCGGACAACCTAGCCAAAGCCAGAGAGATAAAAGCCGCCAAACTCAAGACCAAAACGTCCCAACCTGCAAAGGCTGTCAAGGCAAAACCGGTCAAGGCAAAGGCTGCGCCCAAAGCAAAAAAGGCTTAGCGCTTCTCCCTGCACAGACACAAAGCACTGGAGTTTCCACCTTTACCCATGAAACGCTTATTAAAAAGGGTCAGCGTAAACCGCTGACCCTTTGAACTTCTGGTGGAGCTGGACGGGATCGAACCGACGACCTCTTGAATGCCATTCAAGCGCTCTCCCAACTGAGCTACAGCCCCATTTAAGAACACCTTTTATAACAAAACCGAAAAAGGGTGTCAATCTTTTTTTATAGCACGAAGGGAAATTCCTGCTTGACCCACGGTCGGGCTTTGGCTATAATCCTCGCACACTCGCCGGAGTGGTGAAATTGGTAGACGCACTGGACTCAAAATCCAGCGCCCGCAAGGGCATGCCGGTTCGACCCCGGCCTCCGGCACCAGACTAACTTATTGTAATCATTGCGATTATGTAGGCCACAGGAAATACGCCTTTATCTTCCACAAGATACGGGCGTTTTCTTTTTTCTCTTTCCGCTTCCCGCCCTTTCTTGCCTGTCGTTCCCGGTGACTTTGCCACTTTCTTTGCCACTTGGGGACGCGTCATCATGGCATACAACGTCAATCGCCTGTACAAAATTCACGAAACTTTTTACTTTCGTGTTAAAATACCCTTGGATTTACTGCGGTTCTTCGGAGGGAAAACTGACGTTAAGCGGTCCCTCCGCACAAGGAGTCTGACGCAAGCCCGTAGGCTCCTGCGGCTGTGGGACAGCAAAACAGAGGAAGTCTTTACAACGATGAGGCTAGGCATGTTGACCGACGCCCAAATCAAGCAGCTTGCAGACGATTATCTGCGCATTTCCCTGCGTACTGATGAATACTGCCGCGCCAATAGACTTTTGCCACTCACAGAAGAACAGCGCAACTCCGAGTTACAACGCCTTTCACGATGCCTGCAAGAGACGCGCGACGCCTTAACACTCGGGGGGACGAGGCGGGCTGACAAAGAATTGCATACGCTCTTCCTTCAAGAAAAATTCCCCGACCTGTCAACGAATGACCCTGAATACATTGCCCTTGAACGTGAACTTTTAAAACAAGACCTTGAAATATGCCGGGTAGAGATAGAGCGGACAAAGGGCAACTATGCAAACGGATATGACGACCGGGTACAGGTTCCGCCCGTGTCCCCTATTCCGCCTCCCGCCGTCCCCTCTCCACCCGAGAATAAAGGCCCCTCCCTGTCAGATGCTATTGACAAATACATTGCCGACTACCGGCAATCCGGGAAAGCGGCACAGAATGCCATTGACGAATACGAAAGCAGTTGCAACCTTCTCAAGGAACTGCTGAATGACAAGGAAATCAACGCCGTTACCCGTGATGACATTCGTTCCTTCCGGGATACGTTACAGAAGCTCCCAAAGCACATACGAAAGAAACCTAAGTATAGGGGCAAGCCGCTTCTCGAAATCTTGGAGGTAGCTACAAGGGACGGGGATGAACTTATCGGGGATGTCACAATAAAGAAGTATCTGGACAGGGTATCAAATCTTATGGTTTGGGCTGTCCGGGAAGGTCTTCGCAAAGATAACCCGGTTGAGGGCCTAAAGCCCGTCAAGAAAAAGGACCGCAAGCCTTCTGAGGAGCGAAAGGCGTTTGACAAGGAAGACTTGACCCGGCTTGTCAAGGGATTGGTTACGGTGGCAGGGAAAGGAGAGCTTGACGGACACCCGGAAAGATTTTGGATTCCTCTTATTGGCCTCTACTCCGGCATGCGGGTAAACGAAATCTGTCAACTACATATTGAGGACATTGCAGAGGACAAGGAAACCGGCATTTGGTTCTTCAATGTTGAAGCCCTGGAAGGCGACGCAAAGAGCTTGAAAACCGTTACAAGCCGCCGTCGTGTCCCTGTTCACCCCATACTCATTGAATTGGGGTTTCTCCGGTATTACCAGAAGATTAAGGCTGACGATTCCCCGCGTGTTTGGATGAACCTGACGAAGACCTCCAGGGGATACCATAGACGGTTTGCTAACTGGTTTCTCGGGTCAAAGGCCGGGGGACGCATATTTTGTGCTAGTTTCTTACGGGACTACGTGACAACGGACCCTTTGAAGAATTTCCACTCATTCCGGCATACCTTTATCAATGACCTTAAGCAGAAGCTTGTTGACGAGCGCGTTGTTGATGAATTGGTAGGGCATTCCCACGGAAGCCTTGCACTGGACAGGTACGGAAAAGGCTATGCACTCCAGACTTTGCTGGATGCCATGCTCAAACTCACTTACAGCGTTGACCTGACACCGTTGCAGGCGGTTATTGAAGCGGTCAAGCCGGAGAAGTAGAACCACTATCACGTCCGGTGCCCTGACCGTCCCCATACATTCCTATGCCCCTACTTCTGTTTTTTGCTGTGGGGCCTCATACAGCGCGTTACAGCTTATAGGTTTTCAACTATTGAGGCGTTACAACCCGGCAGGAAATGGACAGGCAACAGGTAAGGCGGGTTATGCAGAGGGGGTGAGCATATGTTAGAAGCAATATTGGCAGTGGTGGTGTGTGTGGGCCTGATATATGGGGCCGTGGTAACGTACAAGCTTTTCCGGGATGCAGCGTGGGGGGAACTTACTCCTGCTGAACGAGTGAATCTTTTCATGTATGGTATTTTCTTCCAGCTTCCAGCGGCGTTGGGTTATCTTTTCAGGAAAAGGAGATGACCACATGAAATACGTGGCGTAGGTGTTCGTTCTATGCCACGCAAAAAGGGGGAGAAATCCTTGTCGGAAATCTCCCCCTTACCTTCTCTATGCCCCTACTCCTGTTTTTTGCTGTCAGCCCTCCTACGGCGTGTCACAGCTCTTAGGTTTATCGATTTCAACATCGCAATAAGGCATAAGGGCACGAAGCGGGCAAGATTCGATTCCGCAGTCATACCCCCCGTCGTCGTACCCGCAACAACAATCATAGCACTTTGCCTTGATTGCCTCCATCGGAGTCAGCTTTCCCCCCCGGAGGAATTTCAAGAGGGCCGCTTTGCCCCTGTTCTTCGGCCACTTCTGGACGTTCCTTAGCATCTCTTCTTTCTTCATTGCTCTATTCTCCTGCCTGCTCTTCGTTCCCCTCGTTACCGGAGGGTGCTTGCTCTGCAACTTCTTCCGCTTCCGCGTCGATTGCCTCTTGCGGCTTCCGCTTATCCGGCAGTCGGTACGCCTCAAGGTCTACGGGAAACCAATCCATGTTAACGCTTACGCTGACTTGCTTCTGTGCAGGGTATTCGTCCGCAAGCTTGAAGGACATGTCCAGGGCTTTCAGGGATACGCCCGCGTCCTTGCTGTCCACGTGCTCCCCAAGTTTCCGCACGCGCTTTTCCCGTGTGAGTCCTACCCGCTCCATTAGCTCCTGTATGGCCTCCTGAATATGCGGGGCCTTAGCAAGAGCACTGCCTAGTGACTTGGCGCTATCTCTGCTCCCGCAGTCAAAGGCTTCCAAGGCTGCTGCTGTCTGACTCCTTCCCCTTGCTACTTCCTGGCAAAAGAACTGTTCCCGCTTTGTCAGGCTGTCCAGCTTGCTGGGCGGCTGTGGGGTCAGTCGTTTCAAGCGTTTGCATACGGCAGCGGGGGACACGCCGAAGAGAGCTGCTATGTCCTTCTGGTCTATGCCCTCGCTAATCTTCTGCAACAGTATGTCGTCGTCTATCTTTTTTAGCTGCTTCAAGGTCTTCCTCTCCTTTACCTGCGGTGACGGGTTAATCTTGGCAATCCAGTTAATCACCGTTCCCAGTCAAAAAGGTGCTTCGTCGCTCTCCGGTACAATCTCTCCCGTCTGCCTGTCCCGTAAAGGTCCGACTTTCATAAAACTGTCTTGCAGTGCTGGCTTTTTCTCTTCCCCCTGTGCCAGGGCTGGAATCCTCTGCATACGTTCCAAAACCTCTGCAAGGGTCCGCTTCTGGTTTGCAATGAACCAAGTCGCGTCAGTATTGGTAATCAGAAGCTCATACTCTACATCGGTCAGTTGTGACCGTGCTGAATCAGCCTCCCAGGCTTTCAAACACTTGGCACGGGCGACATAGCCCAATTGCACCTGCGGCCTTGTTTTTCCTTGTAGTGCGGGTAACTTCATCTTGACTTACTCCTTCACCGTCAGCCATGACGGCAGTGATAAAAATTGAGGGCAACCCTCCGTTGGAAACCGGAATCGCCCTCTTCTGGAAACCGCGAAACCTCCGTTTCAGTGTCAGTCCGGTTTCCTCTGGAAACTTGTAGGGCTGTTTTTTGACCTCGCCCCCGGTTGCCTTTGGAAACACATTTCTATATTTAGCCAGTATGGGGGGTCAAATTCACGACTATCGGGCGATTTTTAGTTAGGCCGCTTCCTGGCAACTGCCGTCTTGCTCGTTGCTCGTTTTCCACGGCACGCCTTCATCTTCCGGCACGGGTTTTGAGCTTCCGGGGGTGTAATCCTTGAACCGGCTGGAAAGGGTGTATTTGCTGCTCGTCCCGTGTGTTCCTCGCAGTCCCCCATGCTCCACAATGTCGATGAAGCCTTTAGCTTCCAGGTCTTTTATGGCATGAGAAAATCCTTTCTTGCTCAACCCTAGGCGTTGCGCCTCTGCATACGTGAACGCCATTAGGTTGCTGCCGATGCTTTGGACGGCATTGGAAAACTTGAAGATAAACAGTGGCAGACACTTGGCGGCCGATGGCAATAAATCACGGTATGCAGGAGAATTGATTACCTCCATTGGGAGCATGGCAAATCCTTTCTGTAGGTTGTAAATCCTTGCAAGTGGGTTCCCCTCCCGCTGCTTCTGTCGCTTTGCAAAGCTCATGACCGTCTCCTTACCTGCCATTCCTTGCTGCCAGCATACGGGCGCGGAGTGTCTTTAACTCTGTTGTAAAGTCCAGGCAAGGGACCGGCTCATTTCTGTTGAACCTGTCAAGGTTCCGGTAAAGGTCCGGCGTCACAGGGAATTGAAACGCTACCCGGCCGTTTGTCAGGGTTAAAGCGGGACTGATTCCGGCAAGTGTCAGGTATGCCGCCGTGTATAGGTCAAGAGTCGAGAAGATTTCTGTTGCTGTTGTTTCCATTTGCTACTCCTTATGCGTGTTCATGTGTTGCGGGGATTTCTCCCCCGGTCCCGGTCTGGTTGCTGCTTTAGGCCGCTGCTTCTTTCGTGGAACTGTGCATCCGGCTGTCGATGTAAGCCATAACGTCACTGAGGCGATAACGCACACTCTTCCCCACTTTACAGAATCGTGGTCCCTGGCCTTTGTGCCTCCATGTTTCTAGCGTGGCGTCGCTCACTTGGAGAAGTTCTTTTACTTCCGCCTGTTTCAAGAGCTTGTCTTGAACTACTGCCATGTTTACTACCTCCCTTTTTGCTGTTGATTGCCCCTCTCCGGGGGCCTGAATTATTGAGCTTTGAGCAAAAAAATGGGGCGAAACCGCCGCAGCGGACAACGCCCCTTTCAAAGTTAGGGTGTGTTAGATTTTTTGCTTTTTATTCTACTATATCATACTCTGTTTGGCTCCGACCGTCTCAAAATATCAATTTTGTCAGCAATAGCAACAGGTTGAGAGGCAAAGAGCATGTACTTAAATATTTCTAACAGACTGCTCAAGCAAAGTTATTTCAAGCCAGTTGGCCTTTCACAGCTTTAATTCTGATTGTCGCAGATGAAAAAGGGGAGCAAGATTTCTCCCGCTCCCCCGTGTAACCTGTCGCTGCTGATCGCTGTTGTTAAGCTGCCAGTTCGGCACCCGTCCCGGCAAGAACATTGTGGATTTTGTCAAGTGCATCACCTAGCTTGTCAATGTGGCCTTCCAGGATTGCGGCCATTCCTGCCGCTGCCGGGTCGGCTTCATCTTTCCTCAGTGTGTTCGCAAGGTAGTTGACAGCATCAACCTGAACTGCAAGAATGTCCGTCACTCTCTCCAACTGCTCCCGATTTGTCCCTTTCATGGCCTCTTCCCCCTTCTTGTTGTGGTTTAGCCTTCTCCCGTGGTCAGAAAATCATGCCTGAAAGATACCACACTAGGAGAGAAAAGTCAATGCAACTTATTGATTTTACTGGCTTAATACAAACTTAAGTGACTTAACTTCTTGTAATTCTCCAGTGCATTCTTGACCGCCGTTGCCGTCCACTTCCCGCCCCGTGCTGTCTTAACCCCCAGCATGTCCAGTTCCCCGGCAATCGCTCTTAGGCTCTTTCCTTGTCCCTGCATCGCCTCAATAACAGGCTGGACCCTGGCGGCAAAGTCTGCGGCATTCTGCTTTATTGATTCTACTCCCTTTGCGCTGGCCTCTTGTACCAGTTCACGCCGTAAGTTGTTTGTTCCAAGTTTCACGCCCCGTGCCTTGGCTCTTTCAAGACCGGCTTTCGTGTTTGCGCTGATTCTTTCTCGCTCCCGTTGTGCTAAACTGCCGTAAATATGGATGGTGAAGGAGTCACAGCCTGGAAGATCACATACCACGAAATCAACCCGGCTCTTTTCCAGGCTTGTTATGAAGTGAAGATCACGCGAAAGACGGCAGAGCTTGCCAACAAGCAGCTTTCCGCCGATAAGGTTAGCATGCTTGATTGCTTTGAGTAGTTCCGGGCGGTCGTCACGCTTGCCGCTTTCGGCCTCGATGTAAGTTGCTACCAGTTCCCCGCCGTTTGCCGCTATGAAATCGGCAATCATCTTTTGTTGCGCTTCCAGTCCCAAACCGCTGGCCTGCTGTTTCTTTGTTGAAACCCGACAATAGCCTATCCATTTCATGTTTGTTGACTCCGTATAAAACCTTATTGCACGTTTATGGATTTTATACGGCAATAATCGTCAAATGTCAAGAGCCTTTTTGAAACTTCCACCACAAGGCGCTTTATCCTCCCATGCCTCTCTCTCTTCTCCCCCTCTCCGGTCAAAGTAAAAGGTGGCGGGGTGTCTCTTCACCGTGGCCAGGATTTCCAGGGAAAACAACACCGGGGGTGCCATTCATCGACCTGTCGTGCGTAGAGGAACCAGCCCGTGGGGTGCGTCACATTTTTCAAGAGCCATTAACTTCCGGGAGCTTTAGAGTTCTGACAATTCCGGCTTAATTGTTCTTGAAAATTGACCTTGTCATGATATTATTTGCTTATGCTGAGTTGTTCGAGGGGGCTTGTCTGCTACAACGTAGAGGGCAGAGTCATGAAAGTATTTGCTTTAATCCTTGTCTTATTCTCCTTTACTGCATGTGCAACAACCGCCACAACTTCCTTTTACGGCACGAAAAGTGCCCCCGCCACTGTTAGTGCTCTCGTCATTGTGGTATCCGATAAATCTGACAATTCAGAGTTACGGGGTAATGAATTTCTCATGGAAGAAATAATAACACGGGTTCGGAGCGCTCTTAGCTCAATCGGTGTCAAGTGTGTATCAGAAAAAGACATTACAGGGCCTCCTTCACATATTCTTCTATTATCATCAGGCGGTGTTGAGGACCGTTCAAGCACACACGTAATGCCAGTACAAACGACAGAAACTTATCATTCAGGAATTAACTCTCAAGGTAATGTTTACACTTACAGCACTCCACATGTGAGCGGTGGCGGTTCATATTCAACCTCTACACGCGCTGTAAATGTTGAAGCAGTTCTTTTTCGTCTAAATCAAGACGGTAGTTTAACTAAAGTGTCACAGTCATATGCAAATGGGGATGGTTACAGTTTAATAGAAAGACGGTTGGGGGCTCGTTTGGGGGCTCGTGGTATTGCAGTGGGTAAACCATTACCAGATGTTTATGTTAGTGTCTTTATCGACGCAGCACAGTCTTTGTTTGAGATAGCGCCGTAATAATAGGAAGAGTAGGTTGGCGCGGCAATGAAAGAACAGTGATGGGGGAATTTATTCACCCGCTTGCTGGCGTATCGGCTGCGGGTTCAATTCACATTGACACCCCCCGGCTTGACCTGCTATATTTGCCATTATCTTTGCCACTTCAACCGGCACCACAAGTCAACCGGTGAGCGATAGGCGGGAAGATAAAGCAGTATTTCCAGGGTGTTAGAGGTCTTCAGGGATTTGTGAAGTGGTAAATGTGCGGTCCCCGGCCTCCGGCACCAGAAAAGCCCAAAAAACGCTCTGACCATCCAGGTCCAGGGCGTTTTTTATTTCATCGCAAAGTTAACGGTGAACGGTCCCACGCCGTAAAATCAGGAGCCGAATCGGGAAGGTGACTTTTCGCGGTGGTCAATGACCATCGGCCACGGCAGCTCAAGCTGACCGTCAGGCAATCTAAAGCGGCGCGAATCCAGGCGTTACAAGAAGAGCAATAGAAACAGCCAACTGCTACGTTATCCCTCTCAAATATCCGAAACTCTAACCTGACCCTACCGATTTCCCCAAGGTTTTTCTCAAAATATTTGGCTTCTGATTACCTCCTCAACAGAATCAGCACCACGATAACCAGCAGCACAATAATCGCCCACAGAAGCTTATTCGAGCTCTGCTGCACTCCACTCCCCGCAGTCCCTGTCGGCCCAGTCCTCACTTCCGGCGGCGCTCCTTGCGGCTGGCTTTGCCCCGCAGAACTCGGCCTTTGTGGCGCACCCCCCGGGAACCACTGGTAGGAACCGTTCTGGTATACCTTCCCCTTCAGGTCATGGTAGAGCCACCGGTTCACTTCGGAGCGGTCGACGTTGACGCCGTATTTCTTTGATATTGTCGAGGCTATGCTCTTTGCCTTCATGCCAGGTGATTCCGATACGACCCGAAACACCAGGTCCCCGACACTGGTGCCGGCGTCAACATGGACATGAGGCTTGGCGCTACCGCTCTTGGTGGTGGAGCTCTCCTGCTGGTCCTGGCACCGGTGCTGGGTGTTAGTCCCCTTGTCGAAAGGCACGAACTGCCCGTTCGGCATCTTCCGAAGGCTGATTTCCTTGCCGCAATACTTGCATGGGACCTTTAACGACATGTCACGCCTCTTGGTTACGATTTACCGGTACGGGATGAAGGAGTTGCACATGGGATATCTGGAGCACCCATAGAACTTGCCGCGTCGACCATGGCGCAGCACCATCACCGATTTGCACTTGGGACACATAATGCGGCCACCGGAAGCGACATTGTCGTCTGCCGCGGCACCGGCAGTTTTGAGCTTCTTGCAGTAGACGCATATCCGGCCATAGCCGGTCGAACAGGCCGGGTCCTTGAACTCTTCACTTTCCCGAATCACCTTGCACTTAGGACATTCCTTGGCGCCGTTGTTCTGGATGTTATCGATGGTCTCGTGTATCGACTTGAGCACATCCACGTCGCCGTTCCTGTCGGCGGTGGCCGCCACCAGCCGTTTATCCAGCGTCTCAATGGGGTTCTTGCCACTGTTGAACTTATTTATCCGGATGAACTTGTACCCGTAGCTTTCCAGGGTCTTCTGCCGGTACACGTCCTCCGGGGAGTAATACTGGCTATAGTTGAACTCGTTCACTTCGCCGAAGTTGGTGAAATGCTCCTTGAAGCCATCGTACTCAATGACAATCTTGTGCTCCCGGCCTTTATCGCTTCGGTAGACCAGCAGAAAATCCACCTTGTACTTCGGATGCTGATAGGCCCTGGTTGGGTCGAGCTGGCGGAGGTACTCCCCGATGTTGAACTGCGGCACCAGTGACACCCGGCCGAGGTCCTTGTGCTTCAGCCAGAAATCCGTCTGGACTATCCAGTTCAGGACCTCCTTTTCCATGGGCGAATTCGGGTCCACCGAATCGGGCAAGGGCTCTTGCCGGGCCTCCTCCAGTTCGTGCCAGTAATGCCGAAGCGCATCGCCAATCGACCCCGTGAACCCGTCCAAGGGTTTACTCACCACGAAGTGCATCCATTCCTTGGCGCGGCTGAAACCGACATTGAGCCGTTGCGCCTTAATCTTCCCGTCTTCCTCGACATCGACGGCATCCAGGTCCTTAATGAACACGCCCCACAGCCGGTCATTGTCCGCGGTCGCAACCATGGAGTAGTAGATGATGTCGCGCTCCTCGCCCTGGCAGGTGTCGAAGGTCATGATTTTTAGCCGCAGCTCCTCGAAGTAGAAATCCCGGTCAGGGAGCTTGCTGACAGCCTCCAGAATGAGCTTCTGCTGGTTGGTGTGGGGTGTGATGATGCCCACCGAGCTCTTGCTTCCGGCCTCTTTGAGTCTCTTCAGCTCGGAAATAAGGAATTCCACCTCCAGGCTGTTCGACTTAGGGACCGGCTCGGTTTTCCCGTCATGGTCGATGAACTCGAATTTCAGGACGTCGTCAATGACCTTGCCGCGAATCTTCATCACCTGCAGGGTGTTCTTGTAGAAATAGCGGTTCGAGTAGGAAATGATTTCCTTGTAGCCCCGGAAATACTTATTGAGCTGGATGGTGTAGTTGCTGATGTACTCGAAGAACTCCAGAATGGACGTCTTGATGTTGAAGTTGTCCTGCCTGACCAGCTTCTGGGGCTCGCTGGAAACATACTTGATGAACGTATCGCGCAGATTGTTCAGGTATTCCCGGTTGGTGTCCGACCGGGCCTGGGATGCTTTCACGTTGCTGAACTGCTTCTTGTCGCCGAGGATGAGCACCTTCTTGGCTCGGAGCAAAGCGGGGAACGCCTGGGCGATGCTGACCTGCGATGCCTCGTCGATGATGACCAAGTCGAAGATTTCCGGCTGCAGAGGGATATATTCGGCGTAATCCCTGATGCCGGCGAGAATGCAGGGGAATGCTTCTCTAAGCTTGGCAAATTCTTCTCGTGGGAATTTCTGCTTTTTCTGGATAATTTTTCGCAAGGCCCTTGCAGTACCCTGGCTCTGTACAGTGAAACCTATGAGCCGCTTATCCATCTGGTAGGTCATCTGCACGGTCACGAGTTTTTCAATTTTGCTCTTGGCGGTCTCGTAGTCGGTGTCGGGGAGAGTGGCAAAGGCCTTGTCCAGCTTTTGCCGCAGTGTAATGTAGTGCACAAGCTGTTTGAACTCTCCATCGCCCATGGTAACCAGCTTGTTGCTGCTGCAGCCGGCAAGCTGCGCCAAGTCGATGCCTAGAAGCCTTAGAGAACTGGGGTATTTCTTCAGGTTGTCCGTGAGGTATTTTATGTCCTCGTCAATGCTCAAGAACGCGGAGAGCTCCTCAATCGCCGATTCCTGTCGCAAGATGGCGTCGATAACCAGAATGAAGTCGTAAGCGACACCGGTGGCTTCAGGCTGATTGGCCTTCGCGTAGTTAAAGATTAAACAGATGCGCTGCAACTGGTCGAGGTGCTTGTGCGGTTGTTCGATGTTCACCAAGGGTAGCTCCGCCCTGAAGCGTTCGTTCAAGGCCCGGACCTTGCCGCCCTTGAAGAGGAAACCAAACAGCCCACTCTTCAACTCGGCATATGCTTGAGTGAACTTATGGAGCGTTGTGAAACTTGCGTCGGTGAGCTTTTCGCATTGGGCAAGCGCGTTCAGGTCAGCAAATCGCTCCTTCACCTTGGTAGCGACAGCCATCAAATCGCCGCTCAGGCGGATGAGCTTGTGCAGGGTATCCGTATTATGACAATCGGCTGCAGGAACCTTTAGAAGCGACAATGCCCGGCAGTTGTCGCTTGCGCCCTCGCCACAGAACATCTCATTTAGGCGGCCGAATATCTGCCGGAATTCTTCCAACTCGACGAACGAATCGGGATGTGCGAGGAATTCCTCCAAGTCAATGGGGAGGCTCTGGCCGGCGTACTGATTCTCAAAGGCATAGCACCTGAAAATGTCGTTGATGTCGATATCCTCGCTGACGAGAATCTCGGTTTCAACGTCCTCCTTCAGGGACTTCACCGCCCTGGCGATACCTTCTTCGAGCTTTACCGAGTCATTTTTAACAGCCTTATGATGGACCTTGATGCTGTTGATGACCGCGGGGGACAGTATTTGCGCATAGGTGCTGCCGGTTTTACCAAGACGCAGAATCGGATTTTGGAAGTTCTTGTCATGGCGGACCTTGTTGAGGGCATCGGATATCTTGTCCTCGACGACGTCGAGAGCTTCCTTCTTGTCCGATAAAACCAATACCGACTTATCATTTAAGACGCAGTCACAGACGATGGCGGTAATCGTATGGCTCTTGCCGGTGCCCGGCGGCCCCTCGACGGTCACATAATTGCAGTCGGGTCGTTTTGTTGCTATCAGGATTTGGCGCTGTTCCTCGTTGAGGGGGATGGGCGCCTCAAAGACGAGTTTTTCGCCGGTTTCCATTCCGTCCCATTCATCTTCGACCTGGGAAACACAAACCTTTGGTTCGTTATGGATGAAATCCTCGATAATTTTCTGGAAAGCCTTGGCGAGCTCGCTGTCTTCCTCGTTGAGCAGGCGCAGGATTTCTTCGTAATCGTTTACCACTGCTTCGTCGGACTTGTCGAACAGCGAGATGTAGCAGGCATTAGAAATCCGCACGTGGATGCTCTTCGCGGTCTGCGCCGTGCTATCGGTCAGGTTGATATTGGTATCTAGCTCGAAGAAGCCGACGATTTCCGCGAGGATTTCCCCCAGGAAGGTCTTGAAGCCACCGTTGTGGTCGGCCAGGAAAACAATCCGTTCCTTGACCGTCTTGAGGTCACCAATCTTGCCGGTCTTGTTCCGGTATTCCTGAACGATGAATTCCAGTGCCTTCTTGTTGATATATACATGAGAATCGAATTCGACCGCTAAGGCCTCGTCCTGGCGTTCAAGGTTCACTGGGATGTAGAAGATGGGGTATCTGACGCTGTTAAAGGTGATGTCGCAGAAGTAGAGGTAGAGTTCCTGCGTCTCGAGGATGTTCTTGTTCCGGGCTATCTCGAAGATTTCGTTGAACAGGTCGGTAACCTGGTAGTTCTCAAAGAACGACAACAGGGTGGCTTTGATTTCCTCGAGCTCGAGGACGGACCGCATCTCGTCCATGGTCTCAAGGCTGCTTTCGCCGGCAATCAGGAGCTTGGTGACTTCAGAGACCTTGTTTTCAATGCCCTTGACGAGGATGTCGGTAAGCTCTTCCTCCATCAGGTAGATGCTGTTTTCATCGCCAATGCCGGCGCTCTCCAATGACTTGGCAATACTGCCGATGAACGGATTGACCAGCACGGCCCGGAAGGTCTTGGCCGCCTCTTCCAGGGAAGTCGTCAGGGCCTTGTCGAACTCATCCTTGTATGACAGGGCATAGTTCTCGACAATGTTGGCGATTTGGTCCGCAAGCTTCTCGGTCTGGTCGGTGGTGACGTTCTTCAGCTGGTATTTGATGAGGTCGAGGAGGTTGGCGGAGATGTTGGACCGGTACACCCCCTTGGCAATGCTTTTCAGGGCATTGGCGCCGAAGGAGTCCTTGATGGACTTCCAGACGGCGTCGTTGAACTTTGGGTACTTGTCGAGCCGGATGCCGACGAGTAGATTGTCTTCACTGCGGAGCTTGATGGTACGCCGGGGGTTCTTCCTCTTGTGGAAGTCGGTTTCCAGGAAGTCCATGAAGTATTTGGCAACTTCTTTGAGATAGAGGAGGCCGCTGTTTTCCATCAATATTGTCCTTATGCAGCGTTGCAGATACTGCTGAACTGTGCCGAGAAATTCTGGGACGCATCGTTTTTCGAGGTCATTAGGTACAAGTCCATACCGGAGCCTGACTTGACCCTCAGCTCGCCGTACAGGCAGATTGGTATCTGATAGTTGCTCTTGAATCTGCGGTCCGGCCCGCCGTTCTTGTTCGGGTGCTTCCACGTCTTGTCGACGACCTTGGCATCATGCGGGGGACATTCTTCGATGAATCTGGTCGTCTTGACGTCCACGCGATATCGTCATACTCGACGAATCCGACACCCTTGCTGTCATAGACGAGGATACCGTCCGGCATCATGTACAGGCTTTGCCCCCGGGTCTTTATTACCGGAACATCGATATTCGTTTCAACCCAAGGAGGCTTCCCTTCTCCGACCTGGGCTTCGGTGCGGCTTATCAAGTTCGAGGCGCCGGCATTGCGCTTCCATTCGTGCGTGTTGTAGATGCCCCGTGAATTTATCAACGACCACACTTTGCTGTTCGAAGCCAGGGCGTTGAAAGAAGAGAGGACTTTCTGGAAATGTTCCCCCTTGTCCTCGAAGTCGTAATCCAGGACAATGGTCCGGCGCTTTGATTCCCAGCGTGCCGCAAAAATGAAAGCAACTACCGCCAGCATGAAGACAACCCAGCCAACGAGAGAACTGTTCTGGAATGCTATGAAGGATGGCAAAAGGCCGATTCCTCCACAGACGTAATCGAGTCTTACGGTGCTGTAAGATTGATTGAGCTTGTCCAGCAAGTCTTTTCTCGATTGCGGAACCAATTCTTGGGAAGAGGCCGTCGTATATTCAATGGTGCCAGGCTTTGGCGGTTCAACGTAGGTTTGCGAGGGAATCTGAGGATGAATCTGGGGGT
Organism: Geobacteraceae bacterium; assembly: GCA_009773645.1. Classification (GTDB taxonomy): domain Bacteria; phylum Desulfobacterota; class Desulfuromonadia; order Geobacterales; family Geobacteraceae; genus WSYB01. Next base: position 99,158 of record WSYB01000023.1, read on the forward strand.
TGGTTCTTCCACCTCCTGCTCCACCACCAAGTTCCTGACGGTAGTAGAGCCCGTATCCGCCGGCGTGGATATAACTTTTCCCGTTAGGGCGCACACCTACGCGGAAGCCCTTAACCCCAATGGAGGTGCCTATGCCGCTCTTGGACAGGTTGAACCGAACAGGGCCGAGTCTTACTGATTTTCTCAGGTACCATGCCATGCTGCTACCCTCCTACAAATCAAATTCGTCAGGCCCCCTGGCTAATACAGAAGGGAGGAGCATCCTTCTTGCGCGGCTTGAATCCACGGGAATCCGACCAACAGCCCCTTTTTGTAGAGCAATCATCGTGTGTACAGTATTTGTTAGAAATTGTTGAAACATAGCAGATTTTTGCCATTTTATCCAGCCCTTTAACAGGGCATGATCTCTACAAATCGCTGTCAGTACTGCCCTCGGTTGATCCCTTTCCTCCCCTGCCAAAAAATCAGCCGAAATACGTATTGATTTATGGTAACATATGAGTTACCATCTGCGCATGAGCTACAAGGTCGAAGAATATCTCCGCGAAGACGGGACAAGCCCTTACGAAGAGTGGTTCATGGGGCTGGATACCGTAGCGGCGGCAAAGATTACGATAGTAAAGCTCAAGCTGGAACAGGGCAACCTTTCCAACGTCAAATGGTTCCGAGGGATCGGCGAATACCGTCTTGATTGGGGACCGGGCTACCGGGTCTACATCGGACGGGATGGCGAAAGGCTCATCATCCTGCTCGGCGGAGGGACCAAGAAGGGACAGCAAAAGGATATCGAGCGGGCTGTTGCTCTGTGGGGTGAGTACACCGAGCGAAAAGCCCAACGGAAAAAGAGATAGATTTCTGGAAGATTCAGGAGGTATGTATGGCACTCACGAGAGATTTCAAGGAAACGGTAAAGAAGCGGGTCGAAAGTGATCCTGATTTCGCCAAGGCACTGCTCCATGAGTCAATCGATCTCATGCTGGATGGCGATTCCGCAACCGCCAAACTGATCTTGCGCGACCTGATAAACGCAACGGTCGGATTCGAGCGCCTGGCCGAAGAGGTTCACAAGCCGAGCAAAAGCCTCCACCGGATGCTGTCCGCCTCCGGCAACCCGACGATGGAAAATCTGTCGGCTATCTTCGCCACCATCAAAAAGGCCCTGCACGTCAGGATCGACACAACGGTCACCGCCGTATAGACCTTCGAGAGAAATGGGTTAGGGGCGAATTTTTGGGGATATTTTTGGGGGTATGTCTCGAATGGCGCTAGTTTAAGGTTTCGCTGCACGACATCTGTTCCGGTGAGGGACCGCTTTCATTTCACGTCTCGGCGCAGTCAACAGCTGATAACTTTTA
>WSYB01000024.1 GCA_009773645.1 Geobacteraceae bacterium
CAGAAATCGTACTGGCTCATTATGAGCTTCTTCAGGCACAAGGAATGCGCTTACACAATTGCCTGATGTTGAATTACTTTTGTACCCTTTAGTATATTCTCAATGCCTGTCGACACTCCGGTATTTGCTGCGAGAAAAGGCACCGTCGTTCGCAAGGCGAAAAACAAGCTCGACATCCTTCATGAGGACTCAACCATTGCCACCTATAACCACCTCGGAAAGATCGCTGACGACATAGTAGTAGGGAAAGTCATATCAACGGAGGATGTCATTGGCACAGCTGGGGCGGTAGATAGTAAGGAGGCTTACATACAGCTTACCGTTTGGCGTCCGGAAGCACCGCCTGCAGGCTCGGCCACAAGTGCTCCGCCAAACATGGGGTTTGATCTTGTTTCATTCCCGTTGGAATTCTGTAGCCGCAGTTCCAACGAGTGCAGTATCCTGACACAAAGCCAGTGGTTATCACAAAATAAAGTCACCGAAGCAAAGAAACAGCGTAAACCGAAGCCGGGCAACAAGAGTAAATGAAGCAGCTAAACCGGAGAAACCAGACCCCCCAAGTTTCATTGGTCCCCCAAGTTTCATTCCGATTCCCTTTTGGCCCGCCGCCGTGCTATACTCGGGGTTCTTCTGCTCCGCGTCCATCCCTTTCATCACGAGCTGCCCGCGCCGCCGGCGAGGATACATCAGCATGATGAATACGCAAAAGCTCCAGTTGCAAGGCTTGCGAGCAGTGAAGAATGAGGCGTAGCCGTAGACTGCGTCGCAGTGACGAGCGGCGAGCGTAACACAGCAGATGGACTTTTGCGGAAATATCTAATCGGGCCAATAATGGACAATAACTATAAGACCGCTGCATTCACATCCTACGAAAAATTCGTCATCGCCATCCTGTCGCTGTTGCAGTTTACCGTGATCGTGGACTTCATGGTTTTGTCCCCCCTGGGGGCCATGCTCATGCCCAGCATGGGGATATCCACCTCCAGGTTCGGGCTGGTGGTCTCCGCCTACGCCATCAGTGCCGGGGTTTCGGGCCTCATGGCGGCAGGATTTGCCGACCGGTTCGATCGAAAGAAGATGCTGCTCTTCTTCTATGCCGGCTTCGTCCTGGGGACCCTGTTTTGCGGCATCGCCAACAGCTATGCGTTTCTGCTGGCCGCCCGGATCTTTACCGGAATCTTTGGCGGGGTAATCGGCTCGATATCCTTTGCGATCATCGCCGATTCGTTCCGGATGGAGGTGAGAGGGAGGGTAATGGGCTTCGTGCAGATGGCCTTTTCCGCGAGCCAGGTTCTGGGGATTCCCATCGGGCTTTATCTTGCCACCAGGTTCGACTGGCACGCTCCGTTCCTGATGATCGTGACCGTCTCGGTGCCGGTCGGGATCGTCATCCTGCTGAAGCTGAAGCCCGTCACCGGCCACCTGCACGCCAGGCAGGACAAGAAGGCCTTCGTCCACCTCTGGCATACGGCGTCTAACCCCTTTTACCTGCGGGGCTTCATGGCGACGATGCTCCTTGCCACCGGCGGTTTCATGATCATGCCGTTCAGCAGCGCTTTCCTGGTGAACAACATCCTGATCCCGGAGACCGGGCTTTCCATGATCTTCTTCATCACCGGCCTGTTTTCCATCTTCACCGGCCCTCTTCTGGGGCGGCTCAGCGACAGTTTCGGCAAGTTTAGGCTGTTTGTCTTCGGCAGCATCCTGTCGATGGTCACGGTGTTCGTCTACACCAATCTGGGGCCGAATCCCATCTGGGTGATCATCCTGACCAACACCGTCCTCTGGGTGGGGATTTCTTCGCGGATGATCTCTTCTTCGGCGCTCACCTCCGGTGTGCCGGACATGATGGACCGGGGCGCCTACATGGGGATAAACTCCTCCATCCAGCACGTATCCGGAGGCATCGCCTCATTCGTGGCGGGTCTCATAGTCTATCAGCCCACCAAAACCGCGCCGTTGCAGCATTACGACATCGTCGGCTATGTCACGATCTGCACTATGATGATTACCATGGTCATGATGTATTTCATTGACCGGCAGGTTTCGGAAAAGCTGCGAGTTGCCTCTGCGTGATTGATTCTAGGATCGAGTTCCGGGACAAAACTTATCATAGGCGGTAGTCCACGTTAACTCAGGGAATAATTCAGGGGACATCCATGATAATTATGTCTCTAAACCGTTGGCTGAATGAAAATAATTACTTGTGATTCACAGTGAATGCGGATAGACTATGCGCATACTAAATCCGCATAAGGAGTCCGCAATGCAAACCAAATTTTTTGACCAAAGCGCTCCCAAAAAATCCACCAACCTTAGCATTAACAGCGACTTACTCCGTCAAGCCAAAGAACGTCACATCAATCTTTCGCAAGCACTGGAGTTGCGGCTTGCTGAGTTGCTGCGGGAGGAAAAGTGCCGTAAATGGCTGGAGGAAAATGGAGAGGCTATAGAAGATTATAATCGCCGTATAGAAGCGTGCGGCACTTTCAGTGACGGCTTGAGGCGTTTCTGATGGCACAGTTCGATGTATATGTAAATCCAAACCCCGACACAAAACAGTCCATCCCCTATTTGCTCGATGTACAGGCAGATTTACTCGACAACCTGACAACGCGCGTTGTTGTCCCGCTGATTACCGTCTCTGCTATGGGCAAAGCAGCCAAACATCTCAACCCTCAATTCAAAATAAAACGGACCTCTGTGGTTATGTCAACTGCCGAACTGGCCGGCGTTAATCTACGTGTCTTGGGTGAAAAGGTCTACTCACTTAAGGAACAGCGCAACGAGATTATTGCTGCGCTTGATTTTCTGTTCACTGGTTTCTAAGGTCAAAGCCCAGCCAACAAGCGAATAGACCTGTTTTGCTTCGCTCTCGGGTCATCCGCCACACCGTTCGACAGGACGGGAAGAAAGTCGGGTCAGAAGAAAGCCGGGTCAGGCATGAAATGGTGAAAGATGAATTTGCACCTAACATCCGTCCCGGCATCACCTTTTCCCCAGCCCCTGGTAGTGTAAAGAGTTTTTCGCTTTTTTCTTAGCAGTGCATGATCGAGATTAGATTGCCTCTGCCACTGCAATTAGTCATTGATCTTGAGCACAGGAAATTGCCTTGGTAATAATCCTACGCTGCCCGCGATAGTGGCTGAACTTGACGCACCTTCTGCACGAGTGCTTTTTCAGCGGTCTTCAGATCATAGCTGGTTTGCAGGTTCATCCAGTAGTTCGGCGTCTGGCCAAATGCCTTGCCGAATAGTAGTGCCAGCTCGGCAGTGACAGGACGAGTGCCCTTGATGACATGGGAAACGCGCATGGGCGAAACGCCAATAGCCTGAGCAAAGGCATTCTGCGAGATGCCAAGTTCATCAAGTATTTCCTTCAAGAATACGCCGGGATGGATGGGAGGAAGACCATTTTTTATCGCCATAAGATTTCTCCTTAATGGTAGTCGGTTATTTCAACTTCGGCCGCTTCGCCGTTGGCAAATGAAAAACAAATGCGCCACTGGTCATTAATCCTGATGCTCCACTGTCCTGCCCTATTCCCGGAAAGGGCTTCAAGGCGGTTTGATGGCGGCATCAACAAATCCGAAACCTCGCGTACGTTATCCAACTGCGTCAGACGCAGGATCGCTCGGGAGATGATTTCCGGAGGCAGCTTTTTGGATTTCCCCGTCGCAAAGAGCTTTTCCGTTTCTTTGTTCGCAAACGATACGATCATGGGTCAAATATAAACAATTTGTTTACATGTGTCAATAACAGAAAAAAGTCGGGTCAGGCATGAAATGGTGAAAGATGAATTTGCACCTGACATCCGTCCCGGCATCACCTTCTCCCAAGCCTCTCCGCCGCGCGCCTCTCCGCCTCGGCCATCCTCCCCCACCCCTTCAACTCGTACGCCCGGGCCAGATTGTTGTGAAAATCCGCGTTATCCGGTCTCAATCTCACCGCAGCCTCAAGATGCGCGACGGCCTCATCGATCTTCCCCTTCACCCCATTGGCGGCCCCCAGGTTGTTATGGGCATCGGCATAAGACGGGTCCAGCCGCAAGGCTATCCCGTACTCCTCGATGGCCTCATCTATCAGCCCTTTACCGACATATGCGCCCCCCAGGCTGTTGTGGGCCTGGGCCGAGGCAGGGTTTAATCCTATGGCAGCCCGATACTCTTTTATTGCTTCGTCCATCAACCCTTTGGCGACATAGGCGACCCCCAGATTGTGACGGACATCGGCATTAGCGGGATCAAGCCGTAGTGCGATCTGAAACTGATCGATGGCCTCATCGACAAACCCTTGTTGGTTCAAGGCGGTCCCCAGATTGTAACGGGGTCTGGCTTTGCCCGGTGATTTGGCAACCACGTCGCCCCAGAGCGTCAGGGGATCTCCCCAGGCCAGGTTTCGTTTCCACGTCCCTGCGGAAAATGCCAGCACCACCGCTGTCGAAACTATGCCGACAGCTTTTGCGCCAAATTTTCTCGCCGCGAATGCGGCAGCGGTGGCAGCGGCGATAAGCGCCCCTGCGGAGGGGAGATACAGGCGGTGCTCGAAGATCACATCGGCCAGAGGGATCACGCTCGACTCAACCGACAGGGTGATGAAAAACCAGCATATGCCGAAGGAAACAAGACGTAAGGCGGGATCGGGGATCGGGGACCGGGGACTGGGGACCGGGAAGCGGGGATTGGGAAGCGGGAAGCGGGAAGCGGGATGCGGGATGCGGGAACGTCTGAAGAGATAAATGGCGAGGCTTGCGATCAGAAACAAAAAGAGAAATGAGACGAATACCCGCGGGTTAAGGAGGGAATGGGAGAGGGGGTAGTCATAGTCGAGATTCTGATTTATGGGGAGGAAGAGGAGCCTTACGTAGGTAGTGATAACGCTTACCTGGGTAATGAGGTAATCCCCTCGTGAAATATCCGCCCCTCCCCGGGCCGCGTCTCCCGCATCGGCAAGGAGTTTCCCGATCGGTTTGCCTGCACTCACCATGGTGAAGGGAATGATGGCGATGGTCAGCGCAATCGGCAGAAGAAAAAGGAGCCTTTTCCTGATCCCGCCCCTGAAAAAGAAAAACTCGTGGAGCGCAATGATGATCGGCAGGGTGAAGGCGATCTCCTTGGTCTTCATGGCAAGGACCGCGGAAATTAAGGAGAGGGAATACGACAGCACGGTTTTCCCGTGCACGCGGCCATTTCCCGACTCGTGGAAAAGCCTGGCGCGGACATAGAAAACGAGGGAGAGGAGATAAAACATGGCTGCCAGTGAGGAGAGCCTCTGAATGATGTAGGTTACCGCCTCGGTCTGAACCGGATGGACAACAAACAGGAGTCCGGAAAGGAGGGCGACCTGCCGGGCGCCGCCGGAAAGGGAACTTCCCAGCAGAGAGGGGGTTCTGAAGGTAAGAAGGCAGAGATAATAGACCAGGAGGGCGGTTATGATGTGCACGGTGAGATTGAAGGCATGATAACCGGTTACATCCACCCCCCCCAGCCGGTAATTGAGGGCAATGGTCAGATATCCGACAAACCTCCGGGGGTTGTATCCGTAACCTGTCCCACTGGAAAAGAAGTTTGCGAGGTCTCGTATGACCGGATTGTCGATGATCGAGGTTTGGTCGTCAAAAACAAAAGGGACGTGAAAGGTGTTGGAATAGGCAGAAAGACCGAGGATTACAATAAGGAAAACGTGGACAAACCGGTTACCTGCAAGCCTTTCACCTTTCACCTTTCACCTTTCACCTTTCACCTTTCACCTTTCACCTTTCACCTTTCACTGCTCAACAATCTTCACGGACTTGATGACCACCGGTTCGAGCGGCACATCGCTGTGCCCTCCCCTGGAGCCGGTTTTCACCTCTTTTATGGCGTCAACCACATCCATCCCCTCGATGACCTGGGCGAAAACGGCGTAGCCGAACAGGTCGGGGCTTTTCCCCTTATGGTCGAGGAAGGAGTTATCCACCACGTTGATGAAGAACTGCGAAGTGGCGCTGTCCACCACGTTGGTCCTGGCCATGGCCAGGGTGCCGCGCTTGTTGGAAAGACCGTTGGCAGCCTCGTTCTTGATGGCGAACTTGGTTTTCTTCGGCTGCATCTCCGCGTCCATTCCACCTCCCTGGACCATGAAGCTCTGGATGACCCGGTGAAAAATAAGACCGTCGTAATAATTTTCCTTCACATAAGAGAGAAAATTGCGTACGGCTATCGGCGCCTTGTCCTTGAACAGCTCGATCGTAACGTTTCCCATGGAAGTTTCCATGAGAACCTGGGGATTCTTTTCTTCGCTCATTGGCATTCTCCTTGTCTGTAGGTGGATACAATTCCAATTTCTTTTATCATAATCGCACGCAATTTAGAACCGTTTTTCCCGCATAGGGGTGAGGATGTTGCAAATGCTGCCGCTTCGGGTACTATTTGAGATAAACTTAGAAAAAGCAATTTCAGGGAGGCGATCGTGAAAGCACTAAAAATTTTCTGGTCATTGGCTGTGGCAGGCGGGCTTATCTGCGCCGTGATGGCCCCGCCAAGGTCCGAAGCAGCCGATTCCCAGCCGGCAACCATGGCATTGAGCGAACCGGCCAAAGTAGGGAAGCCCGCGCCGGGCTTTACCCTTGACGCAGTGATCGGCAAGGAGCCCGGCAAGGAGTTTAAGAAGATCAGCCTTTCCGACTACCGGGGAAAATGGGTGGTCCTCTTTTTCTATCCCCTCGACTTCACCTTCGTCTGCCCCACCGAAATCAAAGGCTTCACCGCCGCGCTGGAATCGTTCAAAACGCTTAACGCCGTGGTGCTCGGCGCCTCGGTGGACAGCAAGTTCTCCCACCTCGCCTGGATTCAGCGCGGCGATCTCGGCGACCTGAAATTCCCCCTACTTTCCGATTTCAAAAAGGAAGTCGCCGCTCAATACGGCATCCTCGACGAAAAAGAGGGTGCGGCACTGCGCGGCCTGTTCATCATCGACCCCGACGGAGTGATCCAGTACCAGCTGGTCCACAACCTGTCGGTGGGGCGAAGCGTGGAGGAGACCCTCCGTGTCCTGGAAGCCCTTCAGACCGGCGAACTTTGCCCGCTCGGCTGGAAACCGGGCGGAAAGACCCTTGGGAAATAGCCGGTTAAATTAAAAGCAATTGCCCTCGGGACGCAACCGAAGGCAATTGCCTTACCACCGGGGCGGTGAAGAAGCTTTACTGACGCAGTGTCCGGACATGATTTCCCTTTGTCCGATCCCTCCCATAAAGTTCGTGTTACATCCCTGCCGGAAGTAAATTCTATTTATTTATCCTTTGATTTGTTGTATAAGTTTAATATAACTTCTCTTATCATCATTATCCTCACACATCCGTTACCAATAAGTAACAAACGCAATTCTCCAAAAATGTAATTAACCGATGATTTCGGCAATGTGACCGGAAAAACCCGTCTGCAAACTTCGATGATATTTACTAACATAACTCGTTTCGGGAGGGAGATGCATGAAAACCCAGATCAGGATGTTCCGCGGCACTCTGTTCTTACTTGCGATTCTCATTTGCGGTATTGTTGCCGGGATAAACCCGGCCCAGGGAGCTGAAAGCAATATCTTGCCCTCCTATGTGTGGCAGGGCATCGGGCCTTTCAATGGCGGGGTTGTCTTGAGTCTCGCCATCGACCCGGTTTCACCGTCAACCGTCTACGCGGGAACCGATGGGAACGGGGTCTTTAAAAGCACGGACAGCGGAGGGAGCTGGAGCCCGGCCAACGCAGGGATTCCAAATCAAACTGTTTATTCCCTCGCCATGGATCCTGCTTCACCAGCCACCCTCTATGCGGGGACCAACGGGGGCCTTTTCAAGAGCAACGATGGCGGATTGAGCTGGAATCCTGCAAGTTCAGGACTTACCGACCCTGCCGTACGTTCTCTGGTCATCGACCCGACCTCATCCGCCACGCTCTATGCCGGAACCGACGGCGGAGTATTCAAAAGCACCGACAGCGGCGGGAGCTGGAGCCCTGTTAACACCGGCCTTGCCAATCTCTACGTCCGTACCCTCGCCGTTGACCGACTGGCGCCGTCCACCCTTTATGCAGGGACCAATGGCGGCATCTTCAAGAGCAGCAACGGCGGGACAAGCTGGACCCCCATGAACACCGGCCTTGCTAACCTGAATATCCAATCGCTTGCCGTCGATCCGGTCTCTCCCCTCATCCTCTATGCCGGGACTTGGGGTGGCGGAATATTCAAAAGCACCGACGGCGGAGGAAACTGGAACCCCATGAACTCCGGGATCAGCGATCCGTATATCCGCTCCCTCGCCATCACCCCCGCCTCTCCGCTTACGCTCTATGCCGGGACGTGGGGAGGCCTGTTCAAGAGCACCGACGGCGGCACGACCTGGAATCAGGTGAGCAACGGGCCGAAAAATATATCCGTCTATGCGCTGGTCATGGACCCCGCCTCTCCGCTCATACTCTATGCCGGAACCTATGGGGGGGGCGTTTACAAGAGCACCGACGGAGGAGGAGCCTGGAACACGGCAAATAACGGCCTCACCAATCTGCTCATCCAGTCGCTCGTCATCAACCCCGCCTTGCCCACTACGCTCTATGCCGGCGCCAATGGCAGCCTCTACAAGAGCACCAATGGCGGTGCGAGCTGGTATACGGCGAATGACGGGCTTTCCAGCCTGAATATCCAGTCGCTTGCCATGGATCCTTCTTCTTCCTTCATACTCTATGCCGGCACCGACGGCGGGGTTTTCAAGAGCATAAACGGGGGGTGGATCTGGAGTCCGGTAAATACCGGGCTGGCCGATCTCTCCATCCGCTCCGTTGCCATCGATCCCGTTACACCGGCCACGCTCTATGCTGGCACATTTGGCGGCGGCCTGTTTAAAACCGGCAACGGCGGAGCAAACTGGAGCTCCGCCAACAACGGGCTTGCCAACGCCTATATTCTCTCCGTCGCCATCGACCCCGTCATGCCGGCCACCCTCTATGCCGGAACCAATGGCGGAATATTCAAGAGCACCGACGGCGGGGGAACCTGGAGCCCGGCAAACTCCGGGATTTCCAACCCGACTATCAACACTATCGCCATCGATCCGGTCACGCCGACCACGCTCTATGCCGGGACCGGAGGGGGCGGCCTGTTCAGAAGCAGCAACGGTGGAGCAAGCTGGAACGCAGTCAACACCGGGCTCGTCAACCTCAACGTCCGTTCCCTCGCCATCGACCCCGTTTCACCAACCACGCTCTATGCCGGAACTGATGGCGGAGTTTTCAAGAGCAGCGACGGCGGAGGAAACTGGAGCCCCTTGAACAGCGGGCTTACCAATCTCCGTATCCGGTCAGTAGCCATCGACCCTGCTTCGCCTCACACTCTCTTCGCAGGAACTTGGGGAGGCGGCGTGTTCAAAGGACCGTCGTTGGACATCGTCGTCTCACCAGCTCCTTACGACTTCGGGAGTATCACCGTAAACATGCCGAGCACCGCCCAGACCTTTACCATCAGCAACTGGGGCAATACCGTCCTGAACGTGAGCTCCATCTCCACCGGCGCAGACAGCGACATGTTCTCCGTGACTCCCGGCACCTGCCCGAGCCTGGCGCCAACCATCGCGGCAGGAGGGAGCTGTACGATAAGCGTTACCTTCACCCCCACCTCGGGCGGGGCAAAGAGCGCGACTCTGCAGTTCATCTCGGATTCAGCCAACTATCCGACCCTCGATGTCCCCCTCTCCGGCACCGGTATTAGTCAGCTCTACACGCTGACCACGACCCTCGACGGCACCGGCAGCGGCACGGTGAGCTTCTCCACCGGAGGGAGCTGCACCGGTGTCTGCGGCCAGTCATTTGCAGCCGGGACGACCGTGCAACTCACTCCGACAGCCGGTATCGGCTCCGCCTTTGCCGGCTGGAGCGGCTGCGACTCGGTTGCCGGAGAAATCTGCACCATAACAATGACCGGGGCGAAGAGCGTTACCGCCGTCTTCAACGCCGCAGCTCAGGAATCACCATTCATTTTGATCTCCCCTTCACCCTATGACTTCGGTACCGTGGCGACCTACGCTTCCTCCTCTTCCCAGCCATTCACCATCACCAACACCGGCACTACAGAACTTGTCGTAAGCGCCATCAGGTTGAGCGGCGTTAACAGCGGAGAATTCGCCATCTCTACCGGCACCTGCCCGAGCTTCGCACCGACTCTGGCGCCGGGAGCAAACTGCACGATGCTGGTCACTTTTAATCCGCTCACGGTGGGATCAAAGGTTGCAGCCATGGAAATACGATCCGGCACGCCGACCGCCCAGGTCAAACAGGTCAGCCTTACCGGCACGGCCTACGACCCGCCCCCCATCGGCGCCATCACCATCAACGGCGGCGCAACTGTGACCAAATCGACCACGGTAAACCTCGCCCTCCTCGCCTCCGACAACAGCGGCGTGGTGACCGACATGCGCTTCAGCAACAATAACTCCACCTGGAGCAATTGGGAGCTTTACTCGACAACCAAGAGTTGGAACCTCGATCCACTTGGCGGTGACGGCGCCAAGACCGTATACGTCCAGTTCCGGGACGGGGCAGGAAACGCCTCGGGAAGCTTCTCCAGCCGCATTACCCTCGATACCGTACCGCCGGCTACCACCATCACCGCCATGCCGGCTGCCTGGTATCCTTCCCCCTCCGGCACCTTCAGCTTCACCGCCAATGAATCGGGCTCCACCTTCGAATGCCGGCTCGACGGGGGGAATTTCGCCACCTGCACATCGCCGTTCCTCTTCAGCGGCCTGCCTGACGGCAGCCACACATTCTCCGTCCGGGGCACCGACCCGGCGGGAAATGTGGAAACAGCGCCTCCGATCCATACCTTTACCGTAGACACGGTGCCGCCCGCCACCACCATCACCGGCACACCGGTCGCCCCAGCCGGCGGCCCCCCCGGCAGTTTCAGTTTCACTTCCAACGACAACGGCGCAACTTTCGAATGCAGCCTGGATGCCGGCGCCTATGCCGCGTGCACATCGCCTTTCACCTCCGGTGGTCTCTCCTCCGGCAACCATACCTTTATTGTCCGGGCCAAAGACCGGGCGGGAAACACCGACCCATCTCCGGCCGCTTTCACGTGGGATGTGATCCTGCCGGACACCACCATCACGGCAACGCCGGCAAATCCGACCGATTCCGGCTCCGGCAGCTTCAGCTTTACCTCTAACGTGAGCGGTGCAACCTTTGAGTGCCGCCTGGATGCCGCTCCCTTTGCCGCCTGCGCATCACCGTTCACCTTCAGCGGCCTTGCCACCGGCGGCCACACCTTTGCCGTCCGGGCCAAAGACCCGGCGGGGAACTACGACGCAACTCCCGCCGGCTTCAACTGGACCATAGGTTTCACCAACGTGAAACTGATGGCATCCAACGGCACGACCGGCTATTTTGCAACGGTGGGAGGAGCAATCGGGGCAATCCCGCCTCTTGTTAACGCAACCATCCTGGCACAAGGGGTCAACTTCACGGAAGACCTCTTGTTTTCCAGGAGCAACACCACGGTCACCCTGGGTGGCGGCTACGACGCAAACTTTGCCGCCGTCACCGGCGTAACCACTATTCACGGCAACCTCACCATCACCGCCGGAACGGTGGTCGTGGAAAACCTGATCATCATGTAAGGTCACGCCGATAAAAGTGCTCCGGACAGTCATTGAAGACCTCCGAGGTTGGCATACCTCGGAGGTCTCGATTTATCCATATCTGGTTATCCACTAAACTCCAGTAATCCGCAACATACATGAAATATCCCCTCCCCCCCGGCGGGGGGTTGCAGCTTCACCCACCCCCCACCCCCTCCCGTCAAGGGAGGGGGAGATTTTACTTGAGTATTGTGGATAACCAGATATCCATAATCATCCCTACCGAAAAATGAAAATTGACTTTCCCGCCTCCCAACCTTAGAATACCTCCCCGGCTGGCATCTTCCTCACAACACACCACGGAGGGAAATGATGAAAATACGTTACCGGATTACGCTCCTCCCCTTCCTTGTCTCATTCCTCGCCTCCGCAGCCTTTGGCGCCGGCCTGGAAGACAAAGTCAGGGAGCATACCCTTAAAAACGGCATGAAGCTCCTCATGGTGGAACGGCACGCCTCACCAACCGTTGCCGCCTGGATAAGGTTCAAGGTCGGGAGTGTCGACGAACGGAGCGACGAACGAGGAGTGGCCCATCTTCTGGAGCACATGCTCTTCAAGGGGACAAAGACCCTCGGCACGAAGGACTATGCCGCCGAAAAGCCGCTGTTGGACAGGATCGAGGCAATGGCCCAGCTCCTCATGGCTGAAAAGGCCAAAGGGGAAAAGGGGGACAAGGGACTCCTCGAAGAGCTGCAGAAGAGCCTTGCCGGCCTGGAAGCCGAGGCAATGGAATACGTGGTGAAGGAGGAATTCGCCGAAATCTACGCAAAAAACGGCGGGTCCGGCTACAACGCCTTTACCAGCAAGGACGGCACCACCTATCTGATCAACCTTCCGTCCAACAAGCTGGAGTTGTGGGGCGCCATCGAATCGGACCGGATGCGGAATGCGGTGCTGCGCGAATTTTACACCGAGCGGGGGGTGGTAATGGAAGAGCGGCGCCGCTCCTACGATGCCGAACCGGAAGGAAGACTGTGGGAAACCTTTCTGGCGACCGCCTTTGTCGCGCATCCAAACGGCCAGCCGATCATCGGCTGGATGTCGGACATCGAATACCTCACCCGCACCAAGGCCGAGGCCTTTCTCCGCAAGTATTACGCCCCCAACAACGCAATAGTGGCCGTTGTCGGTGACATCGATCCGGAACAGACGATCTCCCTGGCGGAAAAATACTTTGGGGACATCCCTCCGGGGACGCAGGTCCCGCCGGTGACGGTAGAGGAGCCGCCCCAGCAGGGAGAGAAGTGGATCGAAGTGATAGGAGACGCGGAGCCGCAGCTTCTCATCGGTTTTCACAAACCGGCTTTATCCTCCGCGGACGACTACGTCTTTGATGTAATCGACATGCTTCTGGCCAGCGGCAGAACTTCCCGCCTCTACAAGAAACTGGTGCTGGAGAAGCAGCTGGTCACTGAGGTCTCCGCCTTCTCGGCACCTGGAAACCGTTATCCGAATCTCTTCATCATTGCCGCCACCCCACGCGCCCCCCATACCATCCAGGAGGTGGAAGCCGCCGTCTACGAGGAACTGGAGCGGCTCAAGACCGAACCGGTCGCAGACAAGGACCTGCAGCAGATCCTGAACAAGCTGGAGTATGAAGAGTTCCGCCAGATGGGGTCCAATGGTGGGCTGGCCCGCAACCTGACCGAATATGAAGCGGTGGCCGGGACTTGGCGGTACCTGATTGAGCATAGACAGAAAGTGGCCAAGGTGACGACGGCAGACGTGGCCCGTGTGGCGCGAAAGTTTCTGGTCAAGGAAAACCGGACCGTCGGCTTCATCACCAAGCGGGAGGAGGGAAAAAGATGAAAAAATGGGGCAGACTGCTTCTTATTTTTATAACGGCCTTTACGATAACCGCATGCGCTGGAGCGGGCAAGACCGTAGATCCGCGCACCATGACCTTTCCCCCCCTGAAGTTCGAGATACCGAAGAGCGAGCGGGTCCAGCTTGAAAACGGCATGGTGGTCTATCTTCTCGAGGACCATGAATTGCCGCTCGTCAATATTACCGCATATGTCGCCACGGGGAGCATATATGAACCACCTGAGAAAACAGGACTGGCAGGGCTCACCGGCGCAGTCATGCGAAGCGGCGGCACTGCGGAGCTCCCTCCTGAAAAGATGGACGCGGAACTGGAATTCATGGCCTCCGCCGTTGAATCGAGCATCGGATCGGACATGGGAAATGTCTCTCTCTCCACCCTGACGAAAAACCTTAACCGGACCCTCGAGATATTTGCCCAGGTACTGATGAACCCGGCTTTCCGTGAAGACCGGCTTACCCTAGCCAAAAACAGAACCATCGAGGGTTTGCGCCGTCAGAACGACGACCCCCAAGGGGTTGCCAACCGGGAACTGCGGAAGGCCCTGTACCCAGGGCACCCCCTGGGACGCCATCCCACAATCGAAACGGTAAAGGGGATCACACGAGAGGAGATGGCATCCTTTCACCGCAACTACTACCACCCAAACAATGTGATCCTGGCGGTTTCCGGCGACTTCACCAAGGGAGAGATGCTGGAAAAGCTGCGCACATCGTTCGCCGGCTGGGAAAAAACGCCGGTAACCTCCCCCCCGGTTGCGGAACCCACGACTGATATCAAGCCAGCGGTGCTGCTGGCCAGAAAGGATGTCAACCAGTCCGTCGTTCGGATGGGACATCTGGGGATCGAGAAGAGCAACCCCGATCTCTATTCCGTAAGGGTCATGGATTACATACTCGGCGGCGGCTTCACATCCCGCCTCACAACCGAGATCCGCTCAAACCAGGGACTTGCATATAACGTAGACAGCTATTTTGACGTGGGAAGGCGATTTATCG
Organism: Geobacteraceae bacterium; assembly: GCA_009773645.1. GTDB lineage: Bacteria > Desulfobacterota > Desulfuromonadia > Geobacterales > Geobacteraceae > WSYB01. The sequence goes on from WSYB01000024.1 coordinate 14,482, forward strand.
GCACATTTATCGCCGAAACCGAAACCAAGTCCGAGTCCACTGTCAGGACTATCTCTCTCATGCGCGACATCATCGCCGGAATGACCAGTGCCCCCGTCACCGACCAGGAACTAAAGCTGGCCAAAGACGCCATCATCAACTCCTTCATCTTCGGCTTCGCCAAACCTGACGCAGTCGCCAACCAGCAGGCTCGGCTGGAGTTCTACAACTACTCCCCCGGCTTTCTGGAAAACTACCGGGACAACATCGCAAAAGTCACCAAGGAAGACGTGCTGCGGGTTGCGAAAAAATACCTCCACCCGGATGAGATGGTCCTGATGGTCGTGGGTGATGAGATGAAATTCGACAAGCCGCTGTCAACCTTCGGCGCAGTGAAGGAAATAAAGCTGGAAAACGGGAAATGATTCTCCCTTCAGATGCTTGACTTCCGTTGTCGGGGTGAGAACATTTATATGGAATAGATACGGGGGTTGAAAATGCGATCATTTCTTGTTCTGGCGGCGCTGTTATTTATCTCCGGCTGCGCCCATCGGGGCATAAGCCCGGAGACCATGCGGCTGGTCGATCCGACCGTCTCCTTCGCCATGCTGAAAGAGAAGCCGGATGCGTATGTCGGCAAGCATGTCCAGGCCGGAGGAGTGATAGCCGGGGTGCGCAATACCCCCGCGGGGGGGGAACTGGAAGTGGTTCAGCTCGATCTGGACGGAAGCGGCATGCCGAAGGATTCGGCAAACTCAGGGGGGAGGTTCCTGGCGCAGAGCGACAGATTCCTCGACCCTCTCATCTTCAGACCCGGCCTGTCAGTCACCCTGGTAGGGGAGGTCAAGGGGAAAAAGACCATGCCCCTGGAAAACGTTGATTACACCTACCCGCTTCTCGCCGTAAGGGAACTTTATCTCTGGAAGCCGGAAGACGTGTATCAGCTGGGCACGGCACTCCATTTCGGTTTTGGCGTGTTCAAAGGCTTTTAACCCAGGGCATCCTCTGTCATCTGTCAGATTGCTTTCGTGAATGTCACAATTGAAGCAATCCAGGCCACATGGTGCCGTCAAAGCCTTTTTGTCTTTCATACTGTTTCCTCCCATGACAGTGTAGTTCAGCGGTGAACCCGCTCGTTACAGCCCGGCTCACGTTACCTCCACCCGGCATCGTTCCCCCTCCCATAGGGTCTCGCAAACCTTGAAGCGACTCTTCGATGAAAGGGCCTGTACCGCTTCGGCAAGGGCTTCCAGGCAATAATGTCGACAGGGGCTGGGGGCACCCATCATCTTGGCCTGAGAAGAAAGGGCACAGTAGTCAGCCTCAGCGGCGAATCCCCCTTCAGCCGGACGGATATTCCAACGGACAATTGCAAAGCTCTCGGAAAAGCGGGTGAAGACATCCTGTGGCTCACGGATTCGTAAACTCTCTACCAGTTTCTGCCCCATTGCGCCTCTTTCGATCTGCTGCGCCTGATCCGGCGCCGGTTTTCCCACAACCAACATCATGCCCTCCGGTACTCACAGTTTCGCCAGAAACTGCGAGATCGCCTCCCTGTGCCTGGCAACATACGCACAGCTCGGCTCTTCGCCGCACTTCCGGCATTTCAGGTCATAGGCGGAGTTTATTGTCCCGCACCGGGGACAGCTGTAATGCTCCCGGATTTCCCGGAGCCACTGGTCATGGCCAATGGTCCTGATCCGTTCCAGATCATCCCACAGTTCCATACGATGGGGCCGTTCCGCCTGAAACTCTTTCAGGTGCCCGCAGGGATACTCCGCACATTCGCTGCAGAAGTCGATGCCCCGTTCGGCGACGCAGGTAAACATCCTGCAATTCTCACAGTGGGGAAATCTCTTCTCCGACCGGCATCCATGGCACGTGACCGCTTCCTCCGAAAACCCGAATCGTGCCGCGAGTCTCGTGAGCCGTTCAGGATCTTCCCGGGTGGCGATGAACAAGCTGCACGCCCCACAATAAAGACCGCATACTGCGGCGTGTTTCTTGCCCAACCGGTCGGGTTGCTTTTCTTCGTTCTTCATGGTGCCTCCTCGCTGTCATTATGGTTCTCTCGGTTAGACTGCGTTCAAGGCAAAAGGTTACAAACGGATCAGGAAAAAATTTCCCACTCTCTGTTTTGTATCCCTTCCCTGATCCGTTTCGCTAAAGAGGCGTCAGCCGATGAGAGGTAAAGGTCCTGGTAGAGGTCGCGCAGTGTTTTCAGCCTGGAGATTTCTTCTTTGGCTTGGACGGCAACCGGGGAGTGGGAATCGGCTGAAGCCTGTTTGGATATCCAGCCTTGCGACAGGCCGAACCGAATCCATTGTTTGCAGTTGCAAGGGTTGGATTTCTTCATCAACTGGCATCGGCCTTCCATGTAGCCCAGCCAACGCTTTTTGGCCCGGTGAAGTGTTACTTTAACGGAATTGATCGAGCAGTCCATGATATCTGCCACCTGCCTTTGAGGCAGACCTAGAGTAATCGCCAGACAGAATACCTTTCGCTCGTTCGCCTGCAGGCATTCAGTCAGTGAGTGCAGACATCTGATCTTGGCTTGATGGGCAAGCAACTCTGTTTCAGGGTTGTTGGCAGGATTGGAGTCGATGACCTCTTCGAGAGAGTAGCCTAGATCTTCCGTCAGCGAATGGATTGGGAATTTAGTTCTGTATTTCAGGTAATCCTTTGCAACGTTAAGGGTAATCCGGCATATCCAGGTGAAAAAGGAGCTTTCTTCTCGAAAAGTATGATAGGAACAATACGCCCGTGAAAACGCTTCATGGGTTATGTCTTCGGCGTCATGCACATTGCCGGCGAGTGCAAAGGCTAGTCTGTATACCTTCGCCTCATTATCACGATACAGCTGGTCAAAAAGTTCCGTTGTGTTTCTGGACATGGCAATTTCACCTTTTTCTTAACTCGCAAAATTCTTTGTTCAACCGGGATTTTTATCCCACCTCACGTGAACACACAGATTCCCGGAACATCGCCAGTGCCTCGTCCAGGGCACAGTTGAAAGCCTTCGGGAAAAGTTACTTGCCGACATGTGTCTTTATGAAAGCGCAAATCTCATCCATTGCCTGTGTTGCCTCCGGAAAGAGGGGAGCGCATGCGGGATAGCAATGGAACAATCCCTCTCCAATCTTCAACGTGACATCCGTGCCTGCAGCCTTCGCCTTTTCTGCAAACCGTGTTGAGTCACTGAGAAGAGTTTCATGTCCACCTACATGGATGAGTATCGGCGGCAATCCGCGCAAATCTCCATAAAGAGGGGAAATGTACGGCAAACCGGGGTCATTGTTTCCTGCATAATGTTTGCTGCAAGCAACCCAGGAATTTGCAGGCGCCAGACATAGCCTGGCATTGGTTCGGAGGGACTCCCCGGTATTCTTGACATCGGTCCAGGGAGAGAGCGTCACCGCTGCTGCCGGGAGGGGAATGCCTTGATCACGGAGAGCAAGCAGAGTTGCCAGACACAACCCCCCTCCTGCGGAGTCTCCGGCAAATACGATCTTTGAGGGAGAAACGCCTTCCGCCAACAGCCACCGATAAGCCGCAAGCGAATCATCGAGTGCGGCAGGAAAAGGATGTTCGGGGGCCAAACGATAGTCAAACAGCAGCGCAACGACACCGCTCCCCTTGACGAACTTGGAAACGATCCCTCGATGAGCCTGGATTGAGCCCAATACATACCCGCCACCATGGAAATACAGGATCACTTTGTCTTTGACGGCCTGAGCAGGCTGAATCCATTCAGCAAGAAGGCCGCCGCCTATCGCAACGGGCGATGCTTCGATATCCTTCGGCAGCTTGCCTAGCATTTTCGCACTCTTTTCGGCTGAACGCCGCACCTCGGGCAGCGATGTCTCCCAGTCAACGGCTGTTTCCTTTTTCAGCTTGAAGCGTAACAAGTGACGGTTTCTGAGTACAAAAAGAAAGATACGGCATTGTAGACTCGGCATATTTTGCTCTCCTTTGGAAAGAGCCGGCACTTGGTCTGCAACAACTCTTCCCCCTCTCGATGTGAACATTGCCCGAGTGATAACAGATATCCTCCGCAGCTGTATTGTAAAAATGCGACAAAAGGAGTTGAGCTAACAGCCTGCTAAGGTCGGTAACGGTGCACGATCCGGGTCCGCGGCGTACCCCCCAGCCGGCGGGCGTCGCAGGAGCCTGTTTCACCGGGAAGGCGGCCGGTCAGTTCCTTGAAGTCCCTTATCATGTGGGATTGGTCCGCAAAGCCGCAGGCGTAGGCAAGATCGGCAAAACTCTCGAAGCCACCGGTGTGCAGACGGGTAAAAAGGTGTCGAAAGCGGATGAGACGGGTGAGTCGCTTCGGGGTCATCCCCAGGTGATCGAGGAATAGCCGCTCCAGGCTGCGGATGTGGAGACCGAGCTCGGCAGCGAGTTCATTTACCTGGAATCGTCCGCCATGGGCATCGAGGAGAGCGGCCGCCTGCCGGCAACGCTCATCCCGGACGAGCGGCAGGCTTCCCCGCAACAGCTCTTCCATGACGAGTTGCCGTGACGCCGGGTCCGGCAGGGAGTGGAGGCGGTCAGCCAGGGAGCCGATGCTTTCACCACGGATTTTGTCGATATCCACGCAGGTGTCTATCAGGTCTGCGGGGCGGACGTCGGCAAGATTCAGCGCCTGCCCCGGGCGGAAACGGAAGCAGAAATAGTCCGCCGCGTCATGGATTTCGACGCAGGCTTTCTCGGTCACCGGTCCCATCAGAACCATCCGGCAGCCGGAGGAGGAAAAACGGAAGACAAGGTTCATATTGCTGTCGGGGAGGATCTCGTAGAATGCCGTGCCGCTTCCTCCACAGCCCGTTACGGACCAGCACATCTCGACGTGTTGCGCCAGATCCGGCGCCGGTGTTCCCAGAAATGCCACAGTCATAGTGTCCCTCAAAACAGTTGCATATCATCTGAATACTGTCTTTACTGCTTCAGTCTTACCTTCAGTCAGTTCGGCGGCAGCTGGTCGGGATCGCCGAGGTTCAGATACTGTGGAACGGGTCCTCCGAATCAGGCGGCATCCACGGAAAGCCTCTCCCCTTTGCCAAGTCGCTGCCGGATTAATGCGCCGATGGCATCGATGGGCCTCCGGCAACTGACTCCTTTCCTCTCCCCCGCCTCATTTCAAAGTCTCGAAAAGCCTCCCCGCCGCTGCGAGCTGCTCCTTGGCGCCGAGCAGGAGGACGATGTCGCCATGCCGCAACTCCCACACCGGGTCCGGGTTGGCGACCACCTCGGCGCCCCTCTTTATTGCCAGGATGGTCGCTCCGGAACGGCTCCTCACCAGCCCTTCCCGGAGACTCCTCCCCTCAATGGAGGACCCCTTCTGCACCGTGAACGTGCCGATCTCGGCCCCGGCGAGAAAACCGGCAATCCCCACGGCATGGCTGTGCCTCCTGCTGACGGAGCGCAGCATCTCATACCCGTCCCGCCGCACATCGGCGACGCAGTTTTCGATCACATCCTGGGGCACCAGAAATTTTTTCAGGACCCGTGAGAGGATTTCCACGGAGGTCTCAAACTCTTCGGGGATCACCTCGTTGACACCGAGCCTGTAGAGCGGTTCGACCTCCAGAATATACCTGGTCCTGACTATTACATGTATCATGGGGTTCAACTGTCGCGCCAGAGCGGCTATGCGCCTGCTGGCGGCGGCATCGGAAATGGCGATTACCATGATTCGGGCGTTCTCTATGTGGGCGTGCTCCAAAACCTCGGGTTTTGAGGCATCGCCGAAGATGATATGCTCACCCTTCTTCTTTTCGGCACTGACGGTAAACGGGTTGGTTTCGATCACCACATGAGCGATCTTCAGGTACTTCAACACCTTGGCAAGATTTTTGCCGTTCTCGCCGAAACCGACGATAATTACATGGTCCGACAGGGCGACTTTCTTTTCACCGGCGGCAAGAAAGCCTCTTCCCCTTGTCCACGAGTGGGGGAGCCTCCCGACGATGAAGTCCGCCACCGGATTGGCAATCTTCAGGCAGAACGGCGTCAACCCCATGGTTGCAATGGAAGCCGCGAGGAATATCTGATACATTTCCTCGGACAGGAGCCCGTGCTTGAGGCCGGTCTGGGAAAGAACGAAGGAGAACTCTCCGATCTGCGCCAGCGAAAGGGCCGCCAAAATGGCAATTCGCATCGGCAACCCGAGGGTCATGGCAACTCCCGAGGTGATCAGGGTCTTTACCAGAATTATCGCCAGAACCAGGGAAGCGACCAACAGGGGATATTTTACTAAAACGGCAGGGTCGAGCAGCATGCCGACGGAAATGAAGAAGAGGCTCATGAATGCTTCGCGAAAGGGAATCATGTCGCCCAGGGCCTGGTGGCTGTACTCCGATTCGGAAATGGCCAGGCCGGCGATGAACGCCCCAAGCGCAAGGGAAAGACCGACTTTCGCGGTGATCCAGGCTGTGCCGAAACCGATGAATATGATCGTCAGGATAAACAGCTCCCGGCTCCTGGTCCTGACAACCTGCTGGAAAATCCATGGGACCAGAAACCTTGCGCTGTAATGGGCGGCAAGGAGCACTGCAGCGGCCTTGGCGGAAACGAGCAGGACCTCTCCCATACCTTCGCCGACACCGGCCAGGAACGGAGTAAAAAGCATCAGCGGCACCACGCAGAGGTCCTGGAAGATGAGAATGCCCAAGGCCGTTTTCCCGTGGGGGGCGTCCATCTCGCCGGCGTCAACCAGGAGCTTCATCAGGATGGCGGTGCTGGAGAGAGCTGCCAGGAAACCGAAAAACACCGCCTGCCGGGCCGAATAGCCGAAGAAAGCGCCGAGGGCGGCCACCGCCAGAATCGTGAGGACAACCTGCAGCCCCCCTCCCCAGAGCACAAGGTGCCTGATCCGCAGTAACTCCTTGAGGGAAAATTCGATGCCGATGGTAAAAAGGAGGAGCACCACCCCGATTTCTGCCATCTGCTCCACCTGGTGGGTATCCTTGATGAAAGCCAGGGCATACGGCCCGGCCAGAATGCCGGTGACGAGAAAGCCGATAATCGACGGGAACAGGAGCCGCTGGAAAAGGATGACCGTGACCAGGGCCAGTCCGAAGAGAATCGCCAAATCCTGTAAGGCTGCGTATTCCATTGAACGAGCGCGACCTCTCCCTTTCCGAATCCATCAAAAGAATACCCTTTTATCCAAACTTATCAAGAAAATTGGAGCGTCGTTAACAGTCTTGAAAAAACCATGATTTCACGTTAAAGTTTATTTCTTATCGTGGATCAATGCTGGTTTGCGGAAAATGGGGATAAGGGAAAGAAAGACCGGGGTGAATCACATGCCAAGAATTATCAAAGAGAGATCCAAAAAGAGCGGTCTGCCGCCCGGCACCCTCGTTCACATCGGCGAAAAGAGCGACCGGGAAATTAAAATTACGGTAATGGATTACAACGAGGCCGGCGTCGAAGAAAAAGAGATCAAGGCCCTCAAGGAGTGCTTCTATTACACGGACACCTCGATCGTCTCCTGGATCAATGTGGAAGGGCTCCACGAGATCGAGATCATCCGGCAATTCGGCGACTGCCATGGGCTTCACCCCCTCGTCATGGAGGACATCGTCAATACCGACCAGCGGCCGAAGATGGAAGATTTCGGCGACTACCTCTACATCGTCCTGAAGATGCTCCGGATAGGGAAGGATCAGGAGATCGTCACGGAACAGGTAAGCCTCATCCTCGGCGCCAATTTTGTCATTTCCTATCAGGAAGGGATCCAGGGGGACGTCTTCAACCCGATCAGGGAGCGGATCAGGAACGGCAAGGGAAGGATCAGGAGCATGAAGGCGGACTACCTCGCCTATTCCCTCATGGATGCCGTAGTCGACAACTACTTCGTGGTCCTCGAAGGGGTAGGGGAAAGAATCGAGGATCTGGAAGAAGAGGTGATGACCAATCCGGCGCCCGAAACCGTGCGGAAAATCCACCGGTTGAAACGGGACATGATATTCCTGCGGAAGGCGGTCTGGCCGCTCAGGGAGGTGATCGGCGCCCTGGAGCGGAGGGAGACGCCGCTCGTTTCGGAAGCGGTCGTGGTCTACCTGAGGGATGTCTATGACCACACCATTCAGGTGATAGACGCCGTGGAAACGTATCGGGACATGCTCTCGGGAATGCTCGACATCTATCTTTCGAGCTTAAGCAACAGGATGAACGAAGTCATGAAATTCCTCACCGTCATCGGCACCATTTTCCTTCCCCTCACTTTCATCGCGGGGGTCTACGGGATGAACTTCCAGTTCATGCCGGAACTCAGGTGGCACTGGGGGTATTTCGCCTCGCTCTGGCTCATGCTCGCCGTGGCGGCATTGATGCTGTTCTATTTCAAGAGAAAGAAGTGGCTGTGAACGAACGGCTGGGGTTCACTGCCGCCGTTCCGCCTTCCGCACGACCGGCACCAGCACTAACATCACACCGAACAGCATCGCAACCAGCAGCCAGACGTCGTTATACGCCATCACCAGTGATTCCCGACGGACCAGCCCGGCCAATACCTTCACCCCCCCCTGCCCGGCCTGTTCCAGGTCGGCCATGCGTCCGCCAAAGGAATCCCGGAGTTGCTCCATGTATTCGGAAAAACGGGCCGGATTGAGCGACTCGGCCAGACGCCGGTAATGAAGCCAAACGCGCTGTTCTACCAGGATGTTGATGAGGGCGATCCCGATCCCGCCCCCCAGGGAACGCATGAGGCTGTATAGCCCGGTAGCATTGGGAACCGCCTCGACCGGCAACTGCCCAAGGGCGATCTCGGTTATGGGTGACAGACAGAAGATGATCCCCATCCCGCGCAGAACCTGCGGCAGAAAAAGCTCGTCGAATCCGGTCTCAGCAGTCATGGAGCTGTTCAGCCACAGCGCATAACAAAACATCCCCAATCCCATTACCAGCGAAGCCGTACCACCGACATGGCGTCTGACAATCCTGGCGATGGGAACGGAGAGCAGCATGGCAATCCCCGGTACTGCCATGACCCGTCCGATTTCCAGGCTGTCGTAACGCTTTACTCCCCCCAGAAAGAGGGTCATCAAGTAGCCGGAGCCGAATAGCCCCAACCCCATGACGAAATTGAACAGGCAGCCGACGGAAAAATTCCGTTCGCGGAAGGTCCGCAGGTTGACCACCGGGTGACTGCACGAAAGCTCCCGCCATACCAGCAGCAGAGCCGATATGGCAGAGACGACGGCAAAGCAGACGATCAGCCGTGAGTCGAACCACTCCCGGTCCGGGCCTTCGCCGAGCACGTATTCCAGCGAACCGAGAAAGAGCGCCACCAAGGCGATGCCCGGAAAGTCGAATCGTTTCAGAAGGCCCCATTCGGGTTCCCGGTCACGCACCAGTCCATAGACGGCTCCGCTCACCATGATCCCCGGCAGAAGGTTGATGAAAAACAGCCAGCGCCACGACCAGGTCTCGGTTATCCAGCCGCCAAGGGAGGGACCGACGACCGGGGCGAGGGAGATGATCATCACGGCAAAGAGGGTCGCCCCGGCCTGCCGCTGCCGCGGGAGCAGCAGGTAAATCCCCTGGTAGAGGAGCGGCGCCAGAATGCCGGAACAGATCCCCTGGCAGATGCGGAGCACGATGAGCGAGTCGATGGACCAGGCCATGGCGCAAAGGAGGCTCGTCAGGGTAAAGAGGAGAGCGGCCAGGGAATAGAGGTAGCGCAGCGACAGCGAGCGGGAGAGCCAGCCGGCCAGGGGGATCATGATCACTTCGGCGATCATGTAGGCGGTCTGGATCCAGGAGGCTTCCTCGATGGTGGCGCCGATGCTGGCGGCGATTTTGGGGAGGGAGCCGGCGACGATCTGGGTGTCCAGGACCGCCATGAAGGTGCCGCCGGACATGGCAAGGAAACCGAGCCTGTTGCGCAACTCCCGGGAGGACATCAGCGACGATCCATTCGGCTGACTGTGCTGCCGGCCCCTGGATCAAAACGCGTATCCAGTTTAACGACGACCGACATGCCGGCGCGCAGGCTTTGCAGCAGTGGCTGCCCCGCATCGAAACGGATCTTGACCGGCACCCGCTGGACGATCTTGGTGAAGTTGCCGGTGGCGTTTTCCGGAGGGATCAGGCTGAATTCGGCGCCGCTGGCCGGTGCAAGCGATTCCACCCGGCCGGTCAGGGGGGTCCCCGGAAAGGTATCTACCTCGATGGCAACCGGCTGGCCCTCGCGCATCCGCGCGAGCTGCACTTCCTTGAAGTTGGCCTCCACCCAGATATCATCGCGGGGAATCACCGCCAGGAGGACCGTTCCCGGCTTGACGTACTGTCCGGGCCGAACCCTGCGATTACCGACCACACCGGCAATCGGGGCGCGAATCACCGTATCGCCAAGCTCCTGGGCCGGCAGCTTCAGCTCCTCTTCCAGCTGACGAAGCTCGGCTTCGAGGCGGCGTTCCTCGGCCAGGAAAACTTCGCGCTCCCTTTCGGCCGACTCAAGGTTGGCGCGGGCTCCAGCAGCATCTGCGCGGGCTTTTTTCTCCGTAGTTACGACCGCTTCGTAATCGAGCTCGGAGACGATCCCGCTCGGGAAAAGGGCGCTGAAACGGCGGAGTTCGCTTCCCCTCTTTACCTGCTCCGCTTCGGCGGCGGCCACTTGTGCCGTGCACGCATCGATGCGGGATTGCTGCAGCCTCGATTTGACCTGCGCGACACGCAGGGCGGCCCTTCGCTCTTCGAGCCTTTTCCGACCGTTCTCCAACTTCACCCGGAACTCGATGTCCTCGATCCGCACGAGAGGGTCGCCGGCGGCAACCGGCGCGTTGTCCCCGGCCGGCACGGCTTTGACGTAGCCCGAGACTTTCGAGCTGATCTGTGTTATCTCGGAGCGGATATAGGCGTTGTCGGTCTTTTCGATGAACCGGCCGATGGAGAGCCAGTACCAGCCTGACCAGCATCCCCCAGCCAACAGCGTAAGTATCAAAACGACAGGGATAACCCTTTTCATGGCGAACTCAGTTCCGACAACGATGTGATAAAAAAGCCGGACCGCGTGCACTCAATCCGGCTTTTTCTTTTTTCAGGACACTACCTACCCTCCGTGCGAAATAACATCCTGCATCTCTGCGGGCAGATCCTTGAACTGGATTTTCTGCCTGATGACGCCATCCCCCTCAGGCTCAGCGGAAAGCACCTGATTGCCGGTCGTGCCGGCGGTGGTGGCGCATCCCGTTATCAGTCCGAAAATTGCAGCAAAGAAAATGAACTTTATCTTTTTCATTCCTTGAACCCTCCTTGAATTATATTTCCTCAGGAGCGGCGGCGCCTACCACTCGAAAAGACATGTGGGACTGTTCATTCATGCAGCGGGTAATGACAGGCAATCATATGCCCCGGCGCGATTTCGCGCAGCTCGGGCTGAATCTCGGCACAACGGGATTCGGCGCGGGGACATCGCGTCCGAAAGCGGCATCCTTCGGGCGGGTAGATGGCAGAAGGAATTTCGCCGGGGAGAATACCGGTATCCGGAAGAAAGCACCGGGGATCGGGCCTTGGCACCGCATCCAAAAGCGCGCGGGTATACGGATGGGCCGGCGCAAGGTACAGATCTGCGCAGGGCGCGACCTCGCACAGCCTTCCCAGGTACATCACCGCGACCCTATCCGCTATATTCTTAACGACGGCCAGATCGTGGGATATGAAGAGCATTGCAAGCCCGCCGGACAGTTTGACGTCGCGCAGCAGGTTGATGATCTGCGCCTGGACCGACACATCGAGGGAAGAGACGGGCTCGTCGCAAATCAGAAGGTCAGGACCGGTCATGAGAGCTCGGGCGATGCTGACCCGCTGGCACTGGCCGCCGGACAACTGGAAGGGACGCCTCTGGTAATGCCGGTCGGGGTCGAGACCTACCGCCTCCATCAGCTCACACGCACGAAGCCTGCATTCCGGCCGGCTCACCCCACCCCTTGTGCGCAACGGCGCTTCGATGCTTTCCCCCACGTTACGCATCGGGTTAAGCGACGAGACCGGGTCCTGGAAGATCATCTGGAAGCGGCTTCGCATCCGTCGCAGGTTTTCATTGCCGAGAGCTGAGAGATTTGCCCCATCCAGTATGACACGCCCCTCCGTCGGCCCCGGCAGGTGCATGATCGCCCGTGCGAGTGAAGATTTCCCGCATCCCGACTCACCCACGAGCCCGAGCGTCTCCCCTTGCGCCACGTCGAAACTCACTCCGGAGACGGCATGAACCCACCGCCCCCTGCCGGCCGGGAACTTTACGACCAAATCCTCGACCTGCAGTAGCGGGTTATGTGGAGCGGAGTTATTTATCATTACGAAATGCCTCGAAAACTTTAATCGAACGCGGCAATGCCCATTAGATAATTGCACTGGCATCAAAAGCTGTGAAAACTATCATTTTGCACCCTCCCCCAACCCCTCCCATCGAAGGGAGGGGAGCATATGTTCCCTCTCCCTTGGTGGGAGAGGGCTAGGGAGAGGGGGGAATGCAAGGAAACCAGCACGCATAACGATGATCCTCTCGACCATTCTCCACCAGTGACGGCTCTTCAACCCGACAGCGCTCTTGCGCCCGCATGCAGCGCGGAGCGAACCGACATCCCGGAGGGAGAGCCGCCAGGTCCGGCGGCTGGCCGTCTATCGCGGGAAGCACCCGGTTGGGGGGATCGTCGAGCCGGGGAACGGAATCGAAGAGCGCTCTCGTGTACGGCATCCGCATCCTGTCGAAAAGCTCCGGCGTCTGTGCCTGCTCCACAATGCGCCCGGCGTACATGACGGCGGTGTCATGGGCACGTCCGGCCACCACTCCCAAATCATGCGTTACGAGAATCATCCCCATGTTCCGCTCCTTCTGCAGGCGCCCGAGGAGATTGAGTATCTCCGCCTGCACCGTCACGTCGAGGGCGGTGGTCGGCTCGTCGGCGATGAGGAGCTGGGGATCGCAGGCGAGCGCAATGGCGATTGCCACCCGCTGACGCATGCCGCCTGAAAGCTGATGGGGGTAGCAATCGACACGCTGCGCCGGCTGAGGAATGCCGACCGAATCAAGGAGGGAAACGGCCCGCTCCATGGCCCCTGCCGCAGGCATCCGCAGATGGTGCCGCATCGGTTCCGCTATCTGCTGGCCTATCTTAATCACCGGGTTGAGTGACGACATGGGGTCCTGCAGGACGATCCCGATCCGGCGGCCGCGGATTCCGTTCAATCCCTTTTCGGAAAGCGTCCTCAGATCTTCGCCGGCGAAGACGATTCGCCCCCCGACGGCTGCGGCTCCGGGGAGTATCCCCATGATGGCCCGGCAGAGCATGCTCTTGCCGCACCCCGATTCCCCGACGATGGCAAGAGTCTTTCCCGGCTCCAGTGACAGAGAGACTCCGTCCACAGCCCGCAGGATGCCTCCTGGGACCGGTATGTGGACGGACAGATTGTCGAGGAGCAGCAGATGGCGAGCGGGACAGGTCATGGCCGGGCGTCCCTCCCTTCGAACCGTCTTCTCAGCCTGTCGCCGATCAGGTTAACCGAGAGCACCGTCAGGAACATCACGCCGGTGGGTATCATGCTCACATGGGGGGACTGGTCCAGAACTTCCCTCCCCTCGGCCATCATCCCCCCCCAACTCGGCGTCGGCGATGGGACGCTCAAGCCCAGAAACCCGAGCCCCCCCTCCGCGATGATGACGAAGCCGACCACGAGGAGCATGTAGATGAGCAGTGGCGGGAGCACATTGGGTAGAATCTCCCGGATCAGTATCGAAAGGTTTCCTGCGCCGGAAGCCCGAGCGGCCAGGACGAACTCGCGGTCGACGAACCTGAGAGTGTTTGCCCGGGCGACCCGGGTAAACCGGGGAGCAGTCAGAAGTCCGAGGCCGACCGTGAGGGTCGGGAGGCTCGAACCGAATGCGAAGGTGAAGACCAGGAGAAAAACGAGCCCCGGAAAGGCAAGCAGAACATCAACACCGGTCATTATTAAGGGTTCGATCCTGCCGCGATAGAAGGCGGCAGGTACGCCGAGCAGAAGGCCGGCCATGAGGCCGACGAACGGCGCGCAGAAACCGACGATGAGTGAGACCCGTCCCCCGAAGAGCAGGCGGGACGCGATATCGCGCCCCATGGCATCGGTGCCGAGAAGATGCCCCATGCCCGGAGGCGACGCCAGACGGGCAGTATCCATCTGATCGGGAGGGAATCCTGCCCACCAGCCGGCGCCGGCGGCGCAGACAAAGACGAAAAGGAGCCAGCCGGCGGCAAGTAGGGGCGAAAGATGGAGTCCCCTCCCCCTTGACGGGGGAGGGTTAGGGTGGGGGTGAATGTGCAACAATTCCGGCTGTTGCAACTTCCCCCTCCCCCTAACCCCCTCCCGCAAAGGGAGGGGGGAATTTTGAAGTTTGTCCCTACCCATGTTTGATCCCCCTGCGCACACGGGGATCGAGCAGCCCATACATTACATCCACGAGGAAATTGATCGCCACATAACCGACGGCGATAAGGAGAACGCACCCCTGCACCACCGGATAATCCTGGGCGAAGATGGCGGTGACCAGCAGCCGGCCGATGCCCGGCAGGGAAAAAATGAGTTCGATGATCAGCGCGCCCCCCACAAGGCTCGCGGTCTGCATGCCGAGGATGGTAACGAAGGTGAAGCATGAGGGGCGCAGCGCATGGGTGAGCAGGATCCGCCACGGGGGAAGCCCCTTGCAGCGCGCCAGCAGTATGAAGTCCTGACTAAGCGTTGCGATCAGGTCACTTCTGAGCACCCGCATGAGCACGACCCATTCCACGAGGGCGATGGAGCCGGCCGGCAGCAGAAATCCCCTGATATTGGCTGCCATTCCTTCGGCAAAGGGGGTATAACCGGTAGCCGGAAGCCACTTCAACCGCAGGGCAAAGGCGAAGACAAGACCAATCGCCACGGCATAGGCGGGGAGCGAGGCAAGGCCGAAGGCAACCGTGCCGATGGCCCGGTCGAGCAGAGATCCCGGCCGCCACGCCGTGACGATGCCGATGGGGAGGGCAAGGAGGAGCGCGAAAAGCTGGGCGAGAACGATCAACTCCAGGGTCACCGGCAGATGGCTGCGGATTGCTTCCGAAACGGGCTGCCTCGATGCGAGCGACTCCCCCAGCTCTCCCTTCATCACCCCCGTCACCCATTTCCCGTATCGAGTCATCGCCGGCTCGTTCAGGCCGAGCCGCTCCCTGATCGCCATTCGCTCTTCGGGTGTTGCGTTGTGCCCGGCGATTTCCGCGGCGATATCTGCGGGCATGCGCTCGACCATTATATAGGTGAGGGCAGTAACGGCGATCACCACGACCAGCAGATGCAGGAATTTTCCCAGAATGTGCGGCATAGCATCAGACCTCAACTTTAAAACCCAAATCAACCTCTGAAGCCGGAATTCCGCCTCGAATGCCCCAATTCTCCTGTGGGACCTCGTAAAGGATTATCCGGATATCCCCTTTGGAAACGCCGAATTCGGAAAATCTCGATACGATGGCTTCATACAAAGCCCTCTTCGCATCCAGCGACCTTCCTGAAAACAGCGATATCTCGATGAGGACATGGCTTTCCGTGCAACCGGGAGGGACAACGAAATCCTCCGGCTGGTATTCGCGGAGTCGTATGAATTTATCGTGCTCCGGTATTCTGAGGCACTCGACCATCGATGCATGCAGAGCCTGAATCATCAGATATTTATCCTGCCTGCTCCATTTTTTTCGTACTTCAATACACGCAATCGGCATGTCTCCTCCTTTCACCCCGAAACCGGAACCCAGGCGAAAGCCGTTACCGGTCCCCTATCCCTGATCCCCGGTCCCCGCATTCACGACATCTTTATTGCGATTGCGCCAACGGTCACCACCGCGACTGAAGCATATCGCAGCGGCGTAACCTGCTCCCTGAGGAAGCCGGCGGCGATCAGTGTTCCGAATACCACGGACGTTTCCCGCAATGCTGCCACCAGGGCTATAGGCGCCTGCGTCATGGCCCACAGCGCAAGCCCGTACGATCCAACCGAGCATGCGCCGCCCAGAAGACCTTTGCCCCGGTTCGACCACAGGCCTTCAGCGCTCCGTATGCCACGCTTTGCAAGATACATCAGGACAAGCGGTATGGCGGTCAAAAAGAACAGCCACCCCGTATAGCCGGCAGGATGGCCGGACAACCGCGCGCCGACGCCGTCTACAAGCGTGTACAGCACAATCACACCGGCGTTGGCGAGTGCCAGCATGGCAGGAGACAGTCTGAGCGTTCCGGAGCGCCAGCTGTCACCGGCAAGAATAAATATCCCCAAAGAAACCAGCATAATCCCCAGCCAGCCGCCAGCAGAGGGGGATTCGTGCACCAGAACCAGCACAATGACGGCAGAGAGCGCCGGAGCGGAACCGCGCATTATCGGATAGGCGAAACTCAGATCCGTATTGCGGTACACGCGGGCTACGAAGATGAAATAGACGACGTGGATCAAGACGGACGCCATTAAATACGGCCAACTCGCAGCGGCCGGAGCCGGGATAAATGGCAAAAAGCACGCTGTCAATGCTCCGGCGCCGACGGCGACGAGCACAGTGTTAAGAGACTTATCCGATGCGGCGCGGATGAATACGTTCCAGGCGGCATGCAGCAGGGCGCCGAACAGAACGGCTGTGAGAACGGTTATTGACAAGAGCTATTCCTTCCCGAGTCGCCTCTTGCTTCCCCCCTCCCAGCCTCCCCCCGTTGGGGGAAGGAGCTATTATTCCCTCCCCCAGCGGGGGAGGGTCGGGGAGGGGGTGTTCATCAGGTTTTTAACGTGTAACTAACCACAATCCTCCGGCATTCCGGATAGCTGGCGATCTCGACATGACTGGAGTAACGGGCAAAAAGCTCCTTGAACTCCAGCTCCGACAGGAAATTCTTTATCACACGACATTTTGAGCCATCAGGAAGGTCACGCGTCTGCAGGTGATTCCCTTCCTGGTCGTACATGCCGCTGAGAGATTCAACGCCGGGCGACTGGTCACAGAGAACCACGATAGAACCGGCTTGCAGACGTCCGTGCAATCCGCGGAGAAACTCATGAAAGCGTGATCTCGGCACGTGCGCAAACCAATCGACGGCAAGGGCAGCATCGAATACCCCTTGCACTCGGGAGAGATCGTATGCGTCCGCACATTGCAGTGCGACCTTATCCCAATCCAGATTTTTGCGACGAGCCTGATCCAACGTGGAGTCGTTGAAGTCAGTGGCGAGAATCGATTCGGCGACTTCACTGACACGTTGAGTCCAGAAACAGGGGCCGCAGGCGATCTCCAGGATTTTTCTTCCATCAAGAAGCCCCCTGATTCGCTTGATAACCGGCTCCAGCGACTTGACCGTGCCATGATCATCATACCCCATGGAGTTGTCATAAACCGGCGCCCGCTTTCCATAGTATGTCTGCATTTCTTCGACGAGTTCCAATCCAAATCTCCTTTAAGTCGAACAGCCTGCTAACGCCAGACAATGGAAGCAGGATTACGCTTGGGGGGCCTCTGGTAAGAGATTGCCGGGTAGCCGAGCACCAGGCAGTGGATCGACACATGCTCAGGCGGGAGATTCAGCGCCCCACGTAGCGGTTCCCAACTGTTGACGGCGTGCTGAAAGATCCCACCCCAACAGGTTCCGAGGCCGAATGAAGGAGCGGCGATATCCAGATGTGTCAGAGCGATAACGGCATCGGTCCTCGCCACGGGAATATCTTCTCGGGCGTAGGCTATAACCAGGTGCGGCGCATTCCAGCAGATATAATCGCGCCCCTCCTCCCACCCCCCTATCATAACGGGTAGATTGAACCTGGCTGCAAACGGGGAGTCGGACCCGGAAATGGAGCGCATCCAGTCAACTACCATCGCCGTCAGCCGCCGCAGTTCCTGCGTGTCATGGATGATAAGCCAACGCACGGGCTGTCTGTTGCCTCCGGTAGGGGCAAAACGGACAATGTCCATAAGATCCCCGACAACGGCTTTATCGATCGATTCTTCCCTATAGCGGCGGATTGAACGGCGCATACGGAGATATCTCCCCAAACGCTCAGGCTCTATATCCGCAAGTCCGCTTTCATATGTTGTCGGGTCGAGTCGCGGATCGTTCACAACAATTGCACCTGTCGGACAGAGCGCTTCACAATGGCCGCAGAGGATACAGCGGTCGGAACCACCGGCAATATAACAAGGCACAGCGCCGTCCGGGAGACTGATTATCCCGTAAGGGCAACCTTTTGCACAGAGGCCGCAGTGTGTGCAGATTTTTTCGTTTATGGTGAGTTTAGGCATCAGTCGTTACCTCCCCCTTTCAACCACGCAATTGCCGGTTCCACCCACAGATCAACCGGCTTGAAAAAGAGCTGATGGCCTGCGCTGCTCTCCAGCGCCACTTCCTTTGCCGATAAACCATCCGGTTTAGCCTGAGAGAAGGCAGCGCTGCAACTCCCCGCCACCTTGTCCGAGGTGGCATACAGCGACAGGAAGTTCCCCTTGAGCTTGGCGAAATCAGGGTATCCCTTTTCGAGCGCCTTGATGCCGCACCCGGCCATGATCACATAGCTGACCTTGGGATTCTCCAGCTGTGCTGCGACCTGCAGGGCAATGACGCCACCCTTGGAATGACCGGCTACCGTGATGTTTCCCGCGGGAACCCCGGCAGCCAGCAGCTTCCGGACATCTGCCGCCGCTTTTTTCCCGTACTCTATGACTGAGACGTTCTTGGGCCGGATTTCGCTGATGACTACGAATCCCTTGTCTGAGAAAGCCTTTAAGATGTCGTAGTATTTGCAATCTCCATCCGGCCCCTTCGTTTCCACATAATAGTTGTGGTGAAAGAAGATATAACTGGCCGAAGGGTTGACTGTCGAAGGCATGCCGTATGAAGGTTCAGCGGCATGTGACGTTGGAGCCGACATTACCAGCAATGCAAAACTGAATAGCGCCGCAATAATGGTGCGATTCATGATTCCCTCCCTGTAGGGGCGGTCCTGTGTGGGCAGCCCTTATTGAAATTACCGCAATTACCGGGCGGCCACAGAGGGCGGCCACACGGGGCCGCCCCTACCGCACGGCGACCTTCTTCCCATTCCCTTTCACCCACACATCGCTCATCTTGACAATCCCGTGTTCAGCACCTGTAATTCCCTGCACCGCCGTTTTGGCGATGATATGAAACCTCATGCCGCCGCCGTAGAAAAATACCGCATCATCATTAACCAGCTTGGCCACTTCGCAGAGCGCTTTTTTCCTCACAACCGGGTCAAGGCTTGCATTCTGGCGATCAAGGAGCTCATCCATCTTCGGGTTACTGTACTTCATGTAATTGAGGGGGCTGCCGGAATGGAGGATATTTTTCAGAAACGGTCCCATGTCGCCAAAGTCCATGAACCGCCAGCCGGAAAACTGGAAATCGCTTTCCATGACCCGTTTAGCCATCTGCCCTTCCGTCACCGGCACGAGCTTCACCGTGACACCCACATCTTTATATAGCCGCTGGATGATCTCTCCGGCTTCCTTCCCCCTGGGAGTGGTGGTATGAAACAGTTCCAGCTCAACCGGCTTCCCGTATTGGGCCAGCAGTTTTCTCGCCTTTTCCGGATTATATTCCCGGTAACCGGTATCACCGCAGGAGAGCGTATTGCCAAACGGGTCTTTTGCGATGGGAAGGGTGTCTTTGTACACCAGCTTCACCAGCAGTTCCTGGTTGAAGGCATGGGCAAGCGCTTGACGGACCCTGACGTCGTTCAGAGGAGGCTTGGAAGTATTGAAGACAAACGGATACGCCCCCCCGGCATCGCTCTTGTAAACCTTGAGTGATTTGTCCTCATAGGCTTGCTGGATGCTGTTTCCCCGGTCTGTGCGGATAACGTCCGTTTCTCCTGACTGAAGGCTGGCAAAACGGGCCTGCATATCCGGCATCGGACGGAATGTCACCGAATCCAGATACGGCTTCCCTTTCTGCCAATACTTCGGATTGCGCACCACTACCAGTCGGTCGTTGGCTTTCCACTCCTTGAAGATGAAAGGTCCCGTCCCGACCGGTGCCCGGTCCTGGGTCCCTTCCCGCACAGCCTTTGGCGACGGAATATAGGCCAGAATGCCCACCGGTGAGGAGATGGTCTGCTTGAAGGGTGCCCATGGGTGCTTGAGAATGAATTTTACGCTGAAATCGTTAATTTTTTGCACCGACTGAATCGGTTGAATAAAAGAAAGCCCGAAAAAGCGGTTGTTTGGATCGAGCAGCCGCTGCCAGTGCTCAACCACGGCGTCGGCATTGAACGGGGTGCCGTCATGGAAGGTTACCCCTTTGCGCAGGGCAATGGTCCAGCTCTTGTTGTCCTTGGCCGCCTTGGCCGAAAGGGCGAGCTCCGGAATCAGCTTCCCCTTGGAGTCCATGTCGAACAGTCGCTCCTCGACCGCCATGATGGCGCTCCGGTCCCCGATACCGAGAAATCTGGCTTTCAACGGATCGAACCCCCGGAAATCGGCGTCCACCCCCATGGTCACTGTGCCGCCATACTCCGGGGCCGCCGCCGCAGCCGGCACCACGTGACCGAGAACCAGCAACAAGAAGGCCATGAACCGGGCCAGGCGCCTTGCGATACTGCCATTTTCTTTACTCATTCTTTCCCCCTTTACCGCAGAAATGTGTGGCAGATACGGATTCGGCACTGAACTGCAGCCTGAACCCGTGATAAATCGCCATGCTCGCCCGGCGCATATACTCCTCCAGCTCAGGAATCCCTTTCTCCTTGAGATAGTTGCTGTTGACATTCAACCAATAGGCGAGCTTCTGGGCGAACATCATCCTGGTCAAGCGGATCATTCTTACTTCCAGTTCATCCAGCCCGACAAACAGTAGATAATCGGCCAGGGTAGCCGCAATGAACTCATTAAACCGCTTCCCCATTTCTTTGGAGAGGTCCACATTCCTGGCGTCCCAGAGGGCACGAAACAAAAACTTCTCCTCCTCGGCAAAGCGAACATAGATGATCCCTTGGTCGATCCAGCGGTCGCCGGTCAAATCTGTCAACATCCGCTCCTTGAGCAGATCAAGGGCCTTCAGGCAGACTGCGTCTTCAAGATCGCGCACATTGGCGAACTGGGAATAGATCGGCATGGTGGAGGAGTTGATCAGCTTGGCCACCGCCTGGACCGAAAAGCCGTTCCACCCCTCTTCCCGCACCAGCTGAAAGGCGGCGGCCACGATATCGTCCCGGCTGAACTGGGTATTTCTCGGCGACATACTCCATCCCCCATGTTTTATAACGTTATTATATAACGTGTTTATATAAGCGTTTTATATAACTGTCAAGCTTTTTTTAAAAGAAATTTCCGCCGGAAAAGCGTTTGATCGGTCAACCGCCTTGCACCTCAAAAGAAAAGCCGTACCCACGTGGGGCCGGCTTTAACCAGCAGTATTGATAGGACAGCATGGCTACGACTCACCGACCAGCTCCCGGGCCTTCAACTCCAGGTCGTCGCTATTTACCCGCACGACTCTCCCCTCCTCCTGTTCGGAACGGACCAGCCCCTCCTCCACCCACTTCAGGATGAGATGCTTCTGCACGCCGAACTTGGACTCGGCTTCGTCGAGGGTGTACCAGGTTTTTACCAGAGACATGATTGCACCTCCTTTTGCTACGATTTTCAAATCCGACATATCCCTAACTTAATTATACTTCTCTTTTCCACGTTGTCCCGTCGGCTGTAACAGAGAAGGCGCGGGGCGGCATTAATCCATTGTCGAGGATCGCAGTCAAGGGGACTGCATATCCGGATAAACGCCGGGGAGCAAACCTCACAAAATAATCAAGTATCTTGTGAACATGTCGATAGATTACAGAAAAACGAAATGCGCGGAGGCAACGACAAGCAGATGAAAGAACTTGGAAAGGTTTTCCAGACAGGCACACATCTTTCGGTTTCCGTGAACACCCCCTGCGGGTACACGCTCATCGAAGGGGCGGTGGTTGCTAAAACTGCCCATGACGAGATAAGGATTGTCTTACCCTCGGCGGTAAGCCCGAAGATGGACCATATCCCGGTCGGGACGCAAGTCTTCCTGTCAAGAGAGAACGGAAGCGATCTCTTTGCCTACAACGGCCTTATCTGCAGCCATAACGAACGTCCCTTTATAAGGGTCAAAGTGTTCGAACGGATGCCGGCGATGGAAAAAAGGCAACACCGCCGCATATCGGTCCATCTGCCGATGTATTGCTCGGTCGTCGACAATAACGGTTCTTTCACGGTGATCCATGACGGCAAGAAGGTCAACGGGAAGCGTGTCCCGGCAGATTTGTCCTTGAGTGCCGGAGGTTTCAGGGTAAAAACCCCTTTCCCGGTTGAGAAGGACACCATGGCAGTCGTCGTGTTCATCTACCCGGACGAAGCTGAACATGTACTCCCCGTCCTCTCCACGTCGGTATATTCGTATCCGTCAACGGCCAGCAAAAATTTCCTTACCGGCTTCAAATTCTCGCTGATCAATGAACATGACCGCAGGAAAATCGACAATCTGGTGAACGAAATTCTCTGCGCCAAAGAATCCGCTCACAGGACAAGGAAATTCCCGTCGTGCCTTGCGCGGATCAGGAACCTTTGATGCATTGAAAACTGCCCGCCGGTGATCATTCGGTATTTCAGTCAATGCGCCTCGCTCCAGTTCCTGCCGAAGTTCAGGTCCACCCGGAGCGGCACGCGGAGCTTCACCGCGTGCTCCATCTCGTGGCTCACGAGCCGCTCCATAGCGATCTTCTCCCCTTCCGGCACCTCGAACACCAGCTCATCGTGGACCTGCATGATAAGCCGGCTTTTGAGCCCTTCAACCCCCATCCGGTTAAAAGCATTCACCATAGCCTGCTTGATGATGTCGGCCGCCGAGCCCTGGATCGGGTAGTTGACCGCGTTTCTCTGGGCAAAGGCGCGGACGTTGCCGTTGGCGCTCTTGATGTCGGGGATGGGGAGCCGCCGTCCGAGCAGGGTCGTCACGTAACCCTGGGCCTCCGCCTCTTTCACGCAGTTTTCCAGGAAGGCCTGGGCACCGCTGTGGCGGGCAAAGTAGTTGTCGATGAACTCCTTGGCCGTTTTGGTGGCGACGCCGAGCTGCCTGGCGAGACTGAAGGCCCCCTGGCCGTAAATGACGCCGAAGTTGATGGTCTTGGCCTGGCGGCGCATCTCCGGGGTGACCATCTCCGGAAAGAGGCCGAAGACCTCGCTGGCGGTGCGGGTATGGATATCCTCATCCCTGGCGAAAGCCTCACAGAAAACACGGTCCTCCGACAGGTGAGCCAGCACCCTCAGCTCGATCTGGGAGTAGTCGGCGGAGAGGAGCAGGTGCCCTTCCTCCGCCACGAAGGCGCGGCGGATGGTGCGCCCTTCGTCGCTCCGGATCGGGATGTTCTGAAGATTCGGGTCTGATGAAGAGAGCCGGCCGGTGTTGGTGACCGCCTGGTTGTAAGAGGTGTGGACCCGGCCGGTAGCGGGATCGACCAGCTTGGGAAGGGCGTCGGTGTACGTCGATTTCAGCTTGGAGAGGCTCCGGTACGAAAGGATCAGGCTGGCAATCTCGTGATCGGGGGCCAGGCGTTCCAGCTCTTCCACATTGGTGGACCAGCCGGTCTTGGTCTTGGTTTTCTTGCCGGTGGGAAGCTTCATCTGCTCGAACAGCACCTCTCCCAGCTGTTTCGGCGAGTTGATGTTGAACGGCGCAGGCGCGAGGGCATAGATGCGCTCTTCCAGCTCTGCCAGTTGGCTGCCGAAACGGCTGGAAAGTTCTCCAAGGAGGTCGAGGTCGAGCTTCACCCCGGTCAGTTCCATTTCGGCGAGGATCTTGACGAGCGGCATCTCCAGGTCGAAGAAAAGTCGCTCCAGTCCCGCCTCCCGGAGGCGCGGCAGGAAGAGCCGGTAGAGAAGAAAGGTGGCGTCGGCGTCTTCGCAGGAGTAGATGCCGGCTTCCTCCACCGGCACCTGGGCAAAATTAATCTGCTCTTTCCCTTTCCCCGCCACATCTGCGTAAGAAATCATCTTGTGGTCCAGATGTTCTATTGCCAGGGAGTCCAGGCCGTGGCTGGAGCGTACCGGGTTGAGCAGGTAGGATGCAAGCATGGTGTCGAACCAGAGTCCTTCCATCTCCAGGCCGTTGGTGCGGAGTACCTGGAAGTCGTATTTCAGGTTCTGGCCGATCTTGGGCCGATTCGGGTCGGTGAGAAGCAGCTCCAGCCCTGCCAGTGCCTCCTGCAGGGAAAGCTGGGCCGGTGCGCCGGGGTAACTGTGGCCGACGGGGATATAGACCGCTTCGTGCTCCCTGCTGCTGATGGAAATGCCGACGATCTTCGCTGCCAGCGGATTTAGGTTGGTGGTTTCCAGATCGACGGCGAAGGCCGGCGCCTCCACCAACTCTGCGACGACCAGCCGGAGTCCGGCGATGTCGAGCACGGTCCGGTAGTCCTCGGTGGAAAGGGTGGCAGTGCTGGTCAACTCCTTCATGAGGGTGGTGAAGCCGTACTCCTTGAACAGTTCGGCCAGTCGCTGATTATCCGGCCGCGCGGCGGCGAAATCGGCAATGCCGTAGTCGATGGGGACCTGGCAGTCGATGGTGGCAAGCCGCCGCGACAGGCGGGCCTGTTCGGCAAACTCCTGAAGCTTCTCACCGGTCTTTCCCTTGACTTCGCCGGCTCTCGCCAGCAGCGCGTCCAGGGAGCCGAACTCCTGGATCAGCTTGATGGCGGTCTTTTCACCGATGCCGGGAACGCCGGGGATGTTGTCGGAGGTGTCGCCGGCCAGGCCGAGGATGTCGATCACCCGCTCCGGCCCGACGCCGAAACGCTCCTCCACTTCTTTGGGGCCGGAAAGCTTGTCCTTCATGGTGTCGAGGAGGGTAACCCGTGGACTCACGATCTGCATCAGGTCCTTGTCGCCGGTCACCACTATGGTGTCGAGCCCTTCCCGTTCGCAGCGGCGGGCAATGGTTCCGATGATATCGTCCGCCTCGAAACCTGGAAGTTCCAGCGCCGGGATGTTGAAGGCGCGCACCATCTCCTTGATCGGGGCAATCTGCGGGACCAGATCGTCGGGCATGGCGGCCCGGTTGGCCTTGTACTCAGGATATATCTCGGTGCGGAAGGTGACCCGCCCCGCGTCGAACACCACGGCTATGTGCTCCGGCTGCCGCTCTTTCAGCACCTTGAGGAGCATCTGGGTAAAGCCGTAGAGGGCGTTGGTGGGGAAACCCTTGGGGGAGGAAAGGTGGCGGATGGCGTAGTAGGCCCGGTAGATGTAGGAGGAGCCGTCGATGAGGTAGAGGGTGGGGGGTTCTGTCGGCAAACTTTGTTGTGTTGTCTGTTCTTTAGTCATAGAGTACCTAATGTGAGGATTAAAGCCCTTATAACCGCTTCTTTGTAACCGGACTGACAAGCCGCTTGATGGCGGTTATGTTGGGCAGTGATTTTGTCTGGGTGTATCTCGTATCTGCAAAATTAAGGTTTAGTTACTGACCGATATCCCTAATTCTATCGAAGCACCTTCGCTGCTCAGAATTCTGAAGGCCGCATATGCGCCGTCTAAATCAAGGAGATGTTTGTCACTGGAAACAATGAAATCGGCGGCACCATCTATAGCACATAAGACAAACATGACATCATCCGGGTCAGCCGGTACAGGGGAACAGGTTTTTGATGTTACAGTCACCATCTCAAAAGCTCCAAGCAATAGACCAATGAGTTTCGCCACCCGTTCCTTCGGATGACCTTTCTCTAAGAGCTTTTCAACGTACTCCGCCATTATCTTTGGGCAAAACATGCCTCTATGACTGCGAGCAATTACACGTAATAGCTCTTGCGCTGTCGAATTGGAATTATGATATAGGGGATCAACCCAACGTGACCCTGCCGCAAGGATTTGATTTGTGTCCAAGATAATCTTTTTCTCGGTATGGCTACTCATTTTCGGCCGCTCCGTCAGATGCTAGAAATTTTTCAAGCTCAATCACAAACCGCTCTCGCGTCCATCCCTCAAGCTTCCTTTTTTTATGCCACTCTTGAGCAGCATTTATGACCCATGAAATCTTCGATTGATCTAAATTATACTCTCGGAATCCTTCCACCAGGTCGGCAAACTTCTTCGGCTTGTACTTCTCAAACCCTTCCTCGTCAACGTACACAAAGCCGTATTTCACGGCATCCTGCGCCTTGTTGACATCCTCGCACCAAGTACGCAGCCTTGCCATTTTTTGCTTAACGTCAAGGTCATCAAGCCCCTTGGTCTCGATGATATAAACGTCTTTCTCTGATCTCTTAACGATGAAATCCGGGGTATAAGTGGAAATACTTCCATCCGCCTTCACATAGTCCAGCTTGAAACCAACAGCGAAAAAGTTTTTCGAGAATGAGACAATTTCGCCATTGCTGCCACACTCATCCAGGAATGAGGCAAACCGCAATTCGAGCGGGCTGTCTCCGATAATCTTGTTGAAGACACTCTTCTTCGGCACCAGATACCCTTGTTCCTTGACCACAAAGGGGCGTGTCTTGCGCAGCTTTATGGTGTCCTGAATCCGGGCGTCTCCTTTGTCCTGCACGGTCAGGGCGTTGATCTCCTTCTTGAAGGTTTCGATCACCGTTCGCGTGGCGGCAAGCTCCGAGAGGTTGCGCAGGGTGTTCAGATCATCAAGGTCCACCGTCCTGTCAAACAGGGTTTCGCGGACAAACTCCTTCACCTTTGGATACAGCACGTCATAGCCGCTTACCAGACGCAGGTCTTTCATGATGGTCTGGGCAAAATATCCCACCACGCTCCGGTAATCGGTCACACCGGCTGAATCCAGTGTGGTGACATGGTTGATCTCGCCGGTTGTAATCTCCTTGAAGACGATCTCCCGCTGTTCCTCCTCGCTGAATTGCCGGTAGGCGACCTTTGCATGGCTGAAACCGGCAGTGTTAAGGGCTGACAGGTTCTTGTATTCCCGATAGATGCGGGCGCTGAGAACCGGCAGTTCGATATCCAGCTTGTCCAGGTCTTTGCTGGTGCTCTCGTTGTCCACCTCGACGATCAGCGGCGCAATCGGCCTTGTCCCCTTACCCATCTCCTTCCGTTCAAGGGTGACACCCTCGCTCTGGATCGATTCAACAAAATCCATGAAGGCGTCGGTGCCGACCACGCTGACATACTCTTCGACGTCGTTACCGGGATACATCTTGCGCAGGCCGCGCCCCAGGGTCTGCTCTGGCAGGATGCGGGCAGGGGAGTTATAGGCCCTTAAGCCCACGATGGTGGTGACATTGCGCACGTCCCAACCTTCCTTGAGCATCAGCACCGAAACAATAGCCCGGTAAGGGCTCTCAAAGCTGTCAATGGCGTTGGCCTGCTTGCGCAGCCGCTCCAGTTCCTCCTTGTCCTTGCCGCTGACCGATTCGGAAATCTCGCCGTTCTTCTTGGTGTGGATCGTCAGTACCGCCCCTTTCAGGTCGGGATAGGTGGCGTCCAGATACTCGGCCACATCGTCGCAGTTCTTGGTGTCGTCGGTCATCACAAACAGGATGGCCTTCTTCCCCAGCTTCTCATGTTCGGTGTAGACCTTGCGCCACTCCTCAACCCCCAGGTGCAGATAATCGGCGTAACGCTCGGTGTAGCGGGCGCTCTGGCGTTCCTGGAGTTTTGCCCGGCTTGCGGAGTCCGGCAGCACCGGATGCTTGACTACGTTCTGGGAGATCGCTTCCACCAGCGGATAATCGGCAATTGTCTGCACGAAGATGGCGCCGTTGTTGTGCTTCGGGGTGGCGGTCACGTCCACCTGGAGGGAGAGAAAATCCCCCTTCTGCTTGAGGCGGTTGTGGATGTCCTCGATGGATTTGAACCATGCCAGGGAGCTGTCGTGGATATGGTGGGCCTCGTCATTGATCACCACCAGCTCGTCAATGTCCCGGACGATCTCCCCCAGATCAACCTTTGAATCGGTGGTTGCACCGGTGGGGCGCTTGCCAAGGAAGTAATCCATGGTATCGTCGTCATCCGCCGTCGGCTCCACATCGTTCCCGGCATAGACCCGGTGGATGTTGGTCAGGAAGATGTTGCCCACCGGATTGGTCACCCGCACGTCGTCCTGAATATGGAGCGTCATCTGGAAATCGTCCTGCCAGTTGCGTCCCTCGTAGCCGTTGTCCGGCAACACCGGATCGGCATGAAAGATGCGCAGGCCGTCAAAGTCGGCCCGCAGGCGATCCAGCACGATGATGTTCGGGGCAATCATCAGGAAGTTGCGGGCAAGTTCCGAATCCGGCTCATACAGCTTGTGGAAGTAGCACCAGGCCAGCACCAGGCTCATCACCTTGGTCTTGCCGCTGCCGGTGGCCATCTTCACCACCAGCCGCCGCCAGTCCTCGTCAAACATCCCCGCCGACACCGCGCCGGAGGAGTCGTAACGCAGCAGGTCGTACTTGTCCTTCACTCCCACCAGGTCGTACAGGTAGATGATGGTTTCCACCGCTTCCCGCTGGGCGAAGTAGTAGCGGAACTCCGTCATGGTGCCATCGGCGGCGGGGATAAGATGCTGGGTGTTGAACCACCAGTTTAAGAGCGCCCGACTGGTATCGCTCGCCCCGGCGTAGCTGTCGGCCCGCCACTTTTGCACCAGGCGGCGGAGCTGATGCACCAGAGGCGGCATCAGCTTTTCATAGCTCGATTCCCGCAACGCCTCGTCGGCAGGGAACCAGCGCACGTCCGGATTCAGGACGACATGGGGGAAGGCCGGAAAGTCGGGATGCAGGGCCATAGTTTTTTTCCTTGTTCGTTTTGGATAGCACTGATTTGCGTCTAAATAAGCAACTTGCTGATATTACAACATTTATATGCCGCACACGCACATATCCGTCTCTAGAATCTAAATAAAAATCTATGCCCAGTAGGGGACATATTTGGCATAACGCTTCGATCTATTTTCGGGGTCATCCAGTTTTACAAGGCCTTCATCCACGGCATCCGAAATAATGCGGGACACTGCTTCTGCCTTACCTTCAGGCAGTTTGAAACGTTCACGCAGGCTTTGGTTGGTCATCTTCTGGTTGCTCACATAACGCAGACAGCTGTGCTGGTAGCATGCGCGTACCCGTTCCTTCCGATCCATCTCTTCAAACTCCTTGTGAGCGAAAAGAACAATGCTCGTATGCCGCTCCCCAACCCTGAAATCAGGCGCCGGGAGTTGCCATGCTTCAGCAAGGGCTACTACTTTGTCGATACCGCTGCTTTTTTCCTCGCAGATGCCGAAACGGCGCATGAGATCAGACAAGCGTTCGTTGCGGGACTTGTATTCGTCGATAAAACGGTCGGGCGGGATCAGTGGTTTGCCGGGGTTGGCAATTTCGATACGATCGCTGTATATCTCGATCATTATGAATGAACCGAAGTCCTCAATATCCTGGTGGATTAGGGCATTGGCAACCAGTTCGCGGATTGCCAGTTCGGGATACATGCGCAGATCAGCCCGCAGAGCCTGACCAACCACCTCGTTTGCCGGAAGCTGGCTGTTGATGAAAGCGATCAGGCCTTCGAAGCCGACTGCGTACCCTTTGGTGCCAGCCTGGTCCCGCACAGTCTCCAATTTGTTCGTGCCTCGATAGACAATGACCCGTGGAGCCTTCCGCTGTAATCCGTCAAACTCCCGCAGGTCCTTGGCGAACAATAGCGCTCCCAGATTGGTGATGTCCCAGCCCGCTTTACGGCGAATGATAAGTTGTTCTCTCTCGAATCGGCCCAGCACTCCGTCGCGGGTGGCGGGATAGGGGAGTTTGATGAGTTCGAACAGGCTTTGGGTATCCAGTAGACGCACCAGATCATCGGCAGCCGCATTGCTCAGGGCAGGGCGTAACAAAAAATCCGGGCGCCCCTCGTCAAAGATCCGGCGCAGAAGATCCTCGGTCATCGGCACCAGATCTTCACCGGCTCGCATCAGGTAGGCTCCCTCATGGGAAAGAGCGGTCCCCGCAGGCCGCGACGGGACATTGAAGACCAGCACTCGACCATCAGGATGGGTAATTTCTTCGATCTCTACACGGATACGCAAAGCCTCGACAATCCGCGCCTTGATGCTCCCCGGATCAGCAAATGCCTGAGTCCCAACCACTTTGCGCGGTGGCCGGTCAGACACCCCCAACACCAGCAGCCCTCCCCCTTCATTGGCCAACGCCACGCAATACCTCAAAAGCCTGGTGGTGTCGAACTGCTGCTTGGCCTCCTTGAATTCCAGATGTTCATGTTCGCGGGGAACGGCAATCAGCCGATCAATATCCTCGGCAGTCCTGCTCATATCCCCACCTCCACCACCTTCATGGTGTCGTTGCCGAAGATGTCCACCACCTTCACCGCCACCTTGCGGCGGCCCGGCGGGGATTCGTGGAAGACGCTGGTCAGTTCCAGAGTGCGGTCTTTCTTGGTGCGGAAAGACTGCCATTCGTTCTCGAAGACATAATCGCCGGTCCAGACCTCGTCAAACTCGCCGGTCGCTTCGTTCCTGGCCCGGATGATCTCCCGCTTGCTCTCGAAATCGAAGTCCACGGCCCAGTAATCGATCCAGTCGGTCCAGTGGCGGGTCAACACCTCGCGGGTAATGATGCCGTTCTTGTCCTTGGCTACCTTGACGATCTGGCCCCGTTCGATGACGATCCTGTTGCCGCCGTTTTTCAGGCTCTCCTCGGCGGTGGCAATGGATCCCTGGGAGTGATGGACGGAGAAGTCGGTCAGTTCAATGGCAATGCTGTTCTTCCTGACGTGGGGTTTCACCTCGATGGCCGCCACGTCGTGGAATACCACCTGGTTCTTCTCGATGGCCCGCTTGTCGAATACTTCGGCCGGGATGTACTTGGGGGCGATGTCGATCCCCTTGGCCCGTGCGTCTTCCAGGATGTTGGGGAAGAGCCCCATCTCGAAGTCGAAGGCCAAGAGATCTACCCGGGTGATATGCTTCTGGCGGCACTCCAGGATAATCTCCTCCACGAAGAGCCGTGTCACCGGCAGGTTCACCGGCCCCACAACCACCATGCGCCCGGCCTTCTTGCCGTGGAAAGCGGCAAAGCCAGTGATCCCTTCCGCCTTGTAGGCCCGCAGGATCAGGGCAATGAAGGCCTTTCCCTTTTCCTCAAGCTGCTGGCGCTTCTCCTCTTCCCGCAGGTCGTCGTTCAGGCCGATGTAGTGCTGGCGCTCGTATTTGCCTAGGTTGAGGATTTCAAAGGCCCGGTACGACTTGTTGTCGGCCTTCAACCCGCGCTGCACGCCGATCAACCGCTTGCGTGTGGTGTGGACGGCGAACTTCCCCAGGTCGGTGACGATCCACTTGCGCCCCAGCCTCTCCGCCACGGCGGCGGTAGTGCCGGAGCCGCAGAAGAAGTCGGCCACGATGTCCCCTTCGTTGGAGGAGGCTTTTATGATCCGTTCGAGGAGGGCTTCGGGTTTTTGGGTGGGGTAGTCAACTCGTTCTTTTGCAACTTGATTTACGGGGTTAATGTCATCCCAGATGTCTCCAACCCTTGTCCCTTCGTTTGAATCAAAATATCGTTTCACATATGGCACGCCATTTTTAGAAAAAATGATCATGCCATCGTTCATTCCCTCATCAACACGTTCTTGCGACCATATCCAGTGTTTTCCTGGAGGAGGATCAAGAATTTTCCCACCGAAGTTCCGTGCTGGTCCTGGACCATCTTGTGTGAAATCGGCAAGATTGTACCTGCGTCCTGTCTCTGGCTCTAAATGACGATAGTGAGTTTCTAACAATTTTTCGTCTTTAGGGACGAATTGCGGGACAAAAAAAGGCTGGGCAGACTTTGAATAAACAAAAATACTGTCTTTTAAGTTTGAGAAATGTGCACTTTGAGACTTAGCTGAACGAAGCTTTTTCCAAGCAATTTCAGCCACAAAATTGTGGAACACTTCGTCGAGTGCAAGTCGGAGAAAGCTATTCACCCGCCAATCACAATGCACATAGATACTGCCATCCTGAGCCAGCAGATCCCGCATCAGCACCAGCCGCTCGTAAATCATGGCGATGAAGCTGTCGGCTCCCTTGCCCCAGGTGTCCCGGTAGGCGATCTCCTCCAGGATGCTCGGCTTCTTGGTGAAGGTGGCGTCGCCGATCTCGATGTCCATGGAGAAGTCGGCCCCAACATCAAAGGGAGGGTCGATGTAGATCAGCTTGTACCCCCCTGCTTCTCGATCTCCTCCCGCAGCGGCCCGTTCTTGAGGCTCGCCAGGATCAGCTTGTTGTCACCCCAGATGAGCTTATTGGTCCATCCCTTCAGCTGCCGCCCGCTGACGGCGTCGAACAGCCCCGGCTGCAGCAGCACCTCCTTCTCGGCCCGCGGCTCGTCGATGTGCTCAATGGTCTGGAAGGGAAGCACCACGTTGCAGACCTCGCCCGTCTTGCCGTTCCAGATCAGTTCCACCTCCCGCTTTTCCTCGAACAGCAGAAAGCGGTATTTGTCCGGCAATGGCTTATCGGCCTCAATATATTTGACGATGTCCCGCTTCTCGTTATCGGTAAGTTTCATGTGGTTCTCCGCTGGAGTGAACAATAGATGAAAAGAGTATTAATTAATCGCCGGAGTTTACAAATAAAAACCGGTGATTATCACCTTTCCTCTTCCCGGGTAAAGATCACAAACGCCATGGAAGGGCGCTTGCTCGACTCGCGCATGGCGAACTGCATCCCGTCGAACCTCCACCCCTTGCCGACCCACTCGTTCAACACCTCTTCCAGTACATCCTCAGCCACGGTGTTCACTTCCACCACCTTGTAAATCAGCACGGCATACCTCGCATCAGGTTTTTCCGGGCATATTAGCCCATAACCAGCCGCTGTTCAAGGGGAATAGTTCCGAAGCAGCCGGGATAATTGGTTGTGACATACCGGCATTTTAACCGTTGCATCCGGCCTGTAATCTGGTAATCTATTGGTAAAAGGAGAAAGGGGGTGTACTGTATACCGTCATCTATCTATCCCGGCCGGAACCAGTAAGCTACAATCACGAGAAAAGGGGTGTCTGTATGGTAAAAAAAGAAGCGGAAGTAATTGAACAACTGGCCGATGATGCAGAAGTTATTCTGGAAACCGATTACGAAAAAAAAGACCTGAAGGAAAAGCGGTCCGTAATCAAAAATTCGCTTTATGACGGTTCAAAAAAACTCAAACACAGGGTACCCAAAGGGAAACGGGTCTGACGGCCCGGTGCCGGGTACGGAAATCCCCGGAATATACATAAAGAAAAAAACTGAATAGGATGTTGTTCAGGGGGGAGAGGGCGTTTAAACCGTTCTCTCCCCCCTTGACATTGTGGAAATGCTTCTTATCTTTCTAAGGAGGCTGTCGGACTTAAAGGAAATCTACTGCAAATCCGCCTGGACGGTCCATATTTCGCCGCTTTCTTGGTCAATAGAGCAACTATTGACCTGCAAAATCGACAAAATCTGTCCTCGACCAGTCGAATTTTCGCTACGATTTTTAAGTCCGACAGACTCCTAGTAATTCGCCAAAAGGAGGAAATAAATATGGCAATTGTCAAGTATAACCCATTCGGTGAATTGAGGGCCATGCAGGAGCAGATGAACCGGCTCCTGGACCTTGCCTGGAACAGGGAAGCCGGGGAAGAACTGAAGGAAGGGATCTGGCAGCCGCCGGTCGATATCTACGAAGATGAGAATTCAGTGGTCATCAAGGCGGAGTTGCCCGGCGTAGACCAGAATGATATCCAGGTGAAGATCGAGGACAGCACCTTGACGCTGCGCGGCGAAAGAAAACTCGATCAGACGGTCAAAAAGGAGAACTTTCACCGGGTAGAGAGGTATTACGGCTCCTTCCAGCGCAGCTTTTCGCTCCCCCACACGGTTGACCAGGAAAAGGTCAAGGCCAGCTGCGAAAAGGGGATATTGACCATCACCCTCCCCAAGAAGGAAGAGACGCGGCCGAAACAGATCACGGTGGAGGTGAAGTGAAACGCGGCTAAAGAAAGAGGGGACTTTTGGTTTGCGCTCAAAAATGCCCAGGTGCAAGGCGCGCAAGACCCGAGGAATGAGGCGTACATCAGTACGCCGCAGTGAAGAGGGGCGCAGCGTAACGCCGCAGATGGGCGTTTTTCAGCGCGAACCTGGTTCGTTCATGCTCCCGGTTCGGTACCCCTCAAGGTCCAGCGCCACATAGGTGAAACCCGCACGTTTGAAAAACTCCACCAGACTCTGCCTGAAGGCCGGCTCCAGAACCCTTGCCATCTCCCCTTCCGCAAGCTCAATCCGTGCGGTTTCATGATGAAACCTGACGCGGTAGGTTCCGAACCCCGCCTTTTTCAGGAATTCCTCACATGCCTCCACCATCCGGAGCCTCTCCGGCGTAATCTCCACTCCGTAGGGGAAACGGCTGGCAAGGCAGGCGTAAGGCTGTTTATCCCAGGTGGGAAGCCCCAGGTCACGGCTTAACCTGCGGATGTCCGCCTTGGAAAATCCCGCTTCCAGCAGAGGGCTCCGCACCGACAGTTCTGCAGCGGCCTTGCGGCCGGGCCGGTAGTCGCCCAGGTCATCGGTATTGCTGCCGTCGACTATGCCGGCGTAACCCAGCTCCGCCGCCTTGACTGCACAGAGCTGAAAAAGCTCCTTTTTGCAATGGTAGCAGCGCTCCCGCGGATTGGCGGCAAAGCCGGGGATTTCAAGCTCGTTGGATTCGATGATTATCTGTCTGGCGCCAATCAGTGCGGCCAGTTCGCCCGACTCTCTGAATTCCGATTCGGGATAGGTGGGAGACGTGGCGGTGATGGCACATGCCTTTTCACCCAGGACGTCATGAGCGACCTTGAGCAGAAAGGTGGAATCCACACCGCCGGAAAAGGCGATCAGCGCCGATCCCATCTCCCTCAGGATATTCTTAAGTTTCTCGTATTTTTCGTGTAACTTGTCCATACTTTCCCCAATAAAAACGCCCCTGTGAATGGGGGCGATTTTCGTAGGGGCAGACCTGTGTGTCTGCCCACCAGTTCAGGGCGCACACACGGGTGCGCCCTTACATTTCATTGAAATCCCTAATCAAACACGCCGGTGGAGAGGTACCGCTCGCCGGTATCCGGCAGGATAACAACCACATTTTTCCCCTTGCCGAGCTTTTTCGCCAGGTGCAAGGCACCGACAAACGCAGCGCCCGACGAGATGCCGACCAGGAGCCCCGCTTCCAGGGAGAGACGTTTGGTGGCGGCATAAGCGGCATCGTTGGAAACCTTGATGATTTCATCATAAATCTTGGTGTTCAGCACATCAGGGACAAAACCGGCGCCGATCCCCTGGATCTTATGGGGCCCCGGCTCGCCGCCGGAGAGGACCGGTGAATCGGCCGGCTCAATGGCAGCTATGCGAATGTGCGGGTTATGCTTTTTCAATACATCACCAACCCCTGTGATGGTGCCGCCGGTTCCCACCCCTGCCACAAAGCCGTCGATGGAGAGCCCCTGCATGGCGTTGAGAATCTCGGGGGCGGTGGTCTTCCTGTGCACTTCGGGGTTTGCCGGATTCTTAAACTGTTGCGGCATGAGATAGCCGTGGCTTTCGGCAAGTTCCTCCGCCTTTTGTACCGCCCCCCGCATCCCCTGCGCGCCGGGTGTCAGGACCAGCTCGGCTCCGTAAGCGGTCAGAAGCCTTCGCCGCTCGACGGTCATGGTGTCGGGCATGGTCAGTACCAGTTTGTATCCCTTAACGGAGCAAACCATGGAGAGGCCGATGCCGGTATTGCCGCTGGTCGGCTCGACGACCGTTGCCCCGGCCTTCAGACAGCCATCCTTTTCCGCCGCCTCGATCATCGAGAGGCAGATGCGGTCTTTTATGCTTCCGCCGGGGTTAAAAGCTTCAACCTTGGCGTAAATAGCAGCAGATCCGGCCTCTTCCAGTTTTGCCAGCCGAACCAGCGGGGTGTTTCCGATCTGGGCAAGAATGTTGTCGCTCTTCGCTATCGGCATGATTGCCTCCTTTTTTAAATACAAAGTTTCGGGTTTTGAGTTCTGGAGTAAGCACGAGAGGTTAAACCCGAAACTCGCAACATTTTTTTATATGTAATAAACGAACCTGTGGTCCTGCTCCCTTTTCACCCCTATGGCTTGCCCCTTTTCACAGAGGGTTTTCAGGGTTATGGTGGCGAAAAATTCGTCGAGTTTGGCGCTGGCTTCCTGCCAGACGGTCTGGGTTACGCAACTGCCGTCAAAAAAGCACTCCCCTTTCTTCTTTTTCCCCTCGGGTGAGCAATCGACCAGCACCATATCCCCTTCCGTCGCCTGCAGAATATCTTTGACGGTTATCTCCTCGGGACTCTTGGCAAGAATGTACCCCCCTTGGGGACCCCTTTTACTTTTGAGTATCCCTTTTCTTTTAAGTGCTTGAAATATCTGCTCCAGGTAACGGGGGGATATTTTCTGCCTGCGGGAGATGTCCTGAATCTGGGCGGGGTGGTTTGCGGAATTATAGGCAATATCAAAAAGGGCACGTAACCCGTAACGGCTTTTGGTTGAAAGTCTCATTGATTGCACCTCATTTTGGGATGACTCAAAATATACAATCTCTGATTTATTTTGTCAAGAACACATCTCTACAACCCAGACGAATTCTCCACAAAACTACTGCATTTTAAATCCACTGCGAGGAAGTGGATTTGAAAAGGAAACTTCACTGCTCCCTTATGCCAGTTCGCATTCAAGCTGGCATCTTGGAGACATGGCAGGTTTTCGAAACCTGCCATGTCTTGTTGAAAATCTGTACATCCTTGATTGCAAATCAGCATTACCAATGTTTATTCGGCGGTTCCGTCCGCTCCAGGATATTTATCTCACCATTTTCCACCTGGAAAACATCCCCATACTCATTGGTCCACTTATCCCCTTCTCCCAGCGGATAGGGGACCTCCCGACGGCCAAGGTAGACCTCATCCTCACCGATATACGTGTACCATTCCAGGTCTCCGGTCATCCAGACCTTGTTTTTCAATTCCATGACTAAACCTCCGGGCTTCGTTTGAATGACATCATACGGGAAACGTTCCTGCCGGTCAAGCTGTCCGGTTTTTTGCTTGTTGTCGTCCTCATTTTTTGCTATTAGTTGATGAATTCGCAAAAAGTCCATCTGCTGCGTTACGCCTTGCAAGTGACTCGTCACCGGCAATTCTTCGAATTATCTTTCAAATTCGTACTAACATGATATGCAAAGGAGTCTCGCAGATGAAATTCACCAAAATGCAGGGTGCCGGCAACGATTATGTGTATGTGAACTGCTTTCAGGAACGGGTGGAGAATCCTGCAGAAGTCGCCATAAGGGTTTCCAACCGCAACTTCGGCATCGGTTCCGACGGGCTCATTCTCATCATGCCTTCCGACAAGGCCGATGTCAGAATGCGCATGTTCAACTCGGACGGCTCAGAATCGGAAATGTGCGGCAACGGCATCCGCTGTGTGGCCAAATACGCCTATGACCACGGCATCGTGTCAAAAAAGGAAATTACCGCTGAGACCGGCGCAGGCATTCTGACCCTGCATCTTTTTACCAACACCGGCAACCGGGTGGAAAAAGTCCGGGTGAACATGGGGAAACCGCGCCTCACCCGAGGGGAGATCCCCATGACGGGAGACGCCGGGGCAAAGGTTGTCAATGAACCCCTCAATATCCTCCATACCACCTTTCACATCACCTGTGCCTCCATGGGAAACCCCCACTGCGTCATCTTTGTTGACGACGTGGAAACCTTCCAGGTGGAAAAATACGGCCCGCTCATCGAAAACCACGAACTTTTCCCGCGCCGCACCAATGTTGAGTTTGTGCAGGTTATTTCCCGCACCGAAGTAAGACAGAGGACCTGGGAACGGGGAGCCGGCGAAACCCTGGCCTGCGGCACCGGCGCCAGCGCTGTCTGCGTTGCGGGGGTACTGAACGGGGTGACGGAGAAAAAGATCATCAACCACCTCTCCGGTGGCGACCTGGAGTTGGAATGGGCGGAAGACGGCAATGTCTACATGACGGGGCCGGCCGTCGAGGTCTATTCCGGAGAGATTGAAATTTAACCGCAGGGCGGGTTTTTCCCGCCCAAGGCGCGGCAACCGCGCCCTACAAGGGCCTATGCAATCCTGTCCCATGTGCACAAAGTGGGAAGCCGATGCAGACCTCCGCATCGCCGAGTTGACGCATTCCTACGTCCTCCTCAATCGTGACCAGTTCTTCCCCGGCTATACCTTTGTCTTCACAAAAGATCATGTCACGGAGCTCTTCCACCTGGACCGGGAGACCCGGCAGGCCGTGATGGAGGAGGTCACCCTGGTGGCAGCCGCCCTTTACAACCTGTTCATACCCGATAAAATAAACTACGAACTCCTCGGCAACATGGTACCGCACATGCACTGGCACGTCGTTCCCCGCTTTAAGGTTGACCGGCTCTGGCCCCGCCCCATCTGGGCGGAGCCGCACGACGAGGTCATCCTTTCGCCCGCGGAGTCCGCCGAACGGGTCGCATCGATAAAAAAATCCATATTTGCCACAGAGCCACAGAGAACACTGAGAAAACCCGAGCAAGAAGGATGAATAAGATGTAAAGGAAGTGAAATAATTATACTCTGAAACAAATAAGTCTAATCTTGTTAATCCCGACTATGCCAACTAATTATCTTTTGCAGTCAACTCTGTGACTCTGTGGCAAAATCGAGGTCTCTATATGAAAGATTTTATCGGCGCACACATGTCCATAGCCGGCGGCATCTTCAACGCCCCCGAACGGGGGGTGAAGGTCGGCTGCGGCGTGGTGCAGATATTCACCCAGAACTCCAACCAGTGGCGGGGCAAACCGGTCACCGACTCGGATGTCGCGCTGTTCAAGGAAAAGTGGTGCGCATCCGGCATGAACGAGATTGTCAGTCATGATATTTACCTGATCAACCTGGCAGCCCCCCCGGGCGAGATCAGGGACAAGAGCCTCGCCGCCTTTCAGGAGGAGATGGAGCGCTGCTCCCGGCTCGGGATTGAGAAGATCATCATGCATCCCGGCGCTCACCTGGGGGAAGGGGAGGAGGTCGCCATCGGGCGGATCATCGATGCCTTTGACCTCCTGTTCGAAAAAGTTGCGGACTACACGGGAAAAGTACTGCTGGAAACCACCGCGGGGCAAGGTTCCAACGTCGGTTACATATTCGAGCATCTAAACCGGATCATCAAAGGTTCCGCATTTTCCGACCGCTTTGCGGTCTGTTACGACACCTGTCATACCTACGCCGCAGGTTACGACATCACCACGGAAAAGGGCTATCAGGCGGTCTTTGCCGAATTCAACCGAATCATCGGGCTCGAGAGGCTCCAGGCCTTCCACATGAACGACTCGAAGAAGGGACTCAATTCCCGGGTGGACCGTCATGAGCACATAGGTAAAGGGGCGATGGGGCTTGACGGTTTCAGGCTCCTGGTTAACGACCCGCGCTTTGCCAAAATCCCCAAGGTGCTGGAAACTCCCAAGGGGGACGACGACGAGATGGATATCGTCAACCTTAAAACCTTGCGTGGTTTGATCGGGAAATAAAAATTGATTCCGGAGGCTCGCCATGAAAGAAAAAATCGAGATCGTCCAGGGGGACATCACTAAACTGGCGGTGGACGCCGTTGTCAACGCAGCCAACAACACCCTTTTGGGGGGCGGCGGCGTGGATGGCGCCATCCACAGGGCTGCCGGACCTGAGCTGGTTGCCGAATGCTCCTCCCTGGGAGGGTGCGAGACCGGCGACGCCAAGATCACCCGGGGTTACAGGCTTCCTGCAAGGCATGTCATCCACACGGTGGGGCCGGTCTGGCACGGCGGGACCAAAGGTGAGCCGGAGCTTTTGAGGAGCGCCTACCGCCGCTGCTTCCAGGTGGCCCACGAAAACGGCATTAAATCCATCGCCTTCCCCGCCATCAGCGCCGGGGTGTACGGTTATCCCATGGACAAGGCATGCGAGATAGCCATGACCGAGGCAAAGAAGGCGCTGGAGAACTATCCGGAACTGGAAAAGGTCGTCTTTGTCCCCTTCAGCGAGGGAGCGCTGAAGGTCTTTCAGGAAACGTTCAGGAACGTGTTTCCATGAAAGCGGTCATCCAGCGGGTAAGCGAAGCCAGGGTCGTGGTTGAAGGGAAGACCGTCGGCGCCATTGAAAAGGGGACTCTTGTCCTCCTCGGTGTGGAAAAGGGTGACACGGCAAAGGATGCCGACTGGCTGGCGGAGAAGATTATCAATCTTCGGGTATTTGAAGACGAAGCAGGGAAGATGAACCTCTCCCTGCTGGATATCAATGGAGAAATACTGGCCGTCTCCCAGTTCACCCTGGCGGGGAACTGCAGCAAGGGGCGCAGACCTTCCTTCGACGACGCCGCGCCGCCGCAGGAGGCCAATACGCTGTACGGATATTTTGTCAGCAAGGTCTGGGAGCTGGGGATACCTGTCCAGACCGGCATTTTTCAGGCGGACATGAAAGTCTCCCTCACCAACGACGGGCCGGTCACGTTCATCCTGGAAAGCCCCAAAAAACGGTGAACAGTGAATGGTGAACAGAAAGGAGCTTAAAACCATCCTCGACAACCTTTACGCCGCCCGTTCGCAGGTTCACCTCGCCAACGACCCACTCTCCTTCTGCCATCGCTATACAGCCCCTGAAGATCGGGAAATTGCAGGGTTTATCGCCTCCTCCTTTGCTTACGGGAATGTGAAGATCATCCTGAAAAACCTGGAGACCATCTTCGGCAAAATGGGGCCGTCTCCACGGAGATTTGTCGAAGAGTTCGACCCGGTCCGGGGACTTAAGCTTTATGCCGGCTTCAAGCACCGTTTCAACGACGGCCGCGACCTCTGTGCGCTGCTTCTGGCGGCGCGCACCATGTTGGAGGAAGCCGATTCCATCGGCGAATTCTTCCTCGGGTGTTATGATCCGGCGGCCGAAGACATCACCCCCGCGCTGGTGGAATTCACCGCCTCCGTTCTCGCCATGGATTATTCCTCCGTTTTCGGCGGCGCCGAAATCCCGGCCGATTCTGCGTTTCCCTTCTTCTTCCCCTCCCCCGCAGCAGGAAGCGCCTGCAAGAGGCTCTGCATGTACCTCCGCTGGATGGTAAGGCCCGCCGACAGCGTTGACCTGGGGCTATGGAAACATGTTTCCCCGGCAAAGCTCGTCATCCCGGTAGATGCACACATCCAGCGCATCTGCCGCTACCTCGGCCTCACCGCCCGCAGACAGGCAGACTGGCGGATGGCCCGGGAGATAACGGCGGCACTGAGAACGCTCGATCCCGACGACCCGGTGAAGTACGACTTCTCCCTCTGTCACCTGGGGATATCCGAGGGATGCGACGGGAAGGACCGGTTAAGATGCCCGCTTTGTCCCATCGTTGATATCTGCGAAGCCGGCTCACCATGAACGGCGAGCGCCGGGTGCTGCTGGAATCGTACGACAGGAAGCGTTATCCCCGCTCCTATTGCTTCACGGGGCTGGTGGAAGAGATCGCGGCTCACTCACGGCAAGAGGTCATACCTGCCTTGCGGCGGGTGGAAGCTGCCGCAGCCGGGGGGATGCACGCCGCCGGGTTTGTCTCCTTCGAAGCCGCAGCCGGTTTCAATCGTGAGCTTGTCACCCATCCGCCCGGTCATTTTCCCCTCCTCTGGTTCGGCATCTATACACAGCGCTCAGCCGCTTTGGTCAAAGAGAAGCATGAGAAGGGCGGGAGTTTTGAAGCTTCCGGCTGGACCTCCTCCATGTCCCGTGAAACGTATGCGGCTGCCATAGACAGGATAAAGGAGTACATCGCCTCCGGCGACACTTATCAGACCAACTTCACCCTGCGTCAGCGCTTCCGCCTTAAAGGAGAGCCGTTCGCCTTTTACCGGAACCTCTGCCGGGCACAGCGCGCCCCATTCTGCGCCTTTCTCGATATCGGGCGTTTTCAGATTCTCTCCGCATCGCCGGAACTCTTCTTTGAACTGCGCGACGGCCTCCTCACCGCCCGCCCCATGAAGGGGACCGCCACACGGGGAAGGTGGCACGGGGAAGATGAAGAGGTTCAGCAGCATTTAAAGAAAAGCGAAAAGGAACGGGCGGAAAACCTGATGATTGTGGACCTGCTGCGCAACGACATGGGAATGGTCTCCGAAACAGGGTCGGTTGCAGTGCAATCCATGTTTGACGTGGAAATCCTGGAGACCGTTCATCAGATGACGTCCACCATTACTTCACGTGTAAAACCCGACATCGGCATCATCGACCTGTTCCAGGCCCTCTTCCCCTGCGGGTCGGTGACCGGTGCGCCGAAAAAACGGACCATGGAGATCATACGGGAACTGGAGGACGCCCCCCGCGGCCTCTACACCGGCTGCATCGGATATGTCTCTCCGGGGGGTGAAGCGCTTTTCAGCGTCGCCATCCGCACCATCGTCATTGACGGCACAACGGGTTTGGGTGAACTGGGGGTTGGGAGCGGCATCACCTGGGATTCGGAAGCCTCGGCCGAATACGACGAGTGTCTTGCCAAAGGACGCTTCGCCTGCACGCCCGTGCCGGAGTTCCAGCTCATCGAGACACTCCTCTTTGAGAAGGGGAAAGGCTATTTTCTCCTGGAACGTCACCTGGCAAGACTCTAT
This sequence comes from Geobacteraceae bacterium, assembly GCA_009773645.1. Classification (GTDB taxonomy): domain Bacteria; phylum Desulfobacterota; class Desulfuromonadia; order Geobacterales; family Geobacteraceae; genus WSYB01. Next base: position 57,091 of record WSYB01000024.1, read on the forward strand.
CGCTCTGCGGCCTATTTCGGTTTCAACATCCGCCTTGATCTGGTCACGGAGGTACTGAAGAAACGTGCTGTGCCGCTCACGGGAAGCCACAAAGTCAGGCTTCTCCTTTCCCGCAAAGGGGCTTTTTCCATGCAGACGGAACCTGTTGCCGTTCAACCTGCGGAAGAGGCCGCCGCTGTAACCTTTGCCGAATCATCGGTCGACTCCCAAAACCCGTTTCTCTACCACAAAACCACCAACCGCCCCCTTTACGCTGAGGAACTGGCGCGGCAACCCTCCCGTGCCGACGTTATTTTTTTCAACGAGCGGGGAGAAGTAACCGAAGGGGCCAACAACAACATCGTGGCAAAAATCGGCGGTGAATTGATTACCCCCCCCCTTCCCTCCGGCCTTTTGCCCGGAACATTTCGCGAAGAGCTGCTGGAATCGCATGTTATCAAAGAGAAGGTGATCACCAGGGAAGAGTTGGAGCTGGCTGAAGAAATCTATCTGATCAATTCGGTACGCAAGTGGCGACGGGTGAAAATCATGTGATGTGGTATAATTTTACATATTCATTTTTCAGGTGCTCCATGATTCACACCATATACAAGGAAGGAGAATGCCATATGCAAAAGTTCGGCTTTATCGGTCTCGGCATCATGGGAAGCGCCATAGCGAAAAATCTCGTCAACGCGGGGTTTGAAGTCACCGTCTGGAACCGCTCCCCGGAAAAAAACAAAGGCCTGGCCGACCTCGGCGCCAAAATGGCCGAAACACCGCAGGCGGTCATAGAGAGCTGTCCAGTCACCTTCACCATGCTGGCCGACCCGGCCGCGGCGCGGGAAGTATGCTTCGGGAAATACGGGGTCCTGGACGGGATCAGCCCGGGAAAAGGGTACGTGGACATGTCCACGGTAGACCCGGAGACCTCACAAATGATCGGCGGGGCCGTTACCGCCATGGGGGGAAGGTTCCTGGAAGCCCCGGTATCGGGGAGCAGGAAGCCTGCGGAAGAGGGTACGCTCGTGATTCTTGCCGCCGGGGACCGGACCCTCTTTGATGAGGCCATGCCCGGCCTGGAACGGATGGGAAAAAAGATCCTCTACCTGGGAGAGACGGGGAACGGCGCCAAGATGAAGCTGGTGGTCAACATGGTGATGGGGGGGATGATGGCCATCTTCTGCGAAGGGCTGGCCCTCGGAGGGAAAGTGGGGCTTGACACGGCCGACATCCTGGATGTCATCGACTCGGGTGCCATGGCCAATCCCATGTTCAAGCTGAAAGGGGGACTCATCAGGGAAGGGAACTTCGCCACCGCATTCCCCCTCAAACACATGCAGAAAGACCTGCGACTCGCTGTCGGCCTGGGCGATCAGGCAAGCCAGCCCCTCTTCTCGGCTGCTGCGGCCAACGAAGCGTTCAAAAACGCAAAGGGACTCGGCTTTGGCGATGAGGATTTCTCAGCAATCTTCAAGGCCATTGCAAAACCTGATTAGGTCCAATCTTCCGCTAGCTGAAGTTACAACACTTGGTGAGAATTTACATAAATTGGCGTGACGGTGCCTTCCGCATGTCGAGATAGCGTAACAGGATCTTCAATCATGTGATCCTGTCATGACTTGATGAAAAGCGGCATTTACCTTTTTACACGCCCGTACATTATGCCAAGCTTGTTCATTCGCCCTCTAAGTGTATTTGGGTTGATGCCGAGCAATTCCGCCGCGCCTCCTGGACCATGAATCTTCCCTTTGGTCATTTTGAGTACCTTGCTGATATGCAAGGACATCGCTTCGTCGAGGTTTAACGGGCCGCCACCTTTTCCTTCTGCAACGGGTTGTGTTTCGCCACCTTTGTCACCGGGCAGCAGGGAATCAAATCTCAGTTGTCCTCCCCGATGCCGGATCAGTTCCCTCTCCACCAGGTTTTCCAGTTCTCGTACATTCCCCGGCCAGCCGTAGTTCATCAGCCTCTCCAACGCACCGGGTGCAATGGCAGGGGGAATGGCAATCCCGAGTTCCCGGCTCTTCAGGGCCACAAAGTGACGTGTGAGGGCGGGGACGTCTTCTTTCCGCTGCCGCAGCGGTGGCATGATGATCGGAAACACATTCAACCTGAACCAGAGGTCTTCCCTGAACCGGTTTTCCGAAACCATGCTTTCAAGGTTGCGATGGGTGGCCGCGATTACCCGTATATCCACGGGGATTGGCCGCTCACCCCCCACCCGCTCGATTTCGCGCTGCTGAAGCACCCGAAGGAGCCGCACCTGGGCCTGTGGTGGCAGTTCGCCGATCTCATCGAGAAAGATGGTACCGCCTGCCGCCCGCTCGAAGCGCCCCCGCTTTTGCGTAACCGCCCCGGTGAACGCGCCCTTTTCGTGGCCGAACAGCTCACTGTCGATGAGGCTATCCGGTATCGCGCCGCAGTTGACCTTGATAAAGGGACCATCTTTACGTGGTGAGGCGAAATGGATGGCATTAGCGATTACTTCCTTCCCCGTTCCCGTCTCCCCCATCAAAAGCACTGTATTGGAAAGCGGCGCCACCTGCCTGACCATCTCCATGACGTTTCGCAGCCCCGAGTTCCCGCCTATGATCTCATCTCCAGCCTGGGAAAGGAGCTCCCTGTTAAGGAAGCGGTTGTCGTCGAGGAGAATGTCTTTGTACTTTACCACCGACTCATGGGCTAGAGCATTGGCCAGTGCTATTGCGAACGGCTCGGCTACAGTTGCCAGCAACTCCACATGTTCGGGAGTAAATTTCCCCTCGCCTCGGGTACGGAGGACCAGGAATCCGATAAGCTCCTCTTCTATCCTGAGCGGCATCGACAGATCCGAGTGTCCTTCAAGCTTGATGAGTGGGGCAAATGCTCGAATACGGTCATCCTGATCTGAAGGGGTCAGGATAAATGGGGCCTGCAGTTTCCTTACCCATTTCCAGAGCCCTTCAGGGATAGTAATTATCTCCTCGGGGGTCTTGGTACCGATAGTGGCAACGGCTATATGGCGAATCACCCCGAGGCTTTTGTCCGTGATATCAAGGAACATGTGGTCCATAGGGAAATGTTGCCGCAGATACTCGAACACTCGTCCGAATGCGGTGTTGATCTGGAGGCTGCTGCAAATCCTGAGGGTAACCTCTCTAAAAAATTCATCTCTGCTGACGGCCATAATAATTGCTCCTCGATGAAACGACGGCAGATGCTCTGTTGTCATATTTAACAATTTACAAAATATTACTAAACTTGACAATATTAGTTATCCGTATTTAGTAATTAGTTTGATCTACTAAATACGGGTAAAACATTACATGCTGATTTGAATAATGGATGTCCCCGGAATTCCCGCCGGGGACCAGACCTTGGTTAACCAGCTGTTATTGTGCTATAATTTAACCAGCGGAACTCCGGCGTCAGGACTCTTCCCGAAGTTCGTAAAGTGCCGCTGAAACGGCGTGAGGTGCAGATGAGATCAACGTTGACAATTCTGCCGGCGGTTCTCCTTTCCGCCGTTTTCTTCACGGGAGACGTCACCGCGCAGCTCAAGGCCGAGGAGAGAACCATGAAAGAAAAGGTTATCAAGAAGGGACAACCTGCCGGCGGGGAAACTCCGCAGGCCAAGCAGCCGGAGCACCGGGTCCTGCACATCAGCGTTCACATCGACTCCCCTCCCGATGAGGTGTACGCGTTTGTCTCAAACCCGGCGAACCTGCCAAAGTGGGCCACGGGCCTGGGGGGTTCAATCAGGCAGGTGAAGGCGAATGGGTCGCGGACGCCCCGATGGGCAAGGTGAAGATCAGGTTTGCGGAACGGAACAGGTTCGGCGTCCTGGATCACGACGTCATCCTGGAGTCGGGGGTTTCGATTCACAATCCTATGAGAGTGGTCCGAAGCGGCAACGGCAGCGAGGTCACCTTTATGCTGTTTCGACGGGAGGGAGTCTCTGATGAGGAGTTTTCGGCAGATGCCGAGTGGGTGGAGAAAGACCTGAGGATTCTCAAGAAGATATTGGAAGAATAAAGAAGAGGAGGAGAAACACCTATGCAAAAAATCACACCACATTTATGGTTCGACAAGGAAGCTAAAGAAGCGGCCGGGTTTTATGCTTCTCTGTTTCCGGATTCAAAAGTTACGAATATAACGACGCTTCATGATACGCCGTCGGGCGCTTGCGATGTTGTCTCTTTCGAACTCTCGGGGCAGCCGTTCATGGCCATCAGTGCCGGGCCGCTATTTAAATTCAACCCGTCTGTTTCCTTTCATGTTAAAGGCAGAACAAAGGACGAAGTCGATACCCTGTGGAATAAACTCGCCATAGGCGGCACGGTGCTTATGGAGCTCGGAGCATATCCTTTCAGCGAAAAGTACGGGTGGATTCAGGATAAATACGGCCTTTCCTGGCAGTTGATGTTCGTGGGTGAGAATGAGATAAAACAGAAGATAACGCCCGTGCTCCTGTTCGTCGGCAATGTGTGCGGCAAGGCAGAAGAGGCGGTCATTTTTTATGCTTCGGTGTTCAAGGATACAAGAGCAGACATTCTTGCCCGCTATGGCAAGGGTGAGGAACCGGACAAGGAAGGAACGGTAAAGTACGCGGCTTTTACACTTCTTGGCCAGGAGTTCGGAGCCATGGACAGCGCTCATGAGCACAAATTCTCTTTCAACGAAGCAATCTCCTTCATCATCCCTTGCGAAACTCAGGACGAAATAGATTACTACTGGGAAAAACTTTCCGCCGTGCCCGAAGCCGAACAGTGTGGCTGGCTGAAAGACAAGTACGGCCTTCCATGGCAGGTTTCGCCGGCCGTGATGGGCGAAATGATGAAAAACGGTACCCGTGAGCAGATTGATCGGTTAACGCAGGCATTCTTGCCGATGAAGAAATTTGACATTGCAGCCCTCAAGCGGGCTTACATGGGGGAATAATATGTGAAAGCGGGCAGGCTGAGAGGGGGGCAGGATAATGTACATGAAAGGAATTCCGGCATCTAATTGACTGAATTATAAATAATTAGGTCAATTCAACAACGGAATTTATGTATTAAGTGTTAGCGGAAAGATGTGGCGTTGTGTTGTGGCGGTAGGCGACAGGGTTGTGAATTTCTTTTCTACAAGTATTTCTTTAACTTGGACCGACCTCTCATTATATGTGAAGGTAAGACTGATATTGTTTATTTAAAATGTGCTTTGAGGCAGTTAGCAAATGATTATAGTCACTTAATTCAGAAAAAAGATAAGGGTTTTGACTTTAACTTAATTTTCTTAGCTTAACAGATACTATCAAGGATGTATTTGCCATAGCAGAAGGTTCGTCTGGGTTGCTCTCTCTGATGAACATCTATAAAAAACATATGGAATGTTTCAAAGGAGAAGTCAGAAAACATCCTGTCATAATTTTGGTAGACAATGATAGTGGTGCTAAGCAAATAAAGATCAAATATGTAAAGGACGAAGTCGGTCCTTTTTATCATTATGGATTGAATCTTTATGTTACTTTTACACCACTTGGCCCTGGTGGTGAAGATTCAGCAATAGAAGATTTATTTGATGAAAAAACTCTATCACACAAGCTTGACGGCAAGACATTCAGCAAGAAAAAGAAGATTGATCCTAAGATTGAATTCGGAAAAACCGTTTTTGCAACAAAAGTGGTTAGCGCTAATCAAACAAAGATAAAGTTTGATGGTTTTAAGTGTCTTTTGGACCAGTTTTCACAGGTCATAGGACACTATACGGGTGAAAAAGAAGGAGGCTGTAAAGAAGGTTGCTGCAGTATGACGCAGAAGAGAAATTGGAAACGATGAGAGGGGATTATAACTTATCGGCAATTCTAAGCTACTACAGGGACCACAATTTGATTTTGAATTGCAGTGTATAGATCAATATCTACCTCTGGTGCTTTTATGGATATCAAGAGCGCGTATCGAGCTTGCTTGTTATACCTTTCCAGTTTTTTCCTTGACTTCCACCATCCCAGTGATGGGTAAACCGCAAGCATGCCACGTTGAGCTAGTTCGGCTGCTGTACCCCGCCAAGTATCGCTATGCAATGACCCGAGGTGTCGAAGCTTTTTCCCAAGCGCCCAATCTGTATCTGTACCGCCAACTGCAATTCCTTCCTCTTCATCACGTACGTGCTGATTGATTCGATATCTGAACTGAGCTTCGGTTTCAGTTGGCCTTCTCACTTCAAACCGCAATCCGTGAGACTCATACATATACCTTCCTCTAAACCCTCGTGCAGACGGATTCGGCTCAATGAAGTATGAAAGGGTGACCTGCATTTCGACTTCGGTTGCTCCAAGCGCTTCCAGTTCAGCTAAGGGCCACGGGAGTCTATGTAGGTGCATGTCTCTTGTGACCGGATCTTTTTTAGGCTCCCTGTGGAATTGTCATCGATAATGTAAAAATACCCCCCTGTGGTAATTGAAAAGTACCCCCCTGGAAAACATCAGGGGAGGGAAAGATGGTTCACACAGACGAGCAGTA
>WSYB01000068.1 GCA_009773645.1 Geobacteraceae bacterium
GCGCCAGACAGTAACCTGGGAGTACAGCGATCCGGGAGCACTGCCGTTCTCAGGAGGGCACAGCGTGGTGGCCGACAAGACGGGGCTCTACATCCGCGACATGCACTCCGAAACAATCCAACCGGAAAAGGGATACGGCATTTCGGCCTTTGCCCCTTGGGTCTTCCTGAAATATAAGTGGCAGGTGAAAGGTGACTTCTCCCTCCCCCCGCTCCGGGACCGGAGAGGGTACGAGGCAATGAAGTCAAGCAGCGAGAAGGCCCGCCTGTCCGGTGTAGTACATCGGTGAATAAAGGCTCAGATGCCGGTCAATCGATCACCTTGCCGATTCGCTGCCACCGGACTCGCCATCTGTCCTGGTCCCACGACCAGTATTTGATGAATGCCCGCCCCACGACATCGGCGTTACCGACAAAACCCCAAAACCGGCTGTCATGGGAGTTGTCCCTGTTGTCACCCATCACGAAATAGGCGTTTGCAGGGACTCGAACCGGTCCGAAATTGTCGCGCTGGGTCAATTCCCGCGGCAGAATTTGCGGGTCCTTATGCACTTCATGGGGATTTTGATAGAGGGTTCCGTTGACATACACCCGCTTATCCCGAACCCGGATCTCATCGCCCGGTACGCCGATCAAACGCTTTATAAAGTCTTTTGAGCGATCTTCAGGGTATTTGAAGACTATCACATCTCCCCGTTTCGGGTCGCGAAGGCTTGGTAACCGCAGGTCCGTGAATGGCACTTTGATTCCGTAGATAAACCTGTTTACAAGCAGACAGTCACCGATCACCAGCGTCTCCTCCATGGAACCGGAGGGGATTTTGAACGACTGCACAACACAAGTCCTGATTATGAGGGCAAGAACAACGGCCCATAGAATCGATTCGACATACTCCCGGATTTTCGACTTTGCCCGGACCTCAGTTCGCTTAACCACGGTATCAACTGTGTTTTCCATGTTGTATCAATCCCTTCCCGTCCAGTTTCAGAAAACCGGCACAGCCTTGAATATCCCGAACAGGGTCCCGCCGCCGGCCAGTGCGTAGCGTATCGACGGGTGATTGATGAACCACTCAACGAAAGAGGTTCGCGACGCCTCATACGCATGAACCTGCTCCATAACCTTTGAGACAAAATCCAGAGATGGCTTATATTCTTCGTTCATGGCAGACACCTCCAACGTATTCTTTCATAAGCTGTTTCATCTTCTCTTTTGCCCGAAACAGCCGGGTCTTCACCGTGGCCTGTGAGATCCCGCATTGACAGGCAATTTCATTCAATGAAGCCCCCTGCAGACTTTTGACCATTGTTGTCCGGAACGGTTCCGGGAGCTGCTCAAGTGAGGCAGCCAATGCCTGCCGCCCTTCGTGGCTGATTAACGCTTCTTCGGCATTATCTGCGGCGCCGGTGATGATATGATAATCCTCGATCGGCACGCTCTCGGTCGTTCCATGTTTCCGCAGTTCACTGATGCAGCGATTACGGGCGCTGATATAAAGCCAGGCTGAAAAGGGAGTCCCCATTTCCGGATCGAATTTCGGCAACGATTTATAGACATCGAGGAACACCTCCTGGCCGATATCTTCACTCAGATGCGGATCTCGCACGAACCGATAAATGAAGGCGAGAAGATTTTTATGGTACTTTTGGACGAGTTGGGCAAAGGCATCAACGTCACCGCTCTGGGTAAGCTTGATTATGGCATTGTCGTTCATTTGGACTCCACAGCGTTCTTCTATAAACAGTAATACGCAGGAGATTCAGAAAGGTTCCCGAAAAAATGACATTTGCATCAAGCCTTCACCGCCACCAGGTAAATCCTGTTGAACAGAAGCTCCACCTTACCGCGCTCATTAGTCTGTCCGGCAAAGGCATCTTTCACGATCCTGCATGACCTCGTCAGCGGTGTGGAACGTCTCCAGTTCCTCAATTCTGGCAAATCGGACCTCGAAGCCGGCCCCCGTAAATAACGCCCCATAATCGTCTGCCGTCTCCAGGAAGAGCCACGGCGCCCTGAATCCGGCAAAGGTTTCCCGCGTCCGCGCATCATGGGCGACAGCATCGATGGCTCTTAAGAAATTTGGACAATAGAGCCTTCTGGCTGGTGCCTGGATGCCGATCCTTCCCCCTTTACGCAGGGCGTTGTGACAGTTTTGCAGGGCTCTCTCCGGCTTTTGGAACCATTGGAACGCGGAGTTGCAGAAGATGACGTCGAATGTGCCGTCGAAAGCGAGTTCCTCCGCCCCCATCAGCATATGTGAGACATCATTCCCGGGCAGGTTGGCTGCCGCCTCCAGGATCATCCCCTCGCTGGGATCGACACCGATCACCCGTCCCCCGGTCATCCCCCGTATCTTGCGCGTCAGATTACCCGTACCGCAGCCAAGGTCGAGCACGTCTTCCGTTCCGCTTATCTCCAGGAGACCGAAGAGTTTCTCGGCCGCAGACTTCTGGATCAGTGAGTCATGTTCGTAACGTGCGGCGATTACGCTAAAATCTGCGTTCATGTTCTCCCCCATGGCGCGAAGTGATCACGTGGAGCCGGCTGTACGCCATTGATGCAGCGATCTATTTATTACAGATACGTTTCAGGCTCCTTCCGATGACTACAGTTAACGCTCAATTGCTCGGCAGCCTGTTTGATGCGTGGGTCGTCCATTGTTTTTGCACCGGCCGGACAGCTTTTGACGCATGCGCAGCACCTGATACACAAACTCTTATCTGTTAAGATGGGATCATCCGCATTTATTGCAGCGGTGGGACAAACCAAAGGGCATATCTTGCATCTTGTGCATAACATCTCTTGCATAGCTGGCGATATATCCGATAGCATTCGTAGTTCCTTAAGAGGAAAATTTCCAGGCACATAAAGCGAACCGGTCTGCTCAAGCGTCCGGATGTTTATCATTTTCTCACGGATCATCTTCCCGAATGCCGTTGCTTTCCCGAGGTCTTCCACGTCAGGCCGACCGACGGCGATAGGTGTATAGTTGGTGGAATAGGAATGCTCACCAATAAATGCGCCGGCGGCAACGGGTTTGAACCCTGCTTCCAGGGCAACGTCCCTTAATTCCAGGAGCGCGTCTTCATACGCTCTATTCCCGTACACGACGACGATAACCGCTGGCGCACCATTTCCCTTGAGTCGTCGCAATCTGGAGATGAAATCGATCGGGAGCCGCCCACTGTACACGGGAGACCCTATGATGGCCAACTCATCATGGATTCCCGCGAACTTCTGCATTCTTGCATCAGGTGGCGTCAAATCAACGTGTTCAACCGTGACAATCTGAACGCCTTGCGCAATGCCCTCTATGATTTTCCTTGTTGTTTGGGTCGGTGAAAAGTAGATCAGTTTTGCTGAGTTGATATTCATATTTGTGCTCCTTATTTACACTCGAAATCGCTTGCGCGTCTTATTCTCCTTAGCAAAAACGACGGTGCGCGCCCGGAAGGCGTCGATGATCCCCCGGTAGTAGTCCAGTGTCGATTCCGGCCCGATGCCGCCGACGATGCCGATTGTTTTCATGGGTTGCCTTTCTGGTTATGCTTTTCCATATAAACCAGGCTGACCTTATCATTAACCTGCACCCGCTTGAATTCCCGGTATCCCAGCTTTGTGTACAGATGCAGGTTGCGCAGGCTCTTGTGCCCGGTGAACAGCTCGAACCGGGCGGCATCGGGATAAAATGCCTCCAGATGCCGCATCAGCGCCGAGCCGATCCCCTGATTCTGGGCCTCGGGATGGACGATCAGCTTACCCACATAACATGTCCCGCCATCGAGCAACGTCCGCACGGAACCGACAATTCTCCCTTCCTGCACGGCCTTGAAGGTCGTATGGGTTGCGAGTTCCCGGACAAGGTTATCCAGCGTCTGGGTCAAGGGCTGGATGCTGAAATCGTCGTAGATCTCCGCCTCGCTCACGTAGGCGAGCTTTTGTAAAGCCAGGATCTCGGCGGCATCGTTGGTTGTGGCCTGTTCAATTTTCATGATTCGATGGTTCCTGTGGATGTTTGGTGATAATCGGGTCAAGGGGTCTGCGGGTTTCTCCGCAGCACCCCGTGGGTCGGCGGAGTTTTTTGCAGGTTATCAACTCATAAGGTGACATTCTCAACCAAAAACTCCTCCACCGTATCTGCCGTAACATAGCCGGTGACACAGTTGGGATAGGCGTCAATGAAGCTTCTGGGAATGCGAGGTGGTCGGGTGGTGCGCCACTTGAACTCCCATGCGCGTAGGATTCCATCCCGCTCCTCGATATAGTCGATTTCCTGCTGTGAGTGAGTGCGCCAGAACCAGATATTTGCGGGACGTCCGGCGTACCAGTTGGCCTTTTGCCGCTCAGCAACGAGAAAGTTCTCCCAAAGGGCACCAGTGTCCTGACGCAGGTGCAGGGAGTTGTAGTTTCTGATGACGGCGTTCCTTATCCCTGTGTCCCAGAAATAAACTTTCCTGCTCTTCTTCAACTCGTTACGCAGGTTTCGGCTGAAGGAGTTAAGCCTGAATACCACGTAGGCCTTTTCCAGCAAGTCGATATAGCGTTCCACTGTCTCCTTATCCGCACCTACATGTTGTCCCAACTCCTGATATGAAACTTCCGATCCAATCTGCAGAGCAAGGGCTTGGACGATTCGCACCAGGAGGGCGGGCTTCTTAGCTATCCCCAGGCTGAAAATGTCCTTATAAAGGTAACTCTCTGCAAGGAGTGACAGCAACTCCCGCTCTTCGCCCGGGTGTGTCACCACCTCCGGATAAGACCCGAATACCAACCGGTGTTCGATTAGCCGTTTTTCTTCGAGCAGGCTGTGATGCGCCGTCATTTCGCCAAACGACAAAGGGAAGAGGTGGTATTCATATTTTCTTCCGGTCAACGGCTCGCTGGTTGCTTCGGCAAGCTCAAAGGCCGACGATCCGGTGGCGATAATCTGAGTTTCGGGGAGCATGTCGGCGCACAATTTGAGGGTGAGGCCGATATTGGAGATACGTTGAGCTTCATCTATTATAACAAGTCGCTTGCCTCCAATGATCGCTTTGAGGCGCGTGGAGGTGATCTCAGCCAAAAGTCCACGGGTGTCAGGCTCATCACCGCTCAACCAGAGCGGATCGATGCCGGATTTCGACGCAACCATTCTGACAAGGGTGGTTTTACCCGATTGCCGCGGGCCTAGCAGCAGAATGATCTTCCCTTTACCTATTTTTGACCCGATTTGCTTTTCGATGGCCCTTTGTATTGAAATTGTAGTTTTCATACGAGTAATTTATATTAAATATTCGTTTTTAGCCACACAAATTTACTAATACTTCGGATATAATCTGGGCCTCGGGATGGACGATCAGCTTACCCACGCAGCATGTCCCGCCATCGAGCAACGTCCGCACGGAACCGACAATTCTTCCTTCCTGCACGGCCTTGAAGAGGGTATGGGTTTCGAATTCCCGGACAAGGTTTCCACCGTCTGGGTCAAGGGCTGGATGCCAAAATCGTCGTAGATCTCCGCCTCGCTTACGTAGGCAAGCTTTTGTAAAGCCAGGATCTCGGCGGCATCGTTGGTTGTGGCTTGTTCGATTCTCATGGTTCGTGGGTTCCTGCGGGCGGGCGGCGATAACGGCTTTGCGCCTCACGTGACGCAGACTTTAGCGGATACGTAGGCGCAGGTTCGGCAACGCTTTGGATTAAGCTGCACTCGAAAGCGGATGGACTTCCTTATCAAGACGGTCTTGCAGAGCTTCTAGCGCCACCTCCATGTCATAATGCGTCTGAAGATTAAGCCAGAATTGCGCTTCCATATTGAAGAAGCGCCCAAGGCGAAGTGCGGTGTCGGCGGTTATTGCGCGTCGTCCATGCACGATTTCATTTATGCGCCGCGGCGTCACTCCAATATCTTTGGCCAATCGGTATTGAGTGATACCCATCGGCTCCAGGAATTCCGTCAATAGGATTTCACCTGGGTGAATCGGGGGAAAATCACGTTTAGTCATAATGTCACCTCTCAGTGGTAATCAACGATCTCGACGTCACAGGCGTCATTACCTTGCCACACAAAGCAGATGCGCCACTGCTTGTTAATCCGGATGCTGTGCTGTCCCTCCCTGTCGCCATGCAACGCCTCCAGATAATTGGAAGGAGGAATACGCAGCGTGTCAAGGACGGTTGCGGCGTTCAGCATCTTGAGCTTTATTACCGCAGTTCGCTGAATGGCCTGCGGCAGCTTGGCAGAAAATCGACCATGAAAAAGCTTTTCGGTTTCCTTACATTTGAAGGACTTGATCATTGATTTATATTATCCCACAAGGATATTATCGTCAAGGGATATTGTTGGAGGGGAAGTAGGTTGACTTAGGTTGACTGCCGAACGTTATTGTATTTGTTTATTGCCGATTAACACTGATCTCCCGCCGTTTTCGCCTCTCCCTGCGGGAGAAGGTAGCCAAAGGCCGGGCATTTTGAATTATTTGTTATCACATTTTTCCCTTTTCAAGATCCCACTACCTTTTTCGACACTCTTAAAGGCCTCATTTCCCCACCAAAAACGTGGCTTTAAGGCATAAAAATGGGGGTGGTAATGCATGTTTACTCAATTAATACAGTCTGTTAACTTGGTCCGACCCAGAAGCTTACACCCAGAAGCTTTACATGAAGCTTTACATCACACAAACTGGGCGGGAGCCGTTCCTGTGATTCCTGCCACGCTTCGGCTGACGGCAGCCAGCGCCAGACAGTAACCTGGGAGTACAGCGATCCGGGAGCACTGCCGTTCTCAGGAGGGCACAGCGTGGTGGCCGACAAGACG
>WSYB01000069.1 GCA_009773645.1 Geobacteraceae bacterium
CGTCGAGAGCGAGGCGGTAGAACCTGGCGCTGCTGGCGTTGAGGATCCGCCACCGCTGCACCTGGCCGCTCTTCAGATAGAGGCGGGGGTTGACCACCCCGTTCACCATGACGGTGTTCCCCTCCTTGCCGTGCATGTAGTCCATCATCGTTGCATGGGGTGCCGGTTCCGCGCCGCTCAGGGTGATGTCCTTCAGGACCATGATATGGGTCTCATACGGCTTGAGGAGGTCGTTTCCGTCCTCCACCACGAGCGCCCCGGCGAGTCCCGCCCAGTACTGCTCGGCGGATACCCCGTGCTTGTGGGGGTGGTAGAAGTTGAGGGTCCCCGCCTCCTGCATGGCGGTGTCGTATTCGTGGCGGTAGCCGTGCCCCGGCTCCAGCTCATACATGACGTAGTCTGAGGGCGCCTCGGGGGAGACGTGCCAGCCGTGGGTGTGGAGATTGGTGACGTTCTTGCGGTAGCCGAGGAGGTTGGTTGCCGTCGTAGCCGGGAGGCCGTTGGTCAGGTTGACGACCAGCCGGTCTCCCCTCTTCACCCGGATGGTTGGGGCGGGGTAGGCGCCGTTGTAGGTCATCAGGTTCGCCCATGTGCCGTTGACGTTGATCCGGGCGAGACGTGCCTCCAGGTCCACCTCCACGACCCCCGGGACGAGGCTCTTGTTCCCCATCTCCACTGGGTTGCGGAAACTCCCGCCGACGGGGGGATCGATGACCGTCCCGGAGCCGCCGCCGCCTCCCATTCCTCCGCCTCCCATGCCGCCCCCCCCCATCATCATGGCACGTGCAAGGCCGGTATGAAGGCCGGCATAGGCGCCGGTAACCCCGAGCGAAGTGATGGCAATGAATTTTCTGCGACTGATCTCTTTTCGTTTCATGACGCTCCTCCTTTTTGTTGATTCCTTAACTGGTGGGATAAGAGTGGTTTTGGTGTGTCGTTTCCTATCCTTTTTCTTATGAGGGTAGAGACGTGAAGTTGAGCGAATATGTCAGCTTTAGAAACGCGAAAGGCCTGCTCAGTGCAGGCCTTTCGCGTCAGCGTTTCATCTTCTTGTCATTCACGGCAGGAACTCCCATGCATGCATCATGTCCGGTTCTTGCGGGTTTTTCCCGGAAACGAGAACAGTTTAATTGTACTGATTGTACCAGGCGATTTCTCCATGTCAATGTGCGCGTCCGGTACGGCGGGGTTTCTCTTCATATCCCGATGCTCCTTTGCAGTGTCTGATAAAATTTTTACCTTGCAGGATTCAGCGTTTTTTCCTAATTTATAACATACTTGGTAACTATGCAGCTTATTCAACCGGCATACAGCTCATTTCTTGCCTCCCCTCCCTTGACGGGAGGGGATTGAGGGGTGGGTGAAGCTGCCAATTGAGTCGAATGTGGCAATCTCCCCCACCCCCTTCCCCCTCCCGCAAGGGGAGGGGAACTTGGCACCGGCAAGGCGGAAGAACATCAGGAGGATGTCCCGATGAAAGAAAAACTGAGAAACTCCGGAGTTGATATTCTCGGAGATGTCCCCGATAAATGCAGGGCGGCTGAGATCATCGATGTGGTCAACAACCATCAATTTGCCTTGACGAAACGGGAAGGGAAGTGGGAACTGATCGAAAGTGCCGAGCGCAAGCGGGTCGAGGAAGCGCTCAAGGAGAGCGAGGCCAGGTACCGCTTATTGTTTGAGCACATGATCAATGGCTTTGCTCTTCATAAAATAGTTATAGATGACAAAGGAAAGCCTGTTGACTATATATTCCTGGAAGCCAACTCTGCCTTTGAGAGACTTACCGGATTGATGAGAATAAATATTGTCGGGAAAAGGGTTACAGAGGTGCTTCCCGGCATCGAGAACGACCCGGCCGACTGGATAGGCACCTATGGAATGGTTGCCCTTACCGGAAAGGATGCCCGATTTGAGCAGTATGCCGGCGCCCTCGACAAATGGTTTTCGATATCAGCCCATAGCCCGTCGAGTGATTATTTTGTAACCGTTTTCGAGGATATCACCGAGCGCAAGAAGGCCGAGGAGGCGTTGCGTCGCGCCCATGACGAGCTGGAAAAGCGGGTCGCGGAGCGGACCGCCGAGCTGGCTGAAACAGTCAACCACTTGCAGGAAGAGGTCATCGCGCGGGAACTGACAGAGGAGGAGCTCAGGGAGAGCGAAAAGCGGATTTCCCGCCTGAACCGTCTCTATTCCGTGCTCAGCAAGGTGAACGAAGCCATCGTCCGCATCCATGACCCCGAAGAGCTGTACGAACGGGTATGTCGCATCACCGTCGAAGACGGATTGTTCGCCATGGCGTGGATCGGCATTACCGACCCCGAAAGCCGCAGCGTAATACCGGCCGTCAGCTACGGGGACAGCGGCGGCTACCTGGACGGTATCAGGATCTGCGCGGCCGACGTCCCGGAAGGGAGGGGCCCGACGGGGAAGGCGGCTTTCGAGGGTCATTATTCCATCTGCGGCGATATCGAGCATGATCCCCGCATGCTGCCGTGGCGCGATAAAGCCCTTCGGCACGGGTTCCGTTCCTCGGCCGCCTTTCCCCTCCATGCCGGTGGCGCCATTATCGGCGCCTTCACCATCTATGGGGGGAGTCCCCAGGTTTTTACCGGCGAGGAAATAAACCTCCTCTCTTCGATGGCGGAAGACATCTCCTTTGCCCTGGACAACCTGAACCGGGAAGCCCGCCGCCGGGAGGCGGAGCGGGCATTGCAGGCGGAAACCGCCGAGCGCCTGCGGACCATGGAAGAACTCCGCGAGAAAGACAGGATGCTGTTGCAGCAGAGCCGCCAGGCGGCCATGGGGGAGATGATCGGCAACATTGCCCACCAGTGGCGGCAGCCGCTCAACACGTTGGGGCTCACCATCCAGGAAGTACTGATGATGTATGAACTGGGCGAGTTCAGCCGAGAGTACCTTGAAGCCCGTGTAAATACCGCCAAGGAGATAATATTCCACATGTCCCAGACCATCGACGACTTCAGGAATTTTTTCAGACCGGACAAGGAAAAGGTACCGTTCAAGGTCAACCGGGTTGTCGCCAAAACGCTATCCCTCATCGAAGGGAGCTTCAACAGCCTGCAGATACGGATCGAAGTTGACGCAACGGGTGACCCCGTCATCAACGGCTACCCGAACGAATACGCCCAGGTTCTCCTCAACATCCTGATCAATGCCAGAGATGCCCTTTTGGAGCGTCGAATCGACAATCCGAAGGTTGTGATACTCATGTCCGAGGAAAACGATAAAGCCGTTGTGACCGTTACCGACAACGCCGGCGGCATTCATGAGGATATCATGTACAAGATATTCGACCCGTACTTTACCACCAAAGGGCCGGACAAGGGGACGGGAGTAGGGCTGTTCATGTCGAAAACCATCATCGAGAAGAACATGAACGGCGCTCTTATCGCCCGCAACACCGGGGAGGGCGCTGAATTCAGGATAGAGGTCTGAGATGAAACCCTTGCATCACGGCAGCTCTGAAATTTCGATCCTGTACGTGGAAGATGACCCGATCTCCAGGGATCTCACGTGCACAATGATCCGGAAAAAATTCCCCGGCGTAACGCTTTATTCAGCAGAAAACGGTCACATGGGTCTGGAGTTGTTCAAGGAGCGCAGACCGGACATCGTCCTGACCGATGTAAGCATGCCGGTCATGGACGGCATCCGGATGGCCGGTGAAATACGGACATTCGAACCCAGTGTGCCTATTATCGTCGTTACGGCGCACAGCGATACGCACTACCTGTTGGACGCCATCAAGCTCGGCATCAGCCGTTACGTGCTGAAGCCGATCGACCAGAACATGCTCTTTGAGGCCATCGAGGAGTGTGTTGCCAGAATTACCATGGGAAGAAAGGTCAGGGAGCAGGATGATTTCATCCGCAAGCTCTCCCGTGCCGTCGAACAAAGCCCCAGCACGGTCGTAATCACGGATAGGAGAGGCGCCATCGAGTATGTCAATCCCAAGTTCACCCGGCTTACCGGTTACACGCCCGAGGAGGCCATAGGTGAAAATCCGCGGATACTCAAAACGAACGCAACGCCGCCGGAAACATACGAAAATCCCTGGAGTGCCATAACCGCCGGTTTCGAGTGGCACGGTGAATTCCTGAACCGGAAGAAGAACGGCGAGCTTTACTGGGAAGCGGCATCCATTTCCCCCTTATTCAATGGAGAAGGGAACATTACTCATTTTGTGGCGGTGAAGGAAGACATTACCGAACGAAAGCGGGTAATGGAGGAAGTTGAGAAATTGAACACGGACCTTGCGAGCCGTGCCATCGAACTGGAAACCGCCAATCTGAAGCTGGAGGCCCTGAATAAAGAACTGGACGCGTTCAGTCACACGGTTTCCCATGACCTGCGCTCACCCCTGACAAATATTTACGGTTCCTGTCAGGTGATCAAGGAATTGTGGAGCGATACGTTTGATGAACAATGCATAAAGTTTGTCCGGAACATATTTGATGAGGCCGAGCGCATGGATCAACTCATCACTGCCCTGTTGGATTTTTCGCGGATGTCAAGAATTGAGCTGCATCAGGAGACGGTCGATCTCAGTGGCATGGCGAAGGAAATAGCGGCGAACCTCCAGTTCAATCATCCTGAACGCAAGGTGGCATTCGGCATTGCCGACGGAATTGTGGTCAACGGGGATGTACGCCTGTTACGGGCAGGTCTGGACAATCTCTTGGGCAACGCCTGGAAATATACGGCTAAAAAAGAATCCGCCGTTATCGAGTTTGGCGCATGCGGGCATGATGAGAAGCAGGTATTCTTCGTTCGCGACACCGGGTAGGCGGGGAGCCTCTCGGCTCCCGACCCCCCTCAGAACCGGACGTGACAGTTTCCCGTCATCCGGCTCAAGCACTCCAAAAAGTATTCTC
>WSYB01000070.1 GCA_009773645.1 Geobacteraceae bacterium
GGCCAAGTCGATCCCAGCAGGGACCAAAAGTCTCAAAGGAACTGCGGGCAGATTGAACCCCTTGACGGATCGTGCATAAAACGGCTTTCACAAACATCCTGTCCACAGTGCGGCGGTGTGACCCCCACGTTCGTTAGGTTAAAATAGAAAGTTTTGTCTCATGTTGGGTCATTGCGGGTTTTCCGTGGGTAGTCCCTGTCACGAGTCGACCGGATACTTGACGAGATTCGCGAAGTTGGCGGTCAACGAGCCCATTTTTCATGGAAGTCAATCGGATTGGGGCTCCACCAGACCCCGAAGGTCTCCTTCCTACCGGACCGGACCCCGGCCTGGAATTCACGGTTTTCCAACCGCAACGGCATCAACGAGGAGGCGTCAACCTCCGCTTCGAGCAACATGGGATGCGTCCGGGAACTCCAGAGCTGCATACCGTCACCGGACAGATCAAATCGCAAATCGATAATGTGGGCAGGATGTTTAAATGCCAAGTGGATCTGACGGCCGTCCATATCGCCTACCCATGGCTGTTCTCCTCTCGGAACGTAGCTGTCCAATTCTTTATATTCATGATCTCCATCCAGAGAGTAGGAGACTTTCACTCGGTTGTTTCCGGAGACGTTTCCCCGAGGGTAATAGATAAGCCTCGCGTTCACGATCGGAAACTCCGAGGCGATCCTGTATGCAGCGACGCACGACTTGCCGTCGATGCAGGAGATGCAATCTTGTCCTGCTAATTTCACGACATTCGTCGGGGGGCTGAAATCTCCCGTCTCCAATACATCTTGGTCATACACCGGAGCGAAGTGGATTAGGCCCTTGTCGCCCGGATTGAGAACGCAAAAGCTTTGTGGTGGGACGACGAACGGTATGGTGAATAAATTTCCGTCCAAGGCCATCTGCTCGCGATCCAACTTTCCCCAGAAGGACATCCCGCGGACCATTTGTGGAAGAGCGGCATCCGTACGGACGCGAATGGTTTCTCCGCCCTGAAGCCGCAGGCCGCCGAAAAGAAGCGTCGCGTCGTACACGAAAAATGCCGTCGAGCCGTCCCGATACCGCAAAGCAAGAACCGGAGCCAGCCCTGGATGCTCGCGTTGGAAGGCCTCCAGGTCCTCCTTGCTCCCGTACGCCGCCTGTCCCTCCCGGCGAGGCATGCTTCCGTCGGCCGAAAAGACATACAGGGTGTTCGAGTCGACTAGCTCCACATCCGGATTCCATATTTTGACATGGTTGTTGGCGTAAACGTTCTCCAACAATCTCCAGACGGGGTCCGACCCCATCTCCGGAGAAGGCCCGGAAGCTTCTAGACGGAACCAACTTATCTCCGTGCTGCTTTGGTATTTCCCGGGCGTCATAGAGAAACGCAGGAAGAAATCCCCTCCTGAAAAGGCCGCCTGGGGAAGTTCGAGGTCCACGACGCCGGACAGCGTCGTCGCGGAAACGGCTATTCCCTGGGAAGCCAGGGTGCGGCTCAGGGCGGCATGGTCGAGTACCGCCACCTGATGCGAGGTGGACTCATCGGATCCAACGGAGATGATCAGCTTCGCATCGGCAGGCAGCATTTGTGATTTTTCAATCTTGACGGCCAGGGACAGCCGCACTTTTTCCGGGAACTTCCCTCCCCACCGGGTAAAGCGGTACAGGCTGCTTCCTAGCCCGTCAAAACCGTACAGGGCGAGTGTCCCGTTAGTGGAATCGATCCCGATGTTCTCGGATTTCCAAACCGTCTTGTAATAGTCCAGGGTGTCGAACTTTTGTTCGAAAAGCAGCGCGCTCTCTGGAGATGGCGGAACGAGGGGGATCGGTGCCATGCTGGCAATCCCCCCGCAACGGACCTGGACGGTTTCACCCCTGAGGTTTAAAACGCTCAAAAGGGGCACTTGCGCCGCCGCCTCTTTCCCTGGTGTTCCAACAAACAGGAAACGTCGATACCCACCAGGTTCATAGGATGAAAAATTCCGGAACAGACCGCCCACGTACCAGTTGTAAATGACTTTATCCTGGCGGTTGCGGGCGTACATGATAAAACTGTGATTGGTCTTGTTCAGGGCCAGGTATCGTGCCACGACCTTGCTGGTAGGCGCCATGCCGTCCTGAAAAGTGAAGAGGGCGGGAGCCTGATACAGCAATGCAAAAATGACTGCCACCGCTGCCGCGATCCGCGACAAGCGAGGCAGGGCACCCCTGGACAGCTTTCCCGCCAGCCAGAAAGCCCCTTCGGCCAGAGACTGAACCCCCACTCCCGCGAAAATAAAGAATAGCACCAGAAGGGCCACCAGGTATTTCGCCTGCACGGGAGCCTGGACGTAAATCATGAAAGCAGCCGCGACCTGTGGAACACAGAAGAAAAGCACCAGAAGGGCCGAGGAAAAGCGGCCGAAGAATGCCACTCGGATCGTGGCAGCAATCCCGAGCAGCGCAAGGGTCCAGCCATGCCACGGCGGAACGGATGAAAGACCATGGGTGAACTGCTGCAATGACAACCAGACTTTGGCGACATCGAAATAGTTGCCGAACTGCATGTGAAAAAGCTTTGCGGCCACGGTATGCCCCGTGAGCTGCGGCAGATACGCGACAGCGACAACACCCGCCACCAGACAGCAGGAAAGCAGAAAACTCTTTGCCTTTCGGGCGAATCCACCGCGAAGGAGATACAACGCACGAATCAGGAAATAGCAGTACGCCCCGGCGATGAACGGGGCTGCTATGTACGATGTATACATCATGCCGCAGAAGGCCGTGGCCAGAGCCAACCGGGATTTCCTCCCGAGACTTTCGGCGAAACGCCAGGACGCCCACAGGGCCATGAAGGTGAAGAAATAAAAGATGGCGTACCAGCGCATGTCCCTGCTGTAGGCGATATGGAAGAAGGACAGGCAGGCGATCATACCGGCCGAAAGGCCCGCGGACCGGCCGAACAGGTCCCGTCCGGCCAGATAGGCCATGCCCACGGAGAAGGAACCAAAGAGAACGCTCGGAAGCTTGGCGAAGAACTCACTTCGCCCCAGCAGCAAAGAGAAGTGCACCAGGATATGGTGAAGAGGAGGGGAAGTGTCGGCATACACTTCCGAGGCACTCTGGAACTTCAGGCTGTTCCAGAGGTCGGGAAGGGCCATGCTCGCCCGGTGGAGCACGAGAAATTCGTCCCACCAAAGCTCGGTGCCCTCAAGATTGACGACGCGTATGGAAAATGCGGCCAAAACCAACAGCCAGAACCAGATATCCAGGCCGGGCGCGGGATCGGACACATCGAAAGAATGGCCCCGTTCGGAGCGTAACCTCGCGAGGCTGGATGAACAGTATCTGCGTCTCATTTAATTACCTGCTGACAGCAGTGGTGTGGCCGCTATGCATTAGAAGCTCGTGCAAAGCCTTTCCCGGAAACATTTTCCCGAGAAAGAATTTTCCTAAATCCATCATGCAGTTGCCCATGAAAGTGGCTTGAGACAAGTCTGAGGTCTATTATTACTCAGGGCATGAAATACCTAACGCGTCGTCGGTCCGAGTGGGCAAAAGCCCGCGCTTGCGGGCACCGACAACATAACCCTGTTAGGTAATAAGTGCTCCCAGTAATATTGAGACCAAGTATGTTCCGGCAGCGCCTAGACCCAACAAAAACAGCCTCTACCATGCAGAACCTGTCATCACTAGGCTCAAAAAGTTGTTCTCGTATTCATTCCCATAATCCCACTGACGAAAGCAACCTCCGTGGACAGTCAGGAAATAGGAAAGCGATGTGAATTACTTGTAAACCATCTTGGCTTCTTCACGCCAAAGCTGTTCTGCTAGAGCGGCGTTGAGCGCGTCAGCCTTTGCTATATGCACATAGCATTCGGTGAAGGCCTTCTCTTTATCCTGGCGGTAGAACTCGGCATCAGGGATGCGTCCGTTCTTCCTAGCCTCCTGCTCGGCAAAGGCATAGCGCTTGGACACTTCGCATCTTGATTTGCCGCCCCTCGACAATGAGGGAATAGGACTGAGCCGGGGTTGGTGAAGAAGAGACCAGGAAACACCCGATCAACACGCAACCGAAAAATGTAAAAAGGATTCTATTCATAATATTCCGGGCGTGGAAAGATCCTTGATGGTTACCACGGAAAACACGAAAAATGGCCTCCGGGGCCTTGCCTAGGGAAAAGATAGGGTGAGAAAGCCTTCGGCAAGGACCTGGAGACTAACAAGGGGGAGATACTGCCACTGGCAGGCGGTCCCCCTAGCCATGGTAGCCACTCATCGTAACTATCGCGATCACACCACGTCCTCTTTTCTGGAGTGCTGATAGGCACGACCGTCCCCGGCTGTCTATCCTGATTTGAGCAGTGCAGGCATGTATGCCGGTATTCCCACCACCAAAACCGGCCGATCATCCTTTGGACTCGCTAACTTTGGTGCGAAAGTTAACGAGTCGCAAGCCGCCACCAGCCAAGCAAGAGCAACGCTTCCCAGCTATTTTCGGCGTTTCAGCCAATTCGTCGCCTCGACAAAACGCTAACAATTTAGTATTATATTTGGATAGGTTAGCAAAATTGCGAGGAGGACTGTCAAACAGCGTTGAATTTTGACCCCCAAACCGCACCGAAAAGTGACCCCTTCCTGCAGTTTGTGTAAGGCCGACCTCCGCCATGCTGGATGTCGACACGCCGGGTTTGATTTCTCGGCCCTTCCACTATTGGGTTCTGTTTTTTAGCCTCCAGCTCTCGTTTCCGGTCTCGATGATCTCGCAGTGATGCGTCACCCGGTCGAGGAGCGCGGTCGTCATCTTGGCGTCTCCGAAGATCTGGCCCCATTCCCCAAACGTCAGGTTCGTCGTAATGATCACCGAGGTCTGCTCGTAGAGCTTAGAGATCAGGTGGAACAGGAGTTGGGCGCTGTTCTTCGAGAACGGCAGGTAGCCA